>NZ_NOZE01000033.1:128422-587878 GCF_002259025.1 Rhodococcus sp. 05-2255-1e | reverse complement strand
CGCAACAGGATCGTCGCAAGCATCGACGCCGACACCGTCGTCAGATAGACCACGTGGCCGGCCGTGGACAGCCCGTCGAAGCGGGCCTGGAACGGCAAGGTCAACAAGAACCCGGTCAGAAGTTGTACACCGGTCTGTACGACACGGAGTTCCTGTAGCAACGACGACCAATTGCGATCCAACTGCTGAGTGGGAGTTTCGTTGCGCGCTTTGCCGTTCCAGGCCCGCTTCGACGGGCTGTCCACGGCCGGCCACGTGGTCTATCTGACGACGGTGTCGGCGTCGATGCTTGCGACGATCCTGTTGGCGGCTCCCGTCAGCATGCACCGACTCCTGTTCCGGCAGCGTGCAATAGGGGTCATAGTGCGCGTCGGCAACATACTCGCCATCAGCGGTCTCGCCATGTTGGGAGTGACACTGGTGGGTGCAGCCGCCCTGACGTTCGAGATAGTGCTCGGTGTGCGCGCCGCAGCCCCCGCGGCCGCTGTCGTGGCGTCGACGGCCGTCGCGTTCTGGTTCCTACTGCCCCGGATCCATCGCCGTCGATAACGTCTCGTCGACGGTGCCTCAGGGCCGGCAGTCGACGGCCGTGCGCCACCACCGATCGTCCGGCCCCACCGGCATGGCGCGCTTGTGCCGGGTCTTGTCGAACCAGCACTCGATGGTGTCCACCGCATCGTCGTCGACGGGTCCGCCCTGCAGGTATGCGTCGATCTGTGCGTAGGTGACGCCGAGTGCTTGTTCGTCCGGGAGCGCGGGACGGTCGTCCTCCAGGTCTGCTGTCGGCACTTTGCGCCACGTCGATTCCGGTGCGTTCAGGTGCCGCAAGAGCTGCGCACCTTGGCTTTTGGTGAGACCGCTCAGCGGAGTGACGTCCGCGCCTCCGTCACCGTATTTGGTGAAGAAGCCCGTCACCGCCTCGGCCGCGTGATCGGTACCCACCACCAGAAGATTCTCCTGGCCGGCGATCGTGTACTGCGCGATCATGCGTTCGCGCGCCTTGATGTTGCCCCGTACGAAGTCCGCGATACGCGGAGTATCCAGCGCCGAGGCGGCCGAGCGCGCCGAGGCGTCGACGGCGTCGCGGATATCGACAGTGACCGTCCGGTCCGGCTCGATGAAGTCGAGTGCGACGACGGCGTCGGCTTCGTCCGCCTGAGTTCCGTACGGCAGACGCACCGCGACGAATGTGGCCTGGTTACCGAGTTCCGCGGCCTCGCGAGCGGCCAGCCGAGCGAGCTTTCCGGCCAGGGTGCTGTCCTGTCCCCCGCTGATGCCGAGCACGAAACCCGCTGTGCCACTGGCCCTCAGATAATCGGCGAGGAAACCGACCCGGCGGCGGATTTCCTCGTCGGCATCGATCGACGGCCGAACACCCAGCTCGTGCTGAATACGGCTTCGGACACTGGAATCGGTACTCATACTGCGCTCCGATCTCGTTGACGAACAGTTGTTTGCACTCCCCGGCGTCAGCTACCCGTGGGCCCGTTTCCGCGCGTGGCGCAGCAGGGTATCGAGGGAAAACGCCATGGTCCGGGCCAGAACTTCTTCCGGTTCACCCTCGAAGTGCTTGCATTCGGTGCGTACCTCGCCGCGGTCGTACACCGCTGCCCACACCGTCCCCGGTGGTTGGTCTTCCTGGCTCTGCGGCCCGGCTTCGCCGGTGACGGCGATCGTCAGATGTGCGCCGACCAGCGACGCCGTCGATCGAGCCATCGCCGTCGCGGCCTGTTCGCTGACGACCGGGCCGTCGGGGACCTCGAGCAGCGTGTGCTTCACGCTCTCGTGGTACGCGACGATTCCGCCGCGGTACCACTGCCCCGAGGACGGTGCCTTGCCGAGCATGGCCGCGAGATTTCCGGCGGTCAGCGATTCGGCGGTGCCGATCGCGATGTCGTACGTCTGCGCCAGGTCGGCAATCTTCCTACATACCGAGGAGGCGTCGGCCTCGGTCGGTAGACGCTGTTCTGCATCGGTGTCCATCACACACTCTCCGTACCTGATTCGTCGAAGGTGTTCGCCGGATTGTTTCAGCGACTGGTTCTGTGGGCGCGGGGCCGGAGGCTGCAGGGGTTGAACCTCCGGCCCCTGGCTCGACCGCACGGCCCGGGCGCGTACGCCGAGCTGTGTATCGACTTCCACGCACGACGGCAGTCCAAACACGGGGCTTACGACCGATATTCGGGTCCTTATCGCAGATACCGGACCCTTGGCACGTGTTCGCGAGCAGTGCTAATTTCGGATCGACAGTCAGTTCCAGGAGGTGTGTTATGCCGAATCGACGTACTTCTGCGGGGGCAGAGCGACCGGTAGCGTTCTACTCCGACACAGACCGCGCCATGATCGACTTCGCCCTGAGATGGGTCAATCACGGAGGCGGACCGGACGAGGAAATCCGGTCCGCCTTCGCGATGTCGACTCAGGACTACTACCGCACCGTGCTGGAGATCCTCAACCGCGATCCCGGCAGCGTGTTCGGCGAGTTCGGCCTCAGCCCTGTCATGGTGACGCGAATCAAAGCCATTGCCAGAAGGCGCATCTGGCTCACCCGGTGATCGGCTCCGCGCTACCGGATGTCGAATCGATCGTTGTCTGCCAGCTTCGCCCACGCGGCCACGAAGTCGTCGACGAACTTGCCACCGTTGTCGGCCTGGGCGTACACCTCCGACAGCGCTCGCAGTTGTGAATGGGACCCGAACACCAGGTCGATGGATGTCGCTGTCCACTTCTGGCTGCCGGAGCCACGATCCGTGCCGACGTAGGTGCCGTCCTCACTCGTCGTCCACTCGGTGTCGGAGTCGAGCAGATTGACGAAGAAATCGTTGCTCAGAACTCCGGGGCGATCGGTGAACACTCCATGGCTCGAACCACCGTGGTTGGCCCCCAAGGCTCGAAGACCGCCGAGAAGAACCGTCATCTCGGGCGCAGTCAGATTCAGCATGTAGGCGCGATCGAGGAACAACACCTGCTCGGGAGTGCTCTCCCCTGCAGCCATGTAGTTGCGGAACCCGTCGGCTCGTGGCTCGAGTACCGAGAACGATTCGACGTCGGTCTGCTCCTGCGTCGCGTCGGTGCGACCCGGCCGGAACGGGACGGTCACCTCGTACCCGGCGTCGCGTGCGGCCTTCTCGACGGCCGCATTGCCGGCCAGCACGAGGACGTCGGCGAGCGAGACCTTCTTGTCACCGGCCGCCGAGCCCTCGAACTTTTCGCGTATACCGTCCAAGATTGCGAGCACCTCGCGGAGGACCTCGGGTTCGTTTGCCTCCCAACTCTTCTGTGGCTCGAGCCGAACCCGAGCGCCGTTGGCACCGCCGCGGTAATCGGTGACTCGGAAGCTGCTCATCGACGACCACGCGACACCGATGAGCTGAGCAGTTGTCAAGCCCGAGTCCAGAATTGCGGATTTCAGGGCCGCCGCGTCCGCGTCGTCGATCTGCTCACCTTGTGCAGCGGGCACTGGGTCCTGCCACAGCTGGGGTTCGGGAACCCACGGCCCGAGGTACCGGGACACCGGTCCCATATCGCGGTGCAGCAACTTGTACCACGCCTTGGCGAACGCGAGCGAGAGCTCCTCGGGGTGATCCAACCACCTCCGAGTGATCCTCTCGTACGCCGGATCTGCCCGCATGGAGATGTCGGTGACGAGCATCGTGGGGGCACGGCCCGGACCGCCGAACGGATCGGGAATCGTGCCCGCACCGGCACCGTCCTTGGCAGTGAACTGCCACGCGCCGGCGGGGCTCTTCGTGAGCTCCCACTCGTATCCGTAGAGATTCTTCAGGTAGCCGTTACCCCACTGCGTCGGAGTCTCCGTCCAGACCACCTCGAGCCCGCTGGTGATCTGATCCTCGGCTTTGCCCTTGCCGTAGCCGTTCTTCCAGCCGAGGCCCTGCTGTTCGATGGGAGCACCCTCGGGTTCGGGCCCGATCTTGTCGGCCGGACCGGCACCGTGCGTCTTGCCGAAGCTGTGTCCGCCCACGATCAGCGCCGCAGTCTCCTCGTCGTTCATCGCCATCCGCGCGAAGGTTTCCCGGATGTCGTGGGCCGCGGCCACCGGATCCGGCTCTCCCTCGGGGCCTTCGGGATTGACGTAGATCAAGCCCATGGTGGTGGCACCGAGGGGCTTGGAGAGCTCCCGTTCGCCGGAGTATCGCTTGTCGGTGCCCAGCCACTGATCCTCGGGACCCCAGAAGACCTCTTCCGGTTCCCAGATGTCCTCCCGACCGAAGCCGAATCCGAACGTCTCGAACCCCATGGACTCGAGCGCCGCGTTACCGGCGAACACCAGCAGATCAGCCCACGAAATCTTGTTGCCGTACTTCTGCTTGACCGGCCACAGCAACCGACGCGCCTTGTCCAGGTTGGCGTTGTCCGGCCAACTGTTCAGTGGCGCAAAGCGTTGCGCGCCCTGACCCCCACCGCCTCGTCCGTCGAACGTGCGGTAGGTGCCGGCGGCGTGCCAGCTCATACGAATGAAGAGTCCGCCGTAGTGGCCGTAGTCGGCCGGCCACCAATCTTTCGAAGTGGTCATCACCGAGACGACGTCGGCTTTGAGCTCGTCCACGTCGAGCTTCTCGAATTCCGCTTTGTAGTCGAGCTTTTCGCCGAACGGGTTCGATTTGGAGGTATGCGCATGCAGGATGGACAGGTCCATCTGCTCCGGCCACCAGTCCTTGTTCGTCAGCGGTGCGTGCGCCTTGGGCTTCGGCGACTCGATGACCGGATTCTCGCTCTCGCTGGTGCTGGCGGTCTCGGTGGCGGAGTGGGGTGGGCGTGCGTCGGAGGTCACGAATTGTCCTTTCCGATGGGCATTGTGGATGGACGATCGCGGGCTGCGATCGATCGGTCGGATGCACAACTGGGGCACGTTCCCCAGTAGGTCACCTCGGCCTCGTCGAGGACGAAACCGTGATCTCGGGCGGGTCGTGCACACGGTGGCTCACCGGTGGCGCAGTCGGCGTCGACGATGAAACCACAGGAACGGCAGACGATGTGGTGATGATTGTCTGCCACCCTGGTTTCGTAACGTGCGGAGTGACCCGCGAGGCGGATACGACGAACCAAACCCGATGCAGTCAACGCATCGAGCACGTCGTACACGGCCTGCTTCGAGACCGTGGGCAGGGTGGCGCGCGCCAGTCGCAAGATGGTGTCGGTATCGGAATGCGGTTGTGCATCAACGATATCGAGAACCAACTCTCGGGGACGCGTCACCCTCAGTCCGGCGTCACGAAGCATGCTGGCGGAAGTGCTTGCCATGGCTTTCACGATAACCACCTTCGTTCGCATCGTCGATCGTTTCCTGGAATCGGTCGAGTGTCGCGGCGCGGGCACGGCCGCCTACAGACGAGGCCGACCACCGCGATCAACCCGCGTCCTGTGCCACCGGCGAGTTCCACTCGGCAGTAGTGAAACGGGCTGCGTGAGCAGCGACGGCGGCAGCGTCTGCATTGCGCGAGAAGATCCGGCGTTGGCGTTGCGCGCCGTTCCCGAGGTGCGTCAAACGTTCGAGAGAAGTTTGCACGCAGCGGAGGTCGCCTGTGCTGATCAGCGCCGGTTCCACGTAGCGGACGAGCGATCGGAGCAGACTCGATGCCGACACCGGTCTCCCGGTGCTCGGATCCACTGCGACGCCGGTCAATCCATCCATGCGGGCACGGTGGTATGCCGCTGCGAGGTGATTGCCGGCCACGACGAGTGCCGGCTCGCCGCGGTCGATGGACCGAAGGGCCGTGACGACGAGACCGCGGACCAGTGCAGCGGACAACACCATCTCCTCGGCGACCGCAGGTACGTCGCCGACCCGCACCTCGACCGTCGGCTGGTGGGAGCTGGGCCGTACATCCCAGTAGAGCGATGCTTCGTCGAGAATCATCCCGGTCTCGATCATCGAGCCGACCAGGTCGTCGTACTCCGCCGTCGAACTCAGGTGAGGGGGCGGACCAGCCGTCGGCCACCTGCCCCACACCGTCGAACGCCAACTCGAGTGCCGAGTGTCGACGCCGTCGTGTATAGCGCTGTTGCACGTCAACGCCAGAAGTGTCGGGAGCCAGGGTCGCACGACATTGCATACCCCGATCGCCGTCTCCTTGTCCGGCACCTCGACATGAATGTGACCCCCACACGTGGCAACGCTCTCTGCCAGTGCCCCGTAGGTCTCGGCCAGACGCCGATAGCGGGAGCCGTCCGAGATGGGCAGGCGGCCACGATCAGCAGGCGCAACCGGCGACACGCCTGCCGCCAGTAAGTGGGCACCCTGCGCCAGGGCCACCGCCGACAGCGTGGCGCGGGTGGAGATCACGTTCTCCCGCAATTCGCGAAGACACTGCAGCGGAGGCGAATTGGCCTCCACCTGTACCTCGGTCAGCTCCGAGACGGCATCGATTCCCGCAGCTCGGGCATGCGCGACGACACCGGGTCCGACCGCCACCGGACGCAGCATGTCGATGTCGGCGAGAAAGAACTCCTCCTCCACTCCAACCGTGGGAACTGCCCATGCACTCATCGGGCGCTGTCGCCCGAGTGATCGCCGACGACCACCGCGAGATACACCGCGGCGACGATCGTGCACGGTGCGGAACTGCCGGTCACGCCGACCGCGCAGGCGTCTCGCCTGTGCAGGAATTCGAAACCTGTTCGGATCTCGCCGGTTTCACCGCACTTCGAACGGCGTCCGCGACGCTGCGGACGCACTCCGTACCGAGGTGAGCGCCACTCGGATCGAGTTGTCGCTGCAGCTCGGGTGTACAGGCGACGATCGCGCGACACCGGTGTGCAGCGAGCCGCGAGGCAGCTGCCGAGAGGACGGGAACCACTGCGGGGTCGACGAATTCGACATCGAGCAGATCCACGACCAGCGACCGCCCGCACACGATGGCCTCCGACACGCATTCGCCTATGACCGGAATTGCCGATCTGTCGATCGACCCGACGATGCGGATGACGACCGGTCCGCCGACGAGTTCGTCCACGGACAGCGCGAATGCGCCGTCCTCGGGATTGTCCGGCCCACAGAACGACAATCGAATCGATTCCGGATCACTGTGCACCGACCGTAGAAACACCATTGCCCACCTCCACCGGCTCGCGACCGGAGACTGTCGGCTGCCTCTGACACCAGTTCTCGAGAATACGAGTCTCGGACCATCAGGTGTCGAAGAGCGCGGTCGGGCACATCTCGCAGTCGCTACTTCCTGACTACGGGGCTTCTCCTCAACCGCGTGGAAACAGTGTATACACAAATGCGCCTGGCGAAACACGCTACGCTGCTGCGATTGTCGGCGGTTGACGGTTGAACCGACCGCAATTCAGTGCCCGGTAGCCGTACCGAACACGCTCCCCGCTTCGGCCGCAAGGCACGTCGGTTCGGCCCGTTGTGAGCGTTCCAGCGATGGCAACTCCCTCGTGTGAGGTTTCGCAACGCGGCTGCACGTAATAGGGTGTTGTTCGACGCCCAGTTGCGATGACCGTTCTGGCCGCGTCTCGAGCACGCTGACTCCAAAATCGGGTCGGCATATCCCACACCCTTCACCGGTGCCGGGCTATGCGCCCGAAAGGGGCCGTGCGAACCCATCAGGGATCGAATCGATATGCACGTTGCGCTTGTCTCCGAACACGTGAGTCCGATAATTGATGCGGCCGGCATCGAGGCAGAACAATCGGCTGCCCAGCTCGATCGGCTGGCCTCGTCGCTGGCCCGCGCCGGCACCCGAGTCGACGTATACACCAGGAAGCAGAACCCAAACCACGAGGACGAGCTGCTCACCCCCGACGGTTACCGGGTGGTCAACCTGTCTGCGGGGCCTGCTGTCCCGATGACCGAAGAGGAATCGATACCTCACACGAGTGCGTTCGCCTCCTCGCTCCGCGATCACTTGCTCCGAACGAAACCCGATGTAGCACATGCACATTCATGGGTGTCGGGGCTGGCAACCATACTGGCCGCCGGCGCGACGGGCGTCCCCACGGTGATGTCGTTCCACGGTCTCGCCGCGACCGACCGATCCGGGCCCCCGACGGCCGGCACCGATTCGGTGGTTCCCCGGGCGGCTATGGAGAAGAAGATCGCTCGATCGGCGAGCCGCATCATCGCGTCATGTCCCGACGAGGCCGACATGTTGACGCGGATGGGCGTCGCCAGAGCCAAGGTGTCCATCGTCCCGACCGGGGTGGATCTGAGTGACTTCGATCCATCCGGACCGACCGCACCACGCAGCGGTGCCGCGTGTCGGGTGGCGACCGTCGGGTCGGATGCCGAGGTATCGACGATCATCGAACTGCTCGGAAAACTCGACGACACCGAATTGGTCGTTGTCGGCGGCGAGCCACGCGAATCCAGCGGCGTGGCGCAGCTACGCACGGTCGCCGCAGCACACGGCATGGCCGGGCGCACGGTGTTCACCGGCCCGGTCCGCCATCGCCACATGTCGTCGCTGTTGAGGTCGGCCGACGTGTTCGTCTGCCTGTCCCCGACCGAATCGGCAGGGATCGCCACCCTCGAAGCCATGGCGTGCGGACTTCCCGTCGTCGCATACGGAGTGGGCTACGCCGGAGAGTTGGTGATCGACGGGGTCACCGGCCGCTCGATCAGGCCGGGCGACCGTCGTCGCTTGGCACGAGAGCTGGCCCTGCTGCTACGCAACGAGTCCAGGCGTTTCGAGCTGGGAGTGTCCGGCTCCGACCGTGCGCAATCTCGCTTCTCGTGGGACCGCATCGCCGAGGGCACCTCACGCGTCTACGAGGCAACCGCACAGACCGGGTCGACAGTGAACTCCGGGACGCCTCACGACCATCCGGTGCCGCCGACTGCACCCTCTCGTCGGCACACGGTGTGAACAGCCGGCGAGCCTATTTGGACGAGCGGCCCTTGTTCGATTCGGAACCGAGGTCGACTAGTTCTGCGGCCAAGGCGGCCACCGGGATGTTCTGGGTTTGCGACAGCCGTGAAATCAAGTCGAACGCCTGTACCGCGTCGATACCGTACCGCTCCATCAACATGCCCTTGGCTTGGCCGATGATGTCCCGTGAAGCCAAGCCGGACTTGAACTGCTCGGTCTTGTTCGCTGCATACAACGCCACCGCAGCGTGGGTTGCGAGCACGCGACCCAGTTCCTCGTCCTCGTCGCTGAACGCATCACTGGTCAGTGCGAACAGGTTGAGCGCCCCGATGGTGTCCTCGTTGGTGTAGAGGCGGAAGGACAGGCTGCTGAGAACCCCTGCTCCCACCGCCTCCGGACCGAAACGTGGCCAGCGGGAATCGGAGCGGAAGTCGTTGCACCGCACGAACAGCTCGCTTCGTGCGGCATCGATGCACGGCCCCTCGTCGAGGCGTTCCTGCATTGCGTCCAGGCGCACCGGCAGCTCACTGGTCGCGGCGTGCGACTGGTACTTCTTCGGCCCCGCCACCACGAGAATGTCGGCGCAATCGACCGCGGGTATCAGAGATCGGGCGCTCTCCGTCACGCCGCGCAGAGTCTCGTCGAGACTGGACGGTGCGAAAAATGACCTCGTCGCTTCGGCAATCGCCTGTGTGAGGTCGCGAGCTGTCATCGATCGATCGGGTCCCATACCTGACGATGCTAGTCAACAGGAATCGACCGCTCGACGGTTGAGTCCACCGGAAGCGGGGCATGCAGAGCGCAGCAACCAACCGACCGACGATCAGGAGTGCTCATGACCATGCCGACCGATGCAGGTGCAGAGATCCCATCCGAGGGCAGCAACGACGGTCCGCGCGAAGAATCTCCCGACGAGGCTGCAGTCGGTGCTCACGTCGACGAAGAGAACGTCCCACACCCGCCCGAGGACGACACGCAGAACTGATTCACTGGGCGGTCGGGGTCAGGCGGAAGATCGGGAACCGCCTGCCCTCGGCCGTTTCCGTGTATTTCGCGAATCCGTCCGAGGCATCGAGGAATTTCTGCCACTGCCGGTCCCACTCGGATTCCGGAATCTCGTCGGCGTCGACGGCAACGGTGCGAATGCCTCCGTCCCCGGGTGTCTCGATGTCGATGGCCGGATGGGCTCGCAGATTGTGCACCCACGCTGGATCTTTCGGTGACCCGGCAGCCGAGCCGACCACCAACCAGCTCTCTCCCTCCGGAATCGCCATGAGCGGGTTGAGACGCACCGCACCGCTCTTGGCACCGATCGTGTGCAGAACGACGAGCGAATCACCGAAGCCGGCCGTGGACACGTGGCCATTGTTGCTTCGGAACTCGTCGATGATGATCTCGTTGAAGTCGGCCATGGGCCGATTATGCCGCCGATGCGGCGCGGCCACTCCGCTTTTCGCCGGCGTTCGACGGTGTCAGTTTCCCGGTATTCCGTCCTCGTGATCGACGAGCAAAGACAACGACTCCCAATTCTCCTGCACGGCAGCGGCCGCGCCGACCGCGTCACCCTCACTGCACAGCGTGATGATTCGTTCGTGTTGGGCTATCGAATCGCGGCCCACCAGCGAGGCGAACCGTAGTCGTTCGAGCCGGCGCAGGGTCGGCGTCACCTGCTCGAGAACCGTGACCACGACCTGATTCTGACTCGCTTCGACGGCGACTGCGTGGAACGCGTCGTCGCCGGCCAGCGCGCGGTCCACATCGCCTCGGGTGAATGCGGCGGCGAAATCCTTGTTGGCGCGACGCATCGCGGCGATGTCGCGCTTGTTCATCAGCGGTACCGCCGTCCGGACCGCGAGTGCATGCATCGATGCCGCGACCGCCTGCGCGTCCAGCACCGCCTTGCGTTCGATGGTCGACACGATGGTCGAACGCCCGGGCTGGGTGTGTACGAGGCCCGCCAGTTCCAGCCTGGCCATGGCGTCGCGAATAGGTGTCCGCGACACCCCGAGCCACTGCTCGAGTTCGGCATCCCGCAGCCGCTCGCCGGGCGCGAAGGTGCCGTCGACGATGGCGTCGCGAATCGAGACGTAGGCGTTGTCGCGCAGCAGGGAGCGCTTGTGTTTTCCGAGCTCGACGGGGACCGGCATGCAAAATATCGTAGCCCACCGCTTTCGCTGGCGAGGTGTCC
The DNA here is from genome assembly GCF_002259025.1 of Rhodococcus sp. 05-2255-1e. Classification (NCBI taxonomy): domain Bacteria; kingdom Bacillati; phylum Actinomycetota; class Actinomycetes; order Mycobacteriales; family Nocardiaceae; genus Rhodococcus; species Rhodococcus sp. 05-2255-1e. The sequence continues at coordinate 576,850 of NZ_NOZE01000033.1, read as the reverse complement.
CACGTACAGTATGCGATATATTGCATCCTGCATGACACACCGATCAAAGGAGAACCACGTGGCGATCGCGGACTTCGAGCGTTATCCCCTCACCTTCGGCCCGAGCCCGATTCACCCGATGGAACGACTGAGCGCGCACCTCGGCGGGGCCAAGATCTGGGCCAAGCGAGAAGACGTCAACGCAGGATTGGCCTACGGCGGCAACAAGACCCGCAAGCTCGAATACATCGTTCCCGACGCACTCGCGCAGGGTGCCGACACATTGGTCTCGATCGGTGGCGTGCAGTCCAACCACACGCGACAGGTGGCTGCGGTCGCCGCAAAGCTCGGACTCAAAGCCGTTCTGGTGCAAGAGAAGTGGGTCGATTGGCCGGATTCGGTCAACGACAAGGTGGGCAATATCCTGCTCTCCCGCATCATGGGTGCAGATGTCCGCCTCGATCCGTCGGGCTTCGGAATCGAATTCAAGGACAGCTGGCAGAGGGCCATCGAGGACGTCGAGCGAGCGGGCGGCAAACCCTACGCCATTCCCGCGGGCGGCTCCGACCACAAGCTCGGCGGACTCGGCTTCGCCAACTGGGCGTACGAAGTACAGAAGCAGGAAGAGGAGCTCGGCGTCTTCTTCGACACGATCGTCGTGTGCAGCGTGACCGGGTCGACGCATGCCGGCATGATCGCCGGGTTCGCCGGGCAAGAACGGCCGCGTCGAGTGATCGGCATCGATGCGTCCGCCAAGATCGCTCAGACCCGCGACCAGGTGGCCCGAATCGCCCGTAACACAGCAGAACTCATCGAACTGGGACGCGATCTTCGCGACGACGAGATCACCGTCCTCGAAGGCTGGGCCGGCGACTACTACGGAATACCCGTCGACTCCACGATCGAGGCAATCAAGCTCACCGGCCGTCTCGAAGGCGTGATCATCGACCCGGTGTACGAGGGCAAGTCCATGGCCGGACTGATCGATCTGGTTCAGCAGGGCGATATCGGCAAGGACTCCACCGTTCTCTACGCGCACCTGGGTGGTCAGCCCGCCCTCAACGCGTACAGCGGAATCTTCTGAGCTGGACTTCGCGGTACCGGTGCCCGAGGATCGACAGGTGATCCTCGGGCACCGAACCTGTTTCTGCACCGGCCGACCCGAGTCGGCACGACGAGCGAAGGTGTACGCATGAGGCAGCGCTCCGACGAGTTGGACTCGCTGAGTTGCCGAATCACGGCGGCGCTGCAGGTCAATCCCCGGGCGTCCTGGGTCAGCATCGCCGAGGCGCTCGGTGAACCCGAACGCACCGTCACCCGACGCGGCAAGGAACTACTCGATTCCGGGGACGTGCGCGTGGTCGGCGTGATCGGCGCGACAGGCGCGGTCGTTCTGCGAGCTCGATGTCACGTCGGTATGGCACGTGCCGTGGCAGTCGGGTTGGCGCGCCGCGACGACACGATGTTCGTGTACGCCACGTCGGGGCACGAGGAATGCGTCGCCGAAGTCCTGGTCGACGATGCCCATCTGGCGGATCTGATGCTCGACGACCTACCCGGCATCACCGGGATCAGACGCATTCGGGTAGATCCCATCACGCGGGTCTATCGCTCGGTCCGCGAGTGGCGGCCGGCAATTCTCAATTCGCACCAGATCGCGGCCCTGACGCCTCCCGTACACGAGGGCTACCAACCGGACGGCCGTGTGGGACCGGAGATCTCGACCCTGCACCGCAGCATTCTGCGCGTCCTGGCCGAGGATGCCCGGACGCCCACCTCGGACATCGCGCGCGTCGTCGGCGCTACCGAGAACACTGTCCGACGCCACATGGACACGCTGGAGCAGACCAACAAATCCCGACTGCGGGTGGTCGTCGAACCGGCGTTGCTGGGGTATTCGGCGGAAGCCCTTGCCTGGGTCAAGGTTCCGCCTCGACACCACGAAGCACTGGTCGAGCTACTGCTCGCACATTCCGAGGTTCGATACGCGGTGGCCCTCGCGGGCTCGGACAGTCTGCTCGTCAACCTCGCGTGCCCGGACCGAATGGCGTTGCATCGCATGACAACTGCCTCGGACTGGGCCACCCTGGCCGACGCGATCTCGGTGGTGTCGATTCTGCGGGCCACCAAACGCAGCGGCAACCGTCTGCTGGCTGCGGACTCCGCGTCGTACCTGTATTGATCCGGTACGACGCGGCAGTCACTGCGGTCAACGGATCGGTGCGCCGGGGCCGAGCGGGATGCCGAGCAGGTACCAGACTGCGAACAACGCCGCCCACACGATCAGCATGCCCAGCGCGACAGGGATGGTGAACGAGGCGAGGGTACCGATGCCTGCATTCTTCTTGTAGCGCTGGATGAGTCCGAGGGTGAGCACGAAGTAGGCCGACATCGGAGTCATCGCGTTGGTGCAGGAATCGGCGATTCGGTAGACGGCCTGGGTGGTTTCTGGGTTGACGTCGATGTACATGAGCATCGGCACGAGAACCGGGGCCAACATCGACCACATCGCCGAACCGCTGGTGACGAGCAGGTTCATCACCGAGATCAGCACCAGCATCATGGCGAACACCACGAGGGGGTGTAATCCACCGGCTTTCAACAGTTCCGCGCCCTCGACCGCAACGACGTTGCCGATGCCGGTCCACTTGAAGTAGGCGAGGAACTGCGAAATTGCGAAGAACAGCACCAGGATCGGAGCAAGGGTCTTGATGCCGACGGCCATCGATTCCGGAATCTCACGGAGCTGCCGAAGACTGCCGGTGGTGCGTCCGTACACCCATCCGACCAGGACGAAGGCGATCGCGATGAAGAACGCGATGTTCTGCAGCACGATCGACTGCACGAACCCGCCGTCCTCACCACGCAGCGGCGACGAGGGAGGAAGCAGTGCCGCGACGACGACGGCCACGTACACCGCCAAAGCTGCTCCGGCGCGGCGCATTCCCTTCTTCTCGATCGGCTCGAGATCGAGTGCCAGCTTCTCCGCTCCGTCCTCGACGCCCTCGTCGGCATCGAGATTCATGTGCTTGGCCATCACCAACTCCACCACCAGGGTGATGAAGATCGAAATCACCAGTGACGACGCGAGACTGAAGAAGTAGTTGTCCACCGGGGTCACGCTGTAATCGGCATCGACGATCTGAGCGGCGGAGGTCGTCAACGACGACATGATGGCATCGCTGGGTGTGATCAACGGTGACGCGTTGTAGCCACCGGCGATGGCCACGAACGCCACCATCATGCCCAGTACCGGACTTCGGCCCGCTGCTTTGAACGCCATTGCCGCCAGCGGAAGGACGACGATGAATGCCGCGTCGAACATGACGTGAGACATGGTCCCGGCGAAGGCAACCGAGAACGTCACCCACTTGGCGGGCAGCTTCACGATGGTGGCGCGCAGCAGCGTGGTGAGCACACCGGAATGCTCGGCGACGGACACGCCGAGGATGACGGTCACGATGATGGGGAGCGGCGCGAACCCCGCGAAGTTGTCCAGTGCCGTCCCGAAGATCATGGCTACGCCGTCACTGCTGAGCAGGCTGCGAACCATCGACACCTCACCGGTGCTGGGTAGCACCACCCCGGTGCCCAGTGCGGCCAGGATCGCGCTGACCACTGCCAGCACTGCGGCCAGAAGCCAGAACAGCAGGAAGGGGTGCGGCAGTTTGTTGCCGACGCGTTCGATGCTGGACACGAGACGGAACAGTGTCTTCAGCCCCCAGGGCATTCGTGTTTCGGGCGCATCCGCAGTTGCCGGTGGACCGTCGATCTGACTGGACATGATTGACTCTCTTTCGCATACCGTCGGATTGCGACCGAGCCCCGGGCTCGGATGTCCTGCTCACTCAAGTCGGTTCACGTTGCCGATATGTTGCATGTGTGAAATTTTCGGCCGTCTGAGCGAAACCGCCAATCCAACGGCGAAAACGCTCAATGGACGACGATAGCCCGGTGGGCTCCGCGCGGTGGTGCAGTCTTGAAACAGGCTTCCGACAACAACTCCGGCCGATCCGGATCGAAGCGAGGAGTTTCATGACCGGCGACATTCAGTCACTGTCCCTGCGCGCGCTCGCGGCACACATCCGTGATCGCGAGATCTCGGCCCGCGAGGCGCTCGAGTCGCATCTGGCTCGCATCGACGACGTCAACCCTGTCGTCAACGCGATCGTGACCTTCGACATCGATGGGGCGACCGAACGTGCGAGTGCAGCAGACCGCGCAACGGTGTCCGGCGAGGCACTGCCCGTTCTGCACGGCGTCCCGATGACGCACAAGGACAATCACCTGACCGCCGGTCTGCGCACGACTTTCGGCTCGCCGATTCTGGCCGACAACGTCCCCACCGAGGACTCGGGCATCATCGCCCGCCTCAAGCGCGCAGGTGTCAACACCACCGGCAAATCCAACGTTCCCGAATTCGCTGCAGGTTCACACACTTTCAATCCGCTGTTCGGTACCACCACCAATCCGTACGATCCGACTCGCAGTGCCGGCGGCAGCAGTGGCGGTGCCGCCGCCGCCATCGCCGCCGGGATACAACCGGCGGGCGACGGGTCGGACATGGGCGGGTCGCTGCGCACTCCGGGATCGTTCTGCAACCTCGTCGGATACCGGCCGTCGTTGGGCCGAATTCCGATGCTGCCCGCCAAGAACCCGTGGGCCTGGATCGCTCGGCAGGGCGTGCTCGCGCACGACATCGAGGACGTGCGCTTTCTGATGCGCGCACTCGCCGGTCCGGATTCGTCCAGCCCTCGTGGTCTCCCGCTCGACGACTCGTACCGCTCGGAGGAGGCCGGCTCGCTGCGTGGGCTGAAAGTAGCGTGGACAACGGATTTCGGTCTCGGCGTACCCGTCGACCGTGAGGTGATCGACGTCCTGAGCCGCCAACTGCACGTGTTCGAGCAACTCGGTGCCAGTGTGGACGTCGATTGCCCGGACCTGTCCGACGCGGACGAGGTGTTCCAGACGACGCGTGCCTTCGACTTCGCCACCGCCTACGGGCACCTGTTGGACGAACACCGGCATCGCATGAAGAGCGCCGTGCAGTGGAACGTCGACAAGGGAATGGCGCTCACGACACGAGACATGATCTCCGCCAACACCGCTCGCAAGAACCTCGATACCGCAGTGCGACAGTTCTTCTCGCGATACGACGTGTTGATCGCGCCTGCCGTTCAGGTACTTCCGTTCCCCGCGGACGAGGAGTACCCCGCCGTCGTCGACGGCACGCCGATGAACAATTACCTCGACTGGATGCGGGCCGCTTCGCTGATCTCGGCGACAGGCCTACCGTCGCTGTCGATGCCCGGCGGCTTCAGCTCATCCGGCCTTCCGGTTGGATTGCAGATCGTCACCGCCGATCGCGCCGATCACCTGCTGCTCCGGGTAGCGCATGCATTCGAAGCCGAGACGGCATTCCACCGTCGTGCGCCCGAATCGGCGGCCGCCACCGTCTGACAGATCCGGCGGGCCGAGTTCAGGACCTGGCGACCGCGGCGACGATCAGATCGGTCAACTCCCCGATCGCTTCGGCCGGTGTGAGTGACCCGGATACGGCACCGTGGGACAACGCGTCTGCGGCACCGAAGACGGCGGTCAGAGATGGCGTGGACATGCCGTCGGCATCGGTGAACGGACGCAGAATCTCCCGACACCGCTCGAAGTAGGCGCGCTCGGCGGTGCGCTTGACCTGTTCGAGTTCGGGCGAACCTTCGAGTGCCGCAAGCACACCCGTCAATTCCCTCCCCTGGGCCAATGTGCACCCCACGTAGGAGTCGGCAATGGCCTGCGCCCGACCGCGGACCGTCATGGGTGCCGAGTCGAGAGATTCCTCCAGCATCGCCGCCTGCCTGGCATCGAATTCGGTGAACAGAGCGGCAAGAAGTTCGGCGCGGGAGGCGAAGTGGCTGTACACCACCGGTTTCGCGACACCGGCATGTTCTGCGAGCCGTCCGAGAGTCAACGCGTCGGCCCCTTCGGCGCGTACGAGAGCCCAGGACACCTCGATCAACTGGGCGTTTCGATCGGAGCGCGACAGCCTCGTCCGTGCCATTCCGCTACCTCCTTGCTTATATACTAATAGTAACCTACTGTTCGTACATAGCCGATCTTCCCCAGCCGAAGGAACAGCCATGAACACGCTCGTCGTAGTCTCCCATCCCGACCCGCACTCTCTGACCCATCAGGTCGCTCACTCCGTAGTCGAGGCCATCCGATCCACGGGCACCACCGTGGAGACCGCAGATCTCGCCGCGGAGAGCTTCGATCCACGATTTTCGGCTGCAGATCTGAGCCTGTTTCGTGGAAACGGGAGCACACCGTCCGATGTAGCCGAGGAGCAGACACGGATCGACCGCGCCGAACACCTGGTTCTCGTCTTCCCGATGTACTGGTGGTCGATGCCGGCGCTACTGAAAGGCTGGATCGACCGCGTGTTCGTCGAGGGTTGGGCCTACGAATACGGGGACAGAGTATTCGTGAAGAAGCTGGACCGACTCACCATCCATCTGGTCGTCGTCGCGGGAGACGATGCAGACAGCTTCGAGCGCCATGGCGTCCATCAGGCCATTCGAACGCAGATCGAACGCGGCATCATCGAATACTGCGGTGCCACAGTGGGATCCACGAACTTCGTATACGGGTCGGACACCAGGAGTCGCGCGGAACTCGCTACCGAGATCTCCGCTATCGGTAGCACGGTCGCGGACCGGGTCGCCGCGCAGCGCGCGCTCACCTGACCTGCCACAGCCACGCGGGACGAGGGTGGTCAGCGATTCCGCTTCTGCTCGGCACGGATCAAACCGCCGCCGACGATCAGTCGCTGAATTTCGCTCGTGCCCTCGTACAGGCGGAGAAGACGGACATCTCGATAGATTCGCTCGACGGGAACGCCGCGCATATACCCTGCGCCGCCGTGGATTTGGACCGCGAGGTCGGCAACTGTGCCGACCATCTCGGTGCAGAACAGCTTCACCGCCGATGGCGCGATCCGTCGATCGGTGTCCTCCACCCAGGCTCGGGCAGCCTCACGCACCATGGCCCGGCCTGCCATGACTCCCGTCTGCTGGTCGGCGATCATCGCCTGGACGAGTTGATGATTGCCGATGGGCTCGCCACCCTGCGTGGAAGACGCAGCGTAGGAGACGGATTCGTCCAGGGCACGCTGCGCTTGACCGACGGCGAGCGCTGCGATGTGGACGCGGCCACGCGCCAACGACGTCATCGCCGCCCGGTATCCGATGTCACCGTTGCCGCCCACCAGAGCGTCGGCGTCGACCTCGACGTCGGTGAACGTCACATCCGCGGTTCCTGCTCCCTGCTGACCCATCTTCGCGTCCTTGTCACCGACCTCGACACCCGCAGCGTCGGCGGGGACCAGAAACACCGCGATCCCGTTGCCGCTGTTCGGCTTCGGGTCCACTCGCGCGAACACGACGAACAGGTCCGCGATGGGCGCATTGGTGATGTAGCGCTTGCTTCCGCTGATGATCCAGCCAGTACCGTCCACTACTGCCGTCGTTCTCAGCCCTGCCGGGTTCGAGCCGGCACCGTCCTCGGTCAACGCGAACGACGCGACGACGTCGCCGGCCGCCATGCCGGGCAACCACGTTGCCTTCTGCTCGTCGGTGCCGAACCCGACGAGCACCTGGCCCGCGATTCCGTTGTTGGTGCCGAACATCGACCGCAACGACAGTGTGGTGTAGCCGAGCTCCATGGCAATCTCGACATCCTGAACCAAGTCCAGGCCGAGACCACCGAACTCTTGCGGAATCGCGTATCCGAACAACCCCATCTCGGCGGACTGTCTCCGGAGATCGTCGGGAATCGAATCGGCGTTCATGATCTCGAGTTCACGCGGAACCACCCGCGATCGGACGAACTGGGAGACCTGCTTCTTCACGTCCGCGAAGACGTCGTCGGGTACCTCGGCATTGCGCACGGTCATGGCACCACTATCGACGCTGCCCACGGATCGGACAACCGACAACCGCGAGTAGTTGACACAACAATCATAGTGGGTACCATCGAATGCAGTTGACATCGCAACTACTTCGGATGTCCACCCGACGAAAGGTCTCATCGATGACGAAGATCGCAATCATCTACTACTCCGCAACTGGCCACGGATCCACGATGGCGAACAAGCTCGCCGACGCAGCGACGGCAGCTGGAGCCGAAGTACGCGTGCGGCACATCGCGGAGACGCGCGACCCCAGCACCTTCGCCGAGAACCCCGCCTGGTCCGCCAACTACGAGGCAACCAAGGATCTTCCCGCTGCCAGCGGCGACGACATCGTCTGGGCCGATGGCGTCATCCTCGGATCACCGACGCGTTTCGGTAGCACCGCAGCACCGTTCCAGAACTTCATGGACTCGCTCGGCGGCTACTGGGCCAAGGGTGAACTTGCGAACAAGGCATACGCCGCCTTCACCTCGAGCCAGACCGCGCACGGCGGCCAGGAGACCACCCTCATCGGTCTCTACACCTCGCTGATGCACTTCGGCGGCGTCCTGGTTCCGCCCGGATACACCGACGGACTGAAGTTCGCCGACGGCAACCCCTACGGCGTCAGCCACGTCACCGGACCCGAGAACAAGAACGAACTGGACGACGCGACCACGGCAGCGCTGACCCACATGGCCACGCGCGTCGTCACCATCGCCGAGGCTCTGGCGAAGTAAAGGCCGGCTCTCGTCACCTCGAGAAGACCGCCCGATTCGCGTCCGGGTCCGCACATCGCCAGTGCGGACCCGGACGTAGTACATGCGTGATGGCAAACGGCGTGTTTGTCATCTCGGGCGCGCACCGCCATGCTGTGTGCAGGGAACAGCAACTCCGCTGACTTCTGCGAGCGGTCGGTGGCGTCGCCCACCGACTCGTCGCTGCGACCAGTGCGAAACGGACATCGATGAAGGATCCCGGCTTCGATCCGCTCGTTCTCCGCGCCCTGTTCGACGAATCGCCCGACATGGTGGCCCTGTCCGAGTTCTCCGGCAGCGTGATCGACGTCAATCCGGTCGGCCTCCGCCTGGTCGGCCTGGAGGAACTGCCGTCGACAGGCCTGTTCACAGCAGATTTCTTCACGGCCCGCGGGCTCGAAGTCTCCGGTGACGTCGAACATGCGTTGCAGACGACCGGTCACTGGCAGGGCCGTACCGAATTACGCCACTTCGTCTCCGGCGCGGGCATTCCCGTTGCCCTGTCCACGTTCGTCGTTCGACGTTCCGGGCGAGAACCCGACCTGATCGCCACCATCGTCCGCGACCGCACCCGTGGCCACCAGCGTGATCTGGACCTGCTGGCCGCGGCTGTATCGGCGGAGAGAATCGCAGTCGAGCAACGGGCACTGGCCGAATTGAGCGCACTTGCCGTCACGGCGGACTTCGATACTGTGCTGACCGCGGCCACGAGCACGGCGGCCAAGTTGGTGGGCGTCGAGTCTGCGGCCCTGGCCCGACGTTCGGAGGACTCGACCGACCCGCTTCTGTCCGTCGACGCGATCACCCGCACGCTCCCACACGATTTCGTGCTTGCCACCGGCGACGGGTCGTTGACCGGTTATGCCTTGGCGCGAAGGGCGATCACCGTGTGTTCCGACGTCGAATCCGAAACACGATTCGACACCTCGGCCATGGCTGCCCTGGGCTTCCGCAGCGGTGCCGCCGTTCCGATCACCATCGGTGCCGGGCTGTGGGGCGTACTGATCCTGTTCGGCCGAGAACCACACGTTTTCGGCGACGGAGACATCGCATTCGTCTCCGCAGTCGCCGGAGTGCTCTCCGCTGCACTCGAACGAGTGGAACTCGACCGCGAGCTGCGCTGGCGCAGCGCGCACGATCCCTTGACCGAACTGCCGAATCGGGCGGTGGCGTACGACGCGATCGACACTGCGCTCGCACAGGTCGCGGACACCGGCGGCCGAGTGGCCCTGCTGTTGCTCGACGTCGACGATTTCAAGATCATCAACGACAGCCTCGGCCACGACGTCGGAGACCGCGCACTCGTGCACTTCTCACGCCGCCTGGCCGCGACCGCGAGACCTGGCGATACCGTGGCCAGGCTCGGCGGCGACGAATTCCTGATGATCTGCAATCACATCGACGACGTCGCACATGCCGAACGCGTCGCCGAGTGCATCCGTTCCGCTCTCGCGGCCCCTACCGCGGAAGACGAGGGCGACGACCCGATTCCGGTGAGCGCCAGCATCGGAGTTGCGGTGTCCACTGCGGGCTCGACCCGACGCGAGCTCCTTCGATCGGCCGACCTGGCGATGTACCGCGCCAAGGACACCAGGGCCGGGCACGCCGTCTTCGACTCGAGCGACCTCTACGACGCCGACCGGGTGCGCTCCATGTCGGTGGACCTGCGCCGCGCCGTGGCCTCCGGCGACCTCACACTGGACTACCAACCCGTGATCGACGTCGAGACCGGACACATCGTTTCCGTCGAAGCTCTGGCGCGTTGGCAGCACCCGAATCTCGGTCCCATCGAACCGTCCGAATTCGTTGCCGTGGCCGAACGCACGGGTGTGGCAACGCTTCTCGACGATTGGGCCCTCACCACCGCCTGTCGACAACTCGTCGACTGGCGCGGGCTGGGCTGCGTCGGCATGCGCGTCAACATCAGTGCTCTGCAACTGCGCGACCCGGCCTTTCCCGATCGAGTGGCTGCCGCCCTGCTCACCACAGGTGCGCACGCTGACGGCGTCGTTCTCGAACTCACCGAGACGGAATGGCTCGCCGACACCGGCACGGTTGCGTCCAATTTGGCGAGACTCCACGAGATGGGAGTTGCGTTGTCACTCGACGATGTCGGGAAGGGCTACAGCAGCCTGGCCTACCTCGAACGATTCCCGGTGATCGGCAGCTTCAAGATCGACCGAACGTACATCGACGCTCTCGACACCGAGCGAGGACGAGAAGTGTTGACCGCCATCGTGTCACTGGCGAAAGCCTACGGCGTGACCGTCGTGGGCGAAGGCGTCGAGACGCAGGTGCAACTCGACGCTCTCACCGCAGCGGGATGCAATCTGGTGCAAGGATTTCTGCTGGGTCGGCCCGCCGACGCCGAGCACACGGCACTGCTGCTGTCCCGTGACAGCGCAGCGCGACAACGCTGAGCGCGTCGAACACGGGTCTCGATCTCACCGCCGGGGGCGCGCCGATGCGACGAGCATCGCCAGACCCATCTCGAAGGCGCGGGTGGCAATGGGATCGTCGGCATCCTCGTGTTGGACGGTCTCGTAGGCCGCGGCCAACCGCGGGAAAGCCTCCTCCTGGCCGGCAGGATCGAATACGACACTCGGGCCGGACATGTCGAGGACACTGCCGAGGATGAACGATTCGAACGCGGTCAGCAGAGGTAACACATCCCTGCTCGCCCAGCCCACCGCCTCTGCGGCAACAGAGAAATCCTCGTACTCCGCCAACAGCACCGGGGTCGATGCGCGTGTGGTCATGAGGAGGGGAACGGCGCGGTGATGCTCCGCGAACGCCAATCGATAGGACCTCGCCCATTCGACGAGGCCCTCCTCCCACGGCAATTCGCGTAGCGGTGCCGAGTCGATTCGGGCCGAGACCAGCGCTCGGACGTCTTCGATCATCGCCGCGCGGTCGGCGACGTGGTTGTAGAGGGAAGTAGGGTTCACGCCCAATTTCAGCGCCACGCCCCGCATGCTCGCACCGTCGGCTCCGTGCCGATCGACCAGGGCCAATGCGGTGCGGGCGATCAGGTCACGGCTGAGAATGGCGCGAGGTGGTCGTGCCATGGTCGCCTCCTCTCGGGCGGTCGTCGAGTACGGACAGCCTTGCATGTCGGGATTTTTTTCGATTCACCCGTTCCCAAAACCGACAGTGTGTGTTTTAGTTCTGTCATGACTTCTTCTTCCTTCACCGTGGTCGAGGCCGATGTCGCCGGCGTTTCCGCCGCGCTCGCCGAGGGCACTGTGACGAGCGTCGAACTGGTAGCGCGTTACCTCAATCGAATCGGGCACTACGACCGCACCGGCATCAGCCTCAACGCCGTTCCGGTACTGAACCCCGACGCGTTCGAGGAAGCCCGCGCAGCCGACCGGCGCCGGAGCGCTGGGCAGACCCTCGGCCCGATGGACGGAATCCCCTACACCGCCAAGTCCAGCTACAAGGTGCGCGGCCTCCCTGTGACGGCCGGCTCGCCCGCATTCGAGACCCTCGTCGCGACCGACGACGCCTTCGCCGTGGCCCAGCTGCGAGCGGCAGGCGCCATCTGCCTGGGCCTGACCAACATGCCGCCGATGGCAGCGGGTGGAATGCAGCGCGGACTCTACGGACGCGCCGAAAGCCCCTACTCCGCAGAGTTTCTCACCTCGGCGTTCGGCTCGGGATCGTCGAACGGATCGGGTACTGCGACAGCTGCGAGTTTCGCTGCCTTCGGGCTCGCCGAGGAAACCTGGTCCTCGGGCCGCGCACCCGCGTCGAACAATGCGCTCGTCGCCTACACGCCCTCTCGCGGGGTGATCTCGGTGCGGGGCAACTGGCCGTTGGTGCCCACGATGGATGTCGTTGTGCCGCATGCCCGTACGGTCGACGACCTACTGCACCTACTGGACGTGGTCGTGGCCGACGACGCGGTCACCGAGGGCGACCTGTGGCGCATGCAGGAGTGGGTGTCGATCCCCCCGGCCTCGGATGTTCGGCCCGCGTCCTTCACCGATCTGCCGCCACTGCCGTTGCAGGGGCTCCGGCTCGCCGTACCTCGCCTGTACGTCAACGGCGATCCCGACAGCGCATATCCGATCCATACCCGCGATTCGGTTATGACCCTGTGGCAGACCATGCGTGACGATCTGGCGGCTGCAGGCGCAGAAGTGATCGACACCGACTTCCCCGTCGTGGAGAACTACGAAGGCCTGCACCCGAACTCGCAGACCATGGTCGACCGCGGTCTCGTTCCCGCCGAGTTCCTCGACCGCGAGCTGGAAGAACTCTCCGTGTGGGCGTTCGACAGCTTCCTCGCCGCGAACGGTCAGCCAGGCCTGCGCGGCCTGGCCGAGACCGACGGGGCGCGCATCTTCCCGCATCCCACGGGCGCGCTACCCGATCGCTACGGCATTCTGCCGTTCGACACGGCCTACGATCTGGCGGACTACGTTCCCATGGCGAAAGCAGGGGTGACGCCGTTCGATCGCATTCCGTCCGTGGAGGCCGGCATGCGCGGATTGGAAGAGGTCCGCCGCGTCGACTTCGAGAAGTGGTTGCAGGACAACCGCTTCGACGCAGTCGTCTTTCCTGCCGTCGCCGATGTCGGCCCCGCCGACGCCGATGTCGACGTCGCGTCCGCCGATATCGCCTGGCGCAACGGAGTCTGGGTGGCCAACGGCAATCTCGTTCCCCGCCACCTCGGCATACCCACCGTCACCGTTCCCATGGGGTCGATGAGCGACACGTCGATGCCGGTGGGCTTGACCCTGGCCGGTGCTGCCTACTCCGATTCGACCCTGCTGCGTCTCGCCCGTTCCGTCGACGCCCTCGGGGCACGACGAATGGCTCCCGCACGCACCCCGGCACTGACCGACGAGCACGTGTTCGACGGCATCGTCGGTGCCGGTGACTCGGATGCCTCCATCGCAGTGACCGACGTGCAGATTCGGCCGGGCTCCGCGGGCGACGAACTCACCTTCGCCGTCCGGATCGACGGCGGTTCCATCGACGACGTACAGGCTTTCGTCGACGGAGTGAGAGTGCCGCTCCACACGACGGGCAGCGCCGTCACCGGGACAGTGTCGATTCCGCCAGGTTCGTACGACACCCTGCACAGTGAGTGGCGGGCACCGTACGGTCCCCTCGTCGTCGCCGTCGCCCGCTGCGCAGATGGTGGTGTCGCCGGTGCCATGGCGACCACCGACGGATCGCCTCTCTGATCATGACCATTCCACTGACGCCCGACGCCACCCGGCTTCCACTGAACACTCGACGAGCGACGTCGACATTCGGTATGTCCGTACTCGGCCTGCTGACCGCAAACTTGTTGCCGTTCATGGTGATCGCACTCCAGGACTCCCTCGGCGTCAGCGTCGCCGAGGCGGGGACCATCATGACGGGCTCGCTGCTCGCCACCGCGCTGGCCTGTATCGCCGTCACCCGACTGGCCGAGGGGTCGCGGCGGATCGCGGTAGCCCGAGTCGGTCTCGTGGTGACCGCACTCGGATTCGGTGTCGCTGCGTTCCCGCTCGGTGCCACCGTCACCGTCGTCGGCGTCATCGTCGGAGGTGCGGGAGCCGGCGGCGCGCTGGCCGCGAGCGGTGCAGCTCTGGCGGCTCTGCGCAATCCCAACAGGATGTCGGCCGCCAACGGACTCGTCAACCGAGCCGTCGTGACCCTCGTCCTCGCGGTGATCCCGCTGGTCGGGGTCGGCCTGGGCAGTGTCTACGGATTCGTCGCGGCTCTGGCGATCGTTCTCCTGGTGACGTCGGGTTGGTTGCCCGCCGCACCCGTACTCGACTCACCCGACCTGGTGCGACGGGCTGTGGAGCCGCCGGCCTCGGTCGGCACGCGGCGCATCACAGTTGCCGGAGTGTCCCTGCTGGTGATGTACGCGGTGTGGGCGATCAGCGAGGATTCCCTCTGGGCGATCGCAGGCACCATGGGCGCAGACAATGCGCAGCTGAGCGACGCAGCACTCGGTGTGGTTCTCAGCGCGTCGAGCGCAGGGGGATTCTTCGCCGCCCTCGTGCTCATCCTCCTCGGCGACCGGGTGGGCCGCGCACTTCCGATGGCGGTCCTACTGATCGTCGGTGGCGCCCTGAAACTCGGTACGTCCCTCGCCAGCGATCCCACGGTGTACGGCGTGCTCCTCGTCGCGTGGAACTCGGTGTACCTGGCGGCCTTCCTGTTCTTCATCGCCACCGCGGCCGCACTGGATGCCAACGGCAGATTCTCGGGTCCCTCGCTCGGCGTGTATCTCGTGGGTACCAGTTTCGCTCCAGCGTTCGGTGGTTGGCTCGTGGAGTCGTTCGGCTACAGCACATTCGGCTGGGTCGTAGGCGTGGCCAGTTGGTTGTTGGTCGTACCGGTCGTTCTCGTCGCACGATTGTCCACCCGCGTCGAACAGGCAGAAAAACAAGCACGGCAATCGGATTCGCTACCGCAGGAGACATCTCGATGACAACCCCGACCACCCGGACCGCACTGGTGAACGGCAGGATCCTCAGTTCCTCCGGCACCCTGGAGGCCGTCGCCGACGGTACCTTGGCCGAGGCCGATCGTGTGGTGATCGACGGCGACCACATCGCCGAGGTGCACCTGCCCGGCACCACGCACGCGGCGTCCGCCGACGTCACGGTGGACCTCGAAGGCCGATTCGTCCTCCCCGGATTCGTCGACTCGCACGTACACCTGTTGTGGCTCGGTGCCGGGCTCAGCAGCGTAGCCCTCACCGACGCAGGCGATCTCGCGGAGATTCGACGCCGGCTGGTCGACGCACGAGAATCCCTCGGCTCCGAGGCGACCATGCTGCGCGGCCGCGGATGGCTCTTCGATGCCATCGACGGTGAACCCACCGCAGCCATGCTCGACGAGGTCGTCTCGGACATTCCGGTGTTCCTCGACTCCAACGACATGCACTCGATCTGGGTCAACACCGCCGCACTCGAAGCGATGGGAATCGACGCGACGACAACGGATCCGGCCGGTGGCCGGATCTCGCGTCTTCCCGACGGCTCACCCGCCGGGATGCTGTACGAACGCGCCGCGCACGAATTGGGTTGGGCCTACCTGTCTTCGGTCACCTCGAACCAGGATCGAGAGCGACACATCGGGCGTGCACTCGACGCGTTCGCGGCCGCCGGTGTCACCTCGGTCGTCGACATGGGGATGGACGAAGACGGCTGGCGCGCGCTGTGCGGTGTCGCGCAGCGCTCGGAAGGCCGGCTACCGGTCCGTGTCTCGGCGCATTGGCTCGTCGTCGATACCGGTGACGCGCAGCGCAATCTGGACCAGGTGAACCGTGTTCTCGAGCTGCGGAACGACCCGACACCGTGGCTCGAGCTCGTCGGTATCAAGCTCGTACTCGACGGTGTGATCGACGCGTGTACCGCAGCGTTGAACTACCCGTACGCCAACGGCACCAACGGAGACCTGTTGTGGAGCGCCGAGGCCCTAATACCCGTCGTCGTCGCCGCGGATGCTGCACAACTGCGTCTGGCCATCCATGCCATCGGCGATCTGGCCAGCGACATGGCCCTCGATGTTCTCGAGGAGATGATCGACGTCAATCCGCCGTGGGATCGGCGACCGCGGCTCGAGCACCTCGAAATCGTCAGCGATCGGACACCCGACCGAATGGCTCGGCTTGGCATCACGGCATCGGTACAGCCGGTGCACTCCGACCCTGCGATCCAACCGAACTGGCGCGCCCAGTTGGGCGACGACCGCGTCGAACGCGGCTACCCGTGGACGTTGTTCACCGCTGCGGGGGCCCGCCTGGCGTTCGGCACCGATGCCCCGACCGCGCCCCACGAGGCGCTGGCGAATTTGTACATCGCCACGACGAGACGCTCGGCCACCGACCACTCGCTACCACCGAACGAGCCGCAGTTCGCGGTGCCGCTCGACGCCGCCCTACGCCACGCGACATTCGACTCCGCCGCGTCCTTCGATGCCGATTCGCGGGTCGGTCGAGTGCAACCCGGCATGTACGCCGACCTCGTCGTACTGGACGGTGACGTACTCGACGGAGGCAATCTGTTGGCTGTGTCGGTCGTGCGCACCATCGTCGGCGGCAAGACCGTGTTCGAGAAAGAGACCGAGGAAACCCATGTCTGACACCGTGTTCGACTTTTTCGCCCAGCCCGAGCTACCGACGCCGACCCTCGAGTCCGACGAGGTCCGTAGGCTGATGGACGAAAACTTCGGATTGGCATGCACCCTCACCGAACTCGGCAGCCAGCAGGACCAGAACTTCGTGGTTCGCGACATCGACAGCGGCGCCCCGGTCGGCGTCCTCAAGCTCAGCAACCCGGTGTTCAGCGAGTCCGAGATCGAGTTGCAGGACCTCGCCGCAAGCATCGTTGCCGAGCGAGAGCCGACGCTGCGTACCCCCAAGGTGGTCGTCGGCCCGCGCGGACCGATGTCCGCATGGTGGAACTCGTCGCAGGGGCGCATCCACGGCCGTGTCATCGAATTCATCTCGGGCACAACGCTGATGGGCTCGAACTATCTCTCCCCCGCCACGGCCGCGCGGATGGGTGAACTCGCAGGCAAGGTGAGCGTTGCACTCTCCGATGTCGACCACCCGGCGTCGGGCCGGGTGCTGCAATGGGATCTGCGCCATGCCGATCGCGTCATCGCGACGCTGTTGCCCGACGAGCCGGACCAGGATGTCAGCGAATTCATCACCGACGTCACCGCATCGGCCTTGCGTCAGTTGCATTCGGTGTCGGCCGACCTGCCACTTCAACTCGGCCACTTCGACATCACCGACGACAACGTTCTCGCGCCGACGGCACCCGGGTCGCTCCCCGACGCCGTCATCGACTTCGGCGATGTCAGTCGATCGTGGGCGGTCAACGAAATTGCGGTGACCTTGTCCTCGCTGCTGCACCACGACGGCTTCGCGCCGGTCGACGCACTGCCCGCCATCCGCGCCTTCCATGCCGCACGTCCGCTGAGCGAGAACGAGATCGAGGCACTGTGGCCATTGGTCACCCTGCGCGGAGTGGTCCTCGTACTCAGCGGCCGTCAGCAGGTACGCCTCGACGCCGGGAACTCGTACGCCGACTCCGCGCTGGATCGCGAATTCCGCATCCTCACCCAAGCAGCATCGGTGCCCTGCGCCGTGATGACCGAAACCATCCGTCGGGCACTGGGTTTGGACGCCCGGCCGCGACTGACCTGGCAGGACGAACCGTTGGTCGCCGGTATGTCCGACGCCGTGACCATCGACGCGGGCACCACGTCGACCGTCAACGACGAAGGGCGCTGGCTCGACCGACACACCCTGACGGCCGCCGCGCTTGCCGCACTCGATGCAGGCGCTCCCGCCGCAGTGGTACCTGCGTGGTCTGCTCGGCTCACAGGTGGACCCAGCCGCACTCCCACAGAGCCGGCCACGATCTCCACTGCGCTGACCATCTGGCTCGCCCAGGACACCACGCTCGACGTACCTGCAGACTGCTACACCACGCACACCGACGACGGCATCACCGTCACGTCCGGTGACGACGCCGTCCACTTCGTGGGCGTACCGAACTCACCGAATACCCTTGTGCTGCCGGCGCGTACACCGATCGACGTCCAGCTCACCCGATCGAACTCGGGGCCGATACCACTGCGCGTCGAGCCCTCGTACTCCCACGGCTGGTCGGTACTCGCCGGTGACCCAGCGCCGGCACTCGGGCTGCCCCCTACCGTCGTCGCCCCCGAGGACGACACCCTCGAGCGCCGCGAACGGCTGCTCGCCGAGGTCCAGGAGCACTACTACGCGGAGCCGCCCCGCATCGAGCGGGGGTGGCGTGAGTACCTGGCCGATGTCGACGGCCGGGTCTATCTCGACATGGTCAACAACGTCGCCTCCGTCGGCCATGCCCACCCGAAGGTGGTGGCGGCCGCCCATCGGCAGATGCAACTGCTGAACACCAACTCGCGCTTCAACTATCGTGCGATCACGGAATTCGCAGAACGCATCACCGCGACCCTCCCCGACGAACTCGACACCGTGTTCTTCGTCAACTCCGGGTCGGAGGCAACCGATCTCGCCATCCGGATCGCGATGGCAGCGACCGGACGTACCGATATCGTGGCCATGAAGGAGGCCTACCACGGGTGGACCTTCGCCAGCGACGCCGTCTCGACCTCGATAGCCGACAATCCCAATGCCCTTGCCACCCGGCCGGACTGGGTACACACCGTCGATGCCGCGAACTCCTACCGAGGAAAGCACCGCGGTGACGACGCCTCGAGGTACGCACCCGAGGCCGTACAGTTCATCGACGACCTGGCTGCGGCAGGCACTCTCCCCGCCGGGTTCATCTGCGAGTCCTACTACGGCAACGCCGGAGGAGTCGCACTTCCCGACGGCTACCTCCAGCAGGTCTACGCCGCCGTCCGCAAGCACGGTGGCGTCGCGATCTCCGACGAAGTGCAGGTCGGTTACGGCCGACTCGGCGAATGGTTCTGGGGCTTCGAGCAGCAGCAGGCGATTCCCGACGTCATCGCGGTCGCGAAATCCATCGGTACCGGCCAACCCGTCGGCGTCGTTGTCACGACCCGAAAGATCGCCGACCGCTATCGCACCGGTGGCTACTTCTTCTCCTCCACGGGCGGATCCCCGGTGTCGTCGATGATCGGTCTCGCCGTGCTCGACGTCATCCAACAAGAGGGGTTGCAGGAGAACGCGCGCGTCGTCGGTGGCCACCTGAAGTCTCGACTGCAGGCCCTCGCGGCCAAGCACCCCATCGTGGGCACGGTGCACGGCTCGGGGTTGTACCTGGGACTCGAATTCATCCGCGACCACTCCACCCTCGAGCCCGCCACCGAGGAAACCGAGGCCATCTGCAATCGACTCCTCGAACTGGGAGTGATCATGCAACCGACCGGCGACCACCAGAACGTGCTCAAGATCAAACCGCCCCTGTGCGTCTCGAAGGAATCGGTCGACTACTTCGTCGACTCGTTGGACAGAGTACTGACCACTGGTTGGTGATGTGCCGGTCCGAAGTCCTCAGGTCACCAGACCGCGCGCTCGATGCACCGATCACCTTCCGACTACACTGAGGAACTGCCAGATGCGTTTGATAGTCGGTTATCTCGCCACCCCGAGCGGCGAGGACGGCCTCGTTCTCGGGGTACAACTTGCCCGAAGCCTCGGTGCTGCTCTTGATATCTGCATGGTTCTACCACCCGAGCGCACTGTTCCAACTCGAGTTCCGTCCATCTCCGGCTACGACGACGTCCTGACGACTCAGGGAATGGAGTGGTTGCGTAAGGCGAGGGCGACGGTGCCCGCCGATATCGATGTCGCGGTGCACCTGTCCGTCCACGAATCCTTCGCTCAGGGACTTCTCGATGAGGTCACTCGGTTAAACGCGCAGGCGATCGTCGTCGGTGCCGCCGGAGACGGCCTGCTCGGCCGACACTCCGTTGGATCGGTGTCCACCGAGCTGTTGCACTCGGCTCACGTCCCATTGGCCCTCGCACCACGGGGTATGCGGCACTCGTCGGTCCAGAAGATCAAAGAGGTCACCTGCGCGCTCGGAGCCCGAGTCGGGGCCGATGTGCTGCTTCGCACAGCGGTGCGGACGGCGGAGAGGATCCGCACACCGCTGCGGTTGGTTTCGCTCGTCGCGTTGGATCCGCAGAACGACCTGCACGACGGTCATGACGCGTTCGACACAGTTCGCGAGGCTGCGGTGTCGCACGCGAAGACGACACTCGACGAGGCGACAGCTGTTCTGCCGCAGGGATTTCCGGTGACGGTGTCGATCGCCGACGGATCGACGGTCGAGTCGGCCGTACGCACGTTGGACTGGCAGGACGGCGACCTGGTCATGGTGGGTTCGAGCCGCCTCGCCCAACCCCATCGACTCTTCCTGGGGTCGACTGCAACCAAGATGCTTCGCGTCCTACCGGTCCCCATGGTGGTCGTACCCAAGCAGGACTTCGAATCATGAATCGAACGAACGAAGGTTCCGATATGACGAACGATGCGGGCGAACAGGCCGGGCCTACGAGTACCGTAAGCGCGAAGGGTCTGGCCACGGGGACAGTCGGCACCATTTCCGGTGCCATTCTGGGAATCTCGTCGGTCGCTCCGGGTTGTACGCTGACCGCAAGCATCGGCCTCATCGTTGCGGCCGTGGGTCTGAAGATGCCCGCCATATTCATCGCCGGATTCATCCCGATGTTCCTCACCGCATATGCCTACCGCGAACTCAATTCGGCGTCGCCGGACTGCGGCGCTTCGTTCACCTGGTCGACCAAAGCGTTCGGGCCGTACGTCGGGTGGATGTGCGGTTGGGGCATGGTGATCGCCACCATCATCGTGCTGTCGAACCTTGCTGCGATCGGCGTCCAATTCTTCTATTTGTTCATTGCCAATTTGTTCGAAAGTCCCTCCGTCGCAGATCTTCCTGGCAACAAGTTGGTCAATGTCGGTACCACCTTGGTGTTCCTCGGGATTGCCACGTGGGTGGCCAGTCGAGGTATCACGACAAGCGAGAAATTGCAGGTTGCGCTCGTAGGTTTCCAGATGGTTCTTCTTGCCATCTTCGCCGTGATGGCTCTGGTGCACGTCGGCTCGGGTGACTCCCCCGCTGGACTGAGCTTCGATCTCGATTGGTTCGATCCGTTCACCGGAGTGGCCGCCGGGGCGTTCGTTATCGGTCTGACGGGGTCGATTTTCGCGTTCTGGGGTTGGGACACCTGCCTGACGCTGGGCGAGGAATCCAAGGACCCGAAGCGAACGCCCGGGCGCGCCGGACTGCTCTGTGTGTTGACTGTGCTGCTGACATACTTGCTGGTATCAGTCGCTGCGATGATGTATGCGGGAGTGGGCGACACCGGCCTCGGACTCGGCAACCCCGACAACTCGGAAAACGTGTTCGGCGCACTTGCCGACCCGGTCCTGGGCAAGTGGGGCGGGCTGATGCTGTTCCTGGCCGTGTTCGTGTCCTCGGTGGCGAGCCTGCAAACCACCTTTCTTCCCGCGGCGCGCACGATGCTTGCCATGGGTGTGTACGGCGCGTTCCCAAAAAAATTCGCCGAAGTCTCTCCCCGCTTCCTGGTGCCGTCCTACGCCACGCTGGTTGCAGGTGTCGTGACCGCAGTGTTCTACACGGTGGTGACATTCCTGTCGGAGCGAATCCTGATCGATACCATTGCGGCACTGGGCATCATGATCTGTTGGTACTACGGCATCACAGCGTTCGCTTGCATCTGGTATTTCCGCGGCGCACTGTTCGACAGCGTGCGCAACGCATTTTTCCGTTTCGTGTTCCCGTTGGTAGGCGGACTCATACTCCTTGCCGTGTTCGTCTTCTCGTTGGACGAGAGCATGGACCCGAACAATGCCAGTGGCGCGTCCATCGGCGGAATCGGATTGGTGTTCTTCCTGGGATTCGGCGTGCTGCTCTTCGGCGCTGTGCTGATGACCGTCATGAGATTTCGCAGTCCGGCGTTCTTCCAAGGCAAAACGCTCGATCGGAACACCACGGCCCTACGGAACGAGGGCGACCTCTCCGATTACCAGCGACCGGCGACGCTGGATTCCCAGCGCGGCGAATAGTCCGGTCTCCGGCCGACTCGACAATCAACAGGAGTAAACACGATGGCTATTGCTCTCGACAGTGAGGTTGCGGCGGCACTGCAGGCGGCCGCAGCGACCTCGGGCGTTCCCACCGCGACCGAGCGAGGCGATGTCTGGACGCTGCGAGCTGTCATCGATGCGACTCTTGCCATCGACCACGGAAAGCTACCGGGCAGCACTGCTGTACGCAGGTCGGATCATGTTGTCGAGGCCGACGACGGATGTGCCGTAGCGATGCGCTGGTACCTGCCGGACAACAGGGTGAGCACCAGTGCCGTCGTCTACGCGCACGGAGGTGGAATGATCAGCGGGTCGCTCGAGCTGTACGACCCAGTCATCGCGCACTATGCCGAGCTGACCGGCGTGGCATTTCTCTCGGTCGACTACCGCCTCGCTCCGGAGGCGACCGGTGATGCCCCCGTCAAAGATGTCTACGCCGCGCTCGCCTGGCTGGTTCGCGAGGCGGATGCACTGGGCGTCGATCGCGAACGCATTGCGATCATGGGAGACAGCGCCGGAGGTGGACTGGCAGCGGGTGCCGCAATCCTCGCACGGGACCACGGCATTGCGTTGGCACACCAGATCCTGATCTATCCCATGCTCGATTCCCGCACTCTCGTACCCGACCCCCATCTGACAGCGACTGCGACGTGGACGTACGACGACAACTTCACCGGATGGAACGCGCTGCTTCCCGAGGGAGTGACGGTCTCGACGCTGTCCTCACCCTCTCACCTCAACGACTTCGCCGATCTTGCACCGACATTCATCGACGTCGGAGACCTCGACATCTTCCGAGACGAAAGCATCGACTACGCGCTGCGCCTGCTTCGCGCCGGAGTGCCGTGCGAGCTGCACGTACGGACCGGTGCCCCACACGCTTTCGAGTGGATCGCACCCGAGGCGGCAATTAGTCGCCGGTCCACCGAAGATCGATATCGAGTCATCGAGGCGCTCTGACGGACTTGCTCGTTGCGACCGGTGACGCGCGATGCCCGACGGTCGCAACATCACCGTCACGTCTCCAACGCGCACTCGACTGTGATGACAGAATTCGCGTATGACGCAACTCGGTCTCGGACTTGCCGCACTCGGACGCCCGGAGTATCTGACCATCGGGCATTCGCGTGCGGTGGACGGGCGGTTCGACCCGGCTGCGCTCGAGCAGCATTGCCACGCAGTACTGGACTCCGCCTGGGACAGTGGTATTCGGCACTTCGACGTCGCCCGCTCCTACGGTCTGGCCGAGCAGTTCCTCGGCAGCTGGTTGTCTGCCCGTCCGAACCGGCGCGAGGAACTCGTGATCGGCTCGAAGTGGGGCTACGCCTATGTCGCCGACTTTCAGCGGGGCGCGGAGGTACACGAGGTCAAGGAACACTCGGTCGCACGCCTGGCCGAACAGTGGCCGCAGACAATGCGCGACCTCGGCGGAAAGCCCGACCACTACCTGATTCACAGCGTCACCCCGGACAGCCCTGCCCTTCGCGACGCAGCCCTGCTCGACTATCTACGCGCGCTGGCAGCCGGTGGCACCCGCATCGGCATCAGCACCAGCGGGCCGCACCAGGCCGATGTCGTGCGTGCCGCGCTCGAGATCGGGGTGTTCGGCTCGGTGCAGTCGACGTGGAATCCCCTCGAACCGTCCGTCGCCCCCGCCCTGGCGGAAGCGCACGAGGCCGGCTGGTTCGTCGTCGTCAAAGAGGCGATGGCGAACGGTCGACTCATCGCCGAGAACTCCGCACTCGCCGCGCGCGCCGACTCGGCCGGAGTCGGCCGCGACGCGCTCGCACTGGCCGTCGCCCTCGCGCAACCGTGGGCCGATGTGGTGCTCTCCGGTGCCGCCACGGCGACGCAACTCGACCAGAACATCGCTGCGCTCTCCGTCGACCGCGCCGTAATCGCGCCCTGCGACCTGAACATTGCCGACCTGGACATCGCCGAGTCCCCGCAGAGTTACTGGGACAACCGCTCCCGCATGGCCTGGACCTGACCTCTGCCCACCTTTCCTGAATCGGCTCCTCCCATCCGAATGTCGGACGCCGATCGGTGTCGCATATTCGAAAGCGAGGAGCCGAACCGGCTCGGCATACGAGCATGTCGAGGTAGAGCGGCCCGTCACCCCCGCCCCCACCTGGTGATTGACATCACACGCACCGGCGGCTATCTTTCAAACTGACATCAGTTCAGTTTGATGGAACATTGCAGCCACCTCGAGCACGTGCGTCGAGTCTGCGATCGGATGTCGACACGACTCCACGTCTTACGACGACTCGCCGAGTCCGCGGGAAGTTATCGACGTGCCCGAAAGGAACGCAGGCATGAACAAGTTCAGGACGACGATGGTTGCCGTGGCAGCGACTGCTGCGTTGGTGGGCCTCACCGCATGCGGGGGATCGTCTTCCTCCGCATCCGCTCCGGTCGAGGGCGATTGGGACGCAGTGGTCGCGGCCGCGAAGGAGGAGGGCAGCGTCATGCTCTACTCGAGCCAGAAGCCGGCCAACCTCGATGCCCTGACGGCGGCCTTCGAGGCGAAGTATCCGGAAATCTCGATGGAGTACGTGCGCGGCACCGACTCCGAAATCAACCCCCGCGTCGAGACCGAGAATCGGACGGGAACCGGCATCGCCGACGTCCACATGACGACCGACGCGTCGTGGATCCAGAACGCCTCCGAGTCCGGGAAGTTCTCGACCGAACTGGTCGGTCCCGATCTCGATGCGGCAGCGTTCGATCCGGCGAAGAGCGTGATGAACGATCGATTCTTCTTGACCAGTGCTGCGGTATTCGGTCTGGGCTGGAACACTGCGGCCGTTCCGGACGGCGTCAGTGCGCCCGAAGACCTGATCGATCCGAAGTTCCAAGGCAAGATCGGCATCGTGAACCCCACCGGATTCGCGTCGTACGTGGATCTGTACAAGTTCTACGCCAAGAACTTCGGTGAGGACTACTGGAACCAGATGGCCGAACTCTCGCCGCGGGTCTACCCCAGCGCACTCGCTGTGGCGCAAGCCCTCACCTCCGGTGAAGTGACGGTCAGTCCCATGGTGCAGCCTCTCGTCACCGAGGTTGCCGCAGGCGCACCGGTCGATTGGGCTCTGCCCGACAAGCCATGGGGAACACCCTGGTACTCGGAGGTTCTCAGCGCCTCGCAGCACCCCAACGCAGCACAGGTGCTCGCGAACTTCATGGTGACGGCCGAGGGACAGCAGGCGCTGAACGGCGGATATGCAGCCGTCCTTCCCGACATCGAGGGAGCGGTCGCGCGAGCTCAGGACATCGCATCTCCCGACATCGACGAACTGACTCCCGAGAAGGTCGACCAGTACTCCCAGGAATGGCAGACCCTGTTCCAGGGCTGACTCTCCGCACACAGCACGAGAACGCAGACCGTCGCCTTCGTGCGCGGAATGCGAAATGATTTGTGACAGAGACGAACACCGACGGTCGACGTACAGCGGCCGTCGGTGCACGCACACCGATGCTCCGAAAGCGAGTATGCAATGACCTCTCGATTCGCGGTCTCCGGACTGACGAAGACCTATGGTGCCAACGTCGTCGTCGACAGTCTCGACCTCGAGATCGAGCAGGGCGAATTCCTGGTCCTGCTCGGACCGAGCGGTTGCGGCAAGACCACGACCCTGCGGTGCCTCGCCGGGCTGGAGACCCCGCAGGGTGGCTCGATCTCGTTCGCGGGTCGCACCGTGTTCGATGCGGCGTCCAAAGTTCATGTCCCGGCGCACAAGCGAAACATCGGCATGGTGTTCCAGTCGTATGCGCTGTGGCCACACATGACGGTCGCCGAGAACATTCGGTACCCGCTGACGGTGCGCAAACTGAAGAAGGCAATCGCCGACGGTGCGGTCGAGACAGCCGCGAACATGGTCGACTGCGGTGCGTTGCTCGACCGGTACCCCTCGCAGCTCAGCGGTGGCCAGCAGCAACGTGTCGCGGTCGCTCGCGGGCTCGTGGCGCAACCGGATCTGGTGTTGTTCGACGAGCCCCTGAGCAATCTCGATGCGCGCCTGCGAGATCAGGTTCGATCGCAGATTCACCAGTTGCACCAACAGCTCGGTTTCACCGCGGTGTTCGTCACGCACGACCAGTCCGAGGCGTTCGCGCTCGGTGACCGTCTCGCGATCATGAAGGCCGGAAAGATCGAGCAGTACGACGAGCCCGAGCACGTCTTCGAGAATCCGGCTTCGGAGTACGTCGCCGCGTTCATCGGGATGGGTAATCGGCTCGAACTGCGGCGCGGCCACGACGGCTGGGTCACCAGTGGCTCGGACGTCATCGACCTACAGACGGCCACGGTGCGTGAGCGTGCCGACGAGGGCACTCGTGCCGTCGCGCGGTTCCGACCGGACGACGTGCTGTTGCACGACACTGCCGACCAGGTGCCGCCCGGAAACATTGCCCTGCACGCAGAACTCGTGACGTACGAGTACGGCGGTCGGTACTTCGACGTGGCGGTCAAGACCGGCGACGAGCAGTTGACGCTGCGAGCCTCGGCCACCGAACACAGTGCGGCACTGCGGCGTAGCAGTCCCGGACAACCCGTACTCGTCAGCTTCGCGCCGTCGTGTCTGCGGGTGTACGCGCTGCCCGACGCGTCGTCGGCCGCGAGCTCCGAGCTCGTCGGCTCCGCTGGAAAGACCTCGTGATGGCCACCGCAGTCGACGTCGAACGGCCCCAGACCGCCGAGACGCCCGCCAAGCGCTCACTGACGATCTCGCCGAATTGGCGCGCGCGAATCGGGTACGCCGCCGTCCTCGCCGTGTTGGCCTACCTGGTCGTGCTCCCGATGGTGCGTCTGCAGATGCTCGCGTTCGAGGACGGAGCTGCCGGATACCGAAGTCAGTACGGCCGCTTCGACATCGGCGTCACCCTTCGAACCACGGTGGCGTTGGCGTTGGGTTCGTTGGTCATCGCGATGGTGCTGGGAACGCTGCTCGCCTTCGCTGCGAGCAGGCTTCCCGCCAAGCTCGGTTGGCTGCGTGTCATTCCCATCCTGCCGATCGTGATGCCGGCGGTGGCCAGTGTGGTGGGGTGGGCATTCCTCCTCTCCCCCGGGCCCGGTTACCTCAATGTGCTCCTTCGACTGTTGCCGTGGTGGAGCGGATCGGACAGTGGCCCGATCGACGTGTACACCGTCCCGTGGATCATCGTTCTCACGGGCTTCGGTCTGACGTCGTTCGTCTACCTGTTCGTCAGTTCCGGCATGCAGAACATCAGCTCCGAGCACCTCGAAGCCGCTCAGGTCAGTGGATCGTCCACGGTCGGAATCTTTTTCAAGATCGTCCTCCCGCTGCTTCGACCGTCCCTCATCTACGGCGGCGGCATCGCGCTGCTCCTCGGACTCGGCCAGTTCACCGGACCCCTGCTGTTGGGTGCGAACACCGGCGTCAAGGTGCTGACCACCGAGATGTACCGCCGGGTGTCGGAGTCCCCGTCGGACTTCGCGGCGGCAGCGGCCGCCGGCTCTCCGCTGGTGATCTTCGGACTGGTACTGGTCCTGGCACAGAAGGCGTTGCTGGGCAACCAGACTCGCTTCGTCACGCACGGAGGCAAGGCATTCGCTCCCTCCACCGGTAAGGCCACGTGGGCCACGGTCACCATCGTCGTGTTCGCGCTCTTCGCCTTGGTCATCCCGCTGGTGGGTCTGATCATCGTCTCGTTGACGCCGTACTGGTCGGGATCGTTGTCGCTGAGTCTGTTGACGCTGGACAACTTTCGGGCACTGATGGATACGACGGCGGTGGTGGAGTCGGTACTGACCAGTGTGCTGACTGCACTGGGTGCGGTCGCGATCTGCATTCCGCTCGGCTACCTGATGGCAAACCTTCTCGTCCGCGGTCGCCGGTTCAGAATTCTCGCGCTGATGGCAGACCTCATGACCGCACTGCCACTGGGCATCCCGGCCGTGATATTCGGCGTCGGGTTCCTGCTCACGTACACCGAGCCGCCGCTGATCCTCTACGGAACCAGAACGGTGATCATCCTCGTGTACATCGTGCTGATGCTGCCCTTCTCGACGAGGATGCAGATGACGGCCATGCTGTCGCTCGGCAACACGTACACCGAGGCGTCGGCCACCAGTGGTGCGTCCCCGTTCGTGACGAATCTCCGAATCATGTTGCCGCTGATGCGTCCGACGATCCTCAGTGCCGTCGCGCTCATGTTCATTCTGCTGACCCACGAATTCGCTGCATCGCTTCTCGTGCGAGCGTCGACGACCCAGGTGATGGGCACGTTGCTGTTCGACATGTGGCAGAACGGCTCTTATCCGCTCGTGGCCGCGATGGCCTTGCTCATGACTGCCGTCACCACGATCGGTGTCGCCGCGGCGATGCTCGTCGGCGGCCGCAACGTACTCAGCAAGCTGTGACGGGCGTGCAGTCCCGGCTCCAGGACAAGGTCGTTCTCGTCACCGGAGCAACCGGAGGGATCGGTACCGCGATCGTCGAGCGGCTGGCCTCGGAAGGCGCAGTGCTCGTGGTGACCGACGTCGACGTGGCCGCGTGCGGCGCACTCGTGGCGGACCGGACCGACAGCGAACGCCATCTCCCGATCGCCCTGGACATCACCCGGGAAGATCAGTGGCACAGCGCTGTCGAGGCCGTGGCCGCACAGTACGGCCGGCTCGACGCCGTGGTGAACAACGGTGCCATCGGCAGCCTCGGAACCGTCGTCGACGAGGATCTCGACCGCTACAACCGAGTTGTCGAAGTCAGTCAGACCGGGACGTGGCTCGGAATGAAGCATGCCGGCGCGTATGTCGAGCGCTCCGGCGGAGGATCCATCGTCAACATCTGTTCCATCCTCGGCAGCGTCGGCGGCCTCGGCAACAGCTTCGCCTACGCCGCAGCCAAAGGTGCTGTGCGCACCATGACCAAGAACGCAGCGCTGCACTGGGCCACCAAAGGTGTCCGAGTCAACTCCATCCACCCCGGCTTCATCGGCACCACGCAGCTGCTCGAACGCTACGAGGGCTCCGAACGACACAGCGCCATGATCGCGCACACCCCGATGGGTCGACTGGGAACCGGGGCCGAAGTGGCTGCCGCCGTTGCCTTTCTGGCCGGAGACGACTCCACGTTCGTCACCGGGACCGAGCTGTACGTCGACGGCGGCTGGACCTGCGACTGACCGCTCGGCGGGCTGTCGGGGCGGGTGCTTCAGCAGGTGGTGAAGAAGTCCACCCCGTCGGAGGTCCGCACCGACAGTCTGCCGCGCTGGACCAGAACATCGAGGTGCGCCAGCGTCTCGCAGGTCGCCACCATCTGATTGAAGCTGTCCAGGGTGGCGAACGATCGATCGTGCCGAGTCCACGTCAGACCGGCCGCCACGTCCAACCCGGTTGCGCGAGCAACAGATTCGACGACGCTCTCGGTAGCGGCGAGACGGCGATCGTGGTGTTCGAGCAGCTGTCGGCAGCGCTCGTGCACACCGGCACCCGGCTGGCCGTGCGACGGCAACATCGTCCGGTCGGGTTCGTCGAGCATCACCGACAGAGACGTCAAATACTTGGCCAGCGGGAGATCCCACTCGCCGAGCTCGAACCCGATCGACGGCGTGATCGTGGGCAGAACGTGGTCTCCGGTGTAGCACAGATTCCGGTCGGTGTCGTGAAACACCATGTGGCCCTTTGTGTGTCCGGGAGTGTGTGCAGCGACTACCGCATGGCCGGGAACGTCGAGGGGACCGGGTTGTAACCACGCGTCCGGTAGCTCCCAGTCCGCGGCGTCGAAGGGTTCGGCCTTCCCGCTCTCCGCTGCGATGCGAGCGATCTCGAACGCGCCCGCGCGCTCGAGTTCACGAATCGAGCTGACCGGAACGTTGCTGCGCAATCGACCGATCGCTTCGATGCCCGGTGCCTCGGCGGCACCGAGATGCACCCGCGTCCCGTATCGACGACGCAGCTCGACGGCGAACGTGTAGTGATCACGATGGACGTGAGTGACGTACACGTCGTGAATCTCCGACGGTCGACGCCCGATGCGACGCAACGCGTCGACGAGCTCGTCGTGCGTGGATGCCCGGTGCCAACCGCCGTCGATCAGCACCAGCCCCGTATCGGTCTCGAGCACATAGACATTGATCGCACGCAGACCATCCTGAGGCATCTGCAGAGGAACGCGATGAACGCCGTCTGCCACTGCGAAACAGCCCGGGTCGGCCCACGACGACGTCATCCCGCGTCGCTCGCGAGGGGCACCATCGTCTTCTCGTCGCCGTACCACATCATTCGTCGGCCACCCATGGTCCCGACGTGGTCGACGGCGGCCTTCCACTCGTCACTGGCCAGGGCGGCTTCGAGTGCGTCGCGCGACTCGAAGCTGAGCACCGACAAGCCGTCCCACCCTTGGGATTTGCTCCCGAATGCTTCGAGTAATTCGGTGTGCTGCCAGCGGAGCAAGCCGGGCAGGGGATACGTGACGTCGGCGTGCTCGCCGCGCCACCACGTGATGAACTGCTCGTGGGTCCACTCTTCCGGGCGGGCGGCGACGAGTACCAGGTTGTACATATTTTCTCCTAAGTGAATTCTGTTCAGTTTCAATGACCACGAAGAGCCGGTGAGACCCCGCTCGCGGGCGCTACTTGCGTACGACGCGGATGGCCGCGTCCGTGACCACGTCGGTGATCTCGTCGATCGTCAGGCGACCGTCGGGGCGGTACCACCGCCATACGCTGACCACCAAGGCAAGTACCAGCCGGGCGGACATCGTCGGATTCGACTCGGCGAACTGCCCCGCCTCGATTCCCCGGCCGACCAGGGCGGTCCAATCCCGCTCGATACGTTGGACCAGGGCACGGCACTCGACTCGTTCGGCCTCTTCCTTCGCGGACTGACGTTCCGTCGCCAAGAGGTCCATGTGGTTGTGCAGAATGCGACGCGCCAAGGCGTCCTGAGGCGATGCGGCCAACGATGCGGCGATCGCCGCACGCAGTGCGTCCTCGGCATGCGTGACCCCCTCGGTGGCCGCGACGAACCGGGCGGCGGAGTCCGCGAGTTCGATACGCATGATCGTCAACAGGCAATGCGCTTTGGACTCGAAGTAGTGGTAAAGCGCAGTCTGACCGATACCGACCTCGTCGGCGATGGACGCCCACTTGGTGTGCTCGTAACCCACTTTGCCGAAGTGGTCGATAGCCGCCGACAGAATCCGCGTTCGCTTGGACCGCGGGCTCTCGCGTCGAACGTCGGTTCCTACGGTCATGATTGCCCCTACTGATAGAACGTATGCAGCCTCGGTCGGAGTTTACATTTTTCGATGTGAATTCGAGTCAGTTGCGGCTGCGAGCTGCCTGGCCAGCGCCGTCGCGTCGGGACGGGACAGTTTTCCGACGCGATTCTGCGGTAGGTCGGCGACGGTGAAGACGAATTCCGGCCACTTCGACTTGGGAAAGTCGTCCTTGGCCAACTGCGCGGTGACGTCCTCGAGTTCGAGCTCCTCACCACCGGTGACCACGAGCGCTGCTGCGCGCTCCCCCAGCAGGTCGTCCGGTACCGGTACGACACAGACCTGCACGACGGACTGCAGCGAAGCGATCGCCGACTCGACCTCGTTGATGTCGATGTTGCGTCCACCGCGAATGATGATCTGTTTCTGCCGACCCATGACGCGAATCGAGCCGTCCGATGCGACCTCCACCAGATCACCGGTCGGAAGAAAACCATCGGGCGTCAGCTCGGGCGGGACCGGTGTGCCGGCCCGGGCGTACCCGACGAACAGCGACGGGCCCTTGACCTGGGCGGCACCGATATCGTCCGCGGGGAGCGGACGGCCGTCCGAGTCGACGGCTCGCACGGTGGTGCCGGGAAACGGCCGACCGTCGCGTCCGAGGCGGATCGACACCGGGTCGTCGAGAGCAGGTGTCGTGTGGCCCAAGCACTCGGACATTCCGAACACTCGGAGGAACGTGGTGTGCAACCACTGTTCGGCCTTGGCGAGCGCGCGCTCGTTCATCGGTCCGCCGCCGACCGTCATGGCGCGCATCGTGTCCAGTGCGCCTTCGGAGTTCGGTGCGACCGAGAGCTGCAGCGCCATGGTCGGTACCAGCATCGTCCAGGCAATCCGGTGTTCCTTCGCTGCCCGCAGAGCCACCTCCGGGGACCACTTCCCGATGGCGACCATCGGACCTCCCAGTAGCGCAGGCAGATACATTCCGAAGCAGAATGCGGCAACCGACGACAGCGGAACGAAGGCACCGATCGCCTCACCCGGACGGAGACCGACGGCATCGATGGTGGATCGAGACGCATATCTGATCGCGTCCTCGGATTGCACCACGCACTTGGGCCGGCCGGTCGAACCCGAGGTCATCGCAATCGCATCGCCTCCGTTCCATCGCGCGACAGAGGCGAACGCACCACTCGTCGCTCGTACGCGGTACGAGCCGAAGGCGGGCTTGTCCACGGGAAATTGCTCGTCGGGCACACCCCAATGACGAAGGGCCTCGGGCGTTCCCACGACGACGTCCGGTCTGATGTCCTCGAGGGCCAGCGCGAACTCCGACTCCGTTGCGTGCGGGCTGACCACCGCGACCACACCGCCTGCGAGACCGACACCGAGGGCAGCCGCCACGGTGCCCCAGGTGTTGTCGGCCTGAATCACCACGGTGGGCGGGCTGGGGTCGATACCGCCGAACACGTCGGCGAGGGATGTCGCCGCCTCGACCACGGTCCGGATCGAGTGGCTGCCGTCCTCGTCGACGACTGCGATGGCATCGGGGGTCTGTTCGGCGCGGATGACCATCTCGCGGGCAAGCCGTTTCACTGGTGTGACTCTTTCCTGGTACGTGATGCGCTCATGTCGAGAACTGCACGGCCGGTGACGGATCCGTCTCGCAACCGGTCGTATGCAGAGATAGCCTCGGTGAAGGGGAAGGTGGTGATTTCGGCGCGCAGCAGGCCGTCCTGCGCTAGTGCGACAACGGCTTCGAGATCGGCATGCGTACCCCAGAACGGTGCATCCACCGTCCATCCTGTGGCCAGACCGACATCCTTCCCGACTGTCAGTCGGCCGCCGGCGCTGCCTACCACCACGACAGAACCCCCGGACCGCAGCAGGGCGGCCGCCGGAGCGGTCGTGGTCGGCGCGCCGACGAAGTCGAGGACGAGATCTGCCCCGTCCAGTGCCGTGAGCCGTTGCGTCGCAGCGGAAACGGACTCGTAGAATTCGTGCGCTCCCGAGGACTCGGCCAGGGCAGCGGCGTCGGCCTTGGAGTCGATTGCGATGATGTGCGGCACGCCCATGGTGCGCAGGATCTGCAGGGCGAGGTGGCCGAGACCGCCGACTCCGATCACGACCACGTTGCTTCGGTCGTCGATCACGGCGGAGTTGGTGCGAATGGCGTGATACGCGGTCAGTGCCGCGTCCGCCAGAGGCGCGGCTCCAAGAGGATCGAGATCACCGATCGGGACCAGTACGCGCTCGGACGGCACCAGCATCAGCTCTGCGATGCCGCCCGGGTACCCCAGACCGTTTCCGATGGGGGCCAGCCGGCCGTCGGGACGCCGAGCGAGGCTGCGACAGTAGTTCTCTCGGCCCCGCAGACAGTTCGGGCACGTTCCGCAGCTCCAGATTCCGTGTACGACCACGGCGCGACCGATCCAGGAAGGGTTTGCCGACGGTCCCGCCGAGACTACCGTTCCGGCCACTTCGTGCCCCAGCGTCAGCGGCAGGTCGTAGTCGAAAGTCTCTGCGCTCGAGTTCATCACGTGCAGATCGGATCCGCACAGTCCGGCTGCGTCCACCTGGATCAGAAATTCGTGCCCGGTCGGCACCGGGTCCGGCACCTCCTGGAACTCCGGTGCGCTCCCCCACTGAAGGACCTGCACGGCCAACATCAGCGAGCAGTCCATCCACCGTCGACCACCAGGGTCTGACCGGTCATGTAGGAGCTGGCGTCCGAGGCCAGAAACACCACGGCACCGTCGATCTCGCCGTCGACGCCGCCGCGTCCGAGCATGGTGTTCCGCCGCACCCATCCTGCGGACTTGTCGTTGGTGAACAGGCCATCGGTCATCTCGGTATCGAACCACCCCGGCACCACGGCGTTGACGCGAATGCCTCGTCGACCCCACTGACCGGCCAGTTCACGAGTGAGGCCGAGAGTGCCTGCCTTCGACGCCGCGTAACTGGCACCGCCGATCGGTGCTGTGGACACCAGTCCGATCACCGAGGAGATGTTGATGATCGACGCTGTTGCCTCGATCGGCATCTTGCCGACCGCATAGGTGGCCAGATGGAACCCGGCGATCAGGTTGACGTCGAGGATGGACTGGAAACCGTCCAGTGTCTCGTCCTCGGCGTTGGGCGGACCGGGCTTGCCCGCGTTGTTGATCACGACGTCGAGCCGACCGTGTTCGTCGAAGCATCGATCGACGAGAGCTCGCCGGTCGCTGTCGTCGGTGACGTCGCACCGCACGGGCACGATGGCCGGGATCTCGGCCGACAACGCTTCGAGCCGGTCGAGCCGTCGCGCGGCGGCGTACACCGTGGCACCTGCCGCGGCGAGAGCCCGGGCGAAACCGAGGCCGAGCCCCGACGAGGCACCGGTGACCACAGCGACGCGACCGGTCAGCGAGAACATGTCCTGGGTCATGTGTCCACTTCCAAACTGATTGTCGGACAATAGGAGTGATCGGTCAGTAGACGGCGGTACGGCCGCCGTCGACCGGGATGATCGCGCCCGTCGTGTACCCGGCGTCGTCCGAGGCGAGATGGGTGATCAAGCCGGCGAGCTCGTCGGGCCGCCCCAGCCGCCCGGCCGGGAGCCGGTCGACGATCTTGCCGATGAACTCCTCGTCCCAGTTCTCCGACATGTCGGTGGCGAAACCGCCGGGCATCACACAGTTGACGCGCACCGTGGGCGCGTACTCCTGGGCGAACGCGCGGGTCAGTGCATTGAGCCCGTTCTTGGCTGCTGCATACATCGCCTCGGGTGGGCTGGGTCGCTCGGCACCGATGCTCGAAATATTGATGATGGACCCACCTCCCGCGGCCGCCATCCGGTTCCCGGCCACAGCCATCAGCCGGAACGGACCCTTGAGATTGACCTCGATCGTTTTGTCCCACAGTCCCTCGGTGACCGACACCAGATTCTCCGCCAGCGGCGCGATCCCGGCGTTGTTGACGACGATGTCGAGGCTCCCGAAACGAGAAATGATGTCGTCGACGGCCGGCTCGATGCTGTCCCAGTGCCCGACGTGCAGTGCGTACGGATGCGCGCTGCCCGGGCCCGAATCGCCCAGGCTCGAGACCGCGCTCTCGCAGGCCTCGAGCTTGCGGCTCGACACGACGACGGTTGCGCCCGCGTCCTTCAGTCCGCGTGCGATCGCCAGACCGAGCCCACGGCTCGCTCCCGTCACCAGAGCGACCTTGCCGTCCAATTTCGGTGTACTCATGCGTACCTCTTGACCTCGAGTCGGGCGATGGTCCGCAGATGGACCTCGTTGGGGCCGTCGGCAATCTGCAGAGCTCGGGTGATGGCGTAGAGCCGAGCGAGAATGGTGTCGTTGCTGACTCCGGCCGCGCCGTAGGTCTGCACCGCTCGGTCGACGACCTTGTGGGCCACCTCCATCGCAGCCACCTTGATGGCCGCCACTTCCGAACGAGCCGAGGCATTTCCGGCGGTATCCATCAACCAGGCCGACTTGAGCACCAACAACCGGATCTGGTCGATCTCCATGCGGCTGCGGGCAATCCACTCACGCACCACACCTTGATCGGACAATGGTCCGCCGAAAGCCTGCCGCACGAGCGAGCGCCGACACATCATCTCCAGAGCACGCTCGGCCATGCCGATCGCCCGCATGGCGTAGTGCATGCGGCCGGGCCCGAGTCGCCCCTGGGCGATGGCGAATCCGTCGCCCTCCTCTCCCAGCATGTTGGCGGCGGGCACGCGCACGTCGGTGAACTGAACTTCGCCGTGGCCCAGACGATCCTGGAAGCCGAACATGGGCAGGTCGCGTACCACCTCTACGCCGGGGGCGTCGGCCGGAACCAGAATCATGCTCTGCCGGCGGTAGGTGGAACTGTCCGGATCCGACTTCCCCATGAAGATCATGAGCTTGCAGTCGGGATCGAGAACGCCCGAGGTGTACCATTTTCGGCCGTTGACGACGTACTCGTCCCCGTCACGAATGATGGTCGAGGTGATGTTGGTGGCGTCCGAGCTGGCGACATCGGGTTCGGTCATGGCGAACGCAGAGCGAATGGTGCAGTCCAACAACGGCTTCAGCCACTTCTCCTTCTGGTCCTCCGTGCCGTACATGGCCAGAATCTCCATGTTGCCGGTATCGGGTGCCGAGCAGTTGATCGCCTCGTTCCCGATGATGGAACGGCCGACGATCTCGGCGAGCGGCGCATATTCGAGATTGGTCAGCCCCGCACCGAGGTCGTCGTGGGTCATGAACAGGTTCCACAGCCCCAGATCACGAGCGCGTGCCTGCAGATCCCGCATGATCTGCGGTTGCTCGTGCGGGTTATCGTTCGCGGCGATCTGAGCGTCGTAGACACTCTCGGCCGGGTAGACGTGGTCGTTCATGAATGTCTCGAGCGTGGCCGACAATTCGGCCGTCCGCTGTGAGTAGGAAAAGTCCACTTCCGTGTGCTCCTGTCGAGTGATGGTGCGTCAGCGCGCGAGCAATGCGGTGCCGGTGTCGATCAACCTGCGGATGGTCGCGGGCAGCTTTTCCTGATCCGGGTCGATGTGGCGCCCCTCGCGGTGCCGACGCAGGTTGTGGCCCATGATCGCCGCCATCTTGAGCCGTCCCAGGGCGTCGAACCATGTCATGTCCGGCAGCGCCGGACCGCTCCCGGTGTAGCAGGAGATCAGTTCGTCGGTACTGGGCAGACCGGGAACGTCGCGGCCCACCCCGGGAAAGTTGGTGCCGTCGGCGAATACCAGGAACCACCCGAGTTCGACGCGTGGATCACCTGCGCTCCAGATCTCCCAGTCGATCAGAGCCGCCGGCTCGAGACCGTCGGAGATGATGTTTCCCAACCGGTAGTCCCCGTGGACGAGTGTGGGTGTGATCGCCGCCGGAATGTCCCTGCGAAGCAGTCGAACCAACTCGTCGGCACCCTCCACGAGTTCCACCGGAACAGCTGCGAGCGTCTTGGACCACCGGTCCAATTCGTCTGCCGGCGAGAGGATGTCGCCTGCGTTCGGGATGGTCTCGAGCGGGACTGCGTGCAACGACGGCAATACCTCCGCCGCGCGCCGCATCCGAGCGGCCGCGATACTCGGTTCCACCTCGGGGTCGTCGAGCACCGGTTCGAGCGACTCGCCGACGACGAGCTCCATGGCGAACCACGCCGGTTCCTGCTCGTCGACCGCCACTATTGCCGGTACCGGCACCGCTGTATCCGCCAACGCGCGCAGAATCGAAGCCTGCCGGAGCATGTCGTGCCGCCCGACCGAGCGCTGCCCTTCGGGGACCGCCTTGACGACGAAGTCGCCGCCGGAGGTTCCCACCCGATAGGTCAATCCGGAATGGCCACCGAGGAGCGGTTCGAATGTGCTCACGGTGACGCCGAGCTCGGCGTCCAGCGCGGCGGACACGCGTGTGCGCAGGGAGGATTCGGTCATGGTCGTGGCTCTCTCGGCAGACCGAGCACGCGCTCGGCGATGATGTTGTGCTGAATCTCGTCGGTACCACCGGCAATTCGATAGCCCGGGGCTCCGAGTAGATGCTCGGACCACGCGAACGTGCCCCACCCTCCCGAGTCGGACGTCAGTTCACGCCCGAGCAGCAAGCGCGCGACTTCGGAGGTCCTGGCCATCGTGTCGGTGGCCAGCAGCTTTCCCAGTGACGCTTCCGGACCTGGATCGTTGCCCGCGATGACGGCACCGGCCACTCTCATGTTGCCGATTCGCTGCACGAAACTACGCGTCACCAGATCGGCTACGGCGTCGCGCTCGATCTCGGTCAGCTCGCGGCCGAGGTTCTGGGCAAGGGCCACAGCACGATCCGCGTTCGCCAGGCCGAGATTTCCGCCGTCGAGGCGTTCGGCCGCAAGCACTGTCAGGGCAACCTGCCAACCCTTCCCGACCGGGCCCAGCCGAAGGTCGTCGCTCAGGTGCACCCCGTCGAGGTACACCTCGTTGAAGGAGCTGCCCCCCGTCATCTGGCGAATGGGACGTACGTCGACCCCCGGCGCGTCCATCGGGATCAGGAACATGGTCAGACCGGCGTGCTTGGCGACGGTGGAGTCGGTGCGGCACAAAGCGACTCCGTAGTGTGCGACCCGCGCCCCCGACGTCCACACCTTGTGCCCGTCGATCGTCCACGAGCCGTCCTCGGCCTGGGTTGCGCGCGTCCGGACCGCGGCCAAGTCGGAACCCGCCTCGGTCTCGGAGAACAACTGACATGCGATGACGTCGGCCCGAAGCATGGCACGAACGAACCTGGTCCGCTGCTCCTCGGTTCCCCACTGCGCAATGGTGGGCGCAACCAACTGTTGAGTGACAGAGAACATCTCGGTCCTCTTGGGGACGTCGAACGTGTCCTCGACTCGCCGGAAGGCGAGTACGTACGACAGCGGTAGGTCGCGGCCACCGTACTCGACCGGGGAATTCAACGCGCCCCACCCCGCGTCGAACTTCGCCTGCTCGTACGCGGCGATCTCGTCGGTGTGCGCCTGCTCTTCCTCTGCGGTCCAATTCTCGAAGACAGCGACCGTATCCGGCCCGTCGCCCCACACGGAGTCGGTGCGCGGCGCGGCCACGGTTGTCAGCCACGCGGTCGCCTGCTCGCCGAACTCGGCGATGTCCGGAATCGTTCGTTGTGTCACTGCATTACCTCTGGTTCGTCTCGGGTCAGACCGTCAGCACGGTGCAGGCACTGATGCCCGGCGCGCCGTACACGTGGGTGAAGCCGACACGCGGATCGCCCGGCACTTGGCGTTCGCCGGCTTCGCCACGTAGCTGAGTGACGATCTCGTGCACCTGGCGCAGACCGGAGGCTCCGATGGGTTCTCCGTTCGCGATGCAACCGCCGTCGGTGTTGATCGGCAGGCGCCCGCCGATGTCGGTTTCTCCGGCCGCGATCATGGCTTCTTGCTCACCGGGCTCACAGAAACCGCATTCGGCCATGTGCATGATTTCGGCACCGCTCTCGGTGTCCTGCAGCTGCGCGACGTCGACGTCACCCGGAGCGATGCCGGCCTGCTCGAAGGCCGCACGTGCGGCGTCGGCGCTGACACTGGTGGGTTCGCCGCCGCCCTGAACGGAGGGGCTGAAGACCTCGAAGGACCCGAATCGGCGGGTCCGGTGGGTGATGGCGGCAATCTTGATCGGCCAACCGGTAGCTCGCGCGACGTAGTCCTCGCCGGCGACGACGATCGCGGCTGCTCCCTCACCGGGTGAACAGAACATGTACCGCGTGAGTGGATCGTTGACCATGTCGGCTTCGGCGATCGTCGTGGCATCCATGGCCTCGCGACGCCAGGCGTTGGGGTTGAGAACTCCGTTACGGTAGGCCTTTTCGGCGACCAGGGCCAGCGTCCGACTCGAGATGTCGTGCTGACGCATGTAGCGAGAGATCTTGGCACCGAAGAACTGGGTGGTCACCATCAGACCGGCCTCGCCGTAGCCGTCGGGTAGTCCCCACTCCGCCGGTCGTGGGTCGAACGCGCCACGCGGATGTTTGTCGAATCCGACTGCGAGCGCGACGTCCGCGGAGCCCGAGCGCACGGCGTTGACGGCCGAGAACAACGCGCTTCCGCCTGTTGCGCAACCGTTCTTGACGTTGGTGAACGGAATTCCGGTGAAACCCAGTTCGGCAACGAGAGTATCGGCCAGGCCCGAGCCGTCACTGCCACCGAACGCGACCTGAACGTCCGGCCAGGCCAGACCGGCATCGCGCAACGCGTTGCCGATCGCGGTGACGGCCATCTGGCGGCCGGACACTCCTGGCTGGCGGCCGAACTTGGAGAGACCGGCACCGATGATCGAAACATTCTGTGTCACTGCGTGATTCCTGTCGATTCCGGTTGCGTGCCGAGCGCGTCGACAGCGAATCGGGGCACCGGCGCGGTGGACGTCAGACGCACCGGTGCCCCATCCAGTTCGTCGAAGCTCTCACAGTCGATGATCGCTTCGATCTTGATGCCCTCGGGCAGTTCCACGTAGCCGACTGCGAAGGGAACGAACCCGCCGACCGGTGGCACGTAGGGAGGAGACTTGGGCGAGAAACGCTGA
This sequence comes from Rhodococcus sp. 05-2255-1e, assembly GCF_002259025.1. Taxonomy (NCBI): domain Bacteria; kingdom Bacillati; phylum Actinomycetota; class Actinomycetes; order Mycobacteriales; family Nocardiaceae; genus Rhodococcus; species Rhodococcus sp. 05-2255-1e. The sequence goes on along the minus strand of NZ_NOZE01000033.1, from coordinate 536,376 downwards.
ATTGTGTAGGCCCACAGGGTGCCTCGCGTACTCAACGTAATGTTCTCCGCAGTGGGTGTGGCGCACCTGCTGCACATCGCACTCGCGGGGAAAGCCACGGTACTGCACACAGTGCACCTGCTGCCCTCGAGTGCGACGGCCGTTGCCTGCTCCATTGATGCTGCCTTTCGGGCTGTTCGGTCAGAACGCGGACGTGGTGCGGATCAGCGCCCGACCCACTTGGGCTCACGCTTCTCGAGGAATGCGGTGACGCCCTCCTTGCCGTCCTCGGACTGGAGCGCATTGCCGACTGCGAGATGCTCCATGACCATGAGCGACTGGATGTCTGCATCCAGACCGCGGTCGATGCACATCTTGGTCAGCTTCATCATGAACGGGCTCTTGTCCGTGAGGTTCCCGATGAACTCGTCGACGGTCTTGTCGAGGTCCTCGGCCGGCGCGGACGCATTGATCAGGTCGAAGTCGACGGCCTCGGTGCCCGAGAGCAGCTTGCCGGTGAGCATCAGTTCCTTGGTCTTCCGGATGCCGATCATGCGGGGCAGGCGGTAGATGGGGCCGGCACCACCGAACAATGCACGGCGGATGTGAAAGTCGCCAATTCTTGCGTCGTCGGCCGCGATAGCGAAGTCGCAAGAAATCATCAGTTCGAAGCCACCGGCGGTGACGTAACCCTCGAGCACCGCAACGGAGGGAGTGTTCATGGAGTACAGACGATCGCACACCTTCGCCGACAGGACGGCGACGTCCATGGCAGTGGTGGTGCCGATGAAGTCCGACAGCAATTCGTCGAGGTCGAAGCCCGAGCAGAAGGTGTTGTTGACTCCGCGGAGCACGAGAACCTTGAGGTTCGGATCGTTGTCCACCTCGACGATGATCTCGTCCAGACGATGCAGCAGCTCCACCGTGACAGCGTTCTTCTTGTGCGGGCGGTTGAGCCAGACGCGAGCGACGTCGCCGTCCTTCTCCAACAGAATGTGGTCGGTGTCGATCATGAGACAGCCTTTCGAGAGTGCAAGTTGAACTGGATTCACTTCAGTATTGATCATCGAGGCGGTGGCGTCAATAGCCGATCCCCGGCGACCGCGGCAATCGGTCTACACGGCAAGCAAATCGGCGATCCGCGCCCGGTGCGCGCGCGAATCACCCTGCAGCGCTTCGTTTCCGAGAACTCGACGGAAGTAGCTGTGCGCCGAGTGCTCCCACGTGAAACCCACTCCCCCGTGCAGCTGCACGGCCTCGTGGGCCGCGTGTACCGCGGCATCGCTGCACACCGCACCCGCGACGGCAATCGCCAGCCGGGCCTCCTCGGGATCCTCGTCGTGCACCGCTGCGGCATACCGGGCGGCCGATCTGGCCCGCTCGAGTTCGACCAGCATGTCGGCCAACCGGTGTTTGATCGCCTGGAACGAACCGATGGGACGGCCGAACTGATGACGCGTCTTGACGTGCTCGAGAGTCATCTGCAGCAGGGCATCGGCGATACCGGTGTTCTCGCACGCGAGAGCCAGCGTTGCCACGTCCTGTATCCGCGCGATCGCGTTGCCGGCTCCGTCCACCGACACCAACAGCGTCGCGGGGGCACGATCGAACGAGATGTCCGCTTGTCGCCTGGTGGAGTCGACGACGCGTCGATCATGCAGTGCGGAAAAATTGCTAGCGGACACTCCGAAGAGTGCGATGCCGTCCGGGCCGCGGGCACTGACGACCACAAGATCGGCTGCTCCACCTCCGACGACGAACCGCACCTGTCCGCTCAGAACCCACCCGTCGTCGGTCCGGTCTGCATCGACGTCGTCGGACTCGGCGGACAATGCGCTCACGGCCGCAACCGTGGTGCCGCCGAGGACTTCCTCGAGCAGGTCCGAGTTGCCCGCCTCCATCATGGCGCGAACGCCGACGGCCGCATGCTGATAGACGGGTTCGACCGCCAGAGCGCGACCGCATTCTTCGACGATGATGCCGAGCTCGACCATGCCGTAGCCGAGCCCACCCAGCTCCTCCGGCACAGCCATGGCGGTCACCGACATGTCGTCGACCAGGCGTTTCCACAGTTCGACCGAGTAGCCAGGGTCAGAGTCCGCAGACGCGCGCACCTGCTCGATCGTGGAGTACTTGGCGAGGACTCCGCGGATGGCCTCGCGTATCTCGGCCTGTTCGCTGCCGGGCGTCAGCGCCGACGGCTCCGAACGAGGCCAGGGGGCTTGTGCGTCGCGGTGAGATGATGACATGTCGCTCCACTCGAGTTGAATTCAGTTCTTTCTCGAACCATAACCGCTAGAACCCTCGACAAACAGGGTTTACCTGAACTAAGTTCACTTCATGTCATTGAAGATTGTGGAGTACTACGCCACCTTGGATGCCGGGCACCTGGACGACGCGGTGGCGATGCTGTCCGAGGATGTCGAATATTCGATGGTCTTGCCGAGCGGGGCGAGTCGAAAGACCGGACGAGCCGCGATGCTCGAATACCTGTCCGGCAGACCCCCCGTCGACCGCAAGCACCGAGTTCTCCGATCCGCCGTCGACCAGGACCTGCAGTTCGCACACGGTGCAGTGACCGAAGGCGACCGGACCACGGGCTACTTCGTCGGAACCATGCACGTGCGCTCGGACGGCCTGATCGACCGCTACCAGGTCTCGTTCGACACCGAATTCGACCTACTGGTCACCGATGCAGGAGAAGGCCGATGAACTCCGACACGCACCCGACCCCCACTCTGCTCCGCTGGTTCGAGTACATGGATTCCGACGACCCGGATCGGGTCCTGACCATGATCTCGGCGGACTTCCGTATGTCCGTGCAGTTTTCCAAGGGACACGGCGAGGCAGCCGAGTTCGTGGGCGACCGCGACGGGCTCGTCGCCTACCTCCAGCAACGCGAGAAGAGCACCCTGATTCATCATCTCGATCGCGGTGCCTCGGTCGACGGCACCGAGATGGTGCTGGGACGGACCACCCGCGACGGAGCCTTCGAGGCGTCGTTCAACGCCTCGGCCCAACTCGACGACAACGGGCACGTCCGACGGTTGCTGATCGCCCGCACGCCGGAATTGGCGTTCGACTAGGAGCCGATCGGCTCGCGAAACAGAGAAGAAAAGAGCGAGATGCCTGAGCAAGCACTGATTTTCGAGGCCATTCGTACCCCGAGAGGCAAGGGGCGCAACGGATCGCTGCACGGCACCAAGCCGGTGGACCTCGTCGCGGGGTTGATCACCGAACTCCGGGCTCGATTCCCCGATATGGATCCGGCCGACATCGACGACGTCATCCTCGGCGTCGTCTCACCGGTCGGAGAACAGGGCGCGGTCATCTCGCGCGCAGCCGCATTGGTGGCGGGCCTACCGGAATCGGTCCCCGGCACCCAGATCAATCGTTTCTGCGCGTCCGGGCTCGAAGCGACCAACTTGGCCGCCCAGAAGATCGCGTCCGGCTGGGACGATCTGGTGATCGCCGGCGGCGTCGAGTCGATGTCTCGGGTACCGATGGGCAGCGACGGCGGTGCCTTGTTCACCGACCCGGCCACCGCATACGACCTCTACATCGTTCCGCAGGGAATCGGTGCCGACCTGATCGCGACGGTCGAGGGCTTCTCCCGTCACGACGTCGACACCTACGCGGCGGAGTCCCAACGACGCGCCGAGGCAGCCTGGAGTGCAGGCTATTTCAAGAAATCCGTCGTTCCGGTCGAGGACTTCAACGGCGTCACCCTGCTCGACCACGACGAGCACCGGCGCCCGGGAACCACCGCGGACAGCCTGGGCTCATTGAAGCCGGCCTTCGCCGCGCTGGGCAAAGCCGCGGGTTTCGACGACGTAGCGCTGCAGAAGTACGTCGACGTCGAACGCATCGATCATGTTCACACCGGCGGTAATTCGTCGGGGATCGTCGACGGTGCCGCCCTGGTTCTCATCGGTAGCGCCGCGGCCGGAGCACGCGCAGGCCTGGTTCCCCGTGGCCGTATCGTGGCCACGGCTCAGGTCGGCAGCGAACCGACGATCATGCTCACCGGTCCGACCCCGGCCACCGTCGCGGTGTTGAAGCGAGCGGGCCTGACCGTGGACGACATCGACGTGTTCGAGCTGAACGAGGCCTTCGCCTCCGTCGTGCTCAAGTGGATGAAGGACCTCGACATCCCGCACGAGAAGACCAACGTCAACGGCGGAGCAATCGCGATGGGCCACCCGCTCGGGGCCACCGGCGCGATTCTGGTGGGCACCGTGCTGGACGAACTGGAACGAACCGGTGGCCGCTACGGCCTGATCACCCTGTGCATCGGCGGCGGAATGGGCGTCGCCACCGTCATCGAACGCCTCTGAACCGCCCATCGTCGACACAGAGAAATACGAGAAAACATGAGCGAGAACATGATCGGATGGGAACGCGGTGCCGACGGCATCGTCGTACTCACGATGGACGACGCAGGCAAGAGCGCGAACACGATGAACGATACGTACATCGTGTCAATGGCCGCCACGGTCGAGCGGCTCGAAGCCGAGAAGGACGACATCACCGGTGTCGTGATCACCTCGGCCAAGAAGTCGTTCTTCGCGGGCGGCGACCTCGACGACATGACGAAGGACCCGGGCGCTGTCGACGAGCGGGACGTTGCGCGCGCCTTGACCGAGCGCATCGACGGCATCAAGAGTGTTCTCCGACGGCTCGAAACCCTCGGCCGCCCAGTGGTGGCCGCGATCAACGGCGCGGCCCTCGGCGGCGGCTTCGAGATTGCGTTGCACACCCACCACCGCATCGCAGCGGATGTGCCGGGCACCCGAATCGGCCTCCCCGAGGCCACGCTCGGATTGTTGCCCGGTGGCGGCGGGATCGTCAGAACGGTCCGATTGATGGGACTCGACGCCGCCCTGTCGAAGGTGTTGACGAAGGGCCAGCAGCACTCGGTGGCCGATGCGAAGCAGCTCAGGCTGATCGACGCCACCGTTGCCGGTGTGGACGAGTTGATTCCGGCTGCGAAGGCGTGGATCGCCGAGAACCCGTCGGCTGTGCAGCCGTGGGACGTCAAGGGTTTCGAGATACCCGGTGGCGGACCGACCGATCCTGCCGTCGCTCAGAATCTTCTGGCCGCAACGGCGCTGCTACGCAAGCAGCTCAAGGGCGCACCCGCCCCGGCACCGCGGGCGATCCTCGCCGCTGCGGCGGAGTGCGCGTCGGTCGACGTCGACACTGCGGATCGCATCGAAACCCGCTACTTCGTCTCTCTGATGACCGATCGAGTGGCGCAGAACATGATTCGTGCGTTCTTCTTCGACATGCAGACCATCCGACGCGGCACGTCCCGCCCGGCCGGCCACGATACGTTCACAGCCCGTTCGGTGGCAGTCATCGGAGCCGGAATGATGGGTGCCGCGATCGCCTACGTGTGCGCCAAGGCCGGTATCGAGGTCGTATTGAAAGACCTCGACCAGAACGCTGCTGACCGCGGAAAACTCTACGCCGAAAAACTCGAAGCGAAAGCTCTCGAGCGGGGCTCGACGACGGCCGAGAGGTCGGCGGCACTGCTCGACCGGATCCGGCCGACCGCGGACGCGACCGAGTGCGCCGCAGTCGATCTCGTGATCGAAGCCGCATTCGAGTCCGTGGAGGTCAAGACTGCGGTGTTCGGGGAACTCGACGGGATCGTTCCCGCCGATATCGTCCTCGGCTCCAACACCTCTCAGCTTCCCATTTCTATCCTGGCCGACGGCGTGAGCCGACCCGAGAATTTCATCGGAATCCACTTCTTCTCCCCCGCCGACAAGATGCCCCTCGTCGAAATCGTCCGTGGCCGGCAGACTTCCGACGCGACCGTGGCGAAGGTCGTCGACTTCGTGTTCCAGATCGGTAAGACGCCCATCGTCGTCAACGACAGTCGAGGCTTCTTCACCTCGAGAGTGATCGGCGCGTTCCTCGACGAAGCGATGGCCGCGGTCGGCGAGGGCGTCAACCCGGTCTTCGTCGAACAGGCAGGCGCGCAGGCCGGCTACCCCGTCCCACCGCTGCAATTGATGGACCAGGTGACCTTGTCCCTGTCGCAGAAGATCCGCAAGGAGAACGAACGCGCGCTGGTGAGCGAAGGCAGCCCGCCTCGCCGACACGGCTCCGACGCGGTGATGGACAGGATGGTCGATGAACTCGACCGCCCCGGTCGCGCCGGCGGCGGCGGTTTCTACAGCTACGACGAATCGGGTGCGAGAACCGGGATCTGGCCGGGCGTGCGCACGTCTTTCGACTCGGGCTCGACTCGAATTCCGTTCGTGGACATGCAGGAACGGATGCTGTTCGCTGAGGCGATCGAGGCGGTCAAGTGCCTCGACGACGGTGTGTTGACGAGCGTGGCCGACGCGAACATCGGGTCCTTGCTGGGCATCGGCTTCCCGCCGTGGACCGGGGGCGTGATCCAGTACATCGACCAATACGACGGCGGGCTGTCCGGCTTCGTCGACCGAGCACGCGAGTTGGCATCGAAGTACGGGGCTCACTTCGAGCCGCCGCAGTCGTTGGTGAACAAAGCACTACGCGGAGAGCGCGTCCATACACTCGTGTCCTGAACGAAAAGAGAATGCTGTGAATGCAGTACGTCGATCGGTGATGTCCGTCGGGATCGCAGCGGTGACCGTCGTCGCTGCGGCGTGCGGGCAATCCTCGCAGGAAGCCGGATCCGCACCGGTGCAGGGCACATGGGACGACGTCGTGGCTGCGGCCGACGAGGAAGGAACCGTGTACCTGTACTCCAGTCAGCATCCCGAGAACCTCGCGCTACTCGAGACAGCCTTCGAGTCGAAGTATCCCGACATCGATCTCGAGTTCACGCGGGGCAGTGACGTCGAGCTCAACCCGCGAGTGGAGACCGAAGCTCGCACCGGCCGTGGAACTGCCGACGTACACATGTCGACCGATGCCGCATGGATCACGAATGCGTCCGAATCGGGTACCTACTCGACACCGGTGGTCGGGCCGGCCTTCGACGACCCGGCGTACGCTCGGTCGACGAGCATGCTGAACGACACGTTCTTCCTCACGAGCGCAGCGATATTCGCACTCGGGTGGAACACCGATGCAGTTCCTGCCGGGCTGTCGTCCCCGCAGGATCTGTTGGATCCGAAGTTGAAAGGCCGGCTGGGCGTCGTGAATCCTGCGGGGTTCGCCGCCGTCGTCGACGAGTATCGCTTCTTCGACGAGAACTGGACCGGTGGCGGCTTTCTGGACAAGCTCGCCGCGCAGGAACCGCGGGTGTACCCGGGCACATTGGCCGTGGCGCAGGCATTGAGCTCCGGCGAGATCGCCGCGTCGCCGATGGTTCCCCCACTGGTCCGGGAGAAGGACGCAGGCGCACCCGTCGACTGGACACTTCCCGATCCGGCGTGGGGTGCGCCGTACTACTCCCACGTGCTCTCGTCGGCTCCGCATCCCAACGCCGCGCAAGTGCTGGCCGACTTCATGGTGTCGGCCGAGGGGCAACGCGCCCTGTCGAAGGGGTACGGCAGCGCACTGCCCGATGTCGAGAACTCGGTCGGGTCGGCCCAAGACATTTCGCTGCCCGATTCGGATTCGCTGACGCCCGAGAAGGTCTCGCAGTTCCAGCAGGAGTGGGAAAGCAAGTTCAACTGAACGTCGGTGGATGTGGTGGCCCGGTACTATCGCGGTGCCACATCCACCAGCACTCGCACCTGCGGTTCGGCCGTCAGATGGGAGGCGATCGCGGTCCTGATGCGGTGCTCGGGCACCGTCAGTCTCTCCGTCTCCTGGGAGGCATACTCCGACCAGTTCTCGAAGGTGCACAGCTCGACGAATGTTGCTCTCGTGCTCGACATCTGGGAACAGGACCACCGTACGGCTCCGAGTCGGAGTCTGGACGATCGCAGGCGTCCGACATCGTCGACGAACTGCGTCAGCTTTTCCGGATCGACGACATACGTCGTTTCGACGGTTATCCGGCGGCCGTCGAATTCGGTCGAGAGTACCGGCGGACCTGCCCCTCCCGACAGATCCGGTGCTATCGATTCGCTCGGCAGAATTCCCCGTCGGAGAATCTCTACTGCGGAGACGGCCATGATCGTCGCCGAGACGATCACTGCGGCAACGAGACCGACCGCGTCTGCCAGAAACCCCCACAGGAGGGCACCTACCGCCTGACTGCCCTGAAAGGTCAGCATCACGAATGCGATGACACGCGACTTGATCCACTTCGGCATCACAGCGTGGGTAGCGATCATCCAGGTGCTCTGGATCGCAACCCACGCCGCACCCACGATGACCAGCAGTACGAAGACCACACTCACCGACGGCACGAGCACGATGCCCGCGAGGACCGCCGCATACGCAATCGAACCGATCGCTACGAACGTGTTCCAGCTCAACCGTGCACGGAGAGGCATCAGTGCGACGGTCCCGGCCACCGCACCGATCCCGATGGCACCCGAGAGAACACCGAACTGAACCGACGATGCATGTAGTCGTTCGTATGCCACCACCGGTAGCAACGCCCACAGGGCACTGGCCGGAATTCCGAACGTGATGACGCGCAACAACAGTCGCCGAGTCCACCGCGAATGGCGAATGAACCGCACACTCACCCCGACAGCGTGGTGCACGGATTCGGTCTTGGGCTTCTTACCGGACTCGGGCGGCACCTGAGTGAGCGCCACGATGACACAGACTGCGAACAGCGCGGCGACGGTCGCAAATGCACCGCTCGAACCCCACCATGCGAGTATCGCGCCTCCGATCACCGGTCCGACTGCGCGCGCCCCGTTGAAAATGGCACCGTCGATTGCAGGAACGACCGCCATCATGTCGGCAGGGACCAGATGAGGGAGTAGGGCCTGCCACACGATTGCCACCGACGCGAGCCCGCACCCGGCGAGAAACACCGCTGTCATCAACGCCGGCGTGGAGGACAGGCCGACGAGTTGCAACGCCGTCATGACGATCGACGCCACCAGCAGGACGATAGCGGTGCCCGCGAGCAACAACCGATGACCGGCGAACTCCGCGATGGCCCCGATCGGTAGAGCAAGAAGAAAGAACGGCACACTGGCGGCGAACTGGACCGAGGAGACCACCAGCGCGGACTCCCCCGACTCGGTGAGCGTCCACTGGGCAGCGAGAACCAGGATCCACACGCCCACACTGGCGCTCAGCTCGAAGCCCAACATCCGGCGCAACTTCGGAATACGCATCGGCGCAAAGAAACTGATGTGATTCGACGATTTCACCTGTGTCACCTTTCGGACGCGGCCTACACTTGAACCTAATTCAGTTGTGGAAAGATTGTTGCGTTTTCCGCATCACCCGATTCGAAGGGACGTCATCGAAGACCATGATCAGTCGAGTACTCTGCCTCGCCGCCCGTCCCAGCGGAAAACTCACGACCGAGCATCTGGAGCTGGCGGACATCCCGCTCGCTCCACTGCTCGATGGCGAAGTGCTGGTGCGAAATACGTGGCTGTCGATCGATCCGTCGATTCGACTGCGCCTCGGCGACTCGGCACCGTCGGGATATCTGCCACCGCTGGGGATCGGAGATGCGTTGGTGGGGTTGGCACTCGGCGTCGTCGTCGAATCACGGGACGAGAACTTTCGGCCGGGAGATCTGGTGTCGCACATGTACGGCTATCGCGACTTCGCAGTGGTCTCTGCCACCGCCGGCGGATTGGGCGGCGCGGGCACCCTCACCAGAATCGATACCCAGGACTGGCCCCCACAGTGGTTCCTGGGTCCGCTGGGCAGTTCTGGGCTCACGGCCTATGTCGGCCTCTTCGAGATCATGGACATTCGACCGTCCGATACCGTCTGGATCTCGGCCGCGGCAGGAGCAGTCGGCAGTATCGCCACCCAACTCGCCGCCCATCACGGATGTACGGTGATCGCTTCCGCAGGCAGCCGACGCAAGGCCGATCATCTGGTCGATGCCCTGGGAGCCTCCCGCTCGTTCGATTACCACGACGGCGACATGGAGAGCCTTCTCGCGCTCGCTGCCCCGGACGGAATCGACGCATACTTCGACAACGTCGGCGGTTCTCACTTCACGGCTGCACTCGACGCACTTCGACCCGAGGGACGCGTCGCGATGTGCGGGGCGATCTCCACCTACGAAACATCGAACACGTTGCCGTCGAACCTGTTTCAGATCACAGCCAAGAGCTTGTCGGTACGAGGATTTCGAGCCGGCTCATTTGGCCATCTCTACGACACGATGCGATCCACCGTCGGAAGCCGACTGGTCGACGGAACCATGATCTACGAGGAGTCTGTCTACGACGGCCTCGAGCAGGCCTCCACCGCACTGGTCGACCTACTCAACGGGCGAACGAGCGGAAAGACGCTGTGCCGACTGTAAATCCCTGCCGGTTGTGAGCCTTTGACGCATCGGTTCAGAGCGGTCCTGCGTTCGACCGCACGACGCGCGGCGGCGTCCATTGCTCGCTCAGGGCATCCTCGGTCGGTTGATAGATCCTCAGGACCAAGAAGAACGGATGCTGGGGTGCCGGAAGCCAGGCGTGGTCGGGACTGTCGGTCGTGGCCGGCGATGCGCTCACCCTGATCGTCGACGGTCCCACGGCTCCGTCGCCTCCGTTGACCGCCGATCCCGCCGAGTGCTTCTTCTCGGGCGCGTCGTACAACCAGCCGGTTTCTGCGTCGTACAACGTGATGCTCCAAAAGGCCTGCGCTGGCGGGGAATTGATGAACTCGATGTGGTATTCGTCGCCGGCTTCGCACGTCAGTCGCTGTCCGTCGTCGTCGACATAGGTGTTGTACGAGCAGTTCTCCTCGACAACGTTCGCGCCGAGACCGACGTAGTTCATGACCGCACGTGCAAAGAAGTTGTGCCCGTGGGCACCTTTGCCGAGCACCCGGGTCCAGCCGGATTCGGTGCGACGCCCCAGCAGCGATCGAGACCGGGACAACATCGTCATCGCGGTTCCGAAGCCCTGTTCCATGCCTTTCTGTGTGGCCTCATCGAGGTCGTGCACAGAGAAAGTGCCAGTACCCACACCGAGCTGTCGGAATTGGTGCACGTGGGCTACGTCGGTGAACGGCACTCCGTTCACCGCCAGCGACGCATCGAGGGCCGTGAAGAACGCTGCCGAGGAGACTTCGACCGCACGAGGATCGACCACCGGCCACGCCGGCACCGACGCGATCGGTGCATCGATCGTGACCGCATCCTGCAGCCTGTGCACGGCCGGCAGGTCCGAGTCTCCGAACGCCTGTATCCGCATCAACAGCCACATGATCGGTGTGGCGACTCTGAACACCTCGATACCTTCGGGAATCGAACCGGTCCAGTCCGAACACGCCAGGAACAACGCGCGCGGCTGTTCGGGGTGCGTACGCCGACTGACATTGCTGGCGTTGCTGTAGGCGTCCAGGAAATTCAGCGTGTAGTACCGACTACCGAAATCGGGAAGAACGATGACAATCGGCCCATCCGAAAGGTCCAGCCAAGCATTGGAATACAGCGTGTCGACATTGGGGACCCGGAAGGCCTGGAACTCCGCACCGGCAATCGTCCGTTCGTGGACCAGCGAATTGGTCGCCCACCGTTCGCCGTCTGCAGCCGGGGCGCACGCGTCACACATGCCAGCGTATTGGTACACCGATGGCAGACCGTAGACCACCGCGTGCATTGCCAGTGATTGTGCCCAGCGCTGCCGGTCCAGTGCGTCCGACGGGTGTACATCCGCCGCATCGGTTGCAGCGATCTGATCGGCCGAACTCGGGTCGTACGTTCGCATCGGTGAAAAGTCCCTTCTCGCAGACGCTGTCGCTGATCCGAACACCAGTCGCGTTCTTTGTTTGCGGCCTCTCGGCGCGTCGAAGCCGTGGACAGCCACTGGAAAGTGATTGACATCACGCAGCATAGCTGCTGAACTGAGGTCAGTTCAAACAGGAGGACAATACATGCGACATTCGGTCCGGACGAAACACATGATCATCGCGATACTCGTCGCCACATCGACCGTCGCGCTCAGCGCGTGCGGATCGTCGGGCGGAGACACTGCATCGGTGGAAGGAAACTGGGAAGACGTAGTGTCGGCGGCCGAAGAGGAAGGCTCGGTGACGCTCTATTCGAGCCAGAACACCACCATCCTCGACAGCGTCAAAGCCGCGTGGAATGCGAAGTATCCCAACATCACTCTCGAATACGTGCGGGGTACCGACGCGGATCTCAACCCACGCGTCGAGGTCGAGAACAAGACCAAGAAGGGGATTGCCGACGTCCATGTCGTGACCGATACCGCGTGGATCGCCTCCGCTGCGGAGTCGGGCAATTACTCCCAGGAATTACGCGGCCCTGGTTTCGACAACCCCGATTACGACCGGGACTCCAGCATCAAGAACAACCGCCTGTTCCTGAACGTCGCGGCTACCTTCGGAATGGGCTGGAACACCGATGCGGCCCCGAACGGCCTGACCGATCCTCGTGATGTTCTCGACCCCGAATACAAAGGGCGCGTGGGCGTTGTCAGCCCTGTGGGCATTGCATCCTACGTCGATCTCTACAGCTTCTACCGACAGAATTTCGGCGACGATTTTCAGGAACGGCTCGCCGCACAAGAGCCGAGAATTTACCCCAGCGCCCTCGTGCTCGCGCAGGCACTGACCTCCGGCGAAGTTGTCGTGGCCCCGATGGTGCAGCCACTGGTTCAAGAGGTGGCGAGCGGCGCACCGGTTAACTGGGCTCTTCCTGAACCTTCATGGGGAACCCCTTACTACGGGCACGTCACTGCAGTCGCGCCACATCCGAATGCGGCTCAGGTCTTGGCCGACTTCCTGGTCAGCACAGAGGGACAGACCGCGCAGGCCATCGGAGTAGCAACAGCACTGCCCGGCATTGCCGGGGCGACCGCCGACGCACACGACGTCCAGGCTCCCGACCCCGAACAATTGACCAAGCAGTACGTCGACCAACAGTCTGCGGAGTGGGAACAGCAGTTCGTGAGCTAGCGCCCTGCAGCCCAGTAGAACCGAGCGCAGGCCGTGACGGGATCACACCGTCACGGCCTGCACTCTTTCCCATCACGGCGATGAGGCAGACCAGACGACAAAACTCAGGGCGATCAGCCCGAGGCTCGGAATCAACACTGCGATGACGTGAGCACGTAAGGGGAACACCACCCTGCTGTCCTCCGCGGTACGTCCGGCCCTCACTCGCGCGATCCAACCCGAGGCCAGCAAAGCCGCGGCACCGAAACCGACGAGGACTGCCAGCGCTATCAACGCAGGTTGGCGCGTGTGCGAGCTCAGGCGTATGCCGATCACTGCACACACGGCCACGGCCGATTCCGTACGGACCCAGGCCAACTGGGTTCTCTCTACTTGGAGGCCTCCGTCTCCCAGTTCCCCACCCGGCCGTGAAGTTGGGGGCTCGCCCCGACGTCGACGGGTCATCGCAGGACTGACCACAGCACCAGAACCCCGACCGCCGCGAGGACGAAAGCCAACGGCAGGGCAATACGAGGAGAAGGAAGAGCCTCGGACTTACGCATACTCTTCTCGGTGCGCGCCCAGCCCCACCATGCGTGCAACGGAACTCCGATCGACGACACGATCAGCATCGCCGAGGCCACCACACTCGGCACGGACCCGCCACCGATATCGAATACTTGCAGAGCTACCCCCGCTGCCATCAATGCCAGCGACGTTCGAATCCACGCCAGGTAGGTTCTCTCGTTCGCGAGACTGAAGCGCGGATCGGGCTCGGCTCCAACGGAATACACCGAGCGAGGAAACCTTCCAGGCCTGTCGTTTGTCACATCGACCTCTCGAACTCCGCTGCAATCGCAGCATCGCCGTGTCCGAACCTCTGCGTATCACGCCCTCCGATACACCCACCAGGCTACAGTCAAGGTGAATTCAGTTCACATAAGGGGTCCTATGCCGAACCGCACCCAGCCGGAACAAACCGACCTGCGCGACGATGCGAGCGCGCTCCAGGTCTGGGGATTCCCGGTGATCTTTGCCCAACGCCTCCGGCTGCGGTTCACCGATCCAGCGAATCCGCACGCGCAGCGACCTCCCGCGTCGGCCGGCGCTCCTCTGAATACCCTGGGACACCAACGAGAATTGTCGAATCCCGCGCTGACCGCGGGTGTCGCCCCGAATGTCGACACCCTGTACTCGTTGGCCTTCGTCGACCTCGATTCCGGCACCTTCGAGCTCCGGCTGCCGGACTTCGCCGATCGCTACTACAGCGTGCAGATCGGTGAGGCGGACTCGTCCACGAACACGGTCATCGGTCGGAGGACTCATGGGTCCCGCATCCCTCCGGTCACGTTGTACCGACAGGCATCGAAGCCTGCGAACACGGAGAATGCGGACGGATGGATTGCGTGTCGGTCGAGATTCGTGATGATCGCGATTCGGATTCTGGTCGATCCATCCCGACCCGGAGACGTACTCGCGGTCAACGGATTACAACAGCACATCGTTCTGACCGGTCCGCCTGCACCACCGACTGCGCATGCGGAGCTCGCCCTCTGCACTGTCGAACGTTCTGACGAACTGCAGCGGCCTCGCGAATTTCTCGGTGCCCTCGATCACGCGATCGGAAGCCTCGGCGATTCGGACGTACCGCGCTGGGTCGGGCAGACGCACCGCCGCCTGATGGACGCACTCGACGCGGCAGCCGGCCGTGATGCCGCCGAACGTGAGATCGCAGACGGTCTGCGATCCGGCTCGGAAGACATTGCTGCACAGGTCAAATCGATGGGTCGCTCCGTCAACGGCTGGGCGATCAATGATGCAGGTGCGGACTTCGGTGCGAACCATCTCCTGCGGGCCGCCGTCGCCTATTCCCAGATCTACATCAATCCCGCCGCCGAGGCGTCCTACCCGGTATGCGAACAGGACGAAGAAGGCCGTCCACTCGACGGGGCGAACGACTATGCCTTCACTTTCCGGGCCGGCGAATTTCCTCCTGCCGAGTTCTTCTGGTCGATGACCGTCTACCACGCACGCGGACTGCTGTACGCGAACGAACTCGACCGCTACGCCATCACCGACCGCACACCGAATCTGCACTACGACGCGGACGGCTCACTCACCGTCAGGGTGCAAAATAGTTGCCCGACAAACGGAAACACGGCCAACTGGCTGCCGTGCCCACCCGGTGCCTTCCGGCTGATGCTCAGGCTCTACGGCCCGAAACCGGACAGCCGTTGGTCTCCCCCGCCGGTGGTTCGCCAGCAGTGACCGACGTCCTGCCCACATAGCTCGAAAGCGCTGCGAGACAACCACCTACGTTCTGACGGGGAATCGTCGAGAACGATGTCAGCGACGGGTCGCTCTGAATACATCGACCGGGTGGGGCACCCGAGGGACGCCGTCGGCACCGGGCACCGATACCGCCGCGAGGTAGGCCCGCACCGGCTCGTGCAGCTCGGGCGTCAACCGGGCTTGCACCGCGAAGTTCAGCACGTCGGCGCTCGCGGCGGAAAGATCGACCTGCGCATCGAGAGTCATCGTGTCGTCGAGGACGATCTCGGCGTCGACGAATGCTTTCTCGACGTCTGCGCTGAACCATTGCCGATGGCCCTCGAGCGGAGGGGCGAGAACTTCGACGAGTGCGTTGAGCGCGGCCGTCGGCGCAATCGCCACCCACAGTTCGCCGCCGGGTCGCAGCAGGGCGAGCGCGGCACGCAACGTAGCTCGTAAGTCTGCGACGTAGTACATCGAGTGCACGAACATCACGACGTCGAAAGTCTCGTCGACGGGTGCGTCGTCGAACGATGCAACGTACGCGTGGGCGTCGAGGTCGGCGGCCTCGAGCGCCGCCATCGTGGCGGCGAAGAGCTCGGTACTGCCGATCCAGGGGTCGATGCCGACGTACCGGACCGTACGGCCGGGTGCCCGCAGCACCAGGCCCGCTGCAAGCCTGGCATCGAGCGAACCGTCCCCGCAGCCCACCGACAGCACCGAGAGCGGTCCGTTCCCCATCCCGGCCAGCCGATCTGCGAAGTGCTGGGCGATCAGACCGCGCTGATCGGAGAGCATCTCGAAGGCGGCATGGTGCTCGGCGTAGGACTCGGGCGGCAGGCCCGCCAGCGCCTCGGCCCCGCGCCGCATCGCCCGCAATCCGTCGATGAGCACGACGGCAGTGTCGGTCGGCGAATTCGGAGCTATGTTGGACATTGGACCGAGTCAACCACGACGCCCCGTCCGGTGCGTCGTAGTTGGCTTCCTAGGAGGAATCTCGTGAGCAGCGGAGACACAGCCGAACGCAGTCTCGAGCACTGGAGCGAGGCGGGCCGCACGGGTATGGAGGCGTTCTACGCTCTGGCCACCGAGGACTATCACCAGCTGGCGTTGGCAACCGATTGGCCGACGCTGCTCGCCGGCCGGGCTCACGAGGGCTGGTCGCTACTCGACGTGGCTTGCGGCAGCGGTAAATTCCCCACTGCGCTCCGCCGGTACACCGACCTGTCCGCGGTACCCGAGGTCGCCTACGACCTGCTCGACCCATCCGAATTCTCGGTGGCCGAGGCACGCGGAGCTTTGGCCGCGCCTTTCGTCGCCCGGCACGATCTGGTGATGACACTGCAGGATCTGCCCGCCGATCACGCAGGCTACGACGTCGTGTGGGCCACCCACGCGCTCTACGCCCTTCCGCCCGCCGAGTTGGATGCCGCGGCCGAAAGATTCGTGGCCGCACTGACTCCCGGTGGTCTCGGTCTGGTCGCGCAGGCAACGGAAGCCTCCCACTACATCGCCTTCTACGATGCCTTCCGCGCCGGCGTGCGCGAAGCAACGCCGTACACGACGGCCGAGCAGGTGCGCGACGCGCTGATCCGCGCGGGTGCGGACGTGCGCGAGCAGCGCGTTTCCTACACCACCGGAACGTCCGATCGCGCTGTCGCCGAAGGCTTTCTGCAGCGGTGCGCCTTCGACGACTCCGTGTCACTCGACGAGATGGAGGCGGCCCCCGTGCTCGGCGACTACCTCGCTTCGTGCCGCGACGCGTCCGGTTCCTACACCTTCTCGCACGAGGCGGCCCTGCTGTGGCTCTGAACAACCCTGCCACCAACGAGCTTCTGCCCGAACGCAATCGCGAGGGCGGTATCGACCAGGACTGGGCGGGCAACGATCAGGACTGGTGGGACTGGTACGTCACGCTGGCCGCCAACGACGCCGCACCCGCAGAACTCGTCGACGGCCCTGGACTGCCGGATGTCGAGGCCGCCACGGACGAACAAGTCGAGCACGAACTCGCCGAGCCCTACGATCTCGACCCGGCTGCCGTCGACGCATTCGCGCGACACGCCTTCGTGCGGCTGCCCGCGGTGTTCTCGCCTGCCGTCGTACGTCGACTCGCCGAGCGCCTCGAGGAGTTACTGCGAGCCGAGCACGGCGACGACGTTGCGGGCCGGTTCACCGCGCTCGAGCAGATGTGGCTCCACGACAACCTGATGCGTGCCGCAGCACTGTCACCCCGGATCGGCGGCCTGGCCGCGGCACTGCTCGACGTGCCCGGCGTTCGGCTGTACCACGACAATGCGCTGTCCAAGGAACCCGGCTGCGGACGCACACCGTGGCACCACGACGCCGAGCACTTCCCGTTGCAGACCACCGACGCTGTCACCGCCTGGATGCCGATGTCGGCCATTCCGGGCCCGATGGGTCCACTGTCGTTCGCGCGCGGCCGGGACGTTCTCGGCGAAGTCGCCGACCTGGAATTCGACAAGGTCGGCACCTCCTACGACGAGGCCGTCACCCAGCGCTTCCGCACGCGCAACGTGGCGGTGGAGTCCGAGCCGTTCGCCGTGGGAGACGTATCGTTCCACTCCGCGCTGTGCTTCCACACCGCCGGCCCGAACCGGACGACACAGCCGCGTCGCGCACTGGCCACCACCTACTTCGCCGACGGCACCCGCGTCGTCGAGTCTCCGACCCTGATCAGCGGCACGTGGCGCGAATTCCTCCCCGGCATCGAGCCCGGTGGCCTCGCGAACTCCGAGCTCAACCCGCTGGTCGGCCGCCGGGACTGAGACGCCGATTCTGCGGGGCCAGCAGTTTCAGTGGACGTGCGTACACTGAATCCGGTGGGGACGAAACCTGGACCGGGGAAGAAATCTCGGCGCACACAGGAGTGGGGTGAGCTCGGCGAGCTCACACTTCGCGAGTTGGCGTCGGCTGCGGGTGGCGTTCGCGCGGTCCACTCGGCAATTGCACGACGCACGTTTGCTGCCGTGAAGCTCGGTATCGGTCCCGCCGCCCTGCCGACACAACTGATGCACGACGCGATCGCCGCCGGCACGTACGCGAGCATCGCGGCCGCCTGCACCGGCGCAGCCAAGATCGTCGGTTCCCTGACCGACGGCTCCCTGGCTGACGGCTCCCTGACCGACGGCGACGACGTGGCCGAGGACAACTCGCGGCCGTCACCGTCGCACACCAGCCGTGGCGCGCAGACCATCGCCGTTCTGAACGGTCTCATCGGCGACGACATGGAGAGAACAGCCAGGGTACTGGCCCATCCGATGTCGATTCGAGTCGACGGACGCCCTGTACCGCCGGAGTACCGAGCGTTGGCCGCGGGGTTTCCTACTGCGGGAGCGCACCTCGTGGTGTTCGTCCATGGGCTGGTCGAAACGGAATACGCATGGCGGCTCGGTGGGCGGCCCACATACGGAGAGCGGCTGGACGCCGAAGCCGGGACGACCTCGATCTTTCTGCGCTACAACACCGGACGCCGAATTGCAGCCAATGGTGCCGACCTGTCGGACTTGCTGGAGCAGCTCGTACCGGCGTGGCCCGTCCGGGTACACCGGATCACGTTGGTCGGACATTCCATGGGCGGGCTGGTCTCACGCAGCGCTGCTCACCACGCTGCCGAAGGCGGTCTACGATGGGTGGATCTGCTGACGGACGTATTCACTCTGGGGACACCACATCTGGGCGCGCCACTTGCTCACGGCGTCCACGTCGCCGCGGCCGCAATGGCACTCGTACCCGAGACCCGGCCGTTCGCGAACCTACTGGCGCGTCGAAGTGCCGGTATCCGTGATTTGATCCACGGAGCGATCACCGACGAGGACGGTCATGCTCGGTACACCGACAGCTTCGATGTCGGTGCAGCCATGGACATCTCGGTTCCGGAACGGGTGCGTCATCATCACGCGTCCGCGGTCGTCACCGGAAGTCCGCGCAACCCGGTCGGAGTCTTCGTGGGCGACGGTCTGGTCCGTACCGACAGCGCCGGAGGTCGAAACAAGCTCCGCAACATAGGACTTCGACCGGACGACGGTCTCGCGATCTACAGTGCTCACCATTTCACTCTCCTCAACGACAAGAGGGTGTACAGCTGGATGCGGCGCAGCTTGGTCCATAACACTGCAGATCTTGGCCCGGGATTCTGATTCACCAGGTCTGCTCGCTTCGGTTCGCCCGGCTCTACCCGAGTACCGAGGTCAGCTCCGGCCGCTTGGCCGTACGACTGTCCCCCGAGGAGCGTTTACGAATCCGACGAGTCAACCACGGCGCGAGGAACATTCCGGCCCAGGTGAGGTCGGCGCGAACTCGGGAGTGCAGGCGCGGTCTGGCAAGCGGTGCCAACGGAAGATTCCATGCGTCGGTGGCACCCGGTAGACCGAGGGCGTAGGCGGCGGCCGCAGCGAGTCGCGCGTGCCCTGTCTCGTTCAGATGCAGGCGGTCCCAGCTCCACAGCCGAGGATCGGAGGCCACAGCGTGCTTCTCGAGGTCGATCACGACGACATCGGATTCGGCTGCGACTCTGCGAATCTCGGCGTTCAGCTCGGTCATACGCCTGGCGATGACGGTCCTTCCGGGGACCGGGTGAGCGAGGCGGGGGAACGTCATGGTGATCACGGTGCAGTCGGCCGCTCGGAGCGCGGCGAACATTGCGCCCACTTCACCTGCCACGGTCCGCGCATCGAACTGCGGACGCAAGATGTCGTTGACACCGGCAGCGACGGACGCGACCGTCGGCTTCAACGCCAAAGCGGCCGGCAACTGCTCGGCTTTGACCTGCGCGGCCTTACGACCACGTACCGCGAGGTTGGCATAGACGACCTCGTCTGCGCTCTCGGCCATGAGCTCGGCGAGCCGATCAGCCCAACCACGAAAGCCCGTGTCGTCGTTGCCGTCGTTCAGCCCTTCCGTCTGGCTGTCGCCCAGGGCTACGTATCGCAATTGTTTCGTCCGATCCACCACGTCCACCGTTCTTTCGCTCGACGTCAATATACAACAAGTTGCCTAATACCTGGCCTGCCCGCCGCCTCGCGACGGGTACTGTCCTGGATCATGTCGCTACGTGATGCCGTGCTCGCCGCACTGGTCGACGGGGAGATGTCGGGTTACGACCTGTCCAAGGCGTTCGACGCAACTGTCGCCAACTTCTGGACCGCCACTCCCCAACAGCTCTACCGTGAGCTCGATCGAATGGACCAGGACGAGGTGATCTCGGCGCGACTGGTCGAACAGGACGGTCGACCCAACAAACGCCTGTTCAGCCTCACCGACAAGGGACGCGCAGCGCTGCGCCAGGTGAGCCATCGGCAACCGAAGCTTCCGGCCATTCGCGACGAGCACCTGGTGGCGATCCACGCTCTCGAAGCCGGGGACCTCGAGCCAATGACCGATGCGATCCGAGAACGAATGCAGCTCTCACGAGACAAGCTGGCTCGGTACGACCGGATGGCGCACCGCCTGCTCGACGGACGTACAGAGACCGAGTTCCTGGCCACCGCCGATCGCATCGGCCCGTACCTCACCCTGATGCGGGGACGGATGTTCGAGGAGGAATCGCTTCGCTGGGGTGCCCGTGTCCTCGAAGTACTCGACACCCGCGCTGAACGCGGATGATCCCGCCGAACACCCTTTCATAGTCGCAAAGTTGTGTAGTCTTCGGTCACCAGCCGAGGGCGCCTCAGGCCCTGGCCCCACCCAGGAGATGACGCGTGCAGCAGTTCCGACAGGCCGTCGAGGCCAACGACCACGACGCCATGGCCGCCACCCTGGCCGACGACGTCGTCTTCAGCTCCCCCGTCGCATTCAAGCCGTATCGCGGCAAGGAGCTGACCGCGGCGATACTGCGCGCCGTCACGCGCGTCTTCCAGGACCTCCGCTACGTGAAAACCGTCGAAGACATCGGCGGCCGTGATCACGTCCTGTTCTTCGAGACCCGCATCGACGACGTGACCGTCCACGGCTGCGACATCCTCCACCTGAACTCCGACGGCCTGATCGACAATTTCACCGTGATGGTGCGTCCGCTGTCGGCTGCGCAGGCACTCTCCAAGGCCATGGCGACAGAGTTCGCCGCCGAAATGGGTTCGATGACTCCCGCGGAGAAGCAAGACAAGCAGTGATTCAGGACTTGTGGAACGAAGAGAGCCGCGCACCTCTGGGTGCGCGGCTCTGATCAGTATTTGGGTGACGGTGTTCGCCAGTGCGCCTCTCGGCAGGTGGCCGCTCGTAGCGGCTGATGGTTGGTACCCGGGGCATTGGGATCGAACACCGTCGATGGAGTCAACGACGACTCGGCTCTTCGTATTCCGCCTCGTGGCGATGCGGTGGGCCCGCGGTCGCGCATCGATGACCTGACTCCACGCCCCCAATCGGAATCGACACCTCCTACGAAGGGTGTGGATTCCGACGAAGGGCGTAGATGCGGGCCGTCCGCTCGAGACGAAAACGCAAAAACTCCGATCCCAGGGACGGAATCGGAGCCAAGAGAGCCTCCTAACGGGATTGAACCGTTGACCGCTCGCTTACAAGGCGAGTGCTCTACCGCTGAGCTAAGGAGGCAGTGAAGCGAGCCAAGCATACCGTTCAACGGACGCTCAGCGACAACAGGTACCTTGTCGGTGGATCACCCCAGCAACGTAAAGACGGTCATGACTTTCCTGCAAGACCTGACGGCTTCGCTGAGCCGTCTCACCGGTGAGCGTCGGGCCACCATCGATACACCGACCGCCGCGCCGTCACCTCTTCGCCCTATCGATCTGACGGACGACGCGACGGTCGCCGAGGTCCTCGAGCTGGCGGTTCGTGTCGGCGAGGTGTTGTTGGCGTCGGGCACGTCTGCGGTGGATACGGCGACGCAGGTGCAGTTCATCGCCGCGACGTACGGCCTCGCGCGATGCGATGTCGACGTCACGTACAACTCGATCACGCTGAGCGCACATCGCGGTCCGACGCGACCGCCTGCGTCGACGATGCGCATCGTCCATTACCGCTCGATGGACTTCACACGGCTGGCCGCGGTCGACCGCCTCATTCGCTCGGTGCGCGTCAAGGTGGTCCCGGCGAGCATCGCGCGTGACCGCCTCGACGAGATCACCTCGGCCCCGCACCCGTACAACCGGTGGATCGCGACCTTCGCGTGGGCCGGCATGGCGGCGGCGATCGGTGTGTTGCTCGGCGGCGGCGCGTTGGTCGCGGTCGTCAGCTTCCTGACGACGATGGTGATCGACCGAATCGGCCGCATCCTCAACCGCGCCGGACTGCCCTTCTTCTTTCAGCAGGTGGTCGGCGGATTCGTCGCTGCCACCCCGGCGATCACTCTGTACAACTTTCAGGATCAGCTCAATATCGACATTTCCCCGTCGGTGATCATCGGTGCCGGGGTGACGGTGCTGCTGTCGGGGCTTTCGCTCGTCGGCTCGGTACAGGACGCGATCACCGGAGCACCGATCACCGCGTCGGCCAGATTCTTCGAGGTGTTGATGATGACGGGCGGCATCATCGCCGGCGTCGCCACGTCGCTGCGGCTGGCGGCGCTGATCGGGAGCGATCTGCCGCAGATCAGCAACCTGCCTCCCCCGGACATCACACAGGTGCCCACCAAGGTCCTGGCCGGCGCGGCCGCGTCACTGTTCTATGCTCTCGCCTGCTACGCCGAGCGGCGCGCACTGACGGCTGCATTCATGGGCGGCTTCGCGGGCGCGCTCGTCTACCTGATGTCACAGACGTTGGCTGTGGGTCCGATCATCGCGTCTGCCATCGCAGCCACGGTCGTCGGATTCGCCGGTGGTCTCCTCGCGCGTCGAGCGCTCATTCCGCCGCTCATCGTCGCCGTCGCCGGCATCACACCGCTGTTGCCCGGTCTCTCGCTCTACCGAGGTCTGTACGCGATTCTCAACGACCAGTTGCTGCTCGGTATCAGCTCGCTCTTCGCGGCGTTCGGCATCGGCTGTGGCCTGGCTGCGGGCGTCACATTGGGTGAGTGGGGTGCGCGAACATTGCGTCGACCCCGGATCCTGGCACGAACCGAGGAACTACTACGCCCGACGCTTCGCCGCAGAGAAGAACCGCGCCGACCGACGGTTCGTCGGCGGCGCGGTACAAGTCCTTCGTAGAAGGCGGAACTCAAGCCTCGGTGCTGGGGGTTCCCTCAGCACCTGCGCGGGCAGCTGCGTCGGCCTCCATGGCCTCACGCAGGCTGCGCGGACGCATATCGGTCCAGTTCTTCTCGACGTACTCCAGGCACGCAGCGCGGGTGTCTTCACCGAAGACGACACGCCACCCCTGAGGGACCTCGGAGAACGTCGGCCACAGCGAATGCTGATCTTCGTCGTTGACCAGCACGAAGAAGCGTCCGTCTTCGTCATCGAACGGGTTGGTACTCATCTCGCCTCACTCGTCGCGAACGTTTGATTGGTAAGTCTGCACCGTGAGGTGCCACACGACCCTAGCAACGCAGGTCGTGCTCAGGTGGCGTCAGGCCTTGAAGAAGTCGAGCAAGTGCGCATTGACGGCCTCGGGACGCTCGAGATATCCGTAGTGCCCGGCGTCCGCGATCTCCACGTATCGAGCCCCCGGAATGGCGTCGGCGAGCTCCTTGCCCAGGTAGGCGGGGATCATCCGATCGTCGGCGAACCCGACCGACAGACACGGCACCGACACTGCCCGGTAGGCGTTGGTGCGGTCGAAATCGTCGTCCATGCCCAGCTGCGCGCGCACCCCGGCGGATGGTGAGGATGCCGAGAACTCGAACAGGTCGAGCCAATCGCGAGCCGTTCGCGCATCACGCAACGTGGCGGGCGACAGGTTCATCACCGCCGTCACCGCGGCCGAGTACGTGCCCGGCAGCTCGACGCGCTTGTCGTAGAGCGCCCGCTCGCCCTGGGCGAGCGTCTTCTGGAACTCGTCGACCCGCGCGTGCCCGGCCAGGAATACCGCCTTGCGAACCAGATCGGGACGCTTCAGAGCCAACTCCTGCGCGACGCGAGAGCCCATCGACGTTCCGACGACGAAGGCCTTCTCGGCACCGTCGCGGACCAGTTCGATCAAGCCCTCGGTGTCGGCGACCATGGCGTCGATGGTGATACCGGTCGCACTTTCCGACGACGGCGCGATACCGCGGTTGTCGAAGGTGCACACCCGGTAGCCGGCCGCCAGGAGGGCCGGTACCTGATGCAGTTCCCACACTCGGCCGGGACTGCCGGTGCCCATTATCAGAACGACCAGGTCTCCACTGCCCTTGACCTGGTAGTTCACGTCGATGCCGTTGATCTTTGCGATAGGCATACGTCTCCTCACTGCTGATGCTTTCGTCGGCGATCGTATCGTCCGAGGTCGACGTGGGGTTACTCGAACAGCCAGTGGGTACCTGCAGTTACATGACTGACGAGAACGTAGCGGGCGAAGCACGCAAAGGAATGCTCGACGGGATCAAGGGCAAAGCCAAAGAGGTCGTCGGCGCTGTCACCGGCAACGACTCGTTGACGGCCGAGGGCCAATTGCAGGCCGCTCAGGCCCGCGAACGCAAGGAGGCGCAGGCCACCGAACGCGTCGCCGATGCACAGGCCACCGAGGCCGCCGAGGAGCTGGCCGACGTGCGGACTGCGGCAGACAGTCGACGCGAGGCCGCGGAGGAGAACGCAGCAGTTGCCGAGGCGAACGCAGATCGCGTTCGAGAGACCCAGGTGGCCGCGGCCGAGCAGAACAAGCGTGAGACCGTGGCGCAGGAACGAGCGGCAGCCGAGGTCGACGCAACGGCCGAACAGATCGAAGCGACCGAGGAGCGTAAAGCCGAGCAGGCCGCGGCAGATGCGGACGAAATGGTGGCTGCGCAGAAGCACCAGGAAGCGTTGCTGCAGGCCGAGGCCGACCGCAAGAAAGCCGAAGAGCTTCGCAACCAGGCTTGACCCACCACTGCTGATCTAGGAGTTCGACTACATGAGTGTTTTGGCCCTACCACTGACCATCCTGAGAATTCAGTACAGGATCGCCCGAATTCCGTTGCAGCTCATCGAGACCAACGTCGTGGTGAAGATGGATGCGGAATCGCCGGCACGGCTCGCCTACGAGCACACGCTCGGATCCCTCGATCGTGCTGTCGGAAACCTGTTGGGAGACAGGAGTCTTGCCGATCGCGGTGAGACTCTGGTCGACAGCACCGAGAACCGCGCCGAAGCAGCACGCCTGGACGCCGAGGCACGTGCAAAGAAGACTGCCGCGGACGCCGACCTGAAGACGGCTCGTGAGACCGCCGAGCAGGACCGGCGGGCCGCCGACGCCGCAGCCCAGGAAGCCGCCCGCGACGCGCGACAGGAAGCCGAGCAGCGCAAGCGCGAGGCCGCCCAGGAAGCCGAACGCGAAGCGGCTGCAAAGAAGAAGAAGGCCGACGAGCAAGCTGCCGCGGCGGCCAAGGCAGCTGAGGACCGCAAGAAGACTCAGCAGGCTCAGGTCGACAAGCAGGAGAAGTTGGCAGCAGCACCGTCCGAGGCCGAATTGGCCGAGGCCGCAGAACGATCCGAGGAAGCCGACGCCAAGAAGGACGAGGCAGAGCGCATCGAGAAGCTGTTCATCGCGGAGAAGAACAAGGACTGACGCTCAGCTCGCGAATCGAGCTCAGCAACAACCTCTTCCAGCCCCGCACCGTGTTCTCGGTGCGGGGCTGGAGTGTTTGTGTGGGGCGGGTGTGTGTTTGCGCGAGCCTATGCGATGTGGGGGCCTGCTCGGGCGTGGGATTGTCGAGGTTGTCGGTAGGGGTCGACGGATGCCGGCGGTACGAACCAGGGGTGTTGATCGGTTCCGATGAACACTTCCCAGTCGGAGTGGTGGACGAGTCGATGGTGAAATCCGCAGAGGAGGACGAGGTTGTCCATATCGGTGGGGCCACCATCGGCCCAGTGCCAGATGTGGTGACCTTCGGTCCAGGCGGCGGGTTTGCCGCAGCCCGGGAACGCGCAACCGTGATCGCGGGCAGTCAGCGCGCGTTTCTGTTTCGCGGTGACGGTCCGGGCGGTGCGGGCGAGGTTGAGTGGGTTGCCGTTCTCGTCCATCACGATGGCGGTGAGAAGGCAATCACACGCCAGTTGGCGGGAAGTGTTGCGGGAGAGCGGTCCCATCCAGGGCAGCCACCCGACCGACGTGCCGTCACCGAACAGGTCCCGATATGCGCCGCGGTCGGCTGCAGCATCACCTCCACCGCGATCGCCACTGCCGCTGCCGTTTTCGTGGTCCGGTTCGGTTGCTGCGTCAGTGTCGATGGGGTCGCCGGTGTTGATGTCGACCGGATCTGCTGCGTCGGTCTCGGTGTCGGATTCTGTTGCTGCGCGCGAGGTTTCGTCATCTGTTATGTCGTCGGCACTGTCGCGGAGGTCGGTGAGGTCCTGCAACCGGATGTGCAGGTTGACGTGGGGTTTTTCGCCGCCTTCGGTGGGGCGGTCACTAGAGGCGAGGTAGCGGTCGAGGATGTGTCCGAAGGCGTCGGCGCGTCGCCGTGCGGGACTGCGTTCGTCTTGGGTGCCGTCGGCGGCAGGGCGGGGTTCGGTCAACGGAGAAAGCGCGGTGAGCAGCTTTTCTCCGGTGATCGCATCGAAATCCATCTTCGCCACGAGACGTCCGTTGAGGGTTTTCGAGGCGAAGAGTTCGTTGCGGTCGGTGTCTTCCGGTGGTGGCTTGTTGCCGCCGTAGGTGTCTTCGAGTTTGGTGATCGCTTCGCGGATATTGTCGGTGCGTGCCCCGGGCCCGGTGGCGGCGGCGATCATCGCGGAGCGGGCGATATCGCGACCCTCTTGGGGGAGGTTCTTCGGTGGTGCTTCGGCGAAGGTGAGAATCAGGGCGGCGTGGTCGACGGTCATGCTGCCGGTGTTCACGGCGTCGGCGATGTCGGGGAAGTTCTTCAACCCGCGAGCGAGGGCCACGATCTTGTTCGCTTTGCTCGGGGTGAGGAGGGTGGTGGAGGTCAGCCACCCTGCGGGTCCGGGGAAGCCGAGCTTCTCCCTGCTCACGCGGGTGTCGATGTCGGCGACGAGGGCGATGCGGCGTGCTTCGAGCAGTTGGATCTTGTGGGAGACCGCAGCGGCGTCGGCGAGGAGTTCACTCTCGCTCAGTTGCCAGATCTCCGTGGTCATGGACCAAGTGTATCGAACAGGTGTTCGATGCACAATGATGATGCAATCGAAAACTATTGCTGTGCATAAGGATTCGCGAACCGGAACCTGTCGGTGGCCCGTGCTAGGCAAATCACCAATCCTCGGACGCGCTACGACCGTTGCGCCACACTCCATGGGTATCAACCGGGGCGCGCCATTGAAGACCGACCTACCGGTTTACTGTAGGTTCACCAAACACATCGACGAGGCGAATAGATGCGCATGCGACGAACGGGAACCGAGTCCACTCGACTTATCCATGCCCGGCACAGACTCTCCCCGCTGTTCGCCACCCTGGTGATCTTCGGCGTTCTTGCCATCCCGCGACTGGATCTGCCATGGGCCGGCATCGCGGGCTGGGGTCTGGCAATTGTCGCGGCAGCGGCCTGGCTTTTCACAGCTTTGCGGCCACAGCGGTCCAGCCAAAAGAGCTAGGTCATGCGCGCAGCGACATTCAGCCGAGGACACGAGCGAGGAATGCGTCGATGTTCTCCCTCACCGTCGCAGTGCGGGTCTCGACGTCGAAGTCCTCCTTGAACTGTCGTCCCAGGGCCGGTGTTTTCTTCTTGCGTGCGTACAGAGAACATGCGAGATCCGAGCAGATGTAGGTACCGACGGTGTTGCCGCGTCGCCCGGACTCCCCTGCCTTCGCAGCGGCCATCAGCGACACACCGCCGTTGGCGTGGGTGGTGAGACAGATGCTGCACATCTGCGCAGTCCGCGGTCCACCCGCTTTGTATCGCAACGCAATTGCACGGAGTCGATCTTCCTGCGGTACGACGATGTAGCTCCGTCCCGCCAGCTTCGGGTCGCCCCAGCCGAGGAAATCGAGATCCTCCCACGGCGTTTCGTCGAACATATCGGGGAGGGAAAGCCGAGTGGCGTCACCCTTGGACGAGTTGACGAACGACGATCTGATGTCGCGTTCGGAGATCGGCTTCATGGTTCCTGCCTCCATTGCCGTAGGAGTGTGTCGATTCCGTCGAGGATTCGGGCCCACGACTCTTGTGAGTCGGGTGCACTGTGAGCGAACGAGCCGGCCGCTTCGAGGCTGGCAAAACCGTGAAAGACGCTGCCCAACAATCGAACAGCATGTACCTGATCCACCTCGCTCAGGTGATACCCACGAAGGATCGCCTTCATCATTGCCGAGTGCCGCACCCCGGCACTGTTGATCGCCGTCTCGTGGTCGAGAGGAAATTGGGTCGCCGCGTATCGCCCGGGATGCTCGCGCGAATAGACCAGGTACGCGTCGGCCACTGCCACCAACGCGTCCTTGCCTGCCCTGCCTGCCAACGCTTCTGCTACCCGGTCGGCCAGCTCTTCCAACGCCAGCAGAGCGATGCCGACATTGAGCTGATGCGCGCTCTTCAGATGCGAATACAGACTCGCCACTTTGACGTCGAAGCGTCGCGCCAACTCACTGGCAGTCACGCGATCGAAGCCGACCTCGTCGGCCAGATCCGCTCCTGCTGCCACGATGCGCTGCGCGGTCAATCCTGCGCGTGCCATGTCGGCCTCCTCCATCTTCCGAGGACACCGTAGCCAAAACTAATAGCTATAGGCAAATTGCTATAGCAATCAGCGACCCTGCCACGCCTCCCACAGCTCTGCGTAACGCCCACCGGCAGCGACCAACTCGTCGTGCGGACCTTGCTCCACGATTTTCCCGTGCTCGAGCACAACGACGCGGTCCGCTGCAGCGGCCTGGGTGAGGCGATGCGCCACGACCAATGTGCTGCGGCCTCTCGTCGCCGCCTCCGCAGCCAGTTCGAGCTCACGGGCACCGGAGCTGCCGGCCTCGGCGGTGGCCTCGTCCAACACCGCGACAGCCGGATCGGCGAGAACCAGCCGCGCCAGAGCCAATTGCTGCGATTGCGCCGCGGTCAACTGGTGACCGCCCTCGCCGACGGCGGTGTCGAGGCCGTTCTCGAGCGCCTCGACCCATCCCCAGGCACCGACGGTCCGCAGTGCGGCTTCCACGTCGTCGCGGCCGGCGTCCGGTGCCGCGAGCAACACGTCGTCGATCAGTGGGCCGGCGAAGACGTGCACTTCCTGGCTGACGATCGCGACATGCCGGCGTAAACCCTGGTGGCCCAACGAGTCCAGGGACGCGCCGCCGACACGAACCGTGCCCGACGTCGACGCCATGGACCCGGCCGCAATGGCCGCGATCGTCGACTTCCCGGCACCGGTGGATCCCACGAGCGCGACCGTCTCACCTGCGTCGACACGCAGGTCGACCCCGTGCAGTACTTCGTGACCCCCGTCGTACGAGTGACGCAGGTCGACGACATCGAGGGTGGCGTCGGCAGGCACGGAACCGTCGCCCACCGGCCGCTCGTCGGCAATGTCGACGACACCGACCAGTCGGGCCAGAGAAGCTCCGGCAGACTGGATGTCGTCGAACGTGAAGAGCAGGGTGCCGATCGGATTGAACAGGCGATGGAACAGCAGCGCCGCGGCCGTGGTCTCGCCGACGGTCACGTAATCGCCTCGGACGAGCAGGAATCCGGCCAGCAGGATCACCGACAGGCCGACACATTCGGCGCGGTTGCTGCGTGAGCCGAAACGTGTGAACAGGCGGAAGACGTCGACGCCGATGTCGCGGGCTTTCGCCGACGCTCGATCCACCTCACCGAGGTGCTCGGCTTCGAGTCCGTAGGCGCGCACAGTCTTTGCGCCCTGCATGCTGCTGACGAAGGACTGGGCTCGCTCGCCCATAGCGACTCGTTCGGCCGCGTACAGCGGAGCCGATCGGGGCAGATACCAGCGCAGCGCGAGCACGTACATCGGCAATGCCACCAGACCGGCAAGCCCCAGACGCCAGTCGATTCCGAGCATCGTGATCATGCTCAGGCACACGAGCAGGAAAGCTCCGACGAGCTGTGGAATCACTTCGCCGATCGACTTTGCCATCACTGCGACGTCGTCGCCGACGCGGGAGAGCAAGTCGCCCTTGCCCACTCGCTCCAGCGTGGCCACCGGCAGGCGGAGAGCGCGTCGCACGACGGCCTCACGCAGCGACGCCAGGATGCCCTCGCCGAGGGTACTGATCAGGTAGCCGCTGAAACCGGTGACGACACCGCCGATGACCGCTGCCACCGCGATCACGACGACGACCCCCACGATGGTCGACGAGTCGGCCCCGTCGCGGACGCGGTCGACCAAGACACCGAGCACGTAGACGGGCACCAGCGACATCGCCGCGGCAATTGCGCCGAGCAGCAGCGTCACTGCCGTTCGTGCCCGTCGTAGTTTCAGCTGTTCCAACAGCCAGCGGCCCGACCGGGCACCGGTGGCGATGGGAAGAAGTTCGGGGGCGGTCATCGCAGCACCGTCTCCTTGTACTGCGCGTCCGAGGACGCGAGATCGTGGTGGGTTCCTTCGGCGACGACGCGGCCGTCGTCGACGACGAGCACGCGATGCGTCACCGACAGCAGCGCAGGGCTGGTGGTGATCAGGATCGTGGTCTGCGCGGCGCTGCCGGTGTGTCGAAGCTCGGCGATGCCGCGCGCGATCGTGTGCTCGGTGACGGCGTCGACCGCGGTGGTGGGGTCGTGCAGCACCAGCACCGGGGCGTCGACCGACAGGGCCCGCGCCAACGCGACCCGTTGACGTTGGCCGCCGGAGAGGCTGGCACCGCGGTCGGTGACGGCGTGGTCGAGTCCGGCTTCGTGCAGTTCGACGACGTCGGTGGCCGCGGAGGCCTCGAGCACGCGGTCGAGTTCGGCGTCGGGCTGCGCGCGACCTGCGGTGACGTTGCTGCGGACGGTACCGGCGAACAGGTCGGTGATGTGCGGCTCGACGAGCACGGTCTCGCGGGCGCGTCGGAGATCGATGTCCCCTGTTGCGATGCCGCCGATCCGTACCGTTCCGGTGTAGTCGGACTCGGAGATCTGACCGGAGAGCACCTGGGCGAGTGCCTCCCCGTCCTGCGGCCGGTAGGCGACGATCCCGAGCATCTCGCCGGGTGCAGCAGAGAAGGTGAGGCCGTCGAGCGAACGGAACCCGACCTCGTCGACGGTGAGATCGGTACCCGAGGGCACAGCGGAATCCGATTGCGGCAGAACGTGGTCGGCACCGAGTACGAGTGCGAGCCGGTCGGCAGAGCCACGCACCATCGCCACCACGCCAGGGACCTTGGACAACCCGGTCAGCGGTTCGATGACGAATTGCGAGAGCCCGATGACGGTGATCAACTCGCCGACCGAGATGCGACCCTGCAACGCGAACCAGCCTGCGGTACCGGCGATTCCGACGGCGAGCAACGCGTTGACCGCCGCCGCCAGGCCCTGATAGACGTTGTTGGCGCGGGCCAACCTCAGCGTGGCCGCCAGTGCCGTTCGGCTCGACGTCACGAACCGCTGGGTCGCGGCGTCCTCTGCTCCGATTCCGCGCAGCGGACGCACTCCACTGACCAGATCGGTGGCCATTCCCGATACCCCGGCGATCTCGGCCTGCTGTGCGGTGGCCGCGCGGGTGAGCAACGGGGCGAGACGCTGGAGCGCGATCAGAATCACCGGAGTACCGATCACGACGGCCAGGCCGAGGGGAATGTCGATGATCAGCAGTGCCACCGCCGACGCCACCACGGCCACTGCCGACGCGAAGACTCGGGCGATCAGATCGAGAATCCACGATTCCTTCTCGGCATCGGACGTCGAGACCGTCAGCAATTCCCCGGCCGACAGATCGGTGCGCAGTCCGCGTGGGTCGAGAACGCGGCCGGCTACCTCCACCCGCACATCGTGGGCCTCACGCTCGATGGCGACGACGATGATGCGGGCACCGATGCGCCAGGCGTAGGACAGTGTGACGAACAGAGCCGCGAGACCGACCAACGAGATAATCATCGCCGTCACGTCGCCGGTGTCGATCGCCCGCGACACGATCAGACCGATCGCGACCGGAACCATCGTTTCGCACAGTTGATGCACCCCGAAGAGCAGGGACGAGACGATCAAGCGGGTGCGACGACGTCGTACGGTGCGGCGCAGAATCGCGCCACCGGTGGCCGGGAAAGGTGCCTCCACCACGTTTCGAGCATGGTGAAGCGAGACAGAATCGGTCATTCGCTGCAGCCTATGGCATCGGGAAGTGGCGATGGGGTGTCACATTTACATAGAGTTGGCACCAGCGAACACCGAGTAAGTCCAGCAGAGAGTACGGAGATCACCATGCCTGCCAAGACATCGACCGACAACGACATCGCCGACGAAGACATCGTCCCACTCGAGTACGAGACCGCCAGTCAGGCCCAGCGCGTCGTCGCCGCCTATGCGACCGATGCAGACGAGTGCCGCATGTTGTTGTCGATGCTGGGTATAGACCCCGTAGCGAAGACCGACTGACAGGTTTTCGCAGGGCTGATTACCCAGGGATCAACAAGCGGATTGGACAGTTGTGGCTGACGCCTCGCAGGGTTCGGATTTCGTCGTCGTAGCCAACAGGTTGCCGGTCGATCTCGAGACACTTCCCGACGGAAGCACGCGATGGAAGCGCAGCCCCGGCGGGCTGGTCACCGCGCTCGAGCCCATCCTGCGCGCCAACAAGGGTGCCTGGGTGGGATGGGTCGGCGTATCCGACGTCGACGTGGAGCCGTTCGTCGAGGACGACCTGCACCTGCGTCCGGTGCCGATCAGCGAGAAGGAATACACCCAGTACTACGAGGGCTTCTCCAACGCCACGCTGTGGCCGCTCTACCACGACGTCATCGTCAAGCCCGAGTACGACCGCGACTGGTGGAACGCCTACGTCGAAGTCAACCGCCGCTTCGCGGAGAAGACGTCCGAGGCAGCCGCGCAGGGTGCGACGGTGTGGATTCAGGACTATCAGCTCCAGCTCGTCCCGAAGATGCTGAGGATGCTGCGGCCCGATCTGACCATCGGCTTCTTTCTGCACATCCCGTTCCCGCCGATCGAGCTGTTCATGCAGATGCCGTGGCGCACCGAGATCGTCGAAGGACTTCTCGGAGCCGACCTGATCGGTTTCCATCTGTCCGGCGGCGCGCAGAACTTCCTCTACCTCGCCCGACGCCTCGCCGGGGGAACCACCTCACGCGGAACCGTCGGTGTGCGGTCCAAGCTCGGCGTCGTGCAGGTGGGGTTCCGGACCGTACGCGTCGGAGCGTTCCCGATCTCCATCGACTCCGGTGACCTCGACACCAAGTCGCGTACGAAGGCCGTCCGGGACCGCGCCAAGCAACTGCGCAAAGACCTGGGCAATCCGAAACGGATCATGCTCGGCGTCGACCGACTGGATTACACCAAGGGAATCGACGTTCGGCTCAACGCATTTCGAGAGTTGCTCGAAGAAGGCCGAGTCGATCCGGCCGAGAACGTCATCGTGCAATTGGCGACGCCCAGCCGTGAACGCGTCGAGAGCTATGTCGCCATGCGCGGTGAGATCGAACAGCAGGTGGGACGCATCAACGGCGAGTACGGCCAGGTGGGCCACCCGGTGGTCCACTACCTGCACCGTCCCATTCCCCGTGAGGACCTGCTCGCCTACTTCGTGGCTGCCGACGTCATGCTGGTCACTCCCCTACGCGACGGCATGAACCTCGTCGCCAAGGAGTACGTGGCCTGCCGCAGCGACCTCGGTGGCGCGCTGGTTCTCAGCGAATTCACCGGTGCTGCAGCAGAATTGCGCCAGGCGTACCTGTGCAACCCCCATGATCTGGACAGCGTGAAGGACGCCATCACCGGAGCGCTCGAACAGGAACCCGAGGCAGGTAAGCGTCACATGCGAGCCATGCGTCGGCAGGTTCTCGCCCATGACGTCGACCGTTGGGCTCGATCGTTCCTGTCCGCTCTGGCACAACCGGCCGAGGGCACCAACCTCGTCAGATAAATCGCTTTACCCCACCGTCGACGGCTGCTAGTTTGCCGTCGACGGTTTTGTGCATGCGAGAAGTGAGGAGGTGGGCATCGTGGCCACCTGGACGAGAACACACCCGAGCCCTCACACCTCCTCCACGAAGGACTTCTCGCATGTCTTCTCTACTCGAATACGGACTCGACCAACACTGGCGTGACGAGTTCGAACAGCATTCTCACAGCGCAGTTCTCGCCCGCGTGGTTCGCGTCGACCGCGGCGAATTCGACGCCATCACCGAGCACGGAATCGCGCGCGGCACCGGCAGTGTCAGCGG
The DNA here is from genome assembly GCF_002259025.1 of Rhodococcus sp. 05-2255-1e. Classification (NCBI taxonomy): domain Bacteria; kingdom Bacillati; phylum Actinomycetota; class Actinomycetes; order Mycobacteriales; family Nocardiaceae; genus Rhodococcus; species Rhodococcus sp. 05-2255-1e. The sequence continues at coordinate 501,873 of NZ_NOZE01000033.1, read as the reverse complement.
TCGTTCCGCAGGCTCCACTCCTGGCGGCATCTGCACCGGGGATTGGGTGGCACTGGACGCGGAATCGTTCCGGCTGATCGACATCTTGCCCCGCCGGACGGCCATAGTTCGCGCCAGCGCCGGATCGACCTCGGCCGCACAGGTTCTCGGTGCCAACGTCGATACTGTCGTGGTCACCGTCGCGTCGGACACTGCCCTCGATCTCGGTCGCGTCGAGCGCTACCTCACGTTGGCGTGGGGCAGCGGCGGTGTGCCCGTCGTCGCGATCACCAAGACCGACAGCGGACGCGTCACCGAAGAGTCCGTCCTGGCCGCCGCGCCGGGTGTGACCGTCTGCAGCACCAGCGCGGTGTCGGCCGACGGAATCGACTCGCTGACAGCACATCTGCACGGCACGGTCGCGCTCATCGGGCCGTCGGGATCGGGTAAATCGACTCTCGGCAACGCTCTGATCGGGAGCACCGCGTTCGCCACCGGCACCACTCGCGAGGCGGACGCCAAGGGCAGACACACGACGGTGCGTCGGGAATTGATTCCGGTACCACGACTGGGACTGACCCTGCTCGATACTCCCGGATTGAGATCGGTGGGTGTACAAGGATCGGAAGACGCAGTGGCGAGCGCCTTTTCGGATATCGACGAGCTGGCCGCACTGTGCCGTTTCGGCGACTGCGCGCACGCACACGAGCCCGGTTGCGCCGTTCTTGCCGCCGTCGAGACAGGCGAACTCTCCGAACGCCGGCTGGGTAACTACCGAAAGCTGTTGCGGGAGAACGCCTGGACAACGTCACGCCACGACGCGCGGGCGCGCAGCGAGAAGTTGAGGGAATACAAGCAGATGACCAAGTCGCTACGCCAGAAGTACGCAGCCGACGGTGGGCGGCGCTAGGTCAGCTCTCGTCGAACAGCGAGGGGCTCTCGGACTCGGCCTCTTCCAGCGGAGCCGAGCCCTCGCGCGGCGACGCCTTGCGCACCACCTCGACCGTCGTCGTACGGACCGACAGCCGATGCCCGTCGTGATGCTCGAGCAACGCCAACCCTTGACGAATCTCGAGCACCTTCCACGGGCCTGCATGCCCGGACGCCTGAACCAGGTCGCCTGGTGCGATCTCGGAAGCCACTGTTGTTCTCCATTCACCGAGCAGGTATCGGGGGTCGAGCAAGTCTGTGACACACACCCTATCGGGCGCCGACCAGCCCGACGCCACTTGCTCGTCGAACAAGTTAGGAGTACTCATGTAATAGTTGTAGATGTACAAGCAAATATGCGGAGGTGCACGTGGCCGAGCTGACTCGACGACACCGATATCTCGTGCTCGGGATCTGCTGCCTCAGCCTGTTTCTCGTCAGCACCGACAACACGATCGTCAACGTAGCGCTGCCGTCGATGCGCGCAGATCTGAATGCATCGGTATCGGGTCTGCAATGGATCATCGATGCATACACGCTGGTCGTGGCATCTCTGCTGATGCTCGGTGGGTCGATGGCCGACAAGTACGGCCGCAAACGCTTCTTCCTGATCGGCACCGGAACGTTCGTGCTCGGCTCGCTGCTGTGCAGCGTCGCACCGTCGCTGGGCTGGCTCATCGCCTTCCGGATGCTGCAGGCCGTCGGCGGCTCGATGATGAATCCCGTCGCGATGTCGATCATCACCAACACCTTCACCGACCCCAAAGAGCGCGCCGGCGCGATCGGCATGTGGGGTGCCGTCGTCGGAATCTCGATGTCCGCGGGACCGGCACTCGGCGGCGTGCTCGTCACCAGCGCCGGCTGGCAGTCCATCTTCTGGATCAACGTCCCCGTCGGGATCTTTGCTTTGGCGATGACACTGAAGTTCGTCCCGGAATCCAAGGCCGAGCACGCGCGGAAGTTCGATCCGGTAGGTCAGTTCCTCATCTTCGCGTTCCTCGCGTCCCTGGTCTTCACCATCATCGAAGGTCCCGCGAAGGGTTGGGGATCACCGCTGATCGTGTTCACGGGTGCCGTCGCGATCGGCTCTCTCGTCGGGCTGCTGGTGGTCGAATCGCGAATCGATGAACCGCTGATCCAGCTGAAGTTCTTCCGCAGCGCACCGTTCAGTGGCGCTACGGTGATCGCCGTGTGTGCGTTCGCGTCCCTCGGCGGGTTCCTGTTCCTCAACACGCTGTACCTGCAGGACGTTCGCGGCTATTCACCGCTGCACGCCGGTCTCTACACTCTGCCGATGGCACTGATGACGCTGATTTTCGCACCGATATCGGGACGCATCGTCGGCAGCCTCGGGGCTCGCATCCCCCTGCTCGTGGCCGGCCTCGGCTTCGTGATCTCGGCGCTGATGCTCACCAGAACGACGCCGACGACATCCTTCACCTGGTTGGCGACGGCATACGTGATCTTCGGAATCTCCTTCGGCATGGTCAACGCCCCGATCACCAACACCGCCGTGTCCGGGATGCCGCGGAGCCAAGCCGGCGTGGCCTCGGCCATCGCGTCGACCAGCAGGCAGGTGGGTCAGTCGCTCGGTGTGGCCGTCATGGGATCGATCGTCACCGCGAGCATCGTCGGAGAAATCTCCGACGGCTTCACCGCCGCCGCCGTGCCCGCCTGGTTCGTCATCGCCGGTGCCGGCGTGGTCGTCACCGTGCTCGCGCTGGTCACCACCGGCCGATGGGCACGATCGACCGCCGAACGTATCGACCAGCCGGTGCTCGTATGACGAGCGAAGCAGCGCAGATCTGGCGCGAGATGCGAGCACTGATGCTCGAGGTACACGACACTCGACGGGCCGTTGCCGAGGCCACTGGAATGAGCTTCTTGCGGGCGAAACTGCTGATCAAGCTGTTGGCCGGCGATCGGACGGTCACCGAACTCGCCGATCTGCTCGCCTCCGACGTGCCCTACGTGTCTCTGAACGTGCGCGAACTCGAACAGCGAGACCTGGTGGTGCGCACCGAGGACCCCCACGATCGTCGACGACGCATCATCGGACTCACCGACACCGGACGCCGCCTCGCCGAGAAAGCCCGCACGATCGCCGACGCCCCGCCGCCGGAATTCACGGCACTACCGCCGGAGGACCTGGCGCATCTGCGTCGAATACTGCGACTGCCCTGATGTGGTGGGGCGGCGGTTCTGCTTCGGCTTCTGCTTCGGCTTCGGCTTCAGCGGCGAATGTCTGCGAGCGGGGTTCCGATCTCGACGAGGGCGCGCATGGTGGCGGCCTCCATGCCGGGTGAACCACACACCAGGATCTGACGGTCGGGGAACGGCCCCTGCACGGCAACGACGTCGGCGATGGCACCCTCCCAGCAGTGCTCGGGCTCGAAAAACGATGTGGTGGAACCTATTTCCTCGTGAATGCGATCATTCCAGCGGTCCGAGGCCCACGGCTCGTGCAGCTGATCGACGACGGGAACGACGGTCAGCCACGGCAACTCGGCCGCCATCAACCACAGCATGTCGCTTGCATAGAGATCGCGCGGCGACTTGCCGCCGAAGAACAGCGTCACATTCGGCGGCCGCTCCCAGCGCGTGAGGTCGAGCAGAATTGCGCGCAACGGAGCGAGACCGGTACCGCCCGCGATCATGACGACGTCGCGGCCCGAGTCGTCGACGTGCAGACCGCCCTGCGGATCGCTGATCTGCCAGACATGACCGGGCCGGGTCTCGTTGACGATCGACCCACTCACCCACCCCGCGGGTACCGCGCGCACATGGAATTCGAGCTTGCCGTCCAGCGACGGCGGCAGGGCGGGCGAATATCGCCGCGTCAGAGCAGTGTTCTGAGGAACTATCACGGACACCGACTGCCCGGCCCTGAACGGGATCGCGTCGCCCTCGAGCCTGATCACCGCGAGGTCGTTCAGAAGGCGATGGTACTGAACGACTGTCGAATTCCACGCCTGCATGCGCACCAGGATAGGGCCCGAAGCCGGGTGTCTCGCAAACGCGCGCGGGGTTCGCCACTGCCGGTGCCGCAAACGCGCGCGCGTTTGCTGAACGCGCGCGGAATAGTGACCGAATCACTGGCAAGTCTGCGCGCACCTGACAAATGCGCGCGCGTTTGCGGGGAAGGCGCGCGGAATAGTGACCGAATCACTGGCGAATCTGCGCGCACCTGACAAATGCGCGCGCGTTTGCGGGGAAGGCGACGAACTCAGCGCTGGTGCTTCGGCTTCCAGACCACCAGGGCGTTGCGTTGGATCGGCACCAGGTCGCGGCGATAGCTCGCGTGCACGTTCGCGACCTCCTGCGCCAGTTCCGAGACCCGGGCCTGCAGGGCCTCGACCTGGTTGGTGAGCTCGATGATGCGCTTGATCCCGGCGAGGTTGACGCCCTCGTCCTGCGAGAGTCGCTGCACCTCACGGAGCAGTGCGACGTCGCGCGGTGTGTAGCGTCGACCCCCGCCGGTGGTGCGGTGCGGGATGACCAGGCCCAGTCGGTCGTAGGTGCGCAGCGTCTGCGCATGCATACCGGCCAGCTGAGCCGCGACGGAGATCACGAAGACCTGCGCGTCGGGATCACCTTGTGCTCCACCGGCTTTCGCGGAACCGCCCTCGGGAGGGACCGACATCACACACCTGCCCACCCGGCCCGCGGGTCGAATCCGCTGGCCTTCTCGGCTTCCAGATAGGTCTTCAGAGCGTCGGTAGCAGCATCGTCGAGTTTCTGCGGGACGGCAACTTTGACGGTCACCATCAGGTCGCCTGCGCCGGACTTCTTCGGGATGCCGCGTCCACGCACCCGTAGCACTCGGCCGTCGACGGTGCCCGGTGGCACCTTGACGCCCACGCGTCCTTCGAGGGTGGGCACCGACAGCGTGGTGCCGAGGACCAATTCGCCGTAGCTGACCGGCACGGTCACCGTGAGGTCGTCGCCGGTGCGGCCGAAGACCTTGTCGGGCTTGACTCGAACGGTGACGAACAGGTCGCCGGACGGTGCTCCGCGAAGCCCGGCCTCGCCTTGGCCTGCGAGTCGTACTTTCTGGCCGTCGCTGATGCCTGCGGGTACTCGCACGGTGATGGTGCGGGTGCGGTTCTGCACACCGGTGCCGCGGCAGTCGACACACGGGTCGTCGATGATGGATCCGGTGCCGCGGCAGTCGTCACAGGGCTCACTGAACCCGAACGCGCCTTGGTTTCGGTTGACGACACCTTGGCCGTTGCACTTGGGGCAGACCCGCGGGCTCGTTCCGGGCTTCGCACCGCTGCCGTGACACGTGGTGCACGAGGACGGACTGGTCAACCGCAACGGGACCGTCACACCCTGCGCTGCTTCACGGAATTGCAGCGACGTCTCGGTTTCCACATCGCTGCCGCGTCGGGGACGGTTGCTCTGCGGGCGCTGGGCTGCGCCGCGATTGAACAGGCCACCGAACAGATCGCCGATGCCGCCGTCGCCGCCACCGCCTTGACCGAAGATGTCGCCCACGTCGAAGGTCTGGCCGCCGCCGCCGCCGAATCCGCCTGCGCCGGGCGAGAATCCGCCTCCGCCGCGACTACCGAAGCCACCGGACGCGAACAGCCGCCTGGCCTCGTCGTATTCCTTGCGTTTGGCCGGGTCGGCGAGAACGGCATGCGCCTCGCTGACCGCCTTGAACTTGTTCTCGGCCGCGGCGTTGCCGGGATTGGCGTCGGGATGGTTGTCCCGCGCCAACTTTCGGTACGCCTTCTTGATCTCTTCTGCAGTAGCGCTGGAGGAAACGCCCAGCTCCTTGTAGAAGTCCTTCTCGATCCACTCCCGCTGGCTCACCGGGCGTTTCCTCCTCTCGCGCTATTTCTTTTTACTGCTCGTCGGACGCGGGTGCGTCCGATTCTTCTGCTGCCGTGCCCTCGGAAGCACTGTCGACCACGCCGACCATCGCGGTACGCAGCACGCGCTCGCCGAGCTTGTAGCCCGGACGCATCAGCGTGCCGACGACCGGATTGCTGCCGTCGCCCTCATGGGAGACGGCCTCGTGGATGGCCGGGTCGAAGGCGTCGCCCTCGGCCCCGAAGGTGCTCAGGCCGATGTTCGAGAACACCCCCGCCAACTTGTCCGCCACGGCCTTGAGCGGTCCGGTTTCGAGATCGCCGTGCTGGCGAGCTCGCTCCAGATCGTCGAGGACGGGGAGCAGCTGGGACACGACGGACGCTTTCGCGTTCTCCGCTCCCGTCTGCTTCTCCCGATCCGTGCGGCGACGGTAGTTGGCGTACTCGGCCGACACGCGCTGCAGATCGGCAGTGAGTTCTGCGACCTGAGTGTCGCGCGGATCTTCTGTGTCCTCCGCCTCGACCACGATCTCGCCTGTCCCTTCGTCCACCGAGCCGGGCTGGGGCGCAGTACCGGTGCCCGCGAGGGGCTCCGGAACTGCGTCACCTTCCCGTACTTCACCGGTCTCGGGATCGATCTTCCGCTTGTCCACGAAAGTGACCGGTTCTTGCTCGGAGTTACCCGACGTCACTTCTTGTCCGTGTCGTCGGCGGGCTCGTCGACAACCTCTGCGTCGACTACACCGTCGTCAGCGGCCTGCGCGCCACCCTCTGCGCCGCCCTGCTCCTTGGCCTGAGCCTCGTAGATGGCGGTGCCGAGAGCCTGCGACTCGCTCGACAGCTTCTCCACGGCGGTCTTCACTGCCGAGATGTCGCTGCCCGCGAGTGCCGTCTTGGCGTCGGCGATGGCGGTTTCGACGCGGCCCTTGAGCTCGGCGTCGACCTTGTCCTCGTTGTCCTTGACGAACTTCTCCGTCTGGTGAACGAGGGACTCGGCCTGGTTGCGGACCTCGGCCTCTTCGCGACGAGCCTTGTCCTCGTCTGCGTGAGCTTCGGCGTCGGCGACCATGCGGTCGATCTCTTCCTTGGACAGACCGGAGCCGTCCTGGATCTTGATCGTGTTCTCCTTGCCGGTGCCCTTGTCCTTGGCCGTGACGTGCACGATGCCGTTGGCGTCGATGTCGAAGGTGACCTCGATCTGGGGGACGCCGCGCGGAGCCGGGGGCAGATCCGTCAACTCGAACGAGCCGAGGAGCTTGTTGTGCGATGCGATCTCGCGCTCACCCTGGAAGACCTGGATCTGCACCGAGGGCTGATTGTCGTCAGCGGTGGTGAAGGTCTCGGATCGCTTCGTCGGGATGGTGGTGTTGCGCTCGATGAGCTTGGTCATGACGCCACCCTTGGTTTCGATGCCGAGGGACAGCGGCGTGACGTCGAGGAGCAGAACGTCCTTGACCTCACCCTTGAGCACACCGGCCTGCAGTGCAGCACCGACGGCCACGACCTCGTCCGGGTTGACGCCCTTGTTGGGCTCGCGTCCACCCGAGAGTTCCTTGACCAGCTCGGAGACTGCGGGCATACGCGTCGAACCACCGACGAGCACGACGTGGTCGATGTCCTTGACGGCGATGCCGGAGTCCTTGACCACTGCCTGGAACGGCGCACGGGTGCGGTCGAGCAGGTCGGAGGTGATCTTCTGGAACTCCGAGCGGCTGAGCTGCTCGTCGAGGAAGAGCGGGTTCTTGTCCGCGTCGACCGTGATGTACGGAAGGTTGATCGAGGTGCTCTGCCCGGAGGACAGTTCGATCTTCGCCTTCTCGGCAGCCTCACGCAGACGCTGCAGGGCCATCTTGTCCTTGGTCAGATCGATGCCGTTCTGAGCCTTGAACTTGTCGACGAGCCAGGTCACGATGCGCTCGTCCCAGTCGTCGCCACCGAGGTGGTTGTCGCCGGACGTCGCGCGGACCTCGACGACGCCGTCGCCGATTTCGAGCAGCGAGACGTCGAACGTGCCGCCACCGAGGTCGAACACGAGAATGGTCTGCTCGCTGTCGCCCTTGTCCAGGCCGTATGCGAGAGCTGCCGCGGTGGGCTCGTTGACGATGCGCAGGACGTTGAGGCCGGCGATCTGGCCGGCTTCCTTCGTGGCCTGACGCTGTGCGTCCTCGAAGTACGCGGGAACGGTGATGACCGCGTCGGCGATTTCCTCACCCAGGTAGGCCTCGGCGTCGCGCTTGAGCTTCTGCAGCGTGCGCGCGGAGATTTCCTGAGGGGTGTACTTCTTACCGTCGATCTCCACGGTCCAGTCCGTGCCGACGTGGCGCTTCACGGAACGAATCGTGCGGTCGACGTTGGTGACCGCCTGGTTCTTCGCGGGCTGGCCGACCAGCACTTCACCGTTCTTGGCGAAAGCGACGATCGACGGGGTGGTGCGTGATCCCTCGGAGTTGGCGACGACAACCGGTTCGCCGCCCTCGAGGACGGACACGACCGAGTTGGTGGTCCCGAGGTCGATACCGACCGCACGAGCCATAATGTTTCCTCCTGTTGTTGCGTGGGTTCCAGTCCCTGGGTGAGCGAACTCCGCTCAAGTTTGCACAACGCGATCTATCGCGTCAACTTCCAACTTGAGCCTCATCCACTCAAGGCTGCTGACCTGCACAACGGAGGGTGTGACGAATTTGTTCCCGAGGGAGCGGCTACGCCGCATGTGAGTAGGAGTGGAGCCTGCGGAACGACCCAGGTGAGTGGAAACTCGACCCCTGCTACGAAGTTCCACGCACATGGGGCGAAGCCCCTCCACAGCAGTACGCCGCGACGATCAGCGGGGATCGTCGCGGCGCAGCGGGAGAGAAGTGCAGAACGAAAATTACTCGGCAGGCTCGGTGGCGGGTGCGGGGATGCAGCTGTAGCTGAGCAGTCCGCCGGTGATGTTGTTCATGAAGTCGGCATCGAGTGCGCTGGCGAAGGCAGCTGCGCCGGCAGGGCGAGCGACCCATTCGCGATCGGCCGACGGCACGGTGTAGGTCATTGCCTCGCCCGCCTTGATGGTCTTCTCGGTGTTCTGACCCTGCAGACCCGGCAGTGCGCCGTAGTTGACGTTGACGTTCGACGCGTCGTCGGCACCCTTGTTCTCGACCTTGACCTGCAGTGCGACGACGCCGCCCTCGGGGGCCTTCTCGACTGCGGTGTCGCAGACAGTGGCCATCGAGACCACCAGGTCGGGGCTTTCGAGAACTGCGGAGCCGAGTGGCATCGCTGGCTCGGTCTCGGGCTCGGCCGAGGCCATGGGTACGAGGACGACCGCACCGATGCCGGCGGCCAGGGCGGCCGTCGAGGCCAGGATCGATGTGCGGGCAAGACGTCGCATGGACAACTCCTGTGGCTGAGGGGATGTGACCCGTGAGTCTGATGTGACTGAAGGGACAGTTGGTACTTCCTCACTATGGCCTATCCGATTCAGACATTCCACACCAGGCGGTCTCGATTCGATGACGTTCGCATATCGAACAAAACCGGTCGGGCCGAATGACATTCGTGTGATTCGGCCGACGCTCACCGATCGACGGGCCGGGCCCGGCGCGCCCACACGCTAGGTTTCGCTGGTCGAAGAAGAGGGGAACCACAACCCTGCGGATCGGCCGCGCCCTACGTAGGGTTGAGGAAAAGCGAGGCTACGGAGGCACATGGATCCCGAAGTGCAGCACGAACCGAGCGAGATCACCTACGACGAGAAGTTCTACCCGGCTCGGCCGAAACCGCTTCGTCCGTCCGTGCGCCGTGCGAACCGAAGTAGTGGTCCCACACCGGACAGCGAGCCGGTCGCGTCCAATCCCGAGTACGTGGACTGGCTCACCGAACAGTCGATGCTGCGAGATGCCAAGCTCATTGCCGAACAGCTGTCGGGCAAGGGCAGCATGTGGCAGAACCCGTATGCCGATCCCGACCCGCGTGCTGCCGTCGAGCGAGCACCCGTGTGGTTCACCGCCTACCCCATCTCGGTGATCAACGCTCCGCAGACCAGCTTCCTGAGCACCCTCGGTGACGAGAAGTTGTGGCAGGCGTTCTCCGAAATCGGGGTCACCGCCGTGCACACCGGACCGGTGAAGGTGGCGGGCGGCATCCACGGGTGGCGTCCCACCCCGTCCGTCGACGGCCACTTCGACCGCATCGGTATGCAGATCGACCCCGCCTTCGGCTCGGAAGAAGAGTTCCGACGCCTGTGCGTCGTGGCTTCCGCGTACGACGGCATCGTCATCGACGACATCGTTCCCGGCCACACCGGTAAGGGTGCGGACTTCCGGCTGGCCGAGATGGCCGTCGCCGATTACCCCGGCATCTACCACATGGTGGAGATCGAGCCGCAGGACTGGCACCTGCTCCCCCGCGTGCGCGCCGGTGCCGACTCGCAGAACATCGACGCCGAGGCCGAGGCCAATCTCGCTCGCGCCGGCTACATCATCGGTCAGCTGCAGCGAGTGATCTTCTACGAGCTCGGCGTCAAGGAAACCAACTGGAGCGCAACGCCTCCCGTCGTCGGCATCGACGGCGTCGAGCGGCGTTGGGTGTACCTGCACTACTTCAAGGCCGGTCAGCCGTCCATCAACTGGCTCGATCCATCGTTCGCAGGAATGCGTCTCGTCATCGGCGACGCCTGCCATTCCATCGCCGATCTCGGTGCCGGCGCGTTGCGCTTGGACGCCAACGGTTTCCTCGGCGTCGAACGTCGTGCAGAGGGTCCGGGTTGGTCCGAGGGACACCCACTCTCGGAGGCCGCGAATCATCTGATCGCCAGTGTGGTGCGCAAGATGGGCGGGTTCACCTTCCAGGAATTGAACCTGACGATCGACGACATCAAGGCGATGGGCACCAACGGTGCCGATCTGTCGTACGACTTCATCAACCGCCCGGCCTACCAGCATGCGTTGGTCATGGGGAACACCGAATTCCTCAGGCTCACCATGACTTTGGCTCGCGACCACGGTGTGGACACCGCGTCGCTGGTGCACGCGCTGCAGAACCACGACGAGATGACGTTCGAGCTCATCCACTTCGCGACACTGCACGCAGAAGACGAGTTCGCCTACGGCGGCGAGTCGGTCAAGGGCTGCGATCTGGGCGATCGCATTCGCGGTGAACTCACCGATCGCCTCACCGGCCGCTGGGCACCGTACAACCGAACGTTCACCACCAACGGAATCGCTTGCACCACAGCCAGTGTGATCACCGCGTCGCTCGGCATCCGCGATCTCGATCGGATGGACGAGCAGGACATCGAGACCGTCAAACGAGCGCACCTGCTGCTCGCCATGTACAACGCACTGCAGCCCGGCGTGTTCGCGCTGTCCGGCTGGGATTTGCTGGGCATTCTTCCGATCGCCGCCGACGAGGTCGAGGATCTCATCAAGGAGGGCGACACTCGCTGGCTCAACCGCGGCGCACACGACCTGATGGGGTATTTCCCCGACGCCGTGCGCTCGGAATCGGGCATCCCCCGTGGACGCAGCCTGTACGGGTCGCTACCGGAACAGTTGGCCGACCCGCAGTCGTTCGCTCGGCAGCTGGCTCGAATCATCGAGCTGCGCAACAAGTACGGAATTGCCACGGCGCAGCAGATCGACATTCCGACGGTCTCGCACAAGAGCCTGTTGGTGATGGTGCACGAGCTCGGCCAGGGCACCATCCAGGCCACGGTGCTGAACTTCTCGTCCGACGAGATCAGCGCAACCATTCAGTCCAAGCACCTGGTGCCCGGCACCTGCGCCATCGATGTGTTCGACGACAACGAGATCGCGACGGTCGACGAACTGCACAGTTTCCCGATGAACCTCGGTCCGTACGAGGGCGTCGCGGTGGTGCTGCGGTGAGACGGCGTCGCAGCACCGCTGACGGATAGACTCCTGCACCGTGGCCGAAGAACCGAACGATCCGACAGCGCACAGGCCTCGGCCTGCCCGACCGCAACCACCGCGGCCGGAGCTGTCCGTCGAACCTCTTCGGCCACGACAGGAATCCACCGCAGACTCCCGTCTGCCGAAGATCGCGACCGGGCTGTGGGCGGCGACCGCCGCACTGATCCTGGCGCTGGCCGCCGTCATTGCGCTGAACTGGAACGTCGTTCTGTCGGGCGTCGAAACCGCCGTGGCTCAGCAGGATTCGACGGCAAGCGCCGCAGACGTCCGGAACACGGCGTCGGCCACCCTCATCTCGAGCGGTGCTGCCGCCGCCGTGCTGGTACTACTCGGGTTCGTCTCGTTGAACCTGCTCCGCGGCGCAGCCACGTCGTCCAAAGTCTTGATGGGCGCGGTAGGAATTCTGACCATCGGGGCGGCCGTCACGTTCTCGACCTTCGTCTCCGACGCCTCGGCCCTGCTCGGCGGCGTGCTGCAATGGGGTCCGTTCGTCGTGGCAGGCGCTGCCGCAGCCGCCACGGTCGTCGCGCTGCTACCTCGACGCCCCTCACGTCAGTGAGGCGAGAATCCCTTCGGCACTGCGCGCGGCGAGGGCACACGAATTCGACGTGAACCGGTCCAGAAGCGGATGCTCCGAGAGGGATCGCCACTTACGCACCGCAGCCAGTGCCGTGTCGCGCTGCTGAGTGTGCCCCGCATCGGGCGGCAGATCGAGACGCTCGGTGGCGGCGATACCGAAGCCGCCGATGATGCGCTGCAGATCGAGCAGTCCTCCGTCGGGCAATGTCGGTGTGACCGAACGCAATCGGCCGAGCAACCGTAGTTCGGCAAACCCGTGCACGTCGGCGAGCATCCTGCCGGCTTCGGTACGCAGCGCATGCGACTCCGGCCGGAACTCCAGAATTCGTTGTAGCGCAACCAGAGCCGAGTGCAACTTCAGCTGATCCGCTCGCTGGCCGAATTGCACGTCGATGACCGAGCGAAGTTCGGACAGTCCACTGCGCTCGACCAGGTCGGCCGCCAGTGTCGGCGAATCACGCACACCGAGCCGAATCAGCGTCACGGCCATCCGAATCCCGAACAGGCCGAAGCGGTCGACGATGCTGGCGCGCAGAGCGGCATCGACGGGCAGGGTGCTCTCCGCCCGCACGAACCGATCGGCCGAGAGCATCGCCAGCTGCAGATCCTCGGTCGGTACCGTCGCGAGCATCTGGAATGCGGCGAACTCGCTCTGCCGCAACGTCTCTGCTCCCAACGCCAACAGCCCTGCCACCGGGACGACGGCCTGGCACAGCCCGGTGGCTTCGAGCTCGGACGCGAACCGTGCCGCGACCTCCTTGGCCGACATCATCGCGTCCATGCGGCCCGAGCCGACCTCGTCGGCCCGGGAGACCACCCCGATTACCCCTAGCGGCCCGGAATCACCGCCGACGTGTGCCCCGATCTGCCCGAGAAACGAGACGTCCGTGGCATTGAGGGTGCGCAGCAGGTAGACCACCGCGTCGGCCCCCGACGACGAATTCTCGGGGGTCAACATCGCCAACGTGCGCGCCGAGACATCGCGAGAGAGCGACGAGGTGCCGGGTGTGTCGATGATCGTCGTCTGCGCCAAAGTACTTGCCGGCCATTCGACGTCGAGGCGATCGACCTGCGCCGCCGTCAACGCACCGAGATCGAACGTCAGCCGCCCGTCGCGTCGTTGCACCGGAACGTTCGCCGCCCGATCGCCGTCGTACCAGGCCGTCACACTGGGTGAGACGCCGTTGCGATACCACGTGACGACCTTGGTGCATTCGGTGGCGTCGGTCGGCGCAATATCCTGCCCGACAAGCGAATTGAGCAGAGTGGACTTGCCTGCCTTGAGCGATCCCGCGAGCGCGACCCGGAGCGGCTCGTCCAAACGGTAGAGACATTCGTCGAGCATCCAGGACGCCTCGGCGTCGCCGGCGTACGTCGACCGCGCTGCCGAGATCAGATCGCGCGCTCGGGCCAGTGCCGTCACGCTCATACCGCGGCTTCCTTCACCAGACGCGTTGCGCGAGCATTCAATTCAGAGACAAGCCGCATGTCGTTCTCCAGCTGCGCGATCCGGGCGGTGCGATCGGTGTTGTCGGCGGCAGCGGCTTCCTGCGCCGAGCGCAACGACTCGTTGAGCGAACGCAATGTCTGCTCGGCGATCGAGGTGAAGTGATCTCGCAGCACCCGCTGAATCTGACGCAGCCGATCCTTCGACTCCTTGCCCACCTGGAAGCTGACGTCGTCGGTGAAGCGGCGAATCGCCATCTTGGCCTCGGAACGACGCGCCTTGACGCGATTCTCCTTGTCTTCCTTGTACGCCTTGGTGCCGAGCAGTACGCCCGCTCCGATCGAGATCGGATTGAGCAGACTCAGACCGACGAACGTGGTGATCAGACCGAACATCAATACGCCGCCGTAGGATCCACGCATTCCGACGAGCACTTTCTGCGTGATACCCACCCGACCCGATTCCAGATCGGCCAGTGACGTCACGGGCTCGAGCACATTGTCGAGATCGCCGAGATCGAGATCGGGCAGGGCCGCCGCGCCGGACGACGCGAAGTGCTCGGCCACCAACTCCGACAACCACAGAGCCCGCTCGTGCGCCCACACGAAATTGTCGCCCACCGACGCAGCGATCTGCTCTTCGAGCCATTCGCCCAGTTGCGGCCAGTCCTTCCCCGGATCCCCCTCGTCGACGGTTTCCTCGGCCTCCCGGGTGACGCGTCGCAGTCGGTCGCGCAGGTCGTGATCGATGTCCGACGCGAGATCGGCGATCCCGTCACCGAGCGTCTGTTGCCACTGCGAGGACCTCTTGTGCAGTTCCTCGGCGGCGGACTTGGCGCGTTGGAGCCCGGCGACTGCGGCGGCCGCGCGCTCCGGATCCTTCAGCGCCGCAAGCTCACTGCCGAACGACAGTGTCAGGTGCTCGGTCACCGAGCGGACGTCGAGGGATACCGATGCGCGAGCCAGCACGTCGGCTCGTGCCACCACGTCGTCGCGCAGAAACGCGTACAGCTGCTGGAAGCCGGATTCGGCATTGAGTTCCTCGTCGTTCAAACGCACTGCGTGCGAACGCAACAACGACGACACCGGCAGCATCTGCACGGTGATGCCGGCACGGCCCAGATGTCCACGGTTGGCCTCGACGATCTGTCGCCAATGGGGATACAGATCGATCTTGGTGATCAGCACCGCCACAGCCGGGCACAGACCCTGCACCTGCCGCAGGAACGCCAATTCCGGCTCGGTGAATTCACGAGAGGCGTCGGACACGACGAGCACGGCATCGGCCGACGGAATCAGACCCAATGTCCCTGCCGCATGCGGGTTTCCGTGGCCACCGACTCCCGGCGTGTCGACCAGCACCAGGCCGTCGGCGAGCAGTGGGCTCGGTACCGCGATGTCCAGCCGCAGCACCTCCCGGCCCTGAGCCCGGGGACTCGCCGGAGTGACCGTGGTGATCTCTTCGAGCGGTACGTCGACCCGAATCGGTTCGTCACCGGGATTCGCCAGCACCAGCTGCGCGGAGAAGCTGTCCGCGTTGGACACCACCGTCGGAATCGCGGTGGTCTCGTCGTCGCCCACCGAGCACACCGTCAGATTCAGCAGCGAATTCACGAACTGGCTCTTGCCCTGTTTGAGGGGTCCGACCACGATGATGCGACGGCGAGGGTCGAGCACACGCGACTTCGCTGCCTCGACTCGATCGACCAGATCGGATCGTCTCGCCGATGTCGCTACCTCCGCGGTGCGATCGAGCAGCTCGGCCAGTTCCGTAGATTGCCCGTCCATACCTGTGTCTCCACAACCCATCTCGTCGACTCCCGCGAACCCAACTCGTCCCGCAGGCCGCATTCCCAAACTCTAGCGACGACTCGGCCCCGAGTGTCGTTGAACACTCGGGGCCGAGTCGTCACTTCGTCACCTGATCACAGGCAACGCGATCAGGGGTTCAGCGGGTCGATGTCGTGGTCGACGGTCAGCGAGTGGCCCAGCGAATCTGCTGCCGAATCGACCGATCCGTGCAGGTTGCCGCCGGTCTCGCCGAACAGGTCCGTGCTGCTCTCGCTCTGTCCGAAGACGTCGGAGTCGACGCTCGACCAGCCCGTGCCCGATGCGTTCGCGCTGGAATCGAAGGAGCTCGCAGACTCGAAAGATCCCTCGGCGCCCGACTGCACTGCACCGGTGACCTGGCCACCGAGCTGCGCGGCGGAGTCAAACCCGCCGGCCACGGAACCCGCAGCGTCCGCACCAGCATCCAAACCCCCGCTCACCGTGGAGGCCAGTCCGCCGCCGATCGAGCCGCCGGCATCCAGTCCGCCGCCGATGTTCGACGCGATCTCGCCGCCCACCGAGGTTCCCGCGTCGACGACGCCGCCCACGGTGCCCTCGAGTCCTCCGGTGACGTTTCCGGCCAGGTCACCCGCGGCGGAACCGGCGAGGTCACCTGCCGATTCGAGTCCTGCACCGACCTGCGTACCGGCGTCGATTCCGCCGTTCACAGCGCCGGTCAGAGTGCCTTCCAGTCCTGCACCGGCCTGCGCTGCCGCGTCGATTCCGCCGTCGACGGCACCGGTGAGGGTGCCTTCCAGTCCTGCGCCGGCCTGCGCTGCCGCGTCGATCCCGGTCGAGACACCGCCCTCGACTCCACCTGCAACACCGCCTGCGATTCCGCCGCCGAGGCTGCCCAGTCCGGCCAGTCCGCCGGTCAGGCTGGTGCCCGCGTCGACGAGCCCGTTCAGTCCACCGGCCACGTCGCCGCCGACGTTGCCGACCGCCGCGAGGCCGCCGGTCACATCTGCTCCTGCGCTGCCGACGGCCGCGAGGCCACCGGTGATACCTGCGCCGACGCTGCCGACTCCGGCGAGGCCACCCGTCAGGCCGCCGCCGAGGCCACCGAGTCCGGCCAGGCCGCCGGTGAGGTCTCCGCCGACGTTGCCGAGTCCGGCGAGGCCGCCGGTCAGGCCGCCGCCGAGGCCACCGAGTCCGGAGAGGGTGCCTTCCACGGTGCCGGTGAGATCGGCACCTGCGGACACGGCCGTGTCGACCGCACCGGCCAGCTGAGCGCTGAGATCTGCACTCGCGCCGAGTGCGGCTCCGAGGTCGAGTGTGGCTCCGGCGTCGACGATTGCTTCGACGGCCGTGCCGAGCTGTGCGCCTGCAGCACCGCCCACGCCGAACGCGGTTCCGAGAATTCCTTCGAGGCTGCCCGTGACTCCGCCGGTCAGCGCGCCGGTGATTCCGCCGGTCAGCTCACCCGTCAGCTCACCCGCCAGTTCGCCGGTGATGCTGCCACCGATGCCCAGACCGGCACCGAGGGTTCCCTCGATCGCGGTGTCGATGGCCGTGGCCAGGTCTCCGACGACTCCGGCGTCGAGATCGAGGACGCCGCCCAGGGCGCCGCTGACGACCGTGCCGATGTTGCCGCCGGCTGCGAGGAGTGCGTCGACGTCGATGTCAGCGAGGGCACCGGCGTCGAGTACTGCACCGAGTGCGGTTCCGATGGATCCTGCGATGGCACCGTCGACGGCGAAGAGTCCGCCGAGGCTGCCACCGATGCCACCGGCGATGTCGCCGACGAGCGCGGCTCCGGCTTCGGCGGATCCGCTGAGGGCTGCTGCGATGTCTGCGGTGAGGTCCGCACCGACCGTTCCGAGCCCGGCGAGAGCGCCGCCGATGCCTGCGGTCAGCGCGGTGCCGAGGCCGCCGACGATGTCCAGTCCGGCTCCGGCGTCGAGCACGGATTCGAAGACGCCACCGACGGCAGCGCCCAGTTCGGCTCCGACGGTTCCGCCGACTGCGAAGAGGGCACCGAGCGCGCCGGACAGTCCGCCCTGGATGTCGGCCAGCGCGGCGAGGTCGACTGCGCCGGTGGCACCGATCGCGGCGTCGAGGGCTGCCTGCAGCTGCGCCGCCAGGTCGGCGCTGATCTCGCCGCCAATTCCTGCGCCTGCTCCGATGAGTCCGGTGAGCGCAGCGCCGAGTCCGACCGTGCCGCCGAGAAGGCCGTCGAGGTCCAGATCGATTCCGCCACCGAGTCCGCCGCCGATGCCCGCACCGGCACCGATGAGTGCGTCGAGAGCGCCACCGAATGCGGTTCCGAGTTCGAGGCCGATCTGGCCACCGACGGCCAGAGCTGCAGCGAGAGCTGCCTGGAGCGACGCTTCGATCTCGCCCGCCACGTCGATTCCACCGGTCAGCGCACCACCTGCGGCGAGCCCGCCGCCGGCTACCGCTCCTGCGGCAATGCCGAGTCCGGCCGACAGTCCGCCGCCGAGGCTCGCGCCTCCGGCGAGTGCGCCGTCGAGGCCTGCGGATCCGCCTGCACCCAGGATGGCGGAGAGCTGGCTGCCTGCACCGGCGAACAGTCCCGACTCGGCAACCAAGGGGGCCACCGCGACGATGTCCGCGTGGGTGACGCCGCCGAGGCCGGCAGCGGCCAACGTCGTCTCGGGGTTGGCGCAGTAGGCAGCAGCGGCGTTGTCGTCGCGCAGCAGGCCGAGAATGAAATCGAGTACGGCGTTGGTAGCCATGTGAGTCTCCTTGACGAGTGATGCTTCGTGGTTGATCACAAAGCTATGGTCCGAAGAGCCCCCGCCCAACGGGGACGATCCCCCTACTCCCCCGGGGGTCGCCAGGGGACTTGCATTAGGGGATCTGAGCGCTTTAGGGGATTTACCTCGTTGCACGCTCTAACCTGCTGTGAGACGTAACGAATCGGGGCACCGAGCCGACAGTGCGGGTAACGGCGGTGGGAACCAGGGCAGTGCGACAAGAAGGTGGCGGCAGATGAACGCAGGGCTCGGCATACGGATCGGAACTGTGACGGCTGTCGCCGCCCTGGATACCGACCCGGTGACCTCGGTGGTCAAGCGTTCGGCCCTCGATCTTCGTCCCGGTGCGGCCCCCAGTCTCGCCGACCTGTGGGACCGCTCGACGCGCCATCTCATCAGTGGATTCGCCGATCGCGTCGGTGACCCCGTCGAACTGATCGACGACGACGGCCGCAGTCACCGCGCCGAAGACCTGTACGCCACCGCCACTCGTGCCCTCGTCGCCGACGTCTCCGCCGGTGTCGACTCCTCCCCCTCCGTGGTGGTCACCCACCCCACACGCTGGACCGCCTACACCGTCGAGGTGCTCGGCGACGCGCTCGATCGCGCAGGCCTGACCGACGTCACGCTCGTTCCCGAGTCGGTCGCCACGATGCGCTGGCTCGAAGTCACCCGTGGAACCCAGTCCGATGGTCTCGCGGTCGTCTACGACCTCGGCGCGACGGCTCTCGACGTCACGCTGATGCGGACCGGGTCCGACGCAGGCGTCGTCGGAACCGGCGTTCATTCGCAGGAGTTCGGCGGCGCTCAGTTCGACCACGAGATCATGCAGTACGTACTCGACACCGTCTCGGGCAGTCAGTCGTTCGAGTTCGATCCCTTCGATCCCGACACCGTCGGTGCATTGGTCGAATTGCGCGCCCGCTGCGGCGAGGCCAAAGAACAGCTGTCCTACGACACCTCCACGTCGCTGACCGTGGACCTGCCGGGGCTGCACACCGAAGTACGACTCGTGCGCTCGGAGATCGAAGACCTCGTTCGCGCATCGCTGCTGGCCTCCATCGGAGTCGTGCGTGACGCGGTCGCCGCCGCAGGCCTCGAGGTCACCGACATCGATCAGGTGGTGCTGACCGGCGGCAGCTCGGCCATCCCGCTCGTCGCCGAGCTCGTCTCGACCGAACTGCGAGTACCGGTCGTGGCCGGGCCTCGCCCCGAACTGACCGTCGCGATCGGCGCCGCAATCCTCGGCAGCGACATCGCCGACGCCACCGCCGCGGACGACGCAGCAGCATTGGCTGCGGTTCCCGCCGCGACCGCCGTTGCCGCGCCGATGCCCCGTCCTACCCCGCGTCCCGCCCCGACCCCGACGGCAGTGGCGTCGGAATCGGGGATGTCCGGACGCAAGAAGGCAGGCCTGGTCGCCGGATCCGTCGTCGTGCTCGCCCTTCTCGCGGGCGGCGGACTGTCGGTCGGAACGGCCCTCACCTCGGACAACACCACTCCGGCCGAATCCAACGCCGAGATCTCGAGCACCGAGACTCCCGGCAGCACGGCCGCGGTGGCAGAAGTCGGGTCCACGACCGGTCCGACCGGTTCTGCAGCAGTCGGCTCCACGGGTGCACCCACCACGGTGGTCAACGCCGACGGCAGTGTCACCCAGATCGATCCGGCCACCGGGGCTCCTGTTGCCGGGGCACCCGTCGCCGGAGCGCCGGCCGCGGTCCCCGGCCAGAACGGGGCCGCCACCGTGCCGACCATCCCGTCGATCGCCGCACCGACGGTGCCCAACTACCAGCCCCCGGCCGTGCAGGTCCCGCAAGCACCGCAGTTCACGCCACAACCGCTACCGACGTACCAGGGCCCGACCCTCGGCGACGTCGGGCAGGGCGTCGGGCAGGGCCTCGGCGGTGTCGTCGGAGGTGTGGGTCAGGGCTTGGGTGACGGACTCGGTGGGGTCGTCGGCGGCCTGACCGGTCGATAGACCGACCGTGGCCAACAGCCCATCCGCTCTCGTCGGCGTCGAGCGCGCCGATCGATTCGTTCGTGACGCGTCGTCGAGCACCGGTGTGCATGTTGTCGTCGGGGTGAACGGCTCCGGTCGCTCCGCGGTGCTCGGTGCGGTCGCGGCCGCCGCGACGACGGTGCATGCAGGCACTGTCACCGATGCGCCATCGGGTGCAACGGTTCTGGTCGACGACGCCCATCTGTTGCCGGACCACCGCGTCGACGAGATTGCCGCTGCGGCAACGCGTTCGGACATCACGCTGGTTCTCGCCACGGCCCCGCGCCGATACGATTCCCGGATCGAGAAGCTCGTCGCGTCCGCAGGTGCCGCTCGCCTGACGCTGGTACCGCTGGACAAGACGTCGATCGCAACGCGGGCAGCCGCAGTCGCTCGGCCGATCTCCGCGTCGCTGGCGAGCGCGATCGCAAAGTCCACCGGAGGGCTGCTCGTCGCCGTAGACGCAGCACTGGCCGCGCTCGGGGGCGAACGGTCCGACCCCACACCGCTGCGTGCGGTCACCGAATCCGTTGCCGAACAGCATCGCCGGATACTTGTCGACACCACCGACGACACCCGCGCCGTGCTGCTCGCGGCTCGCTTCGGCGTCGTCCCGGACCCGGCTACGGCGGCGCAGCTCGTGACGCGGCCGGCCGACGCGGAGACGGTCGTCGATATCGCCTGCAGCTCCGGTCTTCTCGACGCCACGGGCGCATTGATTCCGTCCGCCGAAGGTCCCCTGACCGAGATGATCGGGGAGCGTCGATGCCGGGTGCTGCTCGACCGCATCACCGAGGTTGCGGCGCAATCCGGTCTGCTCGACGCCTCGGCCGCGCGGGCGTTGGCGACGCACGGGGTCGTACGCGCAGACCTTGCTGATTTCCTTGCTGGACAAGGCGATTCGACTCCCGTAGAGTCCGCTGGCCAGCTGTACGACGCGGCAGCAGCGGCGGGATTCGACCCGTCGGCGCTCGCCGCGCGGCGGGCAGAGGTGGCCGCCGCGACCGGACACCTCGACGAGGCAGGCCGTCGCGCCGACGAGATCCTCGACGCGGCCACCGATCACACGCAGGTCGATCTACGCACGGCAGTCAGGGTCTCGGCGTCGGTCGCCGCGCAGCGCGGAATGGTCTCGCGCAGTGCGCAATTGTTCGCCTGGCTCGGGACGGATCGACTCGGGACCGATGCGGTCTGGGCTGCCCTGTCGGCCGCTGCCGCAGGCGACCGCCCGGCTGCCGACCGCGCACTGAGTGTCGTGGCATCGCTGGCACCGACGTCGAGTACGGCGTCGGGTGCGTTGCTCGTCGACGGGGTCCTCGGTTCGATCGACTCACGCAGCGCTGCGGCGTCGAGTGCGGCGACGAACTCGCTGATGCGCGCGGTCACGTTGACGGCCGCGCCGTCCGATCGTTGGTGCGCTCCGGATTCGGCGGCCGCGGTGGCCGCTCTGCATGCCGTGCACTGCGGTGATCTCGCCCGCGTCGACTCCGTCATCGCTCGTGCGCTACCCGAGCTGCGGCCGGGATCCGAGGCCCACACGCGGCTCGTTCTCATCGGCGGCTGGGCGGCCATGCTGAGAGGAGACGCCGCGCAGGCCTGCCACCTGGTCGACCCGCTCGAGATCCCCGACTCGCACGTGCGCAATCACCTGTTCCTGCACGGCATTCGAGTGGGGTTGGCCCGCAGGTCCGGGGACGCCGGATCTCTCGTCACGGCGTGGACCCAGGCGCAGAACGTCGTCGCCGCGTACTCGATCGACCTGTTCTCGCTCTTGCCCCTCGGCGAATTGGTGCTGGCCGCAACACGAGTGGGCCAGTTCGATCGCGTCGAGCACCTCGTGTCGCAGGCCACGACGCTGCTCGCCGCGTTGGGCGATCCGCCGGTCTGGGCATCGGCGCTGCATTGGTATCAGGTGCAGGCCGCCATCGTGGCGCAGACGCCCGAAGCCCTGGTGCCGCACGCGAAGGCCCTCGCGTCCGCCGCTCCGACGCACCCGTACAGTTCCGCACTCGCCGCGGCGGGGCGGGCGTGGCTCGGCGTTCTACAGGGCAGGCCCGACGCCGCCGAGGTCGAACTCTCGGCGCGCACCCTCACCGCGTTCGGCCTGCCGTGGGACGGTGCCCGGTTGGCGAGCGAGGCCGCGCTGACCGTCGCCGACACCGCCACGGCCACCTCGTTACTGCACATCGCCCGGTCGTTGCGTCAGCCCAGCTCGCATCAGCGGGAGACCGACGGGACGACGCCGCAGCCGTCGGGATCTCTGAGCGAACGGGAGGCCGAGGTGGCAGAGTTGCTGGTTCTCGGCGTCACGTACCGCGAGGTGGGCAGCCGGCTCTACATCTCCCCGAAAACCGTCGAACATCATGTGGCTCGCATCCGCCGCAGGCTCGGAGCCGGGTCGCGCTCGGAACTGATCTCGATGCTGCGGGCGATGGGCTACGGAACATCGACCACCTGACCTCGGCACGCTGATGCCCCCTACTGCGGGTGTAACTGTGTGAGGATCCGAAGCGACATAACGACCGAACATCGACTCCGAGCCCAGGACAGGTAGATATCCCCATGACCGAGCAGCCCGCATGACCGAGCAGCCCGGCGGGGCGAGTATCGGCGCACCGGACGTCGGCCTCTATCTGGACGATGACCAGGCCGTCGCGGCCGTGTCGCGCCCCATCGCGCCCGGCACCTCCCTGCATCTGGCGTCCCTGCACTCGACCGTGCTCAACACTCACCCCGACGGCACCGTCTCACTCGGTGACGCCACCGCCAATGACTCCGAGGCGTACACGCACTTCCTCGACGCGCTCGGCGACGGCGTCACCGGTAGCCGGGGCACCGTCTTCCCCGCCGAGCAGCTGACGTCGATGGCGCTGCTGTGCCTGCTCACCGAGGTGGCGTCGTCGATCGATCTGCGCCCCGGCGATCTCGCTGCGGCCGCCACCTACCCGGCCCGCTGGACCGCCGAGCAGGTGTTCGCCCTGCGTGCGGCCATGAACGGGCACGGGTTGGCGCACGTTGGGCTCGTATCGGAAGAGGAGGCGCTGGCCGCCTGGAACTCGTCGATGCGAGCAACCATGGAGAAGAAGGACACCGCCGTCGCCGCGGCTCGTGGTGCAGCGCTTCTGGCTGCCCGGTACCCGGTCGACGCCGTCACCGAACGCCTCGCCGTCGTCGGCGCACCGACCCGCGCCGACCGTCGCCCCCTGTTCACCGCCCCACTGTTCGCCGCCGCGGCGTTCGCAGCGGCGCTGACGGTCGGTGCCGGTGTGATCGCATTGCAGCTCGGCACATCCGCCGACACCCCGGTGCCCACCATCGAGAACGCTCAGGTGGCTCCCCCGACGACGACGTCGGGAATCCGGTCGGGTGGGCCGATCGACTTCCCCACCGCCGTCGTCGAACCGGCAGCCGAACTCGTCCCTGCCGTCCCGCCCGCACCGATCATCACGCCGGAGACCACGACCACGGCTACGGACCCGACCCGAGAGCGACGTTCCGAACGCGACGCGGCCGAGGTCGACACGCGACCCGCCGTCGACCTTCCGGAGGCCACCGAGACCGAGGACCCCACCACGACGCCGCCGACCGACGACGAACCAGTCGGACCCGAGCTGCCCGACGACGAACCCGCCGAGGACCCGCCGAAGCCCACCCCCGACGAGAACGCCGACGACAACACCCAGGCCGGACGTCTCGCTCCGCAGGACCGAGCTCCGGCCGGAGCCACGACGGGCGGCACTCCATGAGCGGTGCCGGGCATCTCGGAATCACAATCGGCAACACCAGGTCCGTTGCGGTGTATCGCGACTCGACCGCGTTCGAACCCACCGTCGTCGTACTGCCGACGACACTGAGGTTCGACGACGACGGCCGCGCCCATCTCGGAGAGTCCGTCGACACCGCGCCGTTCACTCGCTTCGTCGATCTGGTCGGCAAGCAAGAAGATCTCGAACCCGATGCCGACGCGTATCGCGCCGAGGATCTGATGGCCAACGCCGCCAACTGCCTCGTGAGCATGTTCTCCGAGACGTCCGAATCAGCGTCCACGCCCGTCACGACGATGACGTACCCGACGCGATGGCCACGCGAGAACATCGCTCTGCTGCGCGACGCCCTCGATCACACCGGTCTCACCGACGTCGCATTGGTTCCCGAGGCCAAGGCCGCGAGCGCGTTCGCTCAGCCGAGCCCGGGGGCTGCCGTCACGGTGATCGACATCGGGGCCACCGGCACCGACATCTCGACGTATCCGGGCGGCGGCACCGAGCGCACCACCGCGGTCAGCGGTGACGTGTTCACCGATGCCCTGTTCGATCACGTGGTGACCGATCGCGAACACCTCGACCTGTCCGACGCCGCAGTCCTGGCTTCTCTCACCGGTGTCGTCGCGTCCTGCGAGCAGGCGAAACACACGTTGAGCACCGCGGACGTGGCCACGATCGCGGTGGAGCTGCCCGGCGTCTCGGATACCACGACGGTCACCCGCGCCGAGTTCGCAGACCTGATCGCGCCGACGTTGGGCCTGCTCGACGTGCCGTCGACCGGCACGGTCGTGCTCACCGGCGGCAGTGCTGCCCTACCTTCGGTGGTCGCCGACATCGGCGAGCGCACCGCAGGCGCGCTGCTCGTCGAGCCGCTCGCTGCGGCTCGCGGCGCACTGAACATCGCCGAGATCGAGGACGTCGACGGCAACTCGTTGGTGACCGGCGCAGCGCCGGTGGTCACTCGCAACGACGGCACGGACTCGCTCGATACCGACGCGATCCCGGTGGTCGCTCCGCCGCCGCCCCTCGCGTTCTCCGAGGCGATACCGGCGGTGGCACCGGTGTTCGGCCCGTCCCAGCTGCGCTCGGAGCCCATCGTTCCGGCCGGAGATCCCGACGGTTCCGACACGGCGACCCAGCAGTACGCCGCAACCGCGTTCGCCGGTGCGGCGACCGAGAACAAGAAGGAACGCAGCGAGCGCTCGCGTACCGTCACCACGATCATCGCCGGTGCCGGTGCGGGCGTGGTCATCGTTCTCGTCATCGCAGCCCTGAGTGGGGTGTTCAGCAGCGGACCCGCCACGACACCGCCCACCGTCACCGACGCGGGATCACCGGTCACCACCTCCGCGCGGGTGCCGTCTACCGCACCGACCACGACGACGGTTCCCGCGGCCGCTCCCGAGGTGGTGCAGGAGCCGACGGCCGAGGAGTACACCCCGCCCCAACCGGCTCCCCTGCCTGCGCCGCCGCCTGCTCCGGAACCGACACCGGCACCGCCTCCGGTGGTCACGACACCGCCCGTCGCGGTGACTACCACTCCGGAAACGACGACGCCGGCGGAAACGACGACTCCGGTCACTACGACGACCACGACGACCACCTCAGCAACGAACCCGGAGCCCTGAGCAGGGAAAACATTGGTCCGGTAGCGCATGCCCTAGGGTGGGGCGCTGATGCCAAGCACCCGATGAAGGGATTTCATGCGTAACACCGGGGCTCTGCGTACTGCAGTGCTGTGCTCGACGGCTTTCGTACTTCTTGCTTCGTTCTCCGGAACAGCGGCAGCCGAACCTGTGGTTCAGTCGCCCGCCGATCAGCTTCCGCGAGAGCTCGTCGAAGCCGTGCAGCGAGATCTGAAGATCTCCCCGCAGGAATACCTCGATCGTGCGGCGCGTGCACAGGAGCTGTCGGCCTACGCCTCGGACTTCCGGGCGAGCCGACCCGCCGATTTCGCCGGTGCCTGGATCGGGCCCGACGGTAATGCCGTCGTTGCCGTCACCTCTCCCGCGGCCGCGCAGGCCGTCGCCAAGGACGGCTATGCCACCGCGCAGTCGCCGGTGTCCGCGGACGGGCTGGAGAAGTCGCTGGCAGATCTGAACTCGTGGATCGCCGGCCTCCCGCGTGAGATCTCG
This sequence comes from Rhodococcus sp. 05-2255-1e, assembly GCF_002259025.1. Taxonomy (NCBI): domain Bacteria; kingdom Bacillati; phylum Actinomycetota; class Actinomycetes; order Mycobacteriales; family Nocardiaceae; genus Rhodococcus; species Rhodococcus sp. 05-2255-1e. The sequence goes on along the minus strand of NZ_NOZE01000033.1, from coordinate 475,756 downwards.
GAGCAGATCAACGGCACAGCCATCGACTTCATCGACAACCAGATCGTGCTGAATGTGGCGAACAGTCCGATCGGCAAGGCCCTGAACCTGCCGACCCTGCTGGCCAACATCAAGGTGATGCTCTCCCCCGGTGGCAACAAGCCGGCCGACCCGGCACCGATGGGCGGCGACACGTACGTCACCACCGCCGGGCCGATTGCCGACGCACCGCCGACCGAGATCAGCATCTGCTCGTTCGGCTTCAATGCCGTCGACGCCGACGGTAGTGCCGTCAATCTGACTGCGGGACACTGCAATCCGAACAAGGCCACGGGCGCCGGCGGAGCACCGGTGTACCTGCCCGATCCGGCCGACATCGCGCGCAGCTCCCAGATCGGCTCGTTCGATCGCTCGAGCCTGGGAGCACCGGACGGCCTCGACTGGTCGGTCATCGGCCTCGACGCCGCCGGACAGAAGGCCGGGCTGGACCGTCCCACCGTTCGCGGGGCCAACGGCAGCACCGTCACCGTCACCGGAACGGCATCCCCCGTCATCGGCGCACCCGTCTGCAAATCCGGGCAGTCGTCGTCGTTCACGTGTGGAGTGGTGGCTGCCGATCGCGTCGAGACGCAGCTCTTCATGGAGGACGGCACGTCGCGCACCGTGCGCGGCTTCGCCAGCACCGCATGCACATTGGCCGGTGACAGCGGCGGGGCCATCGTCACCGGCACGCTGGCACTCGGCATCACCAGCGGATCCAACAGCGGTGGAGCACCCGACTGCACCGAGGCGAACCTCGCGCTGGCGCAGTTCGGCGGCACCGCCAGCCTGGGCATTCCCATCGATCAGGTCACGAGCGCGACCGGAGCTACTGTCCGAACCGGGTAAAGCGGTACGCGCGAGGCCTCCGACCCCCTATAGTTCGTGTGCGAAGTGAACGGCATCACATCGTTCGATGCCCGGGGGGAAGGTCGTTATGCGTCGCCGTGCGTGTGCACTATCGGTCACTGCTGTCTCGTTGCTCTTCATGACGGTGGTATCCACTCCCACTGCCGTTGCGGCACCGCCCGAACCGGCGTCACTGGCCGACGCTGTGGCACGCGATCTCGGGCTCAGCCCTCAGCAGTTTCTCGACCGCGCCGACGCAGCGCGCCGCTTGGCCGAGTTCACCGCCGCCGTCGGCCCGGCGGTCCGTGGCAATCTCGACGCGGCCGGGCTGCCGGTCGTCGCGGTCGCCGACGGACCGTCCCACGCGGATGTGGTCGACGCGGCGACGGCGGCCGGATTCGTGATCGACCCGGCTGTATTCGATCTCCCGGCCCCCGTCCTCGATGCCTTCGGTCCGCTCCTCGACCGGGTGCCGTTCGATCCCTCGCTCACCGCAGGGCCCATTCGTGCCAGTTCGTATCTCGGCGGCGACAGCTTTCTCGCCGGCACCCCGGCCGGGGCCGGTCTGCGTTGCTCACTGGGCTTCAATGCCGTCGATCCGACGCGTGGTGCCGTCAACATCACTGCAGGACACTGCGATCCGGGCGAGTCGAGCACCGGTTCAGCCGTCACGACGGGCGCGTACCCCATGTACGGCAGCCTCGTCGGCTCCAAGTTCGGCTCGTTCTATCGAACCAGCCGGGCGCACAACGACTATGCGCTCATCGACATCGACGACGGCAACACCGGGGAATTCGAGAGCAACGCGATGCGAGTTCCCGGGTCCGGCCCATTGTTGATCACCGGCACGGTGGATCCGGTCGTCGGCGCGCCGGTCTGCAAATCCGGAGCCACCACCGGATTCAGTTGCGGCACAATCCTGTCGACGGGCCAGCACGTCACCATGGGCGGCAATGTCCTGGACCGCAGCTTCTCCACGTCGATCTGCGCGCTGCGCGGCGACAGCGGTGGCCCCATCGTCAGTGGCACGCTCGCCGTGGGCATCGCGAACGCGTCGAACGTGGGCGATCAACCCTCGTGCGAGATCGCGACCGTCGTCAGCATGCTGCAGGGTCAGCGTCCGGAACTGTTCGCGACGCCGATCAACGACATTCTCGCCGAGAACCCGGGCCTGACGGTTCGTACGTCGTAGGCAGGCGGGTCAGTTCTGTTGTTCCAGCAGAACCGATCCCGACGGCGTGTCCTCCACGGCGGACGGTGTCCCGTCCGATTCGTACACCGACACCCAGTCCACATCCACGTTCGCGACGTCGGGTGTTCCCGCCAGGCCGCATTCTCCGACACCCCAGGATTCGAGCTTGGTGCAGGCGCCCGCCTGGGCCTGGATACCCAACCACATCGGCTTGTCCGGGATGGATGCTCCCAGTGGTGTTCGCGCCCAGACCTTTCCGTTGACCAGATACCTGATCTGCTCGGGGTCCCATTCCACTCCGACGGTCTGCCAGTCGTTGGTGTCCAACTGCAGATTCGCCTGTGAGAAGTGACGGTCTCCTTCTGGACCGCTCCAGTGCAGGAACGACGACATCGTCTGCCTGGTCCCGTCGGCGCTCTCGGCGATGTCGATCTCCGGTGGCCACACCTCGTCGGCGGGCCACAGCAGAATGTGGTAGCTGATCTCGTCGGATCGGTCCGCACGCATCCGCACATCCCACTTACCGTACGTCTGTGACACAGGCGAATTCGAGACGCCGCCGGTCACCCAGCGGCCGTCCTTCTGCTCGGCGCGCAGCCGCAGTGCGCCACCGGTGACCGAGGCCTGTTCGTACTCCCACCAACTGGCCGGGTCGCCTCCGGGTTGGCCGTAGTACGCACCCCAGTCGTCACCGAGATCGCACCGGTCGAAATCGTCGACGAAGGTCTGCCGCCACCCCGGTAGGTCCTCCCGGGGCACGGCTTCACCCGACATGACGTCGTCGGCCATGGGGTCGCACCGTTCGCTGCTGACCAACGCGGGTCCGGGTCCGCTCGACTGCGCACAGGACACCGTCGTCGCCACGACCAGCAGGGCCACCGACAGGCCGCGTCCGATTCTCACTCCCAGATCGCGATCTGTTGGAACCGCACGATCACGACGACTGCGGCCAGGAGCAACAACACGATCAGTGTCGCGGAGAGCACCACCGCGCGGTTGATGCGTCCGCTGCCGCCGCGCCTGATCGCACCGTCGGAGGGCACCTCGCGTTCGCGCAGTACCGACGAGACGATCAGCGCCGCGAACAGGGCACCGAATGCGAGGAAGCCGAGCCACAGATCGGTCATTTGAGCACCACCGGTGGGGTGGACGCATTCTGCAGAATGGTCAGGTCGGCGGTTTCGACAACCACGCGATACTCGTCGGATCCGACCAGCATGCCCAGCTGTTGGTCGACGACCGATTGCGAATATCCGTACTGCAGGTAGATCTGCGCCGACGATTGTCGAGTGGTGAACACGAAGTCCGGGTTCTCCTTTCGAACGCACCCGCTGAGATCGTCGAGGCACTCGAACGATTCCATGGTCGCCACTCTGACGTCGTCGAAGTAGCGTGCGGACACGAGCCCGGCCGCCGTTCCGATGACCATGATTTCCGAGCCCTGCGGAACCGACCGCATCAATGCGTCTCCGTATCGGATCTGATCCTCGTCGGTGTGCTCGAACGAGGTGTTCAACCCGCGAGTTGCCGTCAGTATCAAGGCAATTCCAAGGATTGCCGCGGTCGCGGCGACGGTGCGCGACCAGTGCCGCGGCTGGGCCGATCGACCCGTGAACCGTCGAATGATCGCGAAGGTGCGCACCAACGCGTCCGCGGCGTAGGGCGCGATGAACGGCGACGCCAGCACGAAGCACCGGATCACCACCTCACCGCCGTAGCTCTGCACCAGCACCAAACCGAAAGGCACCATGCAGAGCAAGCCGCCGATGAGCCACGTCTTGCGTCGGCGATAGGTCAGCCAACCGGCGAACGCGAACATCAGCAGCGCGCCCGACGCCGCCAACCGCAGATACTGCATCTTCTGGTACAGCGGATCGGCACCGATCCGGTCGCTGACGCCGCCCTGCACCGCGCCCGACACCTGACCCACATCGCCGAGCACGTACGCGAGGTGGCCCTTCCAGTAGTCGACGGCTCCGTAACTGAACCAGGCCACGAACAGCGCGACCGCGAACAGCCACAGCAGTCGGTACCGCGTGGTTCCGGTGAGTGAGAACAGGAACAGCGCCGCGATCAACACGATGGGCGTCAGCTGGTGAGTGATGACGATCGCCGCGATCAGGACGATCATCAGCGCCTCGATCGCGAGGGTGCGGCCGGCACCGACACCGGGGACCGTGCCCAGAGTTCGCCGCGGCACCGTGACGATCCACCGACGCCACGACCGCGGGGCCGACGGCAGGGGCGCACTGCGCAACTGCCACAGCAGCAAGGCGCAGATGGTCAGGTACAGCATGGTCGCCGTCGGCTGTGGCGCGAAGTAGTCCTGCTGGTACCAGTTGAACGACAGGTAGAGGATCACCGCGATCCACGCCACGCGCCTGCGCCCGGTCAGCGACAGCGCGATCGAGTACAGCGGCAACATGGTCACGCCGCCGTAGAAGAGCGGAGCCCACAGCAGCATCGGGGACAGGTCCGACAGCGCGCCGGCACCCGACATATGAGCTCCGGCAGAGAAGAATCCGGCCCAACTGAATCGCGCGTCCGACGGTGGTGGCAGACCCTGCAGAGACGCGATGATGTCGATCAGCCCGCGATGGGTGTACGCCGTCGGGATCGACGTGACGCCGTCGGCCAACGACACGTACATCGTGGTGAACATGATCAGAGCGAGACCGGCCGCGCCGAGTACCACCGGGTCGAGTCGGGCCCGCGACAGCGCCACGGCGATCACGGCCGCCACGATCACCAACGCGACGAGGTAGCTGAAGCCGATGTGGGTGATGACACCCAATGCCCCGGACGCCTGCGGCCTGAGCACCTTCGTCGCGTGAGCGAACAGCACGACGGCGACGGCCACCGCGCCCAGCAGTGCGTACCGGGTCACCACCGCAGTCCGGTCCGGGCGCGGTCGAGGCACCGCAGGCACCAACGTTCGCGACGCCCACAGAATGAGCGCGGCGGACACCGCACAGATGTAGAGCTGCACCGTCACCGGACGCAGATTCCCGGTGACGACCTCGGCCTGCGCGATGATCAGCATCGTCGCGAACGAAATCGAGACAGTCACCGAACCGACCAGTGCCGGCTGTCGGAGGCGCAGCAGCACCGCGATGGGTGCCCCGGGCAACAGCGTCACGGCGGCGACGACCACGGCTACCCGGAGCCCGTTGGGTACCGCACCCGCGTGATCGGATCCGGCGAGGATGGCCAGCACCGTCGACGCGATGGCGACCGCTGCGGCAGCGAACAGCAGCGCTTGCGCCCCGCGGTAGCTCGAGTCGGGGCGCGTCAGATCGGCTCGACCTACCGTGTCATCGGGTGCGTCGGCGGTGTCGGTTACCGTCATGAATTGATCCCGGAGCCGCGGACCATGATGGCCTTGACGTACAGGAACGGCCCGCACAGGTAGCCGTAGAGCTCGGTGAGCTTGAGGTCGCGAGGCATCGGCGGAGCCCCGTCCGCGAAGCGGTTCTCCTCGGGTGCGAGAAGCATGCGGAATGCGGTCGGGAGCCGGCCGAGCAGTGCGCGGGCCGGAGCTCCGCCGTCGAGGAAGAGTTTGGTGACGATGGCGGCCATTCCGCTTCCGTACCCGAACATCTGCTCGCGCAACGCTTCGTGATCGGCTCGATGATGATGGCCGACGACGGCCGTCGGGTCGTAGACGATCGTTCCCCCGCGAAGTACCGCCCGTCGGAAGAGCTCGAGGTCCTCACCGCCTTTGGTGGGCGTGCCCGGTCCGATCCTCTCGTCGAATCCCGCGAGCGAGTCGAAGGCAGTCTTTCGGAACGACATGTTGTTGCCGCTGCCCATCTCCCCGGCCGTGTAGGGGAACAGTGCTGCGGTGCCGCGTGCACCCAGTTCTTCGTCGATCGATCCGGTCGGCGCGAGGGTCCAGACCGTGCGCGTCGATCCCTTCTCGAACAGCCCCGATTCCTCGAACCACCGCTGCTGATCGGTCTCGACCGCCAGTCCGACGACCCGTCCGGTCACCCCGGCCACCACACCGTCTCGATCTGCCGAGTACACCTGCGCCACGGAAGCGAGCCACTGCGAATCCGGTTCGGCGTCGTCGTCGGTGAAGGCGATCACGCGGCCCGACGCGTGCCGGGCACCGGTGTTTCTGGCTCGCGAGACCCCGCGGCGCGGCTCACGCACGACGATGCAGCGGGGATCGTCGATCGACCTCAACGCGTCGTCCACCCGTCCCGACGTGGGTGCGTTGTCCACCACCACGATCTCCAGGGCCGGGTAGGACTGCGCGAGCACGGCCTCGACCGTGCCCGACAGCGACGGTCTGCCCACGGTTCCCACGACGACGGTGATGAGGTCGCCGTCGACGAACCGCTCTGCTGCGCGCAGCGGTTCCGGCGACCGCCTGGGTGCGAGGACCCAGCCGGCCCCGGCCAGGGTCGCGGTCGCAGTCGCGGCAAGAACGGCAACGCCGACCCGCTGCGGGGTGCGGCGGCGCGGGACGCCGGGGGCCATGTGGTCGAGCATCAAGAACTCCGATTCGGTACGAGCGTGTGCGTGCGGATGCCCCGACATCCGCACGGCTGGGTTGCGTCGTCGGCTCTGCTGCAGAGCCGATGCGTCACGTCATGTGATGCGCTTCTTCCCGATTGCTGAACTGTAGATGTCGGCGAAACGCTTCGCGCGATGTCGGGAATCGAACTGTCCGACGGCTTGCCCTCGCGCGGCCTCGGCGAGGGTGGCGGCCAGGCCGCGATCGGTCAGCATCCTGCACAATTGCCTGGCCAGCGAGTCGACGTCGCCGGTTCGGGCAACGAGGCCGGTTCGCTCGTGCGAGACGAAATCGACCAGGCCCCCGGTGTCGCTCACCACGACCGGCACCGAACAGGCCTGTGCCTCGAGGGCGATGAGCCCGAAGGGCTCGTCCTGTGACGGGCAGGCCAACACATCCACGGCACGCAACGTCGACGCCACCGCATCTGTGCGGCCCAGAAAACGATGCGCGCCGGGCAGCAACCGTTCCGCGGCCTGCTGCAACTCGACGAGGTAGCCACCGTCGTCCTCGCTGGGCGCGCCGACGATCGCCAGATGCGCGTCGACTCCGGACCGACGCACCCACGCCACGGCGTCGATCAGTACGTCGAGCTTCTTCTCGCGATCGATCCGGCCGACGGCTGCGATCAGTGGAGCATCGGGGTCGGCGGTCATGTCGGCCCGCAGAGCCGGGTCACCGGCACCCGGCGCGAAGGCCGTGGTGTCGATTCCCTGGTGCACCACGCTCACCCGTCCACGCGCACGCGTCGGGAGTTGCAGTGCTGCAGCTGTGCTGACGGCCACCGTGTGGGTTGCCGTTGTCGCGATCGCGGCGAGCAGCGTGCGCCCCGGCCCGGCGGGGACGATGTCGTGAAATTCGACGACGACCGGGGTGCGTGCGAGTCGGGACGCGAGAACCGCGTCGGGATGCAGCAGCAGATGGTTGGAATGTACGACGTCGAAGTCGCGGGCAGCTCGCCGAAGTTTCGACACCGTGCGTGCGCTCTTCGGTACCTGCGCCGCGAGCCCGCCGAGGGGATGCAGAGACTTCTCGCCCTGACGATGAATTCCGATGCGTTGCGGCAGGTCGAGTGGAAGGAACGACAGGCCGGCGGCACGCCACCACTGTTCGGTGTCGCTGCCACCGGGTGCGCCCAGCGTGACGTTCACGCCCAGAGGCTGTAATGCCAGCGCCACGTTTCGCAGACTGTGATCGGTTCCGCCCACCGATGTCGACAGCGAGACCGCGAGTACGTGCACTTCGCTGACTCCGTCCACAACTCCGGTTTCCTGTCCAATAGTTTGTTTGACTCCATTACATCGTACTCAGAGTTGGCTGGAATACCCATTTGAGTTCATACTGCTCCTGAGGCTTTCATAAACAAGAAGTAAAGCCGTCTATCGGAAGGGACCTACGCGATGAACGTGGTCTTTCCCTCGCACGTCACGGTTCACGAGACCGATGTCGCGCTTGCGGGTAACTGGACCGTGGTGGCTTTCGGTCCTGTCGATCATGGTGGCGTCGACGGGATCCGCCGGGCGCTACGCACGACGATGAGCATCGGCCCGGCCGCGCGAGTGGGCCTACGTCCAGATTCCGGCACCCGTCGCTGGCGATACGATCCCGACGCCCCGCTGAACGCCGTCCGGGAAGACTCCGCGATCACCGAGGACGACTACGACACCGCGATGTCGCAGCTACTGGCCACGCACGACCCCGCCGAGCCACTGTCCATCACGGTGCGCGGCGACCACGTGGTGTTCTACATGGATCACGGGCTCGGCGACGGTCAGATGATCATCAACCTCTCCCACACTTTGGCCGATCCCGACGCGCGCAACGGCATAGTGCCCCGCTGGGCGACATCAGCGCAGACGCGTCACCCGCTCGCCGTAGCGGCGATGCGCAGTTTCGGAACCGATCCCAGGCGAGTTGCCCGGCTACTGCGCTCGCGCGTTCTCCCGGGTATCAGCGTGTGCGGACGTAAGCATGCAGGCGGCGGGTCGGCCGGTCACGGGTCCACACAGACAGCATCTACACAGGCGGCGTCGACCGCCGCAGGCTCACCCGTCGAGGTGGTGGCCGCGGCCGCCACGATCGAGTGCACCCGAGAACTCGCGAGGTGGCGAGACGACCACCGACCCGGGCAGTCGATCTCGATCCTGTTCTTCGCCGCCCTCGATGCCGCACTGCGCGCCGAAGGACTGGCCGTCGACGATGTCGCCAAAGTGCTGTTCGACGTCCGCCGGTACCTACCACCCGAGCTGACAACCCTTGCGAACCTGTCGGCCGGTATCGACGTCTACCTCCCCGACACGACCGACACCGTTCTCCTGTCCCGCCAATGGCGACGAATCATCGACTGCGGGCACCCGATCGCAAACCTGATGCTGGTCGCACTTCGCTCGAAACTGGCCAGGTTGCGCTCCGCCCGCGCGACCGACACCCCGCCTCCCACCGCATCCGACACCATTCGTCTGGCCTTGTCCGACATGGGTCGGCATGGGCGATTGAACGACATCGCCTTCGTCGGCGAGACACAGGGCTCGTACCGAGTCATGGTGGCACCCGCGAGCCACGGACACATCACCCTGACGACCGCACGGCTACGCGACTCCATTCGCGTCGCCGCGTCGTTCCACTCGCACGTCGTCGATGCCGACACCATCCGACGGGCACTGCGCGCCGCCTGCTCGACGCCCATCGCATTCCTCGAAGCCGACGCATCGACCGCAGCCGTCGCCACCAATCCTGCTGCCTGACAACACAAAAGAACCCACGACCTCGACGAGATCGTGGGTTCTTTCGAAGAATGCGCTGTGACTACTTAGCCCAAGCCGAAGTTCCGGGGGCCGCATTCAGAGTGTTGAGAAGGTCGATGCCGGCAACGACCAGGGTCGGGCCACCTGCGATGACGGTACCGACGATCCCGCCGACGGTCGCGCCCAGCGGGACCGAAGCGAAGCCAACCGGTCCACCCAGGAATCCGAGTCCACCAGCGAGGGCACCGATAGCGGTTCCTGTGAATCCGCCGATTGCGGTGGCAATTCCGAGCTGCGACGAGAAGTTCTGCTGCGCCTTGAGGTTTTCCTCGGGCGAGGCGACAGTCGTCGCGCCGATGCTGCGCGAGTTGGCCGAGGCCTTCGTCAAGTCGAGCTGCGGCACCAGACGCAGGGTCTTGCCGTTGTCGTCGACGTTCTGCTCGTACGGGAAGTTCAGTCCGCCGAGGTTGAACGACAGCGGGAGGGTGACGAGTGTGTTGTCGGCGGCGTCGAGGACGTCGACGGTCTTGCCGTCGTCGGCAACCTTGAAGACGCCCGCATCGATGGTGGTGACGATGGTGCGGTCTTCGAGCTCGACGGAGTAGTTCGTGTCGGGGGTCGTGGCGCTGGTGTCGGGCTGCGCGTAGGCGGTTCCGCTGGCCAGACCCGTAGCAACTGCTACGAGAGCCGAGGTGACGACCAGTTTGCTGAGTTTCATGTGGTGTTGTGTTCCGTTTCTGTGCATGTGCTGCAGTGCTTTTGGCGGCAAACCGTCGAACGCGACATCACCCCGAATGACGTCCTCGCACCTCTGGTCCACAGGCAGTGTAAACCATCAATCAGACCGGTCGTTGTGCTACCGACCCTTTACCGTGTCCGAAAAGTTATGAACAATCACAACGCCCGAATCGGACAGAAAGATCGCACTTTCGTTCGGTTTAACCGGCCTTTTTCTTCCACGCCGCAGCCGTCGGTAAACCTCGGACATCGGGCCGATTCGGCCGGGTTAGGTCTGCCTTCTCGCAGGAGTCACAAGCCCGTACGCCTAACGTGATGCGGGCGACAACCTACTGACGAGTTCAGCCCACCCGTCGGACGGTCTCGTGCACGCAACCACCAGCGTCGCTCCAGGCGATTCTGACCTAAGTTACCCGTCGGTAGATTTCGCGATCTACTGGCAGGTAACATCGCTGTATTCCTCTCGACGGGCTGGACCCGCGGTAGCTGCTCCAGCTGCCACTGAACGAAAGGCCGCGACATGAACGCCCTGACGATCACGTTGGGCACAGTCGGTGCTCTGCTCAGCCTCGTGTGTTGGTACGCCTTCCTCGGCGGCGCACTGAGAATGTTCAAGACTGTCCGACTCGGCCAGCCTGCCCCCGATCGGTGGCGTCCCATCGTGCCGCGCTTCAAGCAGATGGTCGTCGAGTTCCTGGCCCACACCAAGATGGTCAAGTACCGCACCGTCGGCTGGGCGCACTGGCTGGTCATGATCGGCTTCATGCTGGGCGCGTTCGTCTGGTTCGAGGCCTACGGCCAGACGTTCAACCCCGAGTTCCACTGGCCCATCGTCGGCGATACCGCGGCGTACCACCTCATCGACGAGCTGCTCGGTCTCGGCACCGTCATCGGCATCACCACGCTGATCATCATTCGCCAGCTCAACCACCCGCGTAAGCCCGAGCGTCAGTCACGCTTCGCCGGCTCCGGGTTCAAGGCCGCCTACTTCGTCGAGGCTGTTGTCCTCATCGAGGGCCTGGGCATGGTGTTCGTCAAGGCAGGCAAGATCGCCACCTACGGACACGCGAACCCCTACACCGACTTCTTCACGATGCGCCTCGCCGAGCTGCTGCCCGCCAACTCCAACATGGTGTCGATCTTCGCCCTCATCAAATTGATGTCCGGCATGATCTGGCTCTACATCGTGGGCACCCGCATCAACTGGGGCGTCGCGTGGCACCGCTTCACCGCGTTCCCGAACATCTACTTCAAGCGTATGGACGACGGCACCGTCGCCCTCGGTGCCGCCAAGCCGATGATGTCCGGCGGCAAGGTCCTCGAGATGGAAGAGGCCGATCCCGACGTCGACGCGTTCGGTGCAGGCAAGATCGAAGACTTCAGCTGGAAGGGCTGGCTCGACTTCACCACCTGCACCGAGTGCGGCCGCTGCCAGTCGCAGTGCCCCGCCTGGAACACCGGCAAGCCCCTCTCCCCCAAGCTGCTGATCATGTCGCTGCGCGATCACAGCCACGCCAAGGCCCCGTACCTGCTGGCCGGCGGCAAGAAGGACATGGCGGGCGACGAGGTCGGACTCGTCGATGCCGAGGGCAACGTCGACCAGAAGGCGCTCGACGCCATTCCGCAGAATGCTCGCGACGAAGCCGATCGCAAGCTCGTCGCCGACGCCATCGAAGGCGGCATCATCGACCCCGAGGTGCTGTGGAGCTGCACCACCTGCGGTGCGTGCGTCGAGCAGTGCCCGGTCGACATCGAACACGTCGACCACATCATCGACATGCGCCGGTACCAGGTGCTGATCGAGTCCGAGTTCCCGTCCGAGCTCGCCGGCTTGTTCAAGAACCTGGAGAACAAGGGCAACCCGTGGGGCCAGAACTCCAAGGACCGCCTCAACTGGATCAACGAGATGGACTTCGACATCCCGGTCTTCGGCCAGGACGCCGATTCGTTCCAGGACTACGAGTACCTCTTCTGGGTCGGCTGCGCCGGTGCCTACGAGGACCGTGCCAAGAAGACCACGAAGGCAGTCGCCGAGCTGCTCGCCACCGCAGGCGTGAAGTTCATGGTGCTGGGCGCGGACGAGACCTGCACCGGCGACTCCGCTCGCCGCGCAGGCAACGAGTTCCTGTTCCAGCAGCTCGCGATGCAGAACATCGAAACACTGAACAACGTGTTCGACGGCGTCGAGCAGAGCAAGCGCAAGATCGTCGTCACCTGCGCCCACTGCTTCAACGCACTCGGCAACGAGTACCCGCAGGTCGGCGGGGACTACGAGGTGGTCCACCACACGCAGCTGCTCAACCGCCTCGTGCGCCAGAAGAAGCTGATCCCGGTGGCCTCGGTCAGCCAGGACATCACCTACCACGATCCGTGCTACCTCGGCCGTCACAACAAGGTGTACGACGCCCCGCGTGAGCTCATGGCCGCGTCGGGCTCCAACCTCAAGGAGATGCCGCGTCACGGTGAGCGGTCCATGTGCTGTGGTGCCGGTGGCGCTCGCATGTGGATGGAAGAGAACATCGGCAAGCGCATCAACATCGACCGGGTCGACGAAGCACTTGCGACCAACCCCAAGAAGATCGCCACGGGCTGCCCGTTCTGCCGCGTCATGCTCACCGACGGTGTCACCGCACGGCAGGAAGGCGGCGCACACGAGGGCGTCGAGGTTGTCGACGTCGCGCAGCTGATGCTCGAATCGATCACCCGCGTCGAGTCCTCGGTATTGGCCGAGAACATCAAGGTCATCCCCCGCGAGCAGACTCCCGAAGAGAAGCTGGCCACCGAAAAGGTCGCAGCCGTCGAAGAGAAGGGGCGCGTCGAGGAGATCGAGGTCGCAGCCGAAGGCGGCGATCCCGAAGCCGAGACGAAGAAGGCGCAGCCGGCCAAGGCTGCTGGTGGCCTGAAGATGAAGGGACTTGCGAAAGCTCCCGGAGCCAAGGCACCCGGTTCTGCGCCCGCCAACGCCGAAGCCGACAAGACGTCGGGGCACTCGGCCGATACTGCCGCGGACGCATCGAAGCCCAAGGGCCTCGGTTTGGCCGGCGGCAAGGCACCCGGTGGCAAGGGTCTGCAGATGAAGGGCAAGGCACCCGGCGCGAAGGCGGCTGCCCCGGCACCTGCCGACGCTCCCTCGGCAACCGAAGCACCTGCTCCCGCAGAGGCCACCGAGTCGACTCCAACCGTCAAGCCCAAGGGCCTGGCCGTGAAGTCCGGATTCAAGAAGCCCGGCGCGAAGGCACCCGGCAAGCCCGCCGATGCTGCTCCTGCGGCGTCGACACCCGCCCCGGAAGCGGCCGATGATGCAGCGGAATCACCTTCTGCTGCAACTGAATCCGTAGCCACAGAATCCAAGCCGACCGTCCAGCCCAAGGGTCTGGCCGTGAAGTCCGGATTCAAGAAGCCGGGAGCCAAGGCACCGGGCAAGCCTGCTACCGAAGCCCCTGCGTCCGAGGCTCCTACTGCTGAAGCACCGGCTACCGAGGCCACGGCGTCCGAGGCATCCGCCACCGAGGCTGCTGCAACGGAGCCTGCTGCAACCGAATCCGTAGCAGCAGAGTCCAAGCCGACCGTCCAGCCCAAGGGTCTGGCCGTGAAGTCCGGATTCAAGAAGCCGGGCGCGCGGACACCGGGTGCGGCCGCCGCTGCACCTGCGGCGACACCAGCCGAGCCGGCTGCAGCAGAGCCCGACAAGGCCGAGCCGACCCCGGAAGCCGACGCACCGGTCACCGAAGCGCCGGTCACCGAAGCACCAGAGGCCGAGGTACCGGACACAGAGGCTCCGAAGGCCGAAGCGTCGGACACTGCGGCCGAGACCACATCCAACGGTTCGGATGATCGCACCCCGCCCAAGCCGAAGGCCGGTGGACTCGGATTCGCTCCGGGTGCAAAGGTTCCGGGTCGCCGGAAGTAACCTCCCACCCTTGTTACCGATTGCGCGCCCCTGCTCACTTCAGAGCAGGGGCGCGCAATCGTCAGTAGAGGTGTGAAGTCCCCGCTGGACCCCCGCGGCGGTGGACGAATCGGACATCGTGAGTATGGTCGGAACCGAACTGCATACCCGAAGAAGTAGGAGCAGGCATGACCGACGACGCGGACAAGCTCTTTCGCCGCTACGACGAGTGGTGGACGGCGCTCTCGCCCGACGATCGAGCGCATGTCGAGAAGTGCTGCGAATCCGGCCGCACCGACGAACGCCTCTGTGCATTGGTGATCGAGCACAACGGCCCGTCGAAGGCGGCGTTCGAGGCGGGCAGCAAACTGTCCGTCGGCAACAGCAAGTACTGCGCGATCCCCAGCGCGCTGCTCGAATTTCTCGAGGCGAAGCGCGCACACCCACCACTCAGCTAGACGGTCGCCACAGCTCCAGTTCGGGGATTCCGGGTGGGGTGAATCCCATGACCTGCCCGTAGAACGACAGCTCCGATTCTCGGGCGTTCACCTGTGTTTCGAGTTTGCGGAATCCGTGGGACTCACCGGCGTACGTGAGGTAGGCGTGCGGTATCCCCTTCTCCACCATGGCGTCTCGGAATCGCTCGGCCTGCGAGGGCGGCACGATGGGATCGTCGAGACCCTGCAGCAGCAGTACCGGGCACGAGAGTCCGTCGACGTTGTTCACCGGCGCGCGGGTGCGATACAGATCGAGGGCCTCGGGTAGCGGCCCGATGAGCCCGTCGATGTAGCGGGACTCGAAATCGTGCGTCTCGGCGACGAACATCTCCAGTTCGGCGACGCCGAAGTACGAGGCACCGCAGGCGAATACGTCGGACGATGTGAGCGCGGCCAATACCGTCCAGCCACCTGCCGAACCACCTTCGATGGCCAGCCGGTTCGGGTCGGCGAGGCCGGCGTCGGCCAAGCCGCGAACTGCGGCGATGGTGTCTTCGACGTCGACCACGCCCCACTGTCCACGCAACCGGTTACGGTATTCGCGCCCGTACCCACTGGATCCGCCGTAGTTCACATCGACGACGCCGATGCCGCGGCTGGTGAAATACGCGAACACCGGGTTCAACGCCGGTGCCACGTGAGCCGTCGGACCGCCGTGCACGAACGCGACGTACGGCGGTAGTTCGCCGTCCAACCCCTCGTAGGACGGGTTACGTGGTGCGTACGCGATGGCATGCACTTCGCGATCCGGTCCTTGGAAGGTGACCTGACGCCCCGCGGGCAGGTATTCGACATCCGGTATCGATTCGAAACTCGAACGCACACTGCGTAATTCGTGGGTGGCCAGGTCGACTGCGAACAGTCCCGACGGCACCTGCGCACCGCCGCCTCGGAGCAGAACCGTCGATCCGAGCCGTCCCCCGAGCCCCACCGATGTCACTCCGTCGAGTTCGATGTCGTCGAGGGTGCCGGTGGCGGGGTCGAGAACGGCGAGCGTATCGGTCCCGACGGTGCGAACGGTCAGCAGCGTGCCGTCGTCGAGAACGTCGTACCAGCGGGCTCCGAGTTGCCAGAGCGGGGCACCGAAGTCTGCATCGAGGGTAGACACCGGCGTCGCTGCGCCGTCCAGCGTGACCGAATGCAGGTTCCACCAACCACTTCGGTCGCTGATGACGTACAGCGACTTGTCGTCGATCCATTCCGGCTGCAACACCGATTCCTCGGTCGAACCCGCCAATACAGTCCACGACGACGGATCCGCCAGCGATGCGACCCGCAGTTCTGTTCCGTCCCAGGGCATCTGCGGATGGTTCCAGGCGATCCACGCGATGCGGCTGCCGTCGGGTGAAAGCCTGGGGTAGGCAAGGAAATTCGATCCCGAGACCAGTGAGCGCACTCCGCCGCCGCCGAGGTCGATCGCGACGATGTCTCGGGTGACAGCTCCGGCGTCGTGCGTCTCGCGGACGGCGATCACGTCGGTACCGACCACCGACAGCTCCCCGTACCGAATGCTCGACGCCACAGCCGGGGCCGGGGTGAGCGGTAGTGGTGCGTCGCCGGGGGTGAGTCGGTAGATGCGCTGATCGGAGAATTCGGCGAACACCAGATCCCCGTTCGGCGTTGCCGTCCATGCGCCGCCGCCGTATTCGTGAACGCGGGTACGAGCATTGAACGGTGCCGGCAGGATTGCCTCGACCTGTCCGTCGACGTGGCGGCAGATCGCGGTTCGGCCCTGTTCGGTGGGCCGCACCTCGGACCACCAGATCTCGTGTCCGACGAATCGTCCACCCTCGACGGGGTGGCCGGCCGACGACAGGTCGGCTGCGGTGATGGGCGAGGGCCAGGATCCGTACGCGAGAGCGGTCACCTGCTCCACCCTAGTGAACTCCACACGCACGTAACGCGCTGTTCATCGCACCTTCAACCGCGACACAGATGATGGTGGGACGCAGCACGAGGGAGAGATCATGCGCCGGACCACCACCCACTCCGTCGACCACGAGATTCTGACGTTCGGTCGTACCTGGCACGGGTACGGCGGCGGCAGTGCCGAGGACATCTATGTGGCGTTCGGGGTAGATGCGTCCACCTACTTCCGGCGACTAGAGCGCATCCTCGAATCCCCGGTGGCCGACGACCTCACTGCGAGCGAGCGAGCCGCGATGCTCGATATCTGCCGGCACCGCACCGACGGTCAGGGCTAGACCGGAGTCAGCAGCTCGGGGCTGTTGTTCTTCACACTGTTCACCGCGGTACTCACCTCGTAGGGCTCGAGCCGTGGCTCCGGTATCGCGGCCAGCAGCTCGGACACCTCGCTCAGGTCCGTGAGCGTCGGATCCAGCCAACTCGCCCGCAGATCGGGGGGCAGCACAACCGGTGATCGATCGTGGATGTGCCCGAGGGCGTCCGCAGCAGGCGAGGTGAGCACGGTGGCCGACCAGACCCAGCGGTCCTCGTCGTCGTCGGCCTTGGTGGGGTCTCGCCACAGTTCGTACAGACCCGCCATCGCCAGCACGCCCTGCTCGTGCAGGAAGTACGGCACTTTGGCACCGTCGCGCTTTTCCCACTCGTAGTACCCGTCGGCCGGAATGATGCAGCGCCGACGGCTTGCGGCCTTCTTGAACGACGGCTTCTCGGTGATCGTTTCGGACCTGGCGTTGATGAGCCGGGACCCGATCTTCGCGTCCTTCGCCCACGACGGAATCAATCCCCATCGCACCGAACGCAATTGGCGCACGGCGTCGGACTCGGGTTCGTCCTTGGGCGCGCGTTCGAGCACCGTCCTGATGGTCTGGGTCGGGGCGACGTTGTACGACGGCGGCACCTCGTCGCCCACTGTCTCGGCGATCTCGAAGACCGCCTGCAGGTCGCTGTCACTCCGGGTACTGGCATACCGTCCGCACATGGAACGAGATTGTTCCACCTGCCACCGACACGGCCCAGTGAAACAGCGGTGCCCGAACGACAACCTCGTGGATTCCCACGGCACTCACCTGGCACGATGTGATGGGTGAGCACTCCGCAGATCCACCCACAGCCGCGTTATCGCACGTTGCAGCAGTCGACCAAGCTGCAGAACGTGCTGTACGAGATCCGCGGACCGGTACACGCGCATGCGGCCCGGCTCGAGGCCGAGGGCCATCGCATCCTGAAGCTCAACATCGGCAATCCGGCCCCGTTCGGCTTCGAGGCGCCGGACGTGATCGTGCGAGACATGATCGCGGCGCTACCGGTGGCTCAGGGCTACTCGGAGTCGAAGGGAATCCTGTCGGCTCGACGTGCCATCGTGACGCGCTACGAGCTCGAACCGGGCTTCCCCGATCTGGACGTCGACGACATCTACCTCGGTAACGGCGTCTCCGAGCTCATCACGATGACGATGCAAGCGCTGTTGGACGACGGCGACGAGGTCTTGATCCCGGCCCCGGACTACCCGCTGTGGACGGCGATGACGACGCTGTCCGGCGGCAAGGCGGTGCACTACATGTGCGACGAGGAGAACGGGTGGAATCCCGATCTCGCCGACATCGAGTCGAAGATCACTCCGAAGACCGTCGCGCTGCTGGTGATCAATCCCAACAATCCGACGGGTGCGGTGTACTCCAAGGAGGTCCTGCAGGGCATCGTCGATCTGGCGCGCAAGCATCAGCTGCTGTTGCTCGCCGACGAGATCTACGACCGGATTCTCTACGACGACGCCGAGCACACCTCGCTGGCGAGCCTGGCTCCGGATCTGCTGTGCCTGACGTACAACGGTCTGTCCAAGGCGTATCGCGTGGCCGGCTACCGTGCCGGATGGCTCGCGATCACCGGCCCGAAGAAGCACGCCGCGGGGTTCATCGAAGGTATCGACCTGCTCGCGTCGACGCGTCTGTGTCCCAATGTGCCTGCCCAGCACGCCATTCAGGTTGCTCTGGGTGGGTATCAGAGCATCGAGGATCTGATCCTGCCCGGAGGACGGCTGCTCGAGCAGCGCGATGTCGCGTGGGAGAAGCTCAACGCCATTCATGGGGTCTCGTGCGTCAAGCCGCGCGGTGCGCTGTACGCATTCCCGCGACTCGATCCCGAGGTGCACGAGATCTACGACGACGAGAAGCTCGTACAGGACCTGCTGCTGCAGGAGAAGATCCTGGTTGTTCAGGGCACCGGATTCAACTGGCCCGGGCACGATCACGTGCGGATCGTGACGCTGCCGTGGGCCCGCGATCTGGCCGTCGCGATCGAGAGGTTCGGCAACTTCCTGTCCTCGTACAAACAGTGAGGCTCGAAGTTACCGATAAGTAGTTGAAAGTGATGGACAAAACACCGGGGCGATCCCGCCTCCGCCGCGAATCATCTGTACATTGGCGGACGGCACTTCGGTGCCCGCGAGCCCTGGTCGTACCCATCCCCCCCGGGGCGATCAGGTGGTGGCGGGGGACGCCCCCCCTGCTCCCCGCCACCGAGCTCCTCGCATCGGCCGAGTACCCGGCCGGTAACGATCCGGCCCCGTACTAGCCTTGCACCGTGGAACCACACGGCACGCAACCCTCGAACGGCATCTCGCCGGGCTCCACTTCTCATGTGGGTCACGGTCACGGCCACAGCGACTCCCCCGTGCCGTTGGGACCGGTGGCAGCCAAGGTCGTCGTCGGATTGCTGATCGCTATTGCCATAGCCGTCATCGCCGGGGCCTTCGCGCTCTGGCCCAGCAAACAGAGCATCGACATCCCGCTGCCGTTCCAGACCTCGGGTGGCGGTGCAGTGTCCACCGAGGCGGGCACCATCACCTCGCAGAGCATCGGGCCCTGCGGGAGTCCCGACGCAGGTCGAGCATTCACCGGCAACCCGACCCCTGCGGTCAACGACTCGTACGAATGTCAGCGCAGCATCGTCGACATCACCACCGGTGAGGACGCAGGCAAAAGGACGGTACTCGAGATCGCGCCGGGTCCCGGCCAACCGACTCTGAGCGCCGGTGAGGACATCCGGCTGGTTCTGCAGACAGACCCCTCCGGTGGAGTCCGATACTCCTTCAACGACTATTCCCGCGGGCTTCCGCTCGGGTTGATCGTCGGCGTGTTCGCCGTGGTCATCTGCGTCGTGGCCCGCTGGCGAGGATTCCGCGCGCTGGTGGGCCTGCTCATCGCGTTCGCCGTCCTCGTGGTGTTCATGCTGCCCGCGCTGCTCGACGGCGCTCCGGCCATTCCGGTCGCGCTGGTCGCCGGCGCGATCATTCTCTACGCCGTGCTGTATCTGGCGCACGGCGTGAATCTGCGCACCAGCTCGGCACTACTGGGCACGCTGACCTCGATGGGCGTGGCCGCAGTGCTGTCCTACGTCGCGATTCGGATGACGCACCTCACCGGGTTGTCGGAGGAACAGAACACCGCGGTGCAGACGTACATCGGCAATGTCAGCGTCACCGGTCTGCTGTTGGCCGGCTTCATCATCGGCTCGCTCGGTGTGCTCAACGA
Organism: Rhodococcus sp. 05-2255-1e; assembly: GCF_002259025.1. NCBI lineage: Bacteria > Bacillati > Actinomycetota > Actinomycetes > Mycobacteriales > Nocardiaceae > Rhodococcus > Rhodococcus sp. 05-2255-1e. Next base: position 455,848 of record NZ_NOZE01000033.1, on the reverse strand, counting down.
CGTGACGATCACCCAGGCCTCGGCGGCCTTCGAGTTGGCATCGGTGGACGAGACGGCGTCGCGGCGCGAGATCTTCACCGCCGCGATGCGGGTGGGGCGCGATCACATCGCCAGTACCGTCTACACCCTGGTACTCGCGTACGCCGGTGGTGCGCTGCCGCTGCTACTGCTCTTCAGCGTCGCCGACCGGTCGATCCAAGACGTGTTGACCGGCGACGCGGTGGCGATCGAAATCGTGCGGTCGTCCGTCGGTGGCGTCGCGCTGGCCCTGTCGGTACCGCTCACCACTGCCATCGCCGTCCTGCTGGCCCGGCCGCTCACCTCGTCGCGGATGCCCTCTTCGCCGCGGCAGGCCAAGCCCACACGATCGCGGGGCTCGGGCCGCCACAGCGCGTAGAGCGGCTTCGCCGCACGTGAGTGGAAACTCGTAGCAGGCACCGATCTTTCGTGCACGTGCGGCGAAGCCGCTCGGTCAGGCGAACGCCGCCGCAACGGTCGCGGACAGCAGCTCACCCTCATGGGTGCTCAGGCCCGCTTTCAGACCGGGGTCCGCGGCGCAGGCGGCTTCCCAACCCTTGTCGGCCAGGGCAACCACGTAGGGCAGGGTGGCATTGGTGAGCGCGTACGTCGAGGTACGGGGCACGGCTCCGGGCATGTTGGCCACGCAGTAGAAAACGGATTCGTGCACCTTGTAGGTGGGATCGGCGTGGGTGGTGGCCACCGAGTCCTCGAAGCAGCCGCCCTGATCGATGGCGATGTCGACCAGAACCGATCCCGGCTTCATGCGCTGAACCAGGCTGTTCGACACGAGCTTCGGCGCTTTCGCTCCGGGGACGAGTACGGCTCCGATGACCAGATCGGCAGCCAGCACGGCCTGTTCGAGTTCGTATGCGTTCGACACCACTGTCTTGACGGCACCGCGGTACTGATCGTCGATCGCGCGCAGCGCTCGGACATCGAGATCCAGTACGGTGACGTCGGCGTGCATGCCGAAAGCGATTGCGGTGGCGTTCTTTCCGGAGACGCCGGCTCCGATCACGACGACGTTGGCCGGACGCACTCCCGGTACGCCCATCAGTACGCCGCGGCCACCTTCACTCGACATCAAGTGGTAGGCACCGGCCTGCGGTGCCAGACGGCCGGCAACTTCGCTCATCGGCGCGAGCAGTGGCAGCGATCCGTCTGCGGCAGTGACGGTTTCGTAGGCAATGGACGTGGTGCCCGACGCCAGCAACGCGTCGGTGCAGGCCTTGGACGCCGCAAGATGCAGGTAGGTGAACAGCACCTGACCCTTGCGCAGGCGTGAATACTCCTCGGCGATGGGTTCTTTGACCTTGAGCAGCAGATCGGCCGCGTCCCAGACGGCAACCGCGTCGGTGAAAATTTGCGCGCCTGCGGCTTTGTAATCGGTATCGGTGAACGACGAACCGGCGCCGGCTTCGGTTTCGATGATCACTTCGTGTCCTCGCGAGACAAGTTCGTGCACGCCTGCCGGGGTGATGGCCACCCGGTATTCGTGGTTCTTGATCTCGCGTGGAATTCCGATTTTCATGACGTCCTCCTGCAGTGGCGGTGACCGAAGCGACGCTCCGTGGGTACGCCAACTATGAATTATGTGCGGAATTGCTGCAATGGATGTGAACAAAATTCTGTATCCTCGGGCCATGGATGCAGATAGTTCATTTCAGCCGGTCGATGAGGGGGCTCGATCGAATGATGTTCGGTCCGTCGCCCTGGACCGAATCGACCACATTCTGCTCGACGAACTGCGTCGAGACGCACGCACACCGAACAATGCGCTGGCGGCCGCAGCAGGGATCGCGCCGTCCACGGCCCTGACCCGAGTTCGGGCGCTTGTCGAACGCGGCGTCATCCGCGGCTTCCACGCCGACATCGACCCCGAGGCCCTCGGGCAGGGCATTCAGGCCATGATCTCGGTTCGGCTGCAAGCGGATGCTCGACGGCGGATCAGCGAATTCGGTTCGAAGATCGCGTCCCGAAAGGAGACGCTGAACATCTACTTCATTGCCGGGGCCGACGACTTCCTGGTGCATGTGGCGACGGTCGACACGGCCACCCTGCGCGATTTCGTCGTCGAGAATCTCAGTGCCGACCCTGCCGTCGCAGCGACCGAGACCATCTTGATCTTCGAGCACATCAGGCCGCGAAACACGAACGCGGACAAATAGAACCGATCAGGGTGCCGGCGGCACGATCGGGGGGAAGCCCGGCAACGTGAAGTCCGGGAAGCCCGGAATCAGCGGCGGCGGCTGCTGCGTCGTGACGGGCGGAACGGACTCGACCGGTGCCGGCGGCGGCTCGACCGTCGTGGTCTCGGTGGTCGTGACCGGCTGTTCCCACGTGGTTTCCGGCTGCTCGGTCGTCGGCTCGACAGTGGTGGTCGGTTCCGGCGCAGGCGGTGGCGGCAACAGAACGGGAGCAGGCGTCGTCGTCGGCACCGTCGTGACCACCGGAGTATCGGTTTGGTCGCGACTGACCGAGGTGTCCACTACCTGCGGAGAGTTCTGGTGGGTGAACATGAAGCCGGACACGGCGACCACCGCTGCCGCGCAGAACGCGAGCACTCCGCCGGTCCGCAGCCTGCGCCGTGCGCGAGTGCGATCGTCTTCACCGTCGTCGTCGTCGTAATCGGCGTCGAGCCAGTAAATGTTCTTCAGCTGGAACGGAACGGGCTTACCGTCCTCGACGGTGTCCACGGCGGCATCAGTGGCAGCATCGGTGGCGGACGTATGCGACACCGGCTGTACCGCAGGCGCTTCCACGGCGACAGCAGAGACTTCAGCCACGCCGTTCTCGGAAATCTCGTGCACCGCAGTCGATTCCGGCGAAGGCTCAGCATCCGCGGTGGACGACTCAGGAATATCGGCGGGCGCGTCGGCGAATTTCGAGGATTCGAAACCGGTTGCTGCAGAAGCAGATTCGGTAACCGATGCGGCAGCGATCCACGGACGTGCGGGCACGGGACGAGTCGAGCTCGGCGTCGCCACCGGCGGTGCGGCATGCTGCGACTGCGAACGCGCGGGCATCATCGGCTCGGGCGCAGGTGGCACCACAGGCACCGGCGGTGCCACCGGAGCCGGCGGGACAACAGCGGCGCTGTCCGTGTGTCGACGTCTCGGCACGCTTGCCTGCGCGTCGCGCGCAGTACGGTCCGGAGCGGTTCTGGTGCGCGAATTCGGCCGCGCGGCCAGTGCTGCTCCGCGTGCGGCCACCGTCTCGGGCTCGGTCGGGACGATGGAGGGCAGTTCGAGCAGTGGGCCCACACGCTGCTGGACGATGGGCATGCGGGCACCACCACCGATCAACACGACCGCGTCGATCGGCACGTTGGCACCGATCATGACCTCGCGGGCGAACTCGATCGCCTCGTCGAGCAGGTCTGTGATCAGCAGTTCGAAATTCTCCCGAGACAGCAGGATCATCCCGCTCGCGTCGGGCAGGCACACGGCGTCCTGGGTGGACAGGCGTTCCTTGGCGATGCGGCAGCGCTTCTCGAACAGCGCAATGTCGGGGTCGGTCGCCGGCTTGCCGAGGCGCTGGAGCTGATTGTTGCGCACGTAGGCGTCGACCAGATCACCGCTGTAGGAGCCGGAGCGCTGAGATGCCGTCACCGTGCGCGCCGTCAGGTCGACGACGCTGACCGTCAATCCCGAACTACCGAGGTCGAACAGGGCGACAGAGCCGGCACCTCGCGCCTCACCGGTGACGGCGAGGTATTCGATGACGGCCTCGACCTCGGGGACCAGGTGGTAGTTGTTCAGGTGAGCACCGGCGAAGGCGGCGCGCAGTGCATCGGCCTGACGCGGATCCCGGTAGGCGATGCCGGTGGACAGTTCGGGTTCGACCTCGGCAGCGGCACCGATCGATTCGGCGGCCAGGTGCGGGAGGTCCCCGGTGGCACTGTCGATCAGTTCGTTGCGAAAGAACAGTGGCCTCTCGACGTCGGTGACCAGGGCGGACGAGGTGTCGCCGGAGGCTCCGAACTGGTCGGCTCTGGGCTGCGCCGTGCGCACGGCTCGGGTCCCCATGGACACCCCAAGCAGCACAGTCACGATCGTCGGCCTCACTTCGTTCGGCGGTTTCGGTGAACGCCCCATCGGAGTCCACCCGCACACGGTACCGTCTCGCGGCGAGCTGCACTGAAGGGTGCCTACGGGCCTGCTTGTTCGGCTTCGGTGTCGGTGAAGCCGAAACCGATGTCGGACGCCTCGCCGGGAGGCTGGTACATCTCACCGGTGTACGAATATTGCTCGACGTAGAGCTGCTCGTACGTCAGTGTGGTCGGTCCCGCCGCAGCCGGTTGGTCGGGTGGAGGTGTGTCGGTGACCGGGGGTGCGATCTCGGCGAGAGTCGCCTCGAAACCGGGGTCGGTATTGATCACGGATCTGGGGGCATTGTCGAAATCGGCGAAGAGCGCGAACATCAGCGCAACAACCACGACTCCGACCGACACCGCCACGGCACCGATCTTGAGTACCGCCTGCCGAGTCCACTGCCGGTCCGAGAGAGTCGACAGGTACGACAACGGAATCGCAGCGACCCCGCGGGGACCGACACCACGGGCTTTGTGTGGCGATGGGTCTTCCCGAGCGAGTTCCGGTTCCGCTTCGGGTTGCGTCGTCGACTCGACCTCGGACGGCGACTCCGATTCCACTACCTCCGTTACAGGCGAGGGTTCCACTACCGGATCGGGGACCTGTTTCGAGCCGATTTCAGCCCGGATCAGCGCGCCCTCGGCAACCGGCGACACCGAGTCGTGGACGGTGAGCGGCACCGGCCAGGTGGCGCGAACCCGCCGCTGGACGAGGGGGCTGTTGGCCACTCCTCCCAGCAACACGATCGCGTCGGGGGTCCGGGGACCGACCCACTCGATCATGTCGTCGATCAGTGGGGTGGCGACCGCCTCGAACTCGTCGCGTTCGAGGATCATCGGGCCGTTGTTGGGTGCGCGCACACCGGCCGACGTGGTCAGTAGCTCCCGAAGCTCTCGGAAGAACGTGCGATAGGACGCGACACCCTCGGGCCCTTCCGGTTCCGGCAGGATCCCCTTCGTCATCACCAGGCTCTGCACCACGTCGTCGAGGCGTTCGCCGCCGAACGACTCCGTTCGGTCGTGCCATTCGACGGTTTCTTCGGCGGTGTTCACGACCAAGGCCGACGTTCCGCGTCTGCCGAGGTCGAGCACCAGCACGGTCGTCGCGTCGGCGAGGGTGTCGAGCGAACGCACGAACGCGAGCAGCGCGTCGTGCTCGTCGACCGTCTCGACGGATGCAGCCAGGCCTGCCGACGTCGGGAAATCCGTGTAGCGCAGGGTGCGAGCCTCGCGCCCGGTGATGACGACGGAGTCGAAGGGGCCGCGCGCTCCGATTCGATCGGACAGGTCGTGCATCGCACGGTCCGGATCGGTGAGCTCGAGATCGACGGACTCGACGACGCGGCGGTCACCATCGGTGTAGGCGATGCGCAGGGCGTCCGACTCCACGGCCACGCCGCAGACTGGTCCCATCGAGTGTTGTCCTTCGATTGCTTGCCGTATGAACAGACGATCGGAACCTATCGTACGCACGCTCGGTGTGGCCGAAACGAGCAAACGGGCCGAAAACCGACATGCGGGACGTAGGTCACGAAACTTGCACTCGGTATGCGGTATCGGCTTCAAACAATCTGAGATATTGTTTACCCGGGTCTGGGGAGACTGCGGGTCGAAATATTTTCCGTCGGCCCGTACGACTTGCGAGGCCGCCCGGTCTCGCACCCAAGCGATCGGTGGAGGTCCGTTACGATGGAAACACTCAGTACGCAGTTCGACGCACGCATTCGGGACGTGCTGGACAAGCTCGGCAAGATGCCGGTCGCCGCGTCGGACATCGACTCTGCTTCCGACCTCTACGACAGTGGCTTGACCTCGCACGCGAGTGTCAACGTGATGATCGGCCTCGAGGACGAATTCGACATCGAATTCCCGGACTCGATGCTGCAGAAGTCCACGTTCGCGAGCATCGACGCGATCGCAGCTGCTGTCGCACAACTCGCAGGCTGACGACCATGACGGTCTCGTCCGACAGTCGCCCCGCGCAACTGCCCCTCACCGACGTCCTCAAGACCCTCCGCACGTTCGCGGCCGAGGTCGACCGCGAGGGCAGGTTTCCCGCCGAGTCCGTCGACGCTCTGCGCTCGGCAAATCTGTTCGCCGCCGCGATACCGACGGCGCTCGGCGGCGGTGGCCTGTCCCTCACCGAGCTCGCCCGGGTCGCACGCGATCTCGGTGCCGAATGTGCATCGACGGCAATGATTTTCGTCATGCACCAGTCTCAGATCCTGAGCATCGTCAGGCACGGCGGCACCCCCACATCCGACGCGTTGCTGCGCCGCATCGCAGCCGACCAACCGCTCGTCGCGTCGGCGACGACGGAGATCAACATCGGCGGCGACGTGCGTTCGAGCAGCTGCGCGGTCGAGTACGACGGAGACCGCATCCACCTGGCCAAGACCGCACCGGTGATTTCGTACGGCGAATACGCCGAGATCGTTCTCGCGACGGCGCGGCGCACGGTGGACAGCCCGCCGAGCGATCAGGTTCTGGTGGTGTGCCAGAAGCCCGACGTCACCCTCGAACGCACCAGCAACTGGGACACTCTCGGGTTTCGTGGCACCTGCAGCCCGGGCTTCCAGCTCGACGCCGTTGCCGACCGCTCGAGCATTCTGCGCGACAACTACGGCGAGATCTCCTCGCAGACAATGCTTCCGGTGGCCCATGTGCTGTGGGCCTCGGCCTGGCTCGGCATCGCCGACGCAGCCGTGTCCAAGTCCCGTAAGTTCGTCCGCAAGGCGGCGAGCAAGAGCCCCGGCGTCACTCCTCCCTCCGCCCTGCGGCTGGCCGAGTTGTTCGTGGCCCACGAACAACTCGTCGACACCGTGTTCGGCGCAGCGGCGAAGTTCGAGGCCATCGCAGATTCCCCCGAGGAGCTCGGTTCCATCGGTTTCGCCGTCAAGATCAACAACGTCAAGGTGACAGCGTCGACTCTCGTCATCGACATCGTCGGCAAGGCGATGCAGATCTGCGGCATCTCCGGGTATCGAGAAGACGGCGACTTCAGCATCGGACGGCACCTCCGCGACGCGCACGGCTCGGCGATCATGGTCAGCAACGAACGCATCCTCGCGCACAACTCTCAACTCGCGCTTCTCTACAAAGGCAAATGATGACCCAGACACAGGACAAGACCTCCGAACTGGATTCGGCACGAAGCGAATTCAGGCAAGAGCTCGTCGACGCCGGCCTGCTGATCCCGTCGTCGGTGCTCGGTCTGTACGGCCGGTCCGGCGAGTTCGAGGACATCATCGAATCGATCGACCGTCGGGTCGTGGCCGCGAGCGCGTCGGAACACGGAACGGCTGTGCCCAGGTTCCGATTCCCGCCGGTCTTCCCGCGGGAAGCGTTCGAGAAGACCGACTACATCGCGTCGTTCCCCAATCTCACCGGTGCCATCAACACGTTCGACGGCGACAACAAGGCCCATGCCGCGCTGCTCGCCGATCGCTCCGAGGGCAGGGACTGGGATCACCACCTCGAGTCGGCCGGGACGATGCTGGTGTCCGCGGCATGTCACCCGTCGTACTCGATGTTGCCGTCCGTACTCCCGTCCGGCGGGACGACGTACGACATCTACGGGTACTGCTTTCGGCACGAGCCTGCCGTCGACCCTGCTCGCATGCAGGCCTTCCGCATGCACGAGATCGTGCGGGTCGGCACTCCGGACGACGCCGTCGCCCACCGGGAGAGGTGGGTGCAGCGCGGCCTGGAGGTACTGGCCGATCTGGGACTCGAGGCGGAAGCGGTGATCGCCAACGATCCGTTCTTCGGTCGGGCAGGTCGCATGCTCGCGGCCAATCAACGCAACGAGAACCTCAAGACCGAGTTGGTCGTGCGGCTGTACGGAGACCTGGACGACGGCACGGCCGTGGTCTCGTGCAACTGCCATCGCGATCACTTCGGCCACACCTTCGACATCAGCACCGCCGACGGCGAACCTGCACACAGTGCGTGCGTCGGCTTCGGCATGGAACGTATTGCGCTGGCGCTGCTGCGGACCCACGGTATCGACCGCAACAAGTGGCCGAGGTCGCTTCGTTCGTGACGTCGGTAGCCGACGTCGATATCCCTACCAGCGATCGGAGCGCGCTGTGAACACCACGAATACGGCGACATCCGAGTCCGCCGACAACCATACCGACGAGCTGGAACAGCTACTGATCACCGAGGCAGGCGTCCCGGGCAGACAGTCCACCTGGTTCGGGTCGGCAGCATCGCCGCTGCTCGGTGCCGTGCACGTTCCCGAGGGATCGGTTGCCCGCGGTGCCGTCGTACTGGCACCGCCGCTCGGCAAGGAGCAGGTCGACTCGTACCGCGGTCTGGTCCTCCTGGCCCAGCGCCTCTGTGCTCGAGGCCTGCTCGTACTGCGCTTCGACTATCCGGGAACGGGCGACTCCTCCGGTGCACAGGACGACGACGGCATCGTCGAGCAGTGGCAACGCAGCGTCGTCACGGCGGTCGATTTCGTTCGGCAGTGCGGTGTTCGCGATGTTGCGGTCGTGGGTCTGCGAGCCGGCTCGCTGCTCGCCGCATCCGTGGCGGATCGGTGCGGTCCCCTGACGGGAATGGTGTTCTGGGATCCGGTCGTCAGTGGCCGCTCGTATCTTCGGGAACAGCGCGCCCTGTATTCGATGACCGTTGCGCGAGACGACGAGTCGGACCCGCGAGTGTCCATCGTCGGCGCAGTCCTGCATGCCGGAGTGGCCGCCGAATTCTCGAACTTGGATTCCTCGAAGCTGGAACGGCTCGACTGCCCGGTACTGGTTGCCACCCGCAGCGAACGTGCCGACGCCACTCCTGTTCGCAGACTCGTGTCCGCGCAGCAGGCGGACGAGCACACACTCCGCAATCACAACGCATTCCTCGAGCCACCCGCCTGGGACGTGGTCATTCCGCGTCCGGACATCGACGTGATCGCGCGCTGGGTACAGGCCACGTTCGCGTCGACGACCACGCCGGTCACCGTTCCGATTCGACGTTCCGCCGTGGTCTCGACTCCCCGGGGCGACGTCGTCGAAACCATCGAGCGGCTCGGTGACGACGAGCTGTTCTCCATCCGCACCACCGCGGTGGCCACGACGGCCGGCGGTCCTGCTGTGGTCATGTACGGCACCGCGTACGAGCACCGGGTCGGACCGGTACGGCTGTGGGTCGAGTTGGCCCGCACCCTCGCGACGGCAGGCATCACCTCGGTCCGTTTCGACCGTCGCGGTACGGGAGAAAGTGGAGACGTCGGTGCCGACGACGCACCCACGCTCTACAGCGAACTCGGCGACGACGACGCACTGTGCGCCGTTCGATCCGTGGGGACAGCGCCCAACAAGATCGTCTCGGCAGGTCTGTGCTCGGGTGCGTGGTATGCCGGTTACGCCGCCCACCGCGAGGGCCTGAACACCGCAATCCTGATCAATATGCGCGAATGGACAACGCGGCGTGTCGATTTCACCAAGAGATCCACGATCGCCCAGAAACAGGGATTGACCGCGGTCGCACTCGACCGCGCACACACGGCCGCCGTTCGCTTCAAGAACTGGTCGCAACCCCGGATGCCGTACCGACTGTGGCTCGCGCTCGGCCGTCGTGGCTGGATCCAGGTTCCCGAAATCTCGTTGGGAGAACTGCAGCGCAAGGGAGTCGACGCGTCCGTGCTGCTCGTCCCGGACGACAAGCAGTGGTTCCTCGACAACCGCGGCCCCGAGAGCCTGCATCGGTTGCGCCGCCGGGCCGCGCCCGAGCACCCACCCGTGGTGAAGGCGTTCACGGACGGAGATCACACCCTCTTCGGACGCGATGTTCGCGACACGGTCAGGGCCGAGATGCTGCAGACGATCGGTGCTGCGCTCGGAGTCCACATCGAACCGCAGGACCCACCTGTGAAGGTGAACTGGACGCCGTTGTGAAACATCGCGCTCGCCGGGTACCCCCGCCCGATCACGGCCGACTCGACAAGATCACCTACTACCCCGTCGAGCAGGTCCGATGGGACATGGGCTTCAACAGCCGCACCGTGCCTTTTCACGCGGTGCCGCCCGAGTTCGCGGTCGCGGCGTCGCAACCCCCCGGACAGCTGTCTGCGGCCGATTCGATCCCCGACGGGGACCCGATGTTCACCGCGGCCGAGGCGTCGGGCACGGCGGTTGCAGGCTCCAAGCCCGCCGGCCGCAATCTCGCACTGAACTCGTTCGCGATGATGTTCTCCACCATTGCCACCGGCGCGCTCGGTCTGGCCTTCTGGGCCGTGGCGGGCCGGCTGTTCCCCGTCGAAGAAGTCGGCAGTGCATCGGCGGTGATCGCGTCGGCGGTGATGATCGCGACGCTGTCCAACCTGAGCCTCGGCTCGATGTACGAGCGGTTCCTGCCGACCGCGGGCGTGAAGGCCAAGTCCTATGTGCTTCGCGGCTACGCTGCCGTGCTGTCGCTGGCGCTGGTCCTGGGATGCGCGTTCTTGGTCGTGGCACCGGTGGACGAGTTGTTCACCACCACGACCGAGATCGCGACGTTCCCGATTTTCGTCGGCGTACTGGCCGTGTTCGCGCTGCAGGATCAGACGTCGTCCGGGCTGGGCTTTGCGCGGTGGGCGGCGGCCAAGAATGTCTTCCACGCGGTCGTGAAGTTGGCGGTCCTGGCCGTCACGTACGAAACCGGCCGTAGTTTCACCATCATCGCGGCGTGGGCGGTACCAGCGGCCATCGCGGCGATAGTGCTGTTTCGCGCGTTCGGGAAGAAGCTCGGCACCGATCCGCGATACCAGCTCACACCGAAGCTGCCGCCCCGTAAAGAGCTGTGGTCGTACTTCGGGTCGGCGTACGGCATCACTGCCCTGGGAACCTTGGCACCCCTGATGATCCCGATCATCGTGGTGAGCACGCTCGGTGCCGAGCAGAATGCCTACTTCTCGCTCACCTGGTCGATCGTGAGCGCCATCTACGTGTTGATCGGGGTACTGGTCGGCCCCTTCGTGGCGGAGGCGGCTGCACATCCCGAACAGTTCTCCAAGCTCGCCAAACGCTTCATCGGCCTGCTGTGCATCGTCGCCGTGGGCGGATCGTTCTTTCTGGCGGTCGTCGCACCGTTCGGGCTCGGTATCGTCGGCCCCGACTACCGCGAGAACGGGACCATCATCGTCCATCTCGCTGCCGTGACCATCCCGCTGTCCGTCGTCGGGGCCCTGTACGACGGTCTGGCCAGGGTCCGTCGTCGTATGCGGCTTGCGGTGCTCGTCCAGATCGCGGCCACCATCATCATCGTCACCGGGTCGTTGACGCTGTCACCGAGCTTGGGCATCGCGGGCATCGGCTGGTCTTATCTGGCGGCCGAAGCCTTCGGCGCCGTGGTTCTGTTGGTGCCCCTGATCAGGTGGATCGGGGACCTGTCCGGCGCTGAGCATGCCGCGCCGGCTCTCGATCCGCGCGACGAATCCACGTCGCAGGCGACGGGTCGTGAGCACCGCGTACGAGCGTAAGCGACATCACTCTTGCTAGCTGGCACCGCAAACATTCTTCGAGTACGTTTATATGCAGCTTGACAATCTCATGGCTTCTTTTAAGCTTCTAGTCAGGAAAAGACAGTGGGTTCGACGGGTAGATCAATCCCGCCGAAACCTACGTGCGAACTCGGCGGGGGTCGTGTCGCATCGGTCAGATACAGCTGCAGTAGCTCGATCAGCTAGTGCCCACCGAACTCGAACATCTGGAATGGATATGTTGAATCGTCAGAATCCCCGCGTCAGTGTCGTCATCCCGACTCTCAACGAGGCTGCGAACCTTCGCCATGTCCTCCCGTTGCTGTCCCACGAATACGAGCTCGTGCTTGTCGACGGCGGATCCACCGATGGAACCATCGATGCGGCACGCGAGATTCGCAGCGACATCCGCGTGATCCGCCAGACCCGCAAAGGTAAGGGCAACGCGCTCGCCTGCGGCTTCGAAGCCGCCACCGGCGACATCATCGTCATGTTCGACGCGGACGGCTCTGCCGACGCGGCCGAGATCCCCCGGTTCGTCGATGCCCTGATCGCCGGTGCCGACTTCGCCAAGGGCAGCCGGTTCTGCGAGGGCGGCGGCAGCCACGACATCACGCCGCTGCGCCGCGCCGGCAACGGTGGTCTGCACCTGGTGGCCAACACGCTCTTCGGCACCCGCTTCTCGGATCTCTGCTACGGCTACAACGCCTTCTGGCGAGACCTGGTGCCGGTCCTGGATCTGCCCGTGGTCGATCAGCCGGGCAGCGAGGGAATGATGCTGTGGGGTGACGGATTCGAGATCGAGACCATCATCAACTGCCGCTTCGCCGAGGCGTCCGTACGGATCGAAGAAGTGCCGAGTGTCGAGTTGGCGCGCATCTACGGCCAGAGCAACCTACGCACCTTCTCCGACGGCTTCCGGGTGCTGCGCACCTTGATGACCGAGCGCATGCGCGCCCGCAGAATCTCCCGCAAGCACATAGCTCGCCCGTCGCGTGAGTCGATCGATGCCCGCACCGACATGGACCTCGAGTTCGAGGTCATGGAGTCGTTCGGCGAGGTCATCGAGCTACGCGAGAGAACGGCGTGAGTCTGCCGACTTCCTCGGTCGTCATCTGCGCGTACACGTTGGCTCGATGGTCCGAACTGTGCACTGCCGTGCGTGCAGTTCTCGATCAGAGCGTCGCTGCCGACGAGCTGATTCTCGTCGTCGACCACAATCAGCAGCTGGCCGAGCGCGCTCGAGCGGAATTCCTACCGCTGAGCGACACCGTGAACGTGGTCGAGAACAGCCACCCACGAGGACTGTCGGGGGCACGGAACACCTCCCTCGACCTCGCCACGGGTGACATCGTCGTCTTCTTGGACGACGACGCGTCCCCACGCACGACCGAATGGCTCGACGCCATTCTGTCCCATTACTCGGATGATGCCGTGTACGCCGTTGGGGGCTCTGCATACCCGGTATGGCCGGACAAGCGTCCGGCCTTCTTACCGGCCGAGGTAGTGGGTGAACCCGGCGAACTCGATTGGGTCGTCGGGTGCACCTACCGCGGGCAGCCGACGGAAACCGCTCAGGTCCGTAATCTCATGGGCGCGAACATGTCTTTCCGCCGCGCGCCGGTCGTCGAACTCGGCGGCTTCGTCTCCGGAATCGGCCGGATCGGACGCGTTCCGCTCGGGTGCGAGGAGACGGAACTGTGTATTCGCCTGCGCCAGACGCATCCCGACGCGCAGATCGTGTTCGATCCCTCGATCGTCGTCGATCACACCGTCAGTGCCGATCGGACGCGACCCCGCTACCTCATCACACGCAGCTACGCCGAGGGTGTGTCCAAGGCAGCGATCGCGCGCCTGATCGGTGCGGGCGACGCACTGTCGTCCGAGCGTGCGTACACCGCCAAGGTTCTCCCGCGTGCCGTCGGCCGTGAGACGAGCGCAGCTGCTCGCGGCAACCCGGCGCGGGCGTGGGGCGCGATGGCTGTGGTGGCCAGCGTCGGGGCCGCGGGAGTCGGTTATGTCCGAGGCAAATTCAGTGTGAGCCGCTAGCGGCACGTGCACGGAACTTCGTAGCCCACTACGAACTTCCACTCACGACCCTCGGTGCCACCGACGCCCGTTCCACGGAATTCAAGGCCCGGACGTGTCCACTGGGCTTCCCGGTGCCTCGGTTGACGAGTGTGATGCTGCGCGGTTCGTTCGGCGCGAGATGGAACCACGAATCGGACGCGTCGAAGCCGTCGACATCGACGCAGACGTACTGCGCCGCCCACTCGGAGGACACTGTGAGCTCCCACGTCCCGGCTCCGGTATCGACGACACTCGCGCTCAGGCCCACGGTGTTCTGCCGACTCTGCGCCCCGACGAGTGCGGTGTTCCGGGCTATCTCGACTCCGTCGTCACCCGCGAATACCACTGTGATCGCCGAGTACGTCCGACTCCCGAAACGGTAGGCGTGATTGGCATCGGTGAACGACCCCACGATGGAGTCCACCGTCAATTCGGTCGAGCCGTTCGAGACGACCGATACCGCCCGCTCGAACTGCTGCACGCCCCGCGCGGTGTGCAGTGCCACGCGCAGTGTGCCCGATCGGGCCGGGCCGTCGTTGACGAGCTCCACCGAATAACCGTCGAGACCGTTGTCGCACAACAGCACTGCGGTCGGTGCGCCGGCCCTCGCGAGCGCGTAGAACGGTGCCTTCGGTGCACCGGTGGCGTCGGTGATGCCCCACCCGGCACCGGGCACGGTGTCTCGTAACGTCAACACGAGCGCTCCCGCACATCCGGAAGACGCCCGCCGCCACCGACCGAACGCTTCCTCGAAAGCCTCGACGATCACCGCCCTGCCGTAGTCCAGGTAGAGCTCGGCGTCGTCCCGCCGAATCAGGTGCGGGTCGACACCGAAGACAGTGCGTACGTAGTGATCGCGGACGTCCTCGAAATCCCACGACGAACCGCGATCGCGAGGGACCGCGGATTTCCACTCGGGGTGATGCCCGGCCACCGCAGCAGATCCGAAGAACCTGTCGACCTGCGCACGTTCGGGAGGAACGGAGAAGGCCAGGCATTCCGCTGCGAATCGCACACCCGCGGTACGAATATCGGACAGTGGCCGAAGGTAGCCACCCACCCCGAAGTAATGGGCGATACCGTCTCCTACGTGGGTGTGCAACTCGCCGGTCGAGCTGGACGGGGACGACGTCACGTACGCGACGTCCGGCAGACGATCGGCGAGAAAAGCAGGAACGACGGTGTCCAGCATGTCCATTCGCTGATCCTCGGCCGCGAGACCCAGCATCGTCGGTTGCTGCTGCGTTTCGCTTCCGCCGCTGACGACCATCAGTGCCGGATTGGCGCAGACGATGTCCGCGAACGCGTGCAGCTCTCGGGCGACCGCCGCCGTGTACACCTCGTCGGTGGGCGGGTCGACGGTTCCCAGCATGACGTCCTGCCACACCATGATGCCGAGTTCCGCGCACAGAGACCAGAATTCGGCCTGCTCGTACACCAGCGTGCCGACCACGCGCACCATGTTCACGCCCGCCGACTGCAG
Organism: Rhodococcus sp. 05-2255-1e; assembly: GCF_002259025.1. NCBI lineage: Bacteria > Bacillati > Actinomycetota > Actinomycetes > Mycobacteriales > Nocardiaceae > Rhodococcus > Rhodococcus sp. 05-2255-1e. The sequence goes on along the minus strand of NZ_NOZE01000033.1, from coordinate 440,719 downwards.
CTGCACCAACGCTACGTGCAGGTCCTGCTCCGACGACCACAGTCGCACCGGATCGAGTGGGGTCCACGTACCACCGCGACAGAAGATCGGGCTACCGTTGACCACCAACTGCGCGCCGCCTCCGGAGCGATCAAGTACGACGGCGCGAAAGCCGATGTCGCCCAACGGGTATTCCACCCCGTTCACGTCCAACGCCACGCGGTAGGTCCTGGGCTGTCCGTGCGTGTGCGGCCACCACAGCTCGACGTCCGGCAGCGTCAGAGTCGTATCGATACGATCGACCGTTCCGAGCTCGAACACGCTGTCTCCGATCAGGATTCGCGTCGACGACGCGGAATCCAGCTCGGCGTGGACCGTGACGATACCGTCGGTGCCGCGGACCGTCGTCGACAGACCGACGCCACGAGGGCTCGACATCGGCATCATCGACACCGGCCGCCACGGACCCACCGGAACAGGCACGGGCCCGTACACCGGTGCCCGGCCCAGCATCGTCGTACGCTCGTGCCGCAGACCCTGCGCAGCGATCATCGAGGATCGCCACCGACCACGTGGCCGACGGGTCTTCAGATGTGCGGCAAGGGATTCGATATGAACTGCAATGGTGACGGTCGGCCCGCAACCGGTCAGATCGACAGTCTCGGGCACGAACATGGACGTGACCGTTCGCCGATGTACACCGTCCACCCAGATCTGGGCCCGAGTCGCAATTCCGTCGAAGGTCAGCCGCACCTCGGGGTATTGGCCGGTCGGGACGGTGGTCGCGTACCACCAATCGTGTTCATCCGGAGCACAATCGGTGTCACCGAGCGCGCTCGCCACCGTGCCGGGCACGACGGCGTCGAGCCACTCGAGGTCGGCAGGCAGATCAGCGGGGTCGAGGATGGATCCGGCGTCGGTTCGGGCCAGCCGCCACGGCACGCCGTCGAGCAGATCGATCACGCGCTCAATGCACCCACGACGATATCCATCGCTGTCGCCCAGTTCTTGCTCATGTCGTTCAGCGGTTCGTCGAGCACCACGGCGCGGCCACGCGCTGCTCGCGCCATCCGGAACTGCACGGCCTTCGCGCCGGACGAAGCGTCGAGGAAATGCTGCGCCGCGTCGCCGGCTCCACGTATCCCGCGGCTCTCGAGGTACTGCACGTAGTTGGCGGCAAGCTCCGCGGTGGCACCGAATTGTCGGAGCAATCCGAACGACCAAAGATGAAAGGCGTCGGGCCCGGACGTCTGGACGAGCGGGATGTCGGCCACGATGCGCCGAGCGAGGGCATCGACGGGATTGCCCGGTGCCCTTCTGGACAGATGCGCCCGGGCGACGTCGAGGTCGCGGTCACCGACACCCGCGTCGAGCACTGCCGCGTCGACTCGAACCTGTTCGACGTACGGCAGCAACACCTCGGCGTGAGGCTCGGGCGCGAGATTGAACACCCCGTCGAAGTCCGCCCCGGTCAGCTCGAAGTAACCCCGGTTGTGGAAGTAGCCCATCACCTTGTCGTCTCGGTTGACGAGATTCGGCACGATGGTGGTCTTGGTGTGCTGATTCCGGTAGCTGGTGCCTGCGGTGTCGGGAAGCCAGAAGCCGTCGACCTCCACCGTGACGTGGGTGCCGTCGAGCAGCCCTTCGACGACGTGCTCGAGAACGGGTCGCCATACGTTCATCTCGGCCACGCCGATGCCGTAGAGCGCGCGCAGATCCTCGGGCAGAATTTTCACGAAGTCCCACTGCCGTCCGTCACATCCGGCGCTGAGCACGAACGCGAGCGCCGGGGTGGGATCGGCACCGAGCGAGTGCAGTACCTCGATCCACAGATCGACGTAGCAGTTGGTCTCGGTCCAGATGCGGTCGTGGTTGTGGATGGGATGAGGCCGGTAGCTGATGGGGTCGAGTTCGAGAACCCGGAGGCCGGTACCGAGCCTCTCCAGCACTGCATCGTTCGACATGACGCGCCTCTCCTACCGGAACAATGTCGGACGGTCCCCGAGCCGCATTTGTCCATATTGCCTGCATCCAGGCCACTCATCGTAGCGAATCGGTTTGTTCTACGCTTCCGATCCGGCGGTAGGATTGTTTTCGACGCAACTGCTACTTACTGATCCACCGTTTGAGCGTCTGTACAACAGGAACCCGAAAACGCGGGCAATCACACAACGAACAGTTGGTTCCGCGGCGGTAATGCTGATGCGCAGCTTGTTCGTGTCGACACTTGCATATCCGCTCTGAGCTGGGCACATGCCGAGTGTAGACAACACCTGCAACATCCATGCCCATCTCGGGCGGACACGAGGAGGCACGAGCGCAATGCGCCGTTTCGTTCGCAGCGCAGCGCTGGTCGTGGGGTGGTGCCTCCTCGCCGTAGCTCTCGGAATGTTTGCCGTCCGACAGGTCGGCGTGACCGAGATCACTTTCGTTGCTTTGGTGGTCGGAACTCCGTACCTCGGAGTCGCCACCGTCGCGGCGCTTCTGCTCTTCGCCGCCGCCCGCTCACGTATCGGATCGGCGGTCGCAGCCGTCGTCACCGTCGCCGTCGTGGGCGTCCAGGTGCCGATGTTCCTGGCCGACGGGCCGGACAACTCCGGACCGGACCTGTCCGTGTTGACGGTCAACGTAGCGCACGGGGACGCCGATGCCGGCGCTATCGTCGACGCGGTCCGTGATCACGACGTCGACGTGCTCGCCGTCCAGGAACTCACGCCCGAGGAAGTCACCGACCTGAGTGGTGCCGGTCTGGACGACCTGCTGCCGTTCTCCTTCACCGCCGCACTGCCCGTGGCCGACGGCACCGGATTGTGGAGCCGAACACCGTTGACCGACGGCACCCGACTGGACGACTTCGGCTTCGTACCGGTGCAGGCGAACACCGTCGTCGACGGCACGTCGCTGACCCTCGTCTCGTTCCATTCGATGTCACCCGCGACGCCGCGCCACACCACCCAGTGGGACGCAGACCTGGCGAGGATGCGGGCCATCATGGATACCTACGGCAACACTGCCATCGTCGCGGGCGACTTCAATGCCACCAACGATCACCGGCAATTCCGCAGGTTGGCATCGGCTCCGTTCTCCGACGCGGCCGACGCTGCGGGGGCAGGACTGTTCCGCACCTTCCCGTCGGAACGTCCGTTGGCGCGGTTGGACCATGTCGTGACCAGTGACAGCGTCCGCGCGCGGTCGGTGCAGCCGTTACCGATCCCGGAGAGCGATCATCTGGCGGTGCTCGCAACGGTGCAGTTGCCGTGACCGTCCTCGGCTAGAAGCGCGGAAGCTGAATGACCGGAGGCGGCGGCAGCTGAATCTGTGGGAGCTGGATCTGCGGCAGACCGGGAATCAGCGGTGCCGGGGCAGGTGCAGGAGCCGGTGCCGCGGGCGGCACGTACTCGGGCTCGGAATACGTTTGAGCCGGGGCCTGAACGGTCTCGGACGTGGGCGGCGGCGTTGTGGTCGGCGGTGGCGTCGTCGGCGTCGGGGTGACCCGGGTCGTCGTGGGACCTGCGGTGATCGGCACCGGTGAATCTGCCGGTGCACTGGTCGGGGCCGGCGACCCACCCCCGTATCCGAGAGACAGGCCGAGGGCGGCGACTGCGACGAGACCACCCGCGACCAGTACGGCACCGCGCACCTTGCGCTTCGAATCCGCTGGCTTGTCGGAGTGGGGTTCAGGGGTCAACCAATCGGGTGCACCGGTCAGCGACGCCGGGTCGGCCGCGGACTGCCGACCGCCCGACTGCGGATTCGACTGGGGATTGGACTGCGCATTCGGCTGGGGAACCGGCTGGTGCGGAGCCTCGACGACCGGTGTGGCGAGCAGTGCCGCTCCACGGGCCGCAACCGATTCGGGGTCTGCCGGAGTGACGACGGGTAACCCGACCCAGGCATCGAGTATCGCTCCGACCAGCGGTATTCGGGCGCCGCCGCCGATCAGGAACAGCGCGTCGACATGTTTGGGAGAACGCCCGATGACGTCTCGAACCAGGCGCGCGGAGTACTCGATCGGGACGGTCACCAGTGACTCGAATGCCTCGCGGGAGATCAGGATGACACCGCCGTCGCCCGGAAGACATACAGCGCCGCTCGTCGACAATTGTTCCTTGGCGACCCGGCACCGCGCGGTGAACGCGCTCAGTTCTTGGTTGTCGGCAATGTCGACGCCCTGCTTGGCCAACTGGTTGTCGGCGATCAGGCGATCGAAGTCGTCGCCGCTGATGTCGATGGTGCGTTCTGCCAGCAGAACTTGGCCTGTACCGCGGTCGATCACGCTGATCGTCAGACCCGAACTGCCCAGGTCGTACAACGCGATGGTGCCGAAATGCCCCAGCTCGCCCGACGCTTCGAGGTACTGCAGCGCAGCCCGAGCCTCGGGAACGAGTCGATAGTTGTACAGCCGCTGACCGGCCATGGCCTGCTGGATCTCACCGAACTGCTGCTGGTCGCGATACGCCACGCCGGTTGCCTGCACTGGGCCACCGTTGCCCGGTTGCGAGAGCACCACACCGATGGACTCCGCGGCCAGTTCCTCGGCCCGGTCCCAGTAGGCGTCGACGGTGTCGTGGTGGAAGTCGAGGCGTCCCGAATCCTGAGGGCGCAGGTCGGGTCGAGCCATGCGCACCGCGCTGGCCCCCACCGACACACCGAGAACTTCGGTCATTACCTGCCTCTTGTCGATTTCCCCGTCAACACACGCCGAGACTTCATGTCACGAACCAGTCTCGATCCCCCCAATTGATCACTGTAGCGCGTCGGTGCGGCTGCGCCGCAGTGGTGCGTTCAGGTGCCCCCTGGGGCACCCGGCCACACCACTACAGTTGCGGCATGCGAGTTCTGTTCGTCTGCACCGGCAACATCTGCCGATCTCCGACTGCGGAGCGCCTTGCGGTCGCCTTCGCCCGTGAGGGCGGATTCGAGCTGACCGCCAGCAGTGCCGGGACACAGGGACTGACCGGGCACGCGATGGACCCGACGGCAGCGTTGGTGTTGTCACAACTCGGCGGCGATCCCGAGGGCTTCGTGGCTCGACGCCTCACTCCGGCGATCACCGCCGACGCCGAACTCGTTCTGACGATGACCGCGTCGCATCGCGACGCCGTCCTCGCACTGTCGCCGAGGCACATGCGTCGCACCTTCACCTTGCTCGAGGCGTCGAGCCTGGCCGCGGCGTCGGGCGCACGATCGGTTGCTGCCCTCGCCGACGCGCGGGCCGTCCACAGCGTCGAGACGCTGGATATCGGCGACCCGTACCGCCGCGACCCGTCCGTGTACGAGGAAGCCGGCGAGCTGATCGCAGCATCGTTGCCGAATGTTCTCCGACTGGCGCAGCCGTAACCTTCGACCCACCACGAATTCGCACGCTGCGGTAACGTTCTCGCATCATTGCCGACCACCCGGGTGCGGCCACGGCGTTAGGGTCTGTTCATGCGCGACAAGGTCATCGCGTTGGCAGCAGTGGCGAGTGCCGGAGTAGCCGTCACCGTGGGTCTGGTCATCGGTGCCCTCGGTGGCGCGTTCGACGATTCGAGCCAGGACGTCAGGCCGCCTGCGCTGAGGTCGGACTCCCTCAGTTCGGTCCAGGCGTCTCCGACGTCCGCGATCGTCGTGGTTCCGCCGTCGCCCACCTGGCAGGTCGCGGTGCCCACCACCGCCAAGCCGCCGACAACGACGCCGGAGCGGCCTCAGACGACGACGCGGACACCCCGAACAACCACCAAGCGGTCGGACCGAACTACCACGACCACCACCGACGAGGACTCGACCGACGAGCCCGCGACCGACGAGCCCACGACCACCGAGTCGGGCCGGTAGATCTCACGGACGGCCCGCTGCCAGATCGGGCGCGCTGTCTCCGATTCTCAACGCGGCCACCAGTTCTCGATACAGCTCGTCCGACGCCATGAGCTCCGCATGCGTTCCACGTGCGCGTACCACCCCATCGTCCATCACCAGGATGGTGTCGGCGTCGAGCACGGTGGACAACCGATGCGCGATGGTGACGACGGCAGCATCCTCGGCGATGGAACGGATCACCTCGTGGATCGCCGCCTCGGTGCGTCCGTCGACCTGAGCCGTCGCCTCGTCGAGCAGCAGGATCTGTGGGCGTCGAACGATGGCTCGCGCCAACGCGATTCGTTGCCGCTGCCCACCGGACACCGTCGAGCCGATCAGGTCGGTGTCCAATCCCTCGTCCAGAGCGCGGATGGTCGAATCCAGGTGCACCGACTCGAGCGCCGCCCAGATGTCACCCTCACTGGCGTCCGGGTGACTGAACAACAGGTTCTCCCGCACAGAACCGGGGATCACCGGCGTCTCCTGCTCCACGTAGGACAGTCGAGAGCGCACCTCGTCGATCGTGAGCTCGCTGTACGGCGTTCCGCCGAGCCGTATCTCGCCGCTCTCGGGCGTCAGGAACCGCAGGATCAGCGAGAACACGCTGGTCTTGCCTGCACCGGAGGGACCGACGATCGCTGTGTGGCCGCGCGCGGGGACGTCCAGGTCGATTCCTCGCACGGCCGGCTCTCGTCCCGGACCGTAACGTGCTGTCACACTTCGGAATTCGAGCGCCGGAGCAGCATCGACAACGGAACGGGTCGGCGCGGGGGTACCTTCCTCTCCCACTTCGACGACGAGGTCGTCGATCTGACGTATCCGCGCCGCCGCGGCCATACCCGCCTGCAGCGCGGTGATGTTGGTGGCGAGGGTGGAGACCGGGCTCATGACCTGAAATGCATAGAGCAGAAACGCGATCAAGCTGGATACCGCAAGATCCCCGGTGCTGACGCGGTAGCCACCGAGGCCGAGAATGCCGATGATGGCCAATTGCACGCCGCCGCCCGCGAAGGTCCACGCCAGTGCCGAGATCTTGACGGCGTGCACGCTGTGCCGAGCGGAGGTCCGCGCCTCCGCGATGACGCGTTCGGATTCGCGAGTCTCGGCTCTGCTGGACTTGACCGTTCGGATGGCCCGCAGGGTGCCGTCGAGAATGCCGCCGAGTCGTCCGATCGCTTCCTGTGATTGCCTCTGCGCGATGGCGATCGGAGGCATCAGCCGGGCGAACAACACTGCGATCGCCACGATGGCCACCGCGATCGCGCCCAGCAACACCAGATCCAGAACCGCCATCAGGATCAATGCGCCCACCAGACCCACGACGCTGTTGACTATGGCCACCAGCGCATTCGATGTCGCCTCACGCAGCAGCACGGTGTCCGAGGTGACGCGGGTGACCAACTCACCGGTGGGCCGAGTGTTCAGGCTGCCGACCGTGGCACCGAAATACCTCCGCACGATCGACTTGCGTGCGTCGAGCACGATCCGCTCTGCCAACACCCCGAGGACGATCCACTGCAGATACAGAACGGCCGAGCCGACGACCAACAGGGCCACCAGAACGACGACGGGAACGATCAGCGACGCGTCGGTGCCGAGTCCGTCGAGCACACCCTTGGCGACCATCGGCGTAGCCAACGCCGTTCCGGTACCGATCAGGCCGAGCATCATGCCCAGAATCAGGGTGCGCCGATGAGGCCGCACGAACTGCCACAACACCCGTAGGTTGGGTACCGTTATTTTCTTCTTCTCGGCTGTCGCGATCTGCACATCGACCATGTAGTCAGTGTGCAGCAACGATCAGCTGGTACCGATCGCGTCCCAGATCATATGGACTGTGGTGCCGTTCTGATCCGACGTCACCGCCGCGGTATCGGCCAGCGCCCGCATCAGTGGGACGCCTCGACCTCGGTTGGAATCGGAATTGCGGGTCGCCCAATCGCCGCGGTCGGTCACCTTCACATCGATCCGGCCCTGCGCACCGCACAACACTCGAATGTCGAGGGTTCCTCGGTCGGTGTGATCGCGATACGCATGTTCGACACTGTTCGCTATCGCCTCGTACGTCGCCAACACGACGTCGTACGCGCGATCCGGGTCGACGCCCAACTCGTTCAACCAGTCACCGAGTTCACGCCGAAGCTCCGACGCTCGATCCGCATCGGCAGGCTCGTCGGTGAACAGCAGTTCTTCCATTCGCGCACCTGCCGTCGAGATCGAACTGTCGGTACGTGAGTCGTCACCTCCGAAGAGAGTCGCCATCATGAATCCCGTCTACCCAAAACTTCAGGATCTACCCGCATGAATCGCAACGAGCGCCTCGTCGACCGTCGCATAGATGCCGAACACCTCGTCGAGCCCGACCAAAGTCAATGGACGCCCCGTCGCCGGACCGTCCGCCACCACGGCAAACCCGGCAGTACCGCCCAGTTGCTGATGCGTCGACGCCAACAGCGACATGCCTGCCGATGCGAGGAAACCCACATCACTGAGATCGATGACCACAGCCGACGGCGACTTCTCGAGCACCAGAGCCACGGACTCGGACAGATCAGGAGCCGTCACCAAATCCAACTCACCCGACACCGACAGAACAACATCCTGATCACGCCATTCAACAATCACATCGAAATGCTGGGGTCCGAGCCCCGATTCGTCCGCAGTCACACGAAGACTTTACCTCGCTCCCCCGCCCCGCCACCGCCGCCGAAGTCCACTCAACGTGACATCGACCCCCGAAAAGTCCACTCAACGTGACATTGACCCCCGAAAAGTGTCGATGGTCGTTCCGCAGGCTCCACTCCGGCCCACCGAACGTGACATTGAGTCCCCTCGGGGTGGCCTTCGGGTTGTTTTGCCGCCGTCGGCTCACTCAGCCGAGGGGTATCGATCGCATTAGGCTTGTCCAGGTGATCGAGGGCCTGCATTCCATGGACGGTCGCGGTCTGCGTCGTCGCTCGCCCGGGCAGTACGTCGCGGTCATTGTGGGCGGCGCGGTCGGTGCGGCGCTTCGGTACGAGGTGTGGACGTGGCGGGCGACGCCGCGGTGGCAGCTGTTGTCCACGTTCGGTGTGAATGTGTTCGGCTGTCTGCTCGTCGGTGCTGCGTTGGGGTATCTGTCCGGTCGTCGGGCTCCGGTGACTCGGGCCGGGCTGTTCGGTCTTGCGTGCGGTCTGACGACGTTCGGTCTGTATGCGTTTCAGGCGGTCACCCATCGCGGGGCGTGGAATTCGGTGATCTATCTGGTGGCGACGCCGGTGTTCGCGTTGATCACGATGGCGGTCGGGGCTGCGATCACGAGACCGGCACGAACGAGCCCGACGCTGTGACGACGTTGATTCTGGTGGCGGCCGGCGGCGGACTCGCGGCTCTGGGCCAGTTCGTGTTCTCGTTCGCCCTGCGGTCGAGGCGACGGGCGACGGCACTGAATCTGGTGGCGTGTGCCGCGCTGGGGTTGGTGTTCGCACTCGATCCGCCGAACGCTGTTCGCTCCGTGGTGGCGGTCGGGTTTCTGGCGTCGGTGGCTCCGTTGGCGGGGACGACGCTGGCGACGATCGGGCTTGCGCGAGATCGTCGGTATCGCTCGGCAGCACTGTTCTTCGGCGCGAACGTGGTGGGTGGAATTGCCGCGGTGATGTTCGGGTTCCTGACGTGGAAGTCCGGTGTGACGCTCTATCACAAGATTCTGTGACCGGATCCGGTCAGTCGCTTCCCGAATCCTGGCAGGAGCCCTGCACTCCGGCCTTGACGAACCCTGCGATTTGGTACAGGTACGTGAACTCCCATTCGACGAGTGAGAAGTTGTACGCGCGAGGCGTCGGACGCATCGTGACGGTTCCGTCGAAGCACTGATCGAAGATGTAGCGAGCCCGCGGGAGGTGGTATCGCCACGTGACGACGATGACGTGGTTCCAGCCGCGTTCGCGGGCAAGGGTTTCGGTGAACATGGCTTCGCCACGGGTGGTCGAGGGCGACGGCGGAATGCACAACACCTCGAACTGCGACGTGGACGCTGCGCAGGCTTTCTTCATCGTCGGATCGCTGGATCCGTAGGGATCGGACAGCACCACTGTTGTGGCCAGGCCTTGTTGGGCGAGCGAGATGCCGTAGGCCTCGCGTCCGTCGTGTTCGCCGCCGAGCACCACGATTGCGTCGGCGGCAACGAGCGGATCCACCCGAGCTTTGGTGAACGCGAGGTAGCCGCCGACACCTACCGACGACACCAGGACAACCGGGATCGCCAGGGCGAGAAACAGCAACCAGCGTCCGCGGAACACCTCACCAGGTTAGGGAAGGCGCTCCGCGAGCGCGCGGTCAGCGACTCATATCACTCGCTGGGCTGCGGCACGGTGACATTGCAGTCCGTGACCTCGGGGTTGATTCCGAAGTAGTTGAGCGGACCTGCAACGACGGTGAGGGCGATGGTGCCTGCACCTGCACAGTTCTCGGGCGCGTTCTCGAAGTCTCCGCGCTGGTACGACGCGAATGCGCCGATGATCAGCCAAACCAGAACGATCAACGTTACGAATCTCATTGGTGCCCCCTTAGGCGGTCAGCCGCCGTTCGGCTGTCGAAGGGCAGGTATGTCCGATTGTGGCAGGCTTCAAACCACGTCACGTGCGCTTCGACAGAGTCTCCGACAGATAATCGTCGAGGGCGCGTTCCTGTACCCGGTCCAGTGCGCGCGCCAGTTCTGCCTGTGCCGATTTCATGGCAAGGCTGCGCATCTTCTCGAACATCTCGGTGGTCTCGGCTACCTCTCCGGACTTGGGCAGCCAACCTGGACCGTGTTTCGCGGCCAGATGGTCGGTCACGCTCCCGACCATCGACTCGGCGATTTCGTTCATTTTCGACGCGGTCCGCTCGTGCTGGTCGAGCAGACGTTCCAATGTGAAGCCGTACTGACTCAGGTCGACGAACACCTCGAGGAGGGTCGGATCGAGAATCTCGCACTGGTCACCGTCGATTCTGATCAGTTTCGCTTCGATCAGTCGGGCAACGATGTCGTCGTTGTCCTCACCGAGAAATTGCGCAATCAGTTCGACGGGAATGACCGTGGTTTCGGCCGACGACCACTTGCGAGTCACGATTTCCTGCAGGCCCAGGATTTCTTCCAGGTCTTTGCCCTGCTCCCAGCCCGACAGGAAATCGGCTATGTGCGCCGAGGTGAACCCCCGCTGAAGCAGCGAGTCGATCACCTTCAATCGAGTCAGGTGATCGTCGTTGTAAATACCTACTCGTCCTCGGAGCGTGGGCGGCGGCAGCAGCCCGCGTTCCTGGTACGCCCGCACGTTGCGAGTGGTCGTCTTGGCCTCTCGGGCCAAGTCGTCGATTCGATACTCCACCGAGCTCCCTACCTCCGCCGCGCGTCGACCTTCAGGATATACGTCGACCACGCGGCGGAAGGAAGAGCCGAATCCGACCGTCATCGAAACGACAAGCGTGCTCTCGAGCGATTCAGGAGTGGGCGACGACCTGTGCCGGTTCCTGCGGCAGGTCGACGCGGCGCGGAACCATGGTGAAATCGCCCTGTTCGACACCTCTGAGTTGGTTGACGTACTGGGTGGCGAAACCCGGGAACATGGTCGCGTTGAAGCCGTCCTCGGTGAGATACCAACTGCTGCAACCGGAATTCCAGGTCGTCTTCGCCAGTTTGCGCTGCATGTCCTCGTTGTAGGCATCCTGGACGTCCTGGCGCACATCGGCGCTGTGCAGATCTCCTTCGAGTACCAGAGAGATCGCCTCGACGATGTAGTCGATCTGCGCCTCCATGTACACCAATGCCGAACTGTGTCCCGGGCCGGAATTCGGCCCGAAGGTGAAATACATGTTCGGATAGCCCGATACTGCAATGCTCTTGTACGCCTTGGCTCCCGCGCTCCATTCGTCGGCCAGCACGCGGCTGTCGCGTCCGGTGATCGGAATGGGTGTTCCGGTGTTGGACACGTCGAACCCGGTCGCGAAGACGATGGCGTCGAACTGATGCTCGACGCCTTCCACGGTTCGAATGCCCTTGGGTGAGAGCGTCGCGATCGGCCAGGTCACCAACGTGCAGTTCGGCTTCTGCAGGGCCGGGTAGTAGTCGCTGGTCATCAGCAATCGCTTGCAGCCGGCCCGGAATCGGGGTGTCAGCTGTCGCCGCAGCCACGGATCGCGAACCTGCTGACGCAGATGCGCGCGCCCGACCAGTTCGACGATGCGCGTCAACGGGGTCTTCCACACGACACCGAGGGCAACGGACTCGTGCCCCCAGAACCACAGCGACCGCGCCAGGGCCTGCGTCTGCGGGTACCGGGCGTATCGATGCTTGGTGCCTGTCTGCACCTTTCGATTGATCCTGGGCAGCGTCCAACCCGGGGTGCGTTGGAACACCTTGACCGTATCGGCGATCTTCACCAGTTCGGGCACGATCTGTACCGCGCTCGCCCCGGTTCCCACGACCGCGACCTTCTTACCCTCGAAGTCGTAGTCGTGATCCCACCGTGCACTGTGGATCTTGTGTCCCTCGTAGGTATCGATGCCTCGAATGTTCGGCAGGCTGGCATTGGCGAGCGGCCCCGACGCCATCACCACCGTGCGCGCCCGAACATCGGGGTGCCCGTCGATGCTCACGTGCCAATGCCCGGCCGCCTCGTTCCAGATGATGTCGACTACGTTGTGTCCGAATCGAATACGCGATCCGATGTCGAACTCACGCACCATTGTGTGGATGTAATCGAGAATCTCACCACTACCGGAATAGGTGTGCGACCAGTTGGGATTGGGCGCGAAACTGTACGAATACAGCCTCGACGGTATGTCGCAGGCTGCGCCCGGGTAAGTGTTGTCGCGCCAGGTTCCACCGACGGCGCTGCCGCGTTCGAGGATCGCGACATTCTCGATTCCACTGTTGCGCAGTCGGATAGCGGTACCGATTCCGGCGAATCCCGCACCGACGATCACGGCGTCGAGTACACCTTCGCGCACATCGAAATCGCTCATGCGACGGGCTCGTAGGTCAGTTCCTTGGCCCAGGTGGGCTCGGAATTGAGAGTCTTGGTCGGGTACCGGCGAGTGAGCTTCACCAGGCCATCCGCAACGCGGTGGTATGGATGCTTGCGGTTGATGACAATGCTGCTGTGCCACTGCACGAATCGATACATCGGCACGCGGAGCGCCTCGGGGCTACGCTCCCCCACACTGCGGAATCGCTTCATCGCGGTGTAGAGCCGCTCCTCGTCGACACCCATCTCGACGATGTTGTCGCGCATCTTGTTCAGCAGTGGGATGTAGCGCAGCAATCCGACGATGAGGGCCGGGTTCATCCAAGCACCGATGGTCTCGACCACCAGCTTGCGCATCCGGGAATGCCCGAGCAATTCGATGACCGCGAAATCGACCGCCAGATGCCGAGATTCGTCGGAGTTGATCTTCTTGAACACGGCCTGACACACCGGATCGTCGATCTCGTCCATGATGAACTTCACCAGCGCGCCGTCCAGGGCCACCTCGAGCATCGGTATGACGGTGCCCAGCACGGTCAGAGACAGCCCGTCGGAATGCTTGTCGAGCCAGTCGATGACGAGCTTGACGTTGACGTTCGGCTCGGGCATCCGGTCACCGTCGAGCATGCCCCAACGACGCATGAGAGCGAGCTCGGCGTTGGCGTGCTTCTGCTCTTCCGCGTGGAAGTAGCGATAGATCTCCGCGAGAGTCTCGTTCGGTGCCTTGAGCGCCATCGCCGCGAAGCCGCGAGCGCCCACGTTCTCGATCCACATCAGATCGGACATGAAGGGCTTGAGTTTGGCGTGCAGTTCGGGGCTGATGGTCTCGGCTCCCGGGCCGTCCCAGTCGATGTCCGCCAATGCCCACTGACGGTCCTTGATCTTGGTCAACATGTCTTCGAAGTCCATTGCCATGTCAGGCTCCTGTGGTTGTCGAGGTGAGGGATTCGTTCTTCGCCGGCTGCTGCTCGGCGGGCAGCACACGATTGAGCAAGCCGAGAAAGCGCACGTACACGGCGGGCAGCAATCTCTTGAACCGCCAGACGGCTTTGGCGTCGAACTGGGGCACGACGTAGAGCCGGCCCCGGTCGAATGCATCGAGCGTTCTGGCAGCGATCTTGTCGGGAGACCGTCCGGTCCAGCGCATCGCGAACTCGGCCAGTCGGGACGAACTCGCGGTGATCCGGCCGTCGACGGCAACGTTGGTCTTGACGAAGGTGGGACACAGAACCGACACCCGCACACCGGTACCCGAGAATTCCGCCGCCATCGTTTCCGACAGGCTCATCACTGCGGCCTTGCCGACGTTGTACGGACCCATCAGCGGCGCAGCGGCGAAGCCGGCGGCGGACGCGACGTTGATGATCCCGCCCTCACCCGCGGCCCGAAGCCCGGGCGTGAACACCTCGCAGCCGTGGATCACGCCCCAGAGGTTGATTCCCAAGGCCCAGTTCCAGTCCTCGAAACCGATGTTGCCGACGGGCTTTCCGCCGATTCCGACGCCTGCGTTGTTGATGAGCACCGTGGTGGGTCCGTCGAACTCGATACTTGCACGCAGGGCCAGTTCCTCGACGTTCTCGCGGATCGACACATCGCACTCGACGGCGTATCCGGTGCCGCCGAGGGCGTTCACCATCGCGACGGCCTCCTGCGCTCGCGGCAACGAGATGTCGGCGCACATGACGGCTCCTCCACGTCGAGCCAGTTCCAATGCGAACGCCCGGCCGATGCCGCTGCCTGCGCCGGTCACTACCGCTCTCGACCCGTACGAGGGTCTTCCGGTCTTGCTTCTCATCGACATACCTGTTCCTTCGAATCATGTTGTAGGGCTTGATTATCGAGCGCATACGCGATGAATGCGGATGCATGCTCTAGTGCTCGGTCGGCCTCGGGGATCAACCTCGGGAGAGCTTGGAACACATGCATCTGATCGGGCCAGATTTCGAGTTCGCTCTCTCCGCCGGCCGCGTCGATCATGGAGTGCAGGTGTCGCGCATCGCCCCTGAGCATCTCGGCTCCGCCCACCTGGATCAGCGTCGGTGGCAGCTCTCGCACACGTCCGAGATCGAGCCGGAGACGCGGGAGATCCGCATCGTGGCCGTCGGTGTACAGCGCCACGAGTCCTCGCGCTGCCTTCGCCGAAATCATCGGGTCCTTGCGCGTGCGTTCCATGCGCGCCGATAGCTCGAAGTCGAGATCGATCAACGGCGAGAACAACACCAATGCTCCCGGCTGCGGCGTCGCGATTCGGTCGTTCTCGATGATCAGGTCAGCGGCCAGGTGTCCGCCGGCAGAGTCCCCGGCGATGACGATGTTCGATGCGTCGTACCCCTGGCCCAGCAGCCAGCGGTACGCGGCTTCGAGGTCGTCGGCTGCGGCGGGAAATGGGTGTTCCGGGGCGAGCCGGTAGTCGACCGTGAACACCGGCAGGCTCGTCGCCCTGGACAATCGTGCGGTGAGACCACGGTGCGTCCGCGCCGAGCAGATGACGTATGCACTGCCGTGGATGTAGAGGATCACGCGTGGCCCCGGCGACAGGCCGGGCGCTCGCACCCACTCACCGCGAACCGGGCCTTCGGCCACGAGGTCCACTGCCGTTCCTTTCGGGACCGGACCGCACAGGTTCATCGAGGTGGCGACGAGGCGTCGAGAGAACTCGATGCCGCCGCGTGAGGTCGGCAGCAGGTTCGTCATCGGACGCAGAATCAGCCGAGTCATCAAGGCAGCCAGACGGGTTCGCCGAGACCCGGCCCTGAAAGCGCCGCGAGGCAGGTAGTCGTCGTCGGTGGTCGGAGTCACGTCATCACCCTCACCCGCTATTCACCATTTGTCAATGGCCTATTATTTAGTGGCGAAGTGTGCGACAGTGGCGTCCAACACCGAAAGCGCAAGGGAGCGAGCACACGTGACGATGTTCAGGAGTAATCCACCGGCGGAACTGGATGCGTCTGCCATCGGTCCCGAGGACAGGATCTTCGAGTTGGAGATCGCCGAGGTGACCCGCGAGACCGAAGATGCGATCTCCCTCGGCTTTCTGGTTCCCGAGCATCGGGAAGCGCAGTTTCGGTACGAGCCGGGACAATTCCTCACCCTGGAGATTCCGTGCACGGACGGCGGATCGGTGGCCCGGTGCTACTCCTTCTCCAGCTCTCCGGTCCGGGACCCGTTCCCCACTGTGACCGTCAAGCGCATTCAGGACGGTCTGGCATCACACTGGTTGCACGACAACGCTGTTCGTGGGATGCGACTCAAGGCGCTGAAGCCGTCGGGCATGTTCGGACCCAAGAGCTGGGACGACCATTTCGTCCTGCTGGCCGCCGGCAGCGGCATCACCCCGATCATGTCGATACTCGAGACCGCCCTGGTGCAGCACGAGAATCGAATCACCCTCGTCTACGCCAACCAGAATCGCGACTCGGTGATCTTCGCAGAGCGACTGACCGAACTGCGGTCTCGCTTTCCCGAACGACTGAACGTTCACCATTGGTACACCTCGGAATCGGGGTTGCCCACCGCTGCGGGACTGGCTTCGCTGGGTGCGAACATTCCGGCCGAGTGCGAGGTCTTCCTCTGCGGCCCAGCGCAGTACATGAACGTCGCCGAGGAGTGGCTTGCCCGCACCGGCACGACCGCGCGCAGAACACATCGCGAGGTGTTCTCCTCCTTCGACTCGAATCCGTTTCGGCCCGACGCCACGACGATCTCCGACGAAACAGGAACGAACTCCGTCACCGCTCAGGTCGAGATCGACGGAATGGAGACTGAGTTCGCCTGGAATGCGGACACCAAGTTGCTCGACCGACTCCTCGAGTTGGGTCTCGACCCGCCGTACGTATGCCGCGAAGGAACCTGCGGCGGTTGTGCGTACACCCTCACCGAGGGCACGGTGAACATGCTCGCCAACGAGACGCTCGACGAACACGAACTGCAGCACGGCGTCCGACTGGCCTGCCAGTCCGTGCCCGATTCCACGAGCGTTCGTGCGGTGTTCGACCGCTGATCCCGGAGGAGGGCGCTCAGCCCTCGAGCGTCAACGAATGCGGCTTCGAGGCGAACGCCGCGGCGGAGCCGGAGGCTCGTACAATCCCCGCGATACCGCCCCAGACCATCATGGTGAGGTAGTCGATGAGCTCGTCGACCGTCATGGTCCGGTCGAACATCCACCAGTGCGACGCCAACCGGACCGCACCGATCATGGCGAAAGCGAAGGGCGTCGAGCCGGCCGTCGAGAACTCCCGCTCTCGAAATCTGTCGGCGATGACGGTCGTCAGCAACTCTGCGATCAGTTCTTCCGATGCGGTGACGATGTCCTGGTTGCCACCGACCGCATTGTTCGCGTGCACGTAGATGTAGATCTCGGGATCGGTGGCGACCGTCGTGACATAGGCAGTGATCACGGCACGGGTGAGGTGATATTCGTCGAGATCCTCGGAGATCGCGTCCCGGATCCGAGGCACCAGTGCAGTCTCGACGTATCGCGCCATCGCGGCGTTCGCGAGCCCCTTCTTGTCGGCGAAGTGTTTGTACAGAACAGTTTTCGAGACGTGGTTCGCCGCGGCGATCTCGTCCATCCCGATGTCGTGCCCATGCCGACGAATGGCGGCCAGTGTGCAATCGAGTAGTTCACGGCGCCGAGTGATCCGGTGATCGTGCCACCGATGGCTTCGCCCGTCGACCTTCTCCGGCACGGTCACGCCGAGCGCGAGACGGTTCGTGATCCCCTCAACAGAATCGAGGCCACCAACTCCGGATCGTCCGACATCGGAACGTGCCCGAGCCCCGAGTAGGTGCGAACTTCTGCCTGCGGAAACGTTCGACGCACCAGCGGTGCCTGATACACCGGCAACACCAGGTCCTGGCGTCCCCACGCGACGGTGACAGGAACGGACTCGTCGACCGGAACGCTGAAGCGCGGCACTGCGTTTCCGGCCGCGTCGATCGCACGATTGGTAGTGATGCTGAGCGCGTCGATCGTGGCCGTTGCCGCGGGAACTCGCCACGGCTTGGCGTAGAAGACAGCGTTGGCGATCGTGCGTCCCACGACCGAACGCATGACGGTCGGTGCGATCGGGCTCATCACTCGAGACAACGCCCGCAACAGACGGAACACGAAGAGCGCCCGAGTCTGATCCCAGTGTCCGCGAAAGAAACCGGCCGGTGACAGGGCGGTCGCCGAGGCGACCGACCCGCGGGCAGCAAGTTCCATCGCGAAGTATCCACCCAACGAATTACCGGCCACGTGCGGCTTCTCGCCGTCCACCGCAACGTAGTCGAGAAATCGCTCCAACTCGGCCACGATCCACGGACCCAGGTCGAATTCCTCGGTGGGCAAGTCCGGTGACGCGCCGTGACCGGGCAGGTCCACCGTCACCACTCGTCGATGCCGCGCCAGTATGTCGACGACACTGTCCCACGCATGTTGTCTGTGCACGATGCCGTGAATGAGCACCAATGTAGGGCCCTCACCCCGGATGGTGTGCGCGAGGGTCAGACCGTCGATGTCGGAAGTCACTGCGTGCCGACCTTTCTCGGCCAGATGCGGTATCCGGGCGCGATATCCGCCCCCGCCACACGGGCGTTGTCCGCTCGGCCGAACGTCATCGATTCCGTCAGATCGTCGAATCGTGCGTCGATCCTGTCGAGAATGTAGTTCTGCCGCACCGACCAGGGACGTTCGGTCCCCGATTTGGGTAGCTCGTTCAAGGAACGCGTGACGTATCCGGAGGCGAGGTCGACGACCGGACGAGAGTCCACGGCCTTGCCCTGTCGGTCCGGGATCGCATGGGTGTAGCCGTGAGACCGCATGTACACCAACAGTTTGGCTACTGCCTGCGCCGTCATGTCGGCCTTGAGCGTCCACGATGCATTCGTGTACCCGATGGACCATGCAACGTTGGGTACGTCCTCGAGCATGTGACCCTTGTAGACGAACTTGTCGTGCACCTCGAGCCGCTCACCGTCCAGAGACAATTCGATACCCCCGAACGCCTGGAGCTTCAATCCGGTTGCGGTGACGATGATGTCGGCGGGGATCTCGTCACCAGATTCCAACCGGATCCCGTCGGCGGTGATCTCGGCTATCCGGTCGGTCACCACGGTCGCGCGGCCGGAGCGAATGGCCTTGAAGAGATCGCCGTCCGGCACGACGCACAGCCGCTGGTCCCACGGGGCATACGTCGGCTTGAAGTGCTTGTCGACGTCGTATCCACGCGGAAGCTGCGCCTTCGTCATCGCCCGGAACACCCTGCGGGCCGTCTTCGGCGCACGTCGACACAGCTGATACGAGCCGACCATCAACAGTGCATTGCGCCACCGCAGTGCACTGTGCGCGAGGGAGTCCGGCAGCACACGCTGAGTGAGGGTGGTGAACGGATCGGTCATCGGCAACGACGCGATGTAGGTCGGCGAGCGCTGCAGCATCGTCACCGACGCAGCATCGACCGCGAGCGAAGGCACCAAAGTGATTGCGGTCGCGCCACTTCCGATGACAACGACCCGCTTACCGGTGTGGTCGAGACCTTCCGGCCACTGCTGGGGATGCACCACCTGCCCGGTGAACTTCTCCATCCCGGGAAGATCCGGGGTGTACCCACCCGAGTAGTCGAAGTAGCCGGTACACAAGAACACGAATCGACTTCGATACGTCCGCGGCACGCCGTCGGACAGCGTGTCGACGGTCCATAGGTCGGTCGACGAATCCCAGTTCGCCGCAACGACGGAGGTAGAGAAGTGCGTGTGCTCGTCTATGCCGTTGGTGTGAGCGGTATCGACGATGTAGTTACGAATGTCTTCGCCATGGGCAAGCAGAGTGTTTCCCTGCCAAGGCGTGTGCGGAAACGAGAACGTGAAGATATCGCTGTCCGAACGAATTCCCGGGTACCGGAACAGATCCCAGGTACCGCCTGCTCGCTCGCGCCCTTCGAGGATCGCGTAGCTGAGCTCCGGTGCCATCTCCTGCAAGCGATACGCGGCTCCGACTCCCGAAATACCCGCACCGACGATGAGCACATCCCTGAAGTTGTCGTGGATCGAACCGTCGACCTCGGGCCAAGTATATGCATTCATCGACGCGCCTCGCTGTCTCACCGAACACCATCGCCCGGACGCCGACCCAGCAGCGACACCGCGACTAACATCACATAATGTGCCATTGACTGGTGGCGGTGTCAATGGCAGCCTTCGTGACAACACAGACAGGAGCTGTCATGGACCGCTTTCTCTTCGTTGGGTGTACACCCAACGCAACCGGAACCAGTAGCCGATGACTCCCGTGGCGGTCGGGGCTGCGGGAGTCATCGCGCTGATCCTGCTCACGTCGAGAGGGTCGGGACTGGACTTCGACCGGCGCTCGTTGTCGACGGCCTACTCGGCACGTGCGACGCGCGCACGCCGTCGAACGTGGTGGCCGCGTTCGACGAAGTAGTCACAGCACGCCGAGCAGCACAATTACGACTACTTGTCGTAGTGACCCGAAACACCCGTGGTCGGACGTATGTTTCGGACCGTCGAGTTCGACTCATACTTACCGGCGTCGTCCGCGACGTCACCGCTCCGCATTCCGGAGACGACCTACACGAAAGAGGGATACCGATGGCCGACTTCATCGACAAGGCTCAGCACAAAGCAGAAGAACTGGCCGGGACTGCGAAGGAGAAGGCCGGTGAGGCCACCGGTGACGACAGCCTTCGCGCCGAAGGGGCCACCGACCAGGCCAAGGCCAACACTCAGCAGGCTGCCGACAAGGTTTCCGACGCCGCCGAGAGCGTTGCCGACTCCGCGGCCGGCGCTGCCAAGCAGGCCAAGCACGCAGCTGCAGACGTTGCCGACAAGGCAGCCGAGACCGCCGCAGACGTCAAGAGCGCCGTCCAGGACAAGGTCGAGAACGTCGACGTCGACGACGTGAAGGAGAAGGCCTCCCAGGTCGCCGACAAGGCAGCCGAGAAGGCCTCAGCCGTCGCCGACGACGTGAAGACCACGGTCCGCAACATCGACAGCCAGGATGTGGCCGAGGCCGCGAAGGTCGGCACTCCGATCATCGCCGCCATCGCAGCCGCGGCCGGTGCCGTCGCATTCGTGCTGATCCGTCGCCGCAACCGTCGCCGCAGCGCTGCACACCTGTTCGTTCCGTCGAAGCGCACCACCCGCAAGCTCGCCAAGAAGGCGCGTAAGCACAGCTTCTGAGGGTGATCATCCGAAAGCCCCGCCTCGTTTTCAGGCGGGGCTTTCGCTCGTTCTACAGCGGTTTCAGCGCCCGGCTGGGCACCCAGTGTGTGACGGTTTCGCTCCGGTCTCGCGACATCAGTTCGTAGGTGACGCGACCCAACCAATCGCCGTCGACGGTGATGGACCATTCGACCAGATCCCCCGGGACCACGCGTCGAACATCGAAGCCTTCCGGATTGAACTTCGACGCGTGATGCGGTGGTAGCGGGTAGAGGACGTTCAGATCGATCCACACCTTGAGCGGAGGTCTGAGCATCTTGAACGGACGCACGGCAGACGCGGGTCGAGGTTGAGCGCGTCGTGCCATCGTTCGATCATACGTTCGATTCGAATGCAGTCCTACCCATCCCCGCAACGAGAAACGGCCACCCGCACACGAGGTGAGGATGGCCGTCTTCGATTGGGATGAATCAGATGCCGAGCGATCCTGCCAGGAACGGCCAGGACTTGTGCAGGTCGTCCTGCCAGTAGCCCCAGGAGTGGTTGCCGACCGGACGGAAGTCGACAGTTGCCGGGATTCCCAGCTGGTCGAGACGCTTGGCCAGGTTGGACGTGCAGAAGTTGGTGGCCAGCTCGATGCCGCCGCCGACGATGACCTGGTTGGCGAGCGTCGCCGGATCGTTCTTCAGTCGCGGGTTGGCGAAGGTGTCGTTCGGGATGCCGGGCAGTCCGCTGCCGGTGCTCATGTAGATCTGGGTGCCGCGCAGCTTCTCTGCGTTGAGCAGCGGATCGTTCTCGCGCCACACGGGGCCGTCGAGCGGGCCCCACATGTTCTCGACGTTTCCGCCGCCGTATGTCTCGACGACGAGCTTGACGAACTGCTGACCGATCGGGTCCGAGGTCTGCGCGCAACCGCTGTAGGCCGCGACGCCGGTGAACTTGCCCGGGTACTTGATCGCGATGTTGAGAACCGATGTGCCCGTCATGGACAACGCTGCCAGCGACTGGCGACCGTTGGTGTCGAACTGGGCGTCGATCAGCGGAGGCAGTTCTTCACCGAGGAAGGTGCTCCACTTGTTGCTGCCGAGCTTCGGATCGTCCTGCAGCCAGTCGGTGTAGTAGGACCACTTGCCCTTCTGCGGAGTCACGATGTAGGCGTTCTTGTCCGACAGGAAGGCCTCGGCGTCGGTCTGCGACTGCCACGATGCGGCATCCTCGCCGCCACCTGCACCGTTGAGCAGGTACAGCACCGGACGCGACACGCTCTCGTCGGCGGGGCGCTGCACCGTGACCGGAATGGTGCGGTTCATCGACGCGGAGTACACCTGGAGCTGAACCTGGCGGCCGTCGAGGGTGTTCACCGATTCGATTCGCGAGCCGTTGCTCGACTGAGTCGTTGCGGCGGGCAGTTCGTCCGCGGACGCGACGGGCGTCATCAGCGCGGTCGGAAGAATCGCCACTGCGAGGGCGACGGCCGCAGCCGAACCGAATCGCTGGAAGCCGTGTCGTCGAGATCGTGGCACGCTGTTTCACCTTTTCGTCGAGTTACACCGGTCGAGTTTCTACATCGGCCGAAGATGAGGTGACGTTACCTCGAGCAAACGTCCCGAGCGTTATGGACCGGACGAATCCGAGACGCGATCGTGATGCTCGCGCTCGGCCCTCGAACCGAGGACGAGACACACCAGGATGACGATCACCGCCACGACAACGCCGACGGGAAGTGGCGAATACAGCCAGACAATGGGCGGCACATAGTCGTCGGATGTCCCATCCGTCCAACCGAACACCCGCGGCGGTACCGGTGCCGACACCGAGAACAGCGTCAGTGCGAACGGTACGAGCGGACCGATGGTCGACGCCACCGTGCGCGTCACTCGTGCCGATCCGACGAGCAATCCGACAGCGATGGGATGCAGCACGCAATAGCACACAGTCCCAACGGTATTGATCGAGTCGTCTCCGATCGGCAGTAGACCGGTGGCCGTCACAACGGTCAGCAGTGCACACGCGGCGGTGGTGAGATCGCGGCGCAGGCCCACTCCCACCGCTCCGACGAACAACACCGCGGCCACGACGAGTACCCACCACGACGCATCGCCCCACCCGAGCGCATTGACTCCCGATGCCGCTATCGCCAAGCCCGACATCACGTATCGGCCGTCGAGGCCACCGAGGTCGAACGCAACACCGTATGCCACCAAGACGGCGATCGCGACGGCGAAAATCCACGTGCTCGCCGTCGACGTCGTATTGCCCAGATAGATGTAGACCACCAGACAGACGAATCCCAGCACGAGAGCGGCTACTGCGTCGGAGGTTTCGAATCGGCCCACGGATGCCCGCCGGACGGCCACGAGCAGCACGATAGTGGTTGCGAGAAGGAGGAGTAGCGGGACCGTGGATTCCACCAGATACGGCCCCAGCCCGTCCATCCACCGACCCTCACGCGGTCCGCGTAGCCGGGAGATCGCGCTGTAGAACAACATCGAGCCCAGCAGTCCTACTGCAAGGCCGCCCGACGGGAGCCTGCGTCCACCGGCGATGAATCCGCAGATGCCGACCAGAGCGCCGGCACCGAGCGCATTGGTCGTCACCGCTTGATTGGCCGCGATCGGCACGAAGGACGGCAGCGCAACCAGCAGCGAGCCGAGAACGGTTGCTACGGCTGCCGATATCCGGGGCCGGCGGCGATGGACCGCCACGAGCACGAGCACCGCCATCAGAACCGTGAGAGAACCAGCCCACTGCGCGGTGACGAACGCTCCGTACCACTTCCCCGTCGACTCGATGTGGAACACATCCTGGCCGAGGGATTCACGAATCGAATATCCGGCCACGAATCCGCCGATGGCCGTGGCCACTACGGGCAATACGCGATCCGCTGCAATCACGCGTTCAATGTAGAGGGCTTCCCAATCGACGGCCATGTGTGGTCTATTCGACGCGAACCCAACGTCAGGAGTGCGCCATGTTTCGTCGTATCACCGTCACGGTTGCTGTCGTCGCAGGTGCCGCCGCACTCGGAGTCGGTACCGCCAACGCCGACGAATGGCCCGTCGCGCCGCCGTACCCGAGCCCGACGGCTCCGCAGGACGTCACCGGAGTGTTCCTCACTCCTCGGGACCCGGACTACTGGAATCCCTTCGTCAGCGAGAATCGACTGACGTCCCCGTACGGCAACAGCACTCGCATCGTCTGCACCGGATTCCATGGCGTACTGCTGGAGTGCTGGCAGGCCGACTCGAACGGCAACCCGCACAAGCTCATTCCGCTGAGTATGGACTACCCGGGTTCGACGGGTCATTTGCTCCCCGGCGGCGGTCCACGGCACTTCGTCTACCCCGGTTACATCCCCGGCATCGGCTGACCCCGTCGACACCGCCGGGCAACTGATCTGAGTGTCCACAATTCGCCCTCGAAAGCGGGATTCCGTGCGAGAGTGCAAATAGTGGGCGCTCAGGTCAGTTGTACGGCTTGCGCGCCGTTTCCGGGTCGCCGTAGGTGATTGCCCGTTCGCGTCGTGTTCCGCTGAGAAGTGTTGCGCCCCAGTTGATCAGCGTCCCGGCTCGGTTGCGCTTACCGGCCAGGAATGCGATGTGGATGACGCCCCACGACACCCAGCCCAGGAATCCCGACATCTTCAGCGGCCCGGCCTGCACCAGCGCGTGGCCGCGGGCGATGTAGGCGGCAGTGCCCAGGTCTCGATACTTGAAATCCGAACGCGCAGAACCGGACACATCTGCTGCGATTGCCGCGCCCGCAGCTTTACCGCCCTGCATCGCCACTTCGGCGACACCGGCCAGACCGTTCAACGCCATGATGTCGCCGACGACGAAGACGTTGCGGTGACCCGGCACGGACAGGTCGGGTTGCACGGCGATCCGTCCGGACCTGTCCTGCTCGACGCCCAGGGCGTCGGCCAGATTCTTCACGAACGGAACCGCTTCGACGCCTGCGGTCCACAGCACGGTGCGGGTGTCGTGGCGTGTGACGGTCTTCGGTTCGGCCTTGGCCGTCACCTCGACGTCGGTGGCCGTGACGTCGGTGACGTGAACGCCGAGATGCGTTTCGACTCCGACCGTGTCGAGGGTGCGCTGGGCCTTCTTCGTCAGCGAGTCGGGGAACGATTCGAGCACTCGGTCACCGCCGTGGAACAGCAGAACGCGCGCTTCGGACGGGTGGATCGAATCGAATTCCTTCGCCAGCGCCCGGGTGGCCAGTTCCCTTATCTGCCCGGCCAATTCGACTCCGGTGGGCCCTCCACCGGCGACGGCGAAGGTGAGCCAGGGGCGACGCTCTTCGGGGGTGGGCAGGGACTCGGCCATCTCGAATGCCGAGATCAGTTTTCGTCTGATCGCCAAGGCGTCGTCGAGGGTCTTCATGCCCGGTGCCCACTGCACGTATTCGTCGTGGCCGTGATACGCCTGCTGCATTCCGACGGCAACCACGAGGTAGTCGTACGGCAACTCGAACGTCGACCCGTCGAAGCGGCTCGCCGTCACCACTCCGCCATCGCCCACGGTTGTCACCGAGGTCGCTTCACCGAGAGCCACCTTCACGTTCTTCTGCTTGCGCAACAGGTGCCGCAACGGGCTGGCGATCGAGCCTTCGGAGAGAAGGCCGGTTGCGCACTGATAGAGCAGCGGCTGAAAGACATGAGAGGTGCCTCGTTCGAGAACGGTGATGTCGACATCCGAACCGTGCAGCCGGCGGGTTGCATACAACCCGCCGAAGCCGCCGCCGAGGACCAGGACCCGTGGACGTGACATCGTCGATACTCTCCCTCGATCCGACCCGCAGAACACAATTCCTCGCGCGTCACAGCGTACTCGAGGGTAACGGCGTGCAGTCGTCCCCCGCCGGGCCGCGCCCCGGTCTAAGGTGCGGCCCGGCAACGTACCGACAACGGATCAGCCGAGCATCCGCTGCATCGTGTCGATTTCCTGCTGTTGCGTGGCCACGATCGTGCGAGCCATCTCCTGCGCGTCGGGGTTCGAGCCGTCCGCAATCTCGTTGTTCGCCATCTCGATCGCGCCCTCGTGATGCTCGATCATCATCGTCAGCCACTGACGGTCGAACTCTGGACCCGACAGACCGGTCAGGGCGTCCATGTCCTGCTGGGACATCATGCCCATACCCGAGCTGTGGTCCATTCCGCTCATCTCACCCATGTCCGACGGGGGTGCGGGCTGACCCCATTCGGCGAGCCAGGCCGTCATCCGGTCCATTTCCGGTTGCTGCGCGGCTTGGATCGCCGACGCCAGTGCCACGACGTCCGGATTGTCGGTGCGACCTTGGACCATGTCAGCCATGTCGACCGCCTGCGCGTGGTGCGGGTACATCATCCGCGCGAACATGACGTCGGCGTCGTTGAACTCCGCCGATGCCGATGCCGATGCCGATGCCGAATCCTGAACGGAAGCCGATGAGGTAGTCGACATCGACGAATCCGACGTGGTGTCGCTGCTGCAGCCGGCGACGAGGAATGCGCTCACGGTGGCGGCAGCCACCGAAGCGACGAGTGTTGTACGCATATGAAACTCCTTGAACGAGTGTGCAATACAGGGCTCTAGGTATGCCGATCCGCCGGTGGTCGTGCGTCCACCGGGCTCCCTGTCACACTCGCAAGGTCACCGATCTGTCCAACTCCCACAGAGTCCACGGCGGCGCACGCTCCGATATGGAATGGACGCGCCCACCGATCCCGTCCTCCGACACGACCGAGTGGACGACATCGACGTTCGTCATCGGGACCGACAGCGCAGCCCACGACACGGTGGTTCCCGCGCACGGATGCATCATCTGATGTGCCGACGGGCAGTCGTGCTCACCGACTGCCACCTGAACCGGGTCCTCGTGGTGGGTCGCCGACGCCATGGCCGCATGCTGGCTTTGTGCCGACGTAGTCGGTGCCACCGAATGCATCAGCAGCACCCCGAGGATCGTCAGTGCGATCAGCAATCCGGTCGCCGAGGCAAAGCCCGGACGACGGCGTCGGATCACTGAATGCATGACACCGACGATAGCAAGACATACCCCCCAGGGGTAGCGGTCAGGGCATTCCGGCTCGAGCCGAGTGACTTCCGACTCTGTCTGCGCTCCAGCGAACCGGCCATGCTCGAGGTGTACCTGAACACGACAGTCAACGAACGGGAATACAACATGAATGCATCGAGTCGGGTCGTCATCGGAGTCGACGGATCTGCCACATCGCTCGACGCGGTCCGTTGGGCAACGCGCGAGGCGATACGACGCCACGCCCCGCTCGAGTTGGTCACGTCGTCACTGTTCGCACCGGGAACCTACGGCGATGCCATCAGTCTCCGGATCGGCGCGTTCGCAGATCCGGACGTCGAGGCCAAACGGGTCCTGACCGCTGCGGTCGACGTTGCGCACAAGACCGCGGCAGGCAATTCGCTGATTCTCGACACTCGTCTCGAACATGGCTCGGCTGCACGCAATCTGACGCACTTCGACGTCGCGCCTGCCTTGATCGTCGTCGGTTCGAGAGGCCTCGGTGAGTTCACCGGCGGATTGGTCGGGTCGGTCAGTACCGCCGTCGTGTCACACGCCAAGTGCCCTGTTGCAGTGATCAAGTCGAACACGGTCACCGACGGGCCGGTGGTCGTGGGTGTGGATTGCACGTCCAACAGCCAGCCGGCCATCGGATTCGCGTTGCGCGAGGCGTCGATGCGAGGTGTCGACCTCGTTGCCGTACACGCGTGGAGCGACCTCGAGCTCGGGAGCGTGCTGACCCGCGACGAAGAAGGTCCGTGGGCCGATTCCGAACTGGCAGAGAAGACTTCGCTGGCCGAGAGCCTGGCCGGGTGGTCGGAGGACTACCCCGACGTCACCATCCGCCGGGTGGTGGTTCAGGACAGACCCGTTCGCGAACTGGTCCGCGCCTCCGAGAGCGCGCAGCTGATCGTGGTCGGTAGCCGCGGCCGGGGCGGCTTCGCCTCGATGCTGCTCGGATCGACGTCCCGCGCAGTGCTGCATTCGGTCGATGTTCCCGTCGTTGTCGTACCCACGAACCGATGACCGCGTCCACCGCCGAGACCACCTACAGCTCCGATGAACTCGACGCCGATCTGCGCTACTGGGCTGCCGCGAACTACCTGACGGTTGCCCAGATCTACCTGCAGGACAACGTATTGCTACGGCAACCACTGACGGTGGAACACATCAAGCCCCGACTGCTCGGGCACTGGGGCACCAGCCCCGGTCTGTCGATGATCTACACGCTGCTCAATCGCCTCATCTGCCGAACCGGTTCGGATTGGCTGTATGTCACCGGTCCCGGTCACGGTGGCCCGGCGTTGGTCGCGAACACCTATCTCGAAGGCACGTACAGCGAGATCTATCCCGACATCTCGCTCGACAGCGACGGTGTGCGTCGACTGTGTCGCCAATTCTCCACTCCCGGTGGCATTCCGAGCCATGTGAGCGTGCAGACCCCCGGCAGTATCCACGAGGGTGGCGAGCTGGGGTATGCCCTGATCCACGCAGCGGGCGCGGCGTTCGACAACCCCGATCTGGTGGTCGCCTGTGTCGTCGGCGACGGGGAGGCCGAAACCGGTCCGCTGTCGGGTTCGTGGAAGATCCCGACGTTCCTGAACCCGGTTCGTGACGGCGCAGTGCTGCCCATTCTGCATCTCAACGATGCCAAGATCTCCGGCCCGACAGTGCTCGGGCGCAGCACCGATCAAGCGATTGCCGACTACCTCGGCGGTCAGGGTTGGGCACCGATCTTCGTCGAGGGCGACGATCCGCGAGAGGTGTTCCCGGCCTTGCAGTTCGCTCTCACCCGCGCCCACGACGATATTCGGAGAATCCAGCGTGCGGCCCGCGGCGGCGAGTCGCACCACGGAAGTGCATGGCCTGCAATCGTCTTGCGCACCCCGAAGGGCTGGACCGGGCCACACGAGGTGGACGGCAAGCTGATCGAGGGAACGCACTGGGCCCACCAGGTCCCGCTGTCCGGCGTCCGCGAGAATCCGTCGCATCTGGCGCAGCTCGAGCAGTGGTTGCTCTCCTACGATCCGAGATCCCTCTTCGACGACAACGGCGTACCCGCGGCGCACATCCGTGAACTCACTCCGACGGGAGACAAGAGGCTCGGGGCCACTCCCCACGCCAACGGCGGTGTGCTGTTGCAGCCCTTGGTCATTCGCGAGCTCGAGAACTACGCTCTTACGATCGACTCCCCGGGACGCGTCTCACACGAGACGACCACCGTACTCGGGGAGATGATGCGGGATATCTACCTCGACAACGCACGACCCGACGGCGGTGGCACTTTCCGCCTGTTCTGCCCCGACGAGACCGCCAGCAACCGTCTGCAGGCCGTGTTCGAGGCCACCGACCGATGCTGGCAGCTGCCGACCACCGAGTTCGACGACAATCTGGCCGCCGACGGTCGCGTCATGGAGGTGCTCAGCGAGCATCTGTGTGAGGGCTGGCTCGAGGCGTACCTGTTGTCGGGCCGACACGGATTGTTCGCGAGCTACGAGGCTTTCGCGATGGTGAGCGTGTCGATGCTGATCCAGCACACCAAGTGGCTGCAGCATGCGGCCACTCTGGCCTGGCGAGCACCCGTCGCCTCGTTGAACGTGCTGCTCACCAGCACGTGCTGGCGCAACGACCACAACGGGTTCAGTCATCAGGGGCCCGGACT
The DNA here is from genome assembly GCF_002259025.1 of Rhodococcus sp. 05-2255-1e. Taxonomy (NCBI): domain Bacteria; kingdom Bacillati; phylum Actinomycetota; class Actinomycetes; order Mycobacteriales; family Nocardiaceae; genus Rhodococcus; species Rhodococcus sp. 05-2255-1e. Next base: position 411,076 of record NZ_NOZE01000033.1, on the reverse strand, counting down.
GATCGACGCGGTGATTCCTCTGGCACCGGATGTGGTGCGCGTGTGGCTGCCACCGGACTCCAATACTCTTCTCGCCGTTGCCGACCACTGCTTTCGGAGCCGCGGACACGTCAACGTGCTGGTGGTCGACAAACAGAGCCATCCCCAGTATCTGACGCTCACTGAGGCTCGCGCACACGCAGCAGCCGGTGCCTCGCGGTGGGACTGGGCCGGTACCGAGAACACCGCTACTCCGCGCGATCCTGAGATCGTGCTGGCCTGCGCCGGCGACGTTCCGACCGAGGAGACTCTCGCTGCAGCGGACCTGTTGCGTAACTGGACTCCCGAGTTGCAGGTGCGCGTGGTCAACGTCATCGACCTGATGGCGCTACTACCCGTCGCCGATCATCCACACGGGTTCTCGGAGGATCAGTTCGCCGATCTGTTCACCGACTCGGTCGATGTCGTCTTCGCTTTCCACGGCTACCCCCGGGCGGTGCACCAGCTGCTGCACGGCCGTCCGAACGCGCAGAGATTCCACGTCCGCGGCTTCATCGAACAAGGCACTACCACAACACCGTTCGACATGGTGGTGCTCAACAAGATCAGTCGCTACCACCTGGCGATCGAAGCACTCGACCGAGCACACACGGTGCCGGCCGGTGCCGAGGAACTGCGGCAGCACTGCCGGGACCAACTGACCCGGCACGACGCCTACATCCGGAAACACTTCGAGGATCTACCCGAGATTCGCGAATGGCGGTGGTCGTGACGGATCGGTTGCTATCCGCGAGCGATGATCAGCGGACAGTCGACGCGGTGGGCCAGTGACCGAACGGTGGATCCGAGCAGCTGGCCACTGAAACCGGTGCGTCCGCTCGAACCGACCACCACGGCCTCTGCGCGCACCGCCGCGCCCAGGATGCGTTCGACGACGTCGCCGCGCAGCACTGTCTGCTTCACCACCACGTCGGGATACAGCTCGCTCCACCCGGACAGGTTCTCGGCCAACACGGTTCGGCCGGTGGACACAATTGCCTCGGACTTGTCCGACGTCGACGCGTCGGGTGACGAGACGAGTCGGTCCGTCGACACGTGGACTGCAACAAGGCCAGTGCCCCGAAGCGAGGCCTCCTCGAAGGCCAGCCGGACGGCCTCCTGGTTGTGCGCCGAGGCGTCGACCCCGAGGACGACCGGTCCCCGTGCCGAATGCAACTCCACGCTGCGCGGCACGATGACTACCGGACAGCGCGCCTGCACAGCCACCGCCGTGCTCACAGAGCCGAGCAGCTCGGCGAAGTACTCGCCGTTGCCGCGTGAGCCGACCACCATCATCGACGCGGTGGCGGACTCATCGATCAGCGCCTGAACAGTCGGTCCGACAATCGGTTCGATCATGATCGTCAGCGCGTCGGGTTTCTCGACCGACCGCCGCGCGACGAGGGATGCCGACGTCAGAATCGAATCCGCAAGTGCATTCTCCTCGGAGCCGAGGTGCGACGGGAGTGCGACGAAACTGGTGTAGAGGGCCCTGATTTGGTACGCGGACACCAGCTTCAACGGTGCTCCGCGTAATTCGGCTTCGCGTGCGGCCCAGCCGACCGCGTCGAGTGACGAACCGGATCCGTCGACGCCGAGGACGATCGCCCTCGCGTTCACGGTACTCATGCGTGCGGCACAACGAGGACGGGGCATTCGGCGTGCCGCAGGACTTTCGTCAACGTGCTTCCCGGCACGCGATCGCGCTCGTGCCCCACCACCAGCAGCTGTGCAGTATCGGACACCGCGACGAGTTCCGATCCCGAATCGGCCTCGGCGTAGACCGACGCCACCCGCACCGAAGGATAGTCGGCGCTGAAGGGTTCCAACCGGACGTCCATTGCCGACTCGGGGTGCAGATGATCGACCGGACCGCCGATGGCGCTGGCCAGAATGGTCGAGACAGTCTGGGTGTGCACGGCCAACACGCTCGCCCCGCGCATCGACGCTTCGTGGAATGCCTGCGCCACAACGAGATCCGATGCCGAAACCTTCACGTCTCCCAGAGCGGCGACGACCGCGCCGTCGCGCTCGGAATCGAAGGTGTGCACAACGGCCACGGGGTTCGGTGAGCATTCGACCACCGTGCGCACCATGGATCCGAGAACCCGCGCAGCGATCGAATTCTCGGTCTTGGCACCCAATACGATCAGGCACGCAGACGCTGCTTCGGACAGCATCACCGTTTCCGGGACACCCTGTAGAACAACAGCTTCCACGATGACGGTCGGGTCGCTCGCCCGCGCTATGATCGCGGCCTGGTCCAAGACGGTGCGCGCATAGTCACCGTCCACGTCGGGTGCCCCGTATACCGTTTCGCGCTGCATCTGGGGTTCGATCACATGTACCAGTCGCAGCGATGTTCCGCGGCCTCGCGCCTCACGCACAGCGAAGCGCACTGCATCGAGCGCGGCCGTCGATCCGTCGATTCCGACCAGAACGGGTCCGGTGGTGTGTGAGATGTTCATCGGGTTCCTCTCGGTGGTGCGACGCAGGATCAGCACCGTCACCAAAAACGCTACGAGCTCATTGCCACTCGCGGTAACGGCCGGAGGTCACCGAAAGAGGTGACCAACGACTGGACCCGTCAGGGCAGCGGTACCGCCCACGTCACATCGGTGCCGCTGCCGGAGGCACCGGGGCAGACGGTCATGGTCCCGCCGCACTCGGCCGCACGGGTCCCCAGGTTGGACAACCCACTGGTGGTGGTGTTGTCGGGCATACCGATTCCGTTGTCGGACACCACGATTTCGAGCTCGTTCCCCACCGACAGAGTAACGGTCACAGTGTCGCCCTGGGCGTGATGAACGACGTTGCTGACAGTCTCGCGGACAACGGCAACGGCATGATCGGCGAGTTTGGTGTCGACGACCGACAGTGGTCCGAACATCCGCACGACGGCACGGATATCGACGTTCTCGGTAAGTTCGAGTACTGCGCTGTTGATACGTTGCCGCAACCGTGTTGCGGAGTGGGATGTGCTCTGCAGGTCGAAAATGGTCGTCCTGATGTCCTGCACCGTGTCCTGCAGGTCGTCGATCGTTCTGGACAGACGCTGCCGTAGGTCCGGGGACTCGGTGCGCTGCAAGGTGCTCTGCAGCGCCAATCCTGCAGCGAAGATCCTCTGAATCACGTGATCGTGCAGGTCACGGGCAATACGATCCCGGTCGGACAACACGTCGAGTTGATGCATTCGCCGGCTGGCGTCCGCGATCTGCATCACCAGCGCGGCCTGGTTGGCGAAGTTCGAGACCAGTTCTAGTTGGGTCTCGACGAACGGTCCCCGCCCCTCTGTGCGAAGTACCACCAGGACTCCACTGACGCCCTCCGCCACGCGGAAAGGTGAAATCATTGCGGGTCCGAAAGCAGAGCCCAGTTCCTTGACCCCGTAGTCGAGTCGCTCCTTCCGCAACGCTGTTCGACGCCGAAAGGCTACTCCCGAGCTCGAGCCCTCGATCGGAACGACTGCCCCGATCATTCGATCGGCCCCGAGTCCCTCGCTGACCGTGACGACGAGTTGCGTGACATCCCCGAAGGCTTGGTCTGCGTCCTCGGGTACCGCGATGAACGCCGCATCGGACCCGGTCAGGTGCAACGACTTACGCGCCACCATCTGCAGCACTTCGTCGATGTCCGTCCCGGAAAGGAGCTCGGTGCCGATGTCCCGCGTTGCCTCCATCCACGCCTGACGCACCCGCGAGTCCTCGTACAGCCTCGAGTTGTCGATGGCGATGCCGGCGGCGGACGCCAACGCCTTGGTGACGACTTCGTCGTCCTCGGTGAACTGCTTGCCGCCCTTCTTCTCGGTGAGATAGAGATTGCCGAAGATCTCGTCGCGAACCCGAATCGGCACTCCGAGAAAGGTTTTCATCGGGGGATGGTTGGGCGGGAAACCCACCGATTCCGGGTGCGATGTCAGATCGTCCAGACGTAGCACTTTCGGTTGGTCGATCAACAGTCCGAGTACCCCGCGGCCGGTGGGGAGCGGGCCGATGGCCACCCGGGTGTCCTCGTCCATGCCGTAGTTGATGAACGCACTCAATCCGTGGCCTTCTCCGCGCACGCCGAGCGCACCGTACTGGGCGTCGACGAGCTTGACGGCCGATTCCACGATCGAACGCAGCGTCACCTCCAAATCGAGTCCCGAGGTGATGACGAGCATCGCGTCGAGCAGACCGTCGGCTTGAATCCTCGCATCGGCGATGCGACCGATACGATCCTGCACCTCGGCAAGCAGCTCCCCGAGCCGGAGTTGCGGTAGCGAAGACCGGGTTTCCCCGTGCTGGTCATCCATCCCGGGACCCCGGTTTCCGGTGGGCAGGCGGATCGCCGTCGGCGAGCTTCGACGCATACACCGCAGCTTGGGTGCGGCGTTCCATCCCGAGCTTGGCGAGCAGCCGAGACACGTAGTTCTTCACCGTCTTCTCCGCCAGGAACATCCTGGCCGCGATCTGTCTGTTGGTCAGGCCCTCTCCCAGCAGATCCAGCAGGGTGCGCTCCTGGGGCGTGAGGTGATCGATAGGGCCCGATGACGCCGTCCCGGCTCGCAATTTGTCCATCAACGCCGCGGCTGCACGGTTGTCGAGCAGCGACCGGCCGGAACCGACGTCCTTGATCGCTCGGGTCAGTTCCATGCCGGTGATGTCCTTGACGACATAGCCGCTCGCGCCCGCGAGTATCGCGTCGAGCATGGCCTGGTCCTCGGTGAACGAGGTCAGCATCATGGTCTTGAGGTTCGGCAGTCGATCGAGAAGCTCACGGCACAGTTCGATGCCGTTGCCGTCGGGTAGCCGCACGTCGAGCACCGCGACGTCGGGCTGCAGGGCCGGAATTCGGGCCAGCGCCTGCGCGCAACTGCCTGCCTCGCCGATGACCTCGAGATCGGGATCGGAGTCGATGAGGTCGATCAGACCGCGCCGCACGATTTCGTGATCGTCCACCAAGAAAACCGTGACCACGTCGACACCCCTCTACCTGCGTCCATGTCGAACGCCTCGACTTGTGAGCCTACGGGGGACGGGCGGCGGTGGTCCGACCTTTCGTCACCGAAACAGAGGACCAAAGTCCTCGGTCCAGGTGTTGTTGTCCTGCCGCGCCCGAGGCTGTGCGCGGCGTCTGATGGATGTTCGACACCACGACCGAGGAGGAAATCGATGGGTCCACTTCCGACCATCGTCGGGGTCGACGGTTCGGCGGCGGCTCTGGACGCGGTGCGCTGGGCCGCTCTCGACGCACGATTGCACCTGTCCGATCTCCTTGTCGTCTCGGCGATGTCGCTGCCCAAGGTCTTGACCGGGTTGGGCGTCCTTCCCGATACCGTGGTGCACCAGGCCAGATCGGAAACCGACCGAATTCTCGACGAGGCCCGGGAGACTACGACTCGTGGGACGGCGACGGTCACCGTCGATACCGTCTCGTCCGAGGCCTCTGCGGTGTCCACATTGCTCGAACTGTCCGAGACGGCCCGCATGGTGGTCATTGCCACGCGGGGGCTCGGTGGCACCGAGCAGCGGTCACTCGGCTCGATCGGGTTCGCCGTCACCACTCATGCTCGCTGCCCAGTCACCGTGGTGCGTGGCTGGACCGACGGCGGTCTCGACCACGCGATCCAACCGGTGGTCGTGGGCGTGGACGGCACCAAGGCGAGCGCTGCCGCAATGACGTCGGCGTTCGAGGAGGCGGATGTTCGATCGGCACCACTGACTGCGGTGCACTCCTGGTCGGACACGGATCTGTCGATCGGCTTCCCGATTCGAGGAATGGAGTGGCCGGACAACCGACGCGCGGCTGCAGATCACTTGGCGCGGCTGCTCGAGCCGCACACTCGACTCCATCCGACGGTGTCGGTGCGGTCCGTGGTGGTCAAGGACAAACCGGTGCAGGCACTTCTCGATCACGCCCAAGGTGCTCAGCTGGTGGTGATCGGTAGTCACGGACGCGGCGGCTACGCGGAGATGATGCTCGGCTCGACCAGCCGGTCGGTGCTGACGCGAGCGCACTGCCCGGTCACCGTCGTGCCGTCGCCCGGTCGCCTCGCCGCTGTCACCCACCGGCCCAGCATGTGACTGTCCCCGACCGGACAATGCCGTTCGTCGACCTACGAGGGTCCTAATGCCCTACGACGGCCGAGCCGAGCCGAGCACGCTGTGTTCATGAGCCGACCGGACACCGCCGCCTACGCGATCGAAGTACGCGCACTGAGCAAGAGCTACGGCGGGAAGCTCGTTATCGACGACCTGTCGTTCGCCGTCGAACCCGGCATCGTCACAGGCTTTCTCGGCCCCAACGGATCGGGTAAGTCCACCACGATGCGATTGATCGTCGGATTGGATCGCCCCAGCGCGGGCACCGCACTGATCGGGGGCGTCGAGTACGCGCAGCTGCACCGCCCACTACTCACGGTCGGCACCTTGCTGGATTCCGAGGCCGTCCACCCGGGCCGGACCGCATACGACCACTTGTTGTATCTGGCTCAGACTCAACGTATCCCGGTCACACGCATCATCGACGTACTGGAGCTGGTCGGTCTACGCGACGTCAGTGGCGAACGTACCGGGTCGTTCTCGCTCGGCATGAGAAAACGACTCGGAATCGCCGCGGCCCTGCTCGGCGACCCCGCTGTGCTGATCTTGGACGAGCCGATCAACGGGTTGGATCCGGACGGCATCTACTGGATGCGCAACCTCATGAAGAACCTGGCGGGAGAAGGGCGAACGGTCTTCGTCTCCAGCCATCTGATGGGTGAGATGGCCCAGACCGCAGACCATCTGGTCGTCATCGATCACGGCAAGCTCATTGCCGAATGCACTCCCGCCGAGCTGATTGCCCGCAGCAGTCGGGCCTCGGTGCTGGTGTCGTCGTCCGATTCTGCGCGGCTGGCAACAGCCATCGAGGCAACCGGGGGTACCGCCGTTGCCCTCGACGACGATCGACTCACCGTCAGTGATCTCTCGGCGCATCGAGTGGGGCAACTCGCCCAGCAGCAGAACATCGCGATCTATCAGCTGACCCCGCAACAGGCATCGCTGGAGGAAGCCTTCATGACCCTCACCCACCTCGACGATATCGAGCACGACCGACATCTCGTCACTCACTCACGCGGACAGGCGACACCATGAGCATCACCGCACCGGCTCCCCTCGAGCGCGAGCGTCTGCGCATGGATGTTCCAGGACTGCTGGCGTCGGAGTGGACAAAGCTCAGATCACTCAGATCGACGGTCTGGTCTCTCGTGGCGCTCGTGGTCGTGACCCTCGGCTTCACCGGACTGTTCACCTGGTTCACAGTTGCGTACTGGGACAGGGTCGATCCCGTCTCGCAGTCGCAGATCGTTGCCGACCCTGCACGTCAGATTCTCGGCGCGGGGTTTCAGCTCGGGCAGCTGGCGGTGTGCGTTCTCGGCGTTCTGGTGGTCACCAGTGAGTACGCGAGCGGCACGATCAGAGCCAGCCTGCTGGCGGTTCCCGCACGAATCCCTGTGTTGGCAGCCAAGACCGGCGTGTTCATGGCCGTAGTACTCGTGATCGGTGAGATCACAGCCTTTCCGACATTCTTCCTCGGCTCGGCCATCATGGATTCGCGTGCTTCGGTGTCGCTGACCGATCCGGGTGTGCTGCGAGCGGTGATCGGTGCCGGCCTGTACCTCGCGTTGCTCGGCGCCATGGCGGTGGCCGTCGGTGCCATCGTTCGTCACACCGCAGGTGCCATCACCGGCGTCATCGGATTCGTCCTCGTACTGGCCCCGCTGACACAGCTGATCCCCGGCACTGTCGGCCGACACATTCAGGCGTACCTACCCTCGCAGGCCGGCAGCCTGATCGCCTCACCTCGGCAAGCCCCCAGCGACTTGCTCACTCCTTGGCAGGGATTCGGAGTCGCCGCGATGTGGACCGTCCTGCTGCTCGCACTCGCGGCCTATCTCCTGCGCCGACGCGATGCGTGAGTCCGGGGCGGAGATCGCCGAGTCTGCCGGTGGCGCAATCCTGATCGCGTTCCATGTCCTGGCCTCGGTGCCCCTGCGCAAGTGGCGCACGACGTGGGGCGCGACGCCGGCCGAGGTCGACGAAACACTGCCCGGTGACGAGAGCGTGCCGCACCCGGCTTGGGGATACACCCATGCGATCGATATCGACACGACACCGGATCATGTGTGGCCGTGGCTGATTCAGCTCGGTCAGCAGCGGGCGGGCTTCTACAGCTATCGAGGCTTGGAGAACATGGTCGGCTGCAACATCACGTCGGCGACGGGAATCGACCCTGGGTTCCAGACCCTCGCGGTCGGCGACTCCGTGCTCCTGCATCCGCAGTCACCACCGCTGACGGTGACCATGGTCGACGACGGGAGGGCGTTCGTGTTGTTGGGCGCAGACCCCGACTCGGCCGGCCGGGCACTGTGGTCGTTTCATCTGCGCGCCCTGCCAGGGGGAAGGGCGCGACTGATCGAACGCGGAAGGTACTCGCATTCGACGTCACTGAAGAGCCGCGTCATCTTCGGTCGCTACTTCATCGAACCCATCGGGTTCGTCATGAGCAGAAAGATGTTGCGGACCATCGCGGCAAATGCGGCTGCGGCGCAACAGATCTAGCCTCGTGGCCACATCGTGTCCAGGCTCCCTGCCGTGAGTAGGAGACGACCCGCAATCCCCTTGCTCTGCGCCGAGCGGTGTTGCACGTGTCATGACGGGCCCTTCTCGTTGGGAACCGTCGGGGCAGCCAACCGTGCGTCGGGCGAGAAATGCTCGCTCGGCCGAACACCTTCGGCGATCGGTGTGGGTCATAAGTCCCTGTTGTCCGATGCTCCGGCCCGGCAGAGTCATCGTCAGTGATGTTCACGCGCAACCGACAGGATCGATCGGCATGACACTCTCCCTCTCCCTCACCCTCGCTCTGGCGGTCACGGCATTGTGTTTCGGGTTGCTGCGGTCCGGTTTTCGGACTCCAGCGTGGGCGAGGCCCCACACCGCGGCCGGGCCCGACACGTTGGAGGAGTTGTTCGCCGCGCGGTACGCACGTGGCGAGATCGACTTCGCTCAGTACCGCGCATCCGTGAATCTCTTGGCAGCTCAACTCCATTACCGGCCGAACGCCGAGCCCAGAAAGAGAAAGAAGAAGACATCATGCGCATCCTGATCGCGACGGCAAGCCGTCTTGGTTCCACCCGTGAACTCGGGCAGTGGCTGGGTTCGTCGATTTCGGCGAGGCTGGCGAATTCCGCGGTACCGGCGACGGTCGATGTCCGTGATGCCGCCGATGTGGACAGCATCGCCGAGTACGACGCCGTCGTCATCGGAAGCGGCGTCTACATGGGGCGTTGGCTCCGCGATGCCCGATCACTGGTTGCCCGTGAACAATCCGAGCTCGAGACCAGGCCGGTGTGGTTGTTCTCCAGCGGGCCGATCGGGAGTGATACACCCGCAGCGACGAGATCGAAATGGAACGAGGCGTCCTGGGCGATCGAGCACAAGGTGTTCGGCGGCAAGCTGGACCGATCGATGTTGTCGAGATTCGAGCGCGCAGTGGTGAAGATGATCAATGCCGACAACGGGGACGACAGATCACGGGCGGAGGTCGACGAGTGGGCCGGTGCCATCTGCGCAGCCGTGGTCGCCCGGACCTCGAGCCCCCGATGACGGCTACAAGGCCGATCAGGGTGCCTGCGGAGGAAACCATGCGCGAGCATCACGCAGGGTTCGCCGGGCTACTTCCGCTGTCGGCGTTCCCGATTGCGCGGCCAGCCGATGCAATTCGGCGCGACCTTCTGCTGCGCTGCGCCCGCCCGCGATGAAAACTCCGATCGCCTGATTCACCTCGCTCACCGAAGCGAGAGCATGGGTACCGGACTCGGTCGATCCCGACCCGTCGGCACCGCGCAGGTGTCTGTCCAGAACTGCGGACTCGACGCCGAGCCCTATCGACCGGCTCACGTCTGCGGCGAAGTCCGTGAGAGCGCCTGCGGTGCCGGACAGAATGAGCAGGTACTTCCGTGTACCGGTGCGGTGCGGGTCAGCGAGGGTGACTCTGAGCGACGACGCGGGCATGCGGTCGGCGCTGCCTCCCGTCGACGCCGACACCTCGAAGTATTCGCCGTCGACGATCACGGTGAGGGTTACCGAGACGACGGCCGGCACGGCCGCATAGATGTCCGACAACAGCTGGTCGACCGACTGTGCGAGGTCGACCGTGGAGCAGTCGAGTGCCGTGGTCAAGCGCGCCAGATCGGCGAGCGGACGAGTGTGTAGTTCCATAGAGGATCCCCGGGCGGCCCGACCGCCTGTTCGGTTCTTTCAGGTCCTGCCACGGTGGTACTCCACCGTCCGGTTCGAGTGTGAGGCCCGAGTCGGACTCCCAGCCTCGGATTCACCCGCAACCTCGACGCTACGCGCTTGCGCTCACCCGATCCAGGTGTGCCGGTGACGCGGCCGTGCAGCATTCCTCGACTCCGCCACCATCGCTTGTGCGACCACAGCGGTCTTCTTGTGCTCGGTCCGACCGATGGACCGCAGTGTGTCGTACCCTTCCGCGTCGCTGCACCCGGTTCTACTGATCAGTATGCCGATGGCCTGATCGATCGCAGCCCGACTACCCAACGCCTTCTCGAGCTGCTCGGTCAGCTGTACGGCATTGTCCAGCGCGCGCGCATTCTGCACCTGAATCGCTGCATTCATCACTGCTCTATTCCTTGTGAGCACACGCGCTGGTCCAGCGCGTGTCTGCCCACAAGGAACCTTACGGCGAATCGAGCCGAAGGGGAACACTCATCGAGATCGGAGAGCCCCTCAGAACTCCAAGACCTGACGAGCGGTGACGCGTCCGGCCATCAGGTCGTCGAAGCAGTCGTTGACCTCGTCGAGTTTGCGCGAGACCGCCGATACCGTCGTTCGTCCGGCCTCGTGCAGTGCGAACACTTCACGCAGATCTGTCCTGGTGCCGACGATCGAGCCGAGTACGGAGATTCCGCCGACCACCGTCTCGAAGATCGGGATCGGGAACACGCCGTGCGCCGGCATCGACACGCACACCAGACGTCCTCCGCGACGTAGTGACCGGAAGGCCTGATCGAACACACTCGGGATGACGGCCAGGACGATTGCGACATCGGCTCCACCGAGCGCCTGAATTGCCTCCACCGGATCGGTCGTCGCCGAGTTGACGGTGTGGTCTGCGCCGAGTTCTTGTGCGAGGTCGAGTTTTTCGTCCTCGATATCGACCGCAGTGACGAATCCGCCGGCGATCTTGGCGTACTGCACCGCGAGATGGCCGAGCCCGCCGACGCCGAAGATGGCCACGCGTTGCGCGGGGGTGACGCCACCGACCTTGACGGCCTTGTACGTGGTCACGCCGGCACAGGTCAGTGGGGCGGCGTCGAACGAGGAGATTCCGTCGGGAACACGGACGACATACTTTGCATGGGCGACAGCGTATTCGGCGTACGCACCGTCGATCGAGTAGCCGCTGTTCTGTTGCGTCTCGCACAGCGTCTCCCAACCCGAGACACAGTGATCGCATTCGCCACATGCCGAACCGAGCCACGCGATGGCGACTCGCTCACCGATTCTGTCCTTCGACACCTGCGACCCGACCGCCTCGATCACTCCGATGCCCTCGTGCCCGGGGACGAAGGGCAAGGTGGGCTTGGCCGGCCAATCCCCCTGCGCAGCATGGATATCGGTGTGACACACACCGCACGTCTCCATCTTCACCAGCACCTGTTCGGGCGCGGGCTGCGGTATCGGGATGTCCTTGACTATTAGGGGCCCGCCGAACTCGGTGACAACAGCTGCTTTCATCGTGAACTTCCTCCAACATCGGAAACCGGTGCCGTTCTCGACCGTCGAGCAATGCACACCGTCGATGATCGGCGCTGCGGCGGTCGGCACGTAGGGCCGGAAGTCATCGACCGGTCGGGACGTCTCCCGAGGTGCGCGTGGGGAGGCAAAAGGCACAGCAGTCATGGACTTTCGTCCCTGGCGACTCTGGCGATCAGGGGCCACACTAGGCACCATGCACACTTCTGCACCCTCCGATTCGAAGACTTGCGAACGATGAACCTGTGGAGAAGACATCCGGGCGTTCGAACCGGTGATGCACTGACCACGGGTGAGCGTGCGGCGGATTACGTCCGAAACGGAATGGGCTCCTGGCCGTTCGTATTCCTGTTCCTGGGCGTGATGGCGCTGTGGGCCGCGTACAACCAGAACGACGGGTTCGATCCGTACCCTTTCATCCTGCTCAACCTGTTCCTGTCGATGATCGCAGGACTGCAGGGCGCCATTCTGCTGATCTCGGCCAAGCGCGCGGACTCGGTGAGCAGTGAGGTTGCCGTACATACACTTTCGAATACCGCGCTGCTGCAGGACATGATCGAAGCGAATACCGTCTTGACCGAATCGGTGGCACAGTTGGCGGCAGAGATTCACGAGCACGTCTGCCCGTCCGCTCGGCGTGTCGGTGCAGGCACGTTCACGAAGGTTACGAGCCCGGTGTCCCAGCCGTGAGACAGGCAAGGATCTCTCGGGCCCAGTTGCACACACGAACCCAGTCTCGGAAGTCTCCGGCAACCGCGCCGGAGTTGTCGAAGATCTGACGTTCGCCCACCGAGAGCCGTTCCGCGTCGAGCCGACCGGGAAATGTTCGATGCGAGGATGCATCCAACATCGATACCGCGCGTGCGGCGTCGGCGGTGTCGTTGACCGGTCGGTCGCTCGAATGCAATGGCCCGCAGGAGAACAGCCACACGGGTGGGTGCGCAGACCTGGAGACCCGCTCGACGAGCCGCTTGGCGGCGGGGACCCACCGATCGGAATAGACGGCACTTCCGATGACCAGGGCGTCGTAGCCACTGATATCGACGACGGAATCCGGAGCGCAGACGTCGACCTCGGCTCCCCCGTGCCGGAACACACGGGCCATCTCCTGCCCGAGCGAGTTCGTCGCTCCGTGCCGTCCGGCGGTCGAGACCAGGATTCTCATGCGATGCGACGTGCGAGGCGGTTCGTGTACGCCGTGATCCGCCACCCTCGGAGGGCGACGAGAACTCCCAGTACGCCGAACATGCCCTGCAGCCAACTCGTTTCGCCGATCACAAGCGGTTGGACCACTATCCAGGCAGCGAGCAGTACGCCCGCCGTGTGGGCGATGGGGCCGGTCTTGCCGCCACCCGCCAGAGCCGACGCCGCCGCCAGTCCCATCGGCACTCCGACGACCAGAAACAACGCGAGGCCGGCGAGCGCCGTATTCGACAGCGGCAGTCGGGCGTGCGCCTCGGTGCTCAGATCGATGGCACCCGAGGCCAAACCGATCGCGCCCCCGAAAGCGTTGATGGAAATTCCGGCGCACACTGCGCCCAGCCACGGCCATCGTCGGTCTTTCGTGGTGAGCGCTCGCGTAGTCGACATCATGGATTCAGCATGGCTGCCGAACAATTCGCGAACTAGGGCACAAGGTCCGCCGCCACGAGGACTTCTCTCCACTTCGTGACTGAACCGTCCACCGCCCTCGCCGTATCGGGACCTTGTGCCCTTACTTACGAGTGCACGGCGTCGGAGACTCGTAATCGACGCCGAACACACGGCGGTGAGGGGTAGGTGACCGCATGCTCGCAGAACTCGCGCACCGGTGGTGGCGTCGAACTCCTTGGTGTTCCAATCCGCTGATGCGACTGCCGGACAGGATCGAACGAACGGCCTACGTCGTCGGTGTCGCGGTCCTTCTGTTGCTGATACCCGTCGCCGCGACGATCGGTTCGGTGACCTACAGCGACCTGTCGACGCGGTCACGTCAGCAACGGGCACAATACGTTCAGGTCGACGCCCGAGTGATCGACACCGCGCAGTCCACGAGTACCGGCAGCGACAGCACCACGCTCGCCACCGGTGTCGCAACGGTGCAATGGAGTGCACCGGACGGGTCGATTCGCTCGGAATCGACCGAGGTTCCCTCGGACGTCCACATCGGTGAGACCACTCCGATTTGGTACGACGCGAACGGAACCCTCGCGCGTGCGCCCGTCAGCGAAGTCGGTGCCGTCATCAACGGGGCCTCCACAGCCGTGTTCGTGTGGGTTCTCGGCGCGGTCTTGGTCGGATTCCTGGTCTATCTCACCACCGTGGCCGGTGATCGAGTTCGCATGCGGCGTTGGGACAGCGACTGGAAGGACTTCCTGCAGGCGCGAAACCACCCCTCGCGGTAGAGCCGTCGAGCATCCACCGTTCGAGGAGACAATGACATGAGCGATCTCGACACCGAATATCGGTCCGCCCGCATCGACTACGAGCGCAAACTCATGCGCAGCCCTCTGGCGGCGCAGCTGCGTGTTGTCGAGCAGCTGACGAGACTGATGATGGCCGAGCAAGGCGTGCTGCACCCTCGTGATCTCGTTGCGTCGGCGCTGCCTCCGAACAGGCACCCGACGCTGAACTCTGCCTGACGTCGGCGGGGTCGTATGACCTTCGAGACGCTCGCCCTGTGTGCCGCGGTGGGTTTGTTCGGCCCACTTCTGGCGCTACCGCGTGGGCTTCGGATACCGGTCGTCATCGGAGAACTCGTCGCTGGAATTATTTTCGGCCACACAGGCTTCGGCGTCATCGATCCGAGTGAGCAGACACTGAGCTTTCTGGCGCAGGTCGGGTTTGCGCTCGTGATGTTCGTGGCGGGCAGTCAGGTACCGATTCGCGATCCTCGACTGCGGGTCGGCCTCCGGGTGGGCGCTGCGCGGGCTGTGGCCGTCGGGCTGCTGGCTACCGCACTCGGCTGGGCCGTCTCCACTGCGTTCGATCCACCGCACCCCGGTCTCTACGCGGTGTTGATGGCATCGTCCTCGGCCGCGGTCATCATGCCGATAGTCGAATCCAGCAAGACGGCCACATCCGGGCTGATGTCCTTCCTGCCACAGATCGCGATCGCCGACGCAGTCTGTATCGTCGCTCTACCCCTGGTGATCGATCCACCGCGCGCTGTTCCGGCCGCGCTCGGATCCATCACGGTCATCGCTGCCGCGGCCGCGATCTTCTTCGTACTGCGACACTTCGACCTCACCGGACTGCGCCGCCGAATCCACCATGTGTCTGCCCAGCGTAAGTTCGCTCTCGAATTGCGACTCAACCTGGTTCTGCTGTTCGGCCTCGCGGCCCTCGCGGTCCACACTCACGCGTCGGTGATGCTGGCCGGCTTCGGCTTCGGACTGGCCATCGCTGCGATCGGAGAACCGCGACGTCTGGCGAAACAGCTGTTCGCCATCACCGAAGGTTTCCTGGGTCCGCTGTACTTCGTCTGGCTCGGCGCGTCACTCGACCTGCGTGCACTGGGTGGCCACCCGAGCATGATCGTTCTGGGGCTCGTGTTGGGTCTGGGTGCAATCGCGGTGCACGGTGCGATGCGCGCGACAGGCCAGCCCGTCGGGCTTGGGATACTCGCGGCCGCCCAACTGGGCGTTCCGGTTTCGGCCGTGACTCTCGGGGAGCAGAGCAGCGTTCTGGCACCCGGTGAAGGCCCCGCCATCGTGCTCGGCGCACTGGTGACCATCGCGGCGGCGGCCGTCATATCTCGGTCTGCTGCTCGTCGTCCTGCCTGAGCGGTGGGCCAGAACTGCGGGGCCCAACGGCGGGTCTTCGGCGCCGCAAGGCATTTGGTTGTTTCGAGTCTCCAGGGATGGGGAATAAGCGTTGTGGAACGATCGGCACGACGCGAAACGGATCACGACGATGACGGATGACCAGGTCTGGCGCCTCAAGGGTGCGTGCATCGAAGACATGGATGCATACGACTCGCAACAACTTCCTCGGCACGGACGCAAACGCGCAGAGAAGGCATGGCGGCTGTGCGCCGACTGCCCGGTGTTGCGGAACTGCGCCGAGCAGACGGCTCGCGATATCGAGTCGGGTCGAATTCCGGTCGGCGTGGTCGTCGCCGGCGCGGCGTATCACGACAATGCCAGCAACGGTCGGCGAACGGATGCCTACCGCACCCTCGAACTTCTGATCGGGAGACCTCTGGCCAACCCGGCTGCCTGATAACGAGGCGGTTACGGAACGCTACGTCACCGGTAACGGCTACGGCACGGTCTGTCGCTTTCACCGCGTGTCTTTCGGTCTCTGACCTGCATGGACGTCAGGTGCGCAACAATGACTGCATGAGCACAGCGCACGTGACGAGGATCGAGGGCCCGCTCGATCTCCAGGACGCGTTGGCGCGTCGCGCGCCTATCGAACAGGCAAAGGGAATCCTGATGGCGGTGCACCGCATCACTGCCGACGAGGCGTTCGCTTTGTTGGTCGAGAGGTCGCAACGTGCCAATCGCAAAGTGCACGACATCGCTCTGGAGTTCGTGCACGAGATGTCCGAGTTGCCCTGACCGACAAGTCGACCCCGCACGCTGTGTTTTCAACGTACGGGGTCTGAGCAATGTGGCAGTCCGGACTACTTCATCACCTGTTGTGCCGTATGCCCTGCCGTGGCTGCCCGAAACATCCAGTACGCACACCGCCGACTCGACGGTTCAGAAGCGCGCGAGAATTGCACGGGCGCAACGGACTACGGTGGCGCGGTCGTACGACATCACATAGTCGAATTCACGATCCGCATCGGCTTCGCCCCGGTGTAGGTCGATGGCGGCGAGCACTCCGCAGAAATGCGGGCCGAGAACTACCACGTTCCACTCCTCGACGAGTGAGTCCGTCGGGTCGAGCGGGGCGTGCACGATGCCGCCTTCTTGCACGTAACCCATCCCCACGCCGTAGACGCCGGCATACGAGATCTGCTCCGCCATCGACACCCACCGCGCACGGCTGGTCGGTGTGAAATGCTCGGCCCGCTGAAAGGTGCCGAGTACCAATGTTTCCGGGCCCGACGCCGACGCCTGCATCTCCAGAGACGTGCTCATGGCCACCAACAGACGCTTGGTGCTCCGCGTCGCGACCTTGCCTACGGCGGCAATTGCGTACGGCGACTCGAGCGCGGTGGCGGGGGTGCTCCAGGTGGGGAACGGCGGCATGATCTCCGCGGCGTCGGCCGGCAACTCTTCGGTCGTCTGAGCAGCCGGGTACAGCTCGCCCACTCCGTAGGTGGCACCGAGACCGAGTGCCCGGCTGCGGTGCACGGCGGTGTCGACTCCGCTGGCCACGACCACGGCACCGGTTCGCTCCACCTGAGCCGACACCGCGTGCGCCGTACGGGCGGTGGCCAGATCGGGCCTGGTGGAGACCATGGAGGAAGACAGAATGATGACATCGGGTTCGATGAGCGGCAGCAGCGTCAGGGATTGCGGTCGTCGACCGACGTCGTCGACGGCAACCACTTTTCCGTCGCGACGTGCCTTGTCGATCGCGGCCAGAGTGCGCGCCGGGCTGTCCACGAGTGCCGCCTCGGTGACGACGACGATGTCGCGACGCAACTGTTCTTCGGTGGCTTCGTCGAGTGCTGCGAGCGAGTCGACATCCATCGAGACCAGCATCGGTAGCCGAACGGCGCTTTCCAGCCGGGCCACTCCCCACGCGAGAACATCGAGTTCACGCTTGGCGTCCATGGCGCGAGCAGCGCGCTTCAGTGCATCGGCGGAGGCGAGTGGCCCATCCTTCGGGCCGCGCAGTTGTACTTCGATTGCCGCCAGCGCACCGTTGTCCAGTCGACAGACCGGGGCGAAATACGGCTGCACCGTCAACTCTCCCGTGTCCGTGTCGACTGTTGAACCTACTTCGGCCAGCGCGAACGTCACACCACAGTTTGACATGAAAAAACCACCCCCGTCACCCAGGGGTTGCTATCTGTTTCAAACCTCTTCGGGTCGTCTTTTCTCGCTGACGTCAGCTTGAACGACTCAGGTGTCGCCGAAGCAATACGGCGCGTCTCGTTTCGGTAACGAACCATAACGGTTCGATAACGCCACAGATGGGTGTTCGACGCGCCCACCATGCCGACTCCCCCAGGAAAAACGGGCCGAAAACCCATGAAGCGCATACCTTCCGAGGTGCCGACCGAAATCAATACCAAGACTTACAACAAACATACCGACCGGATTGTGACTTGTCACTGTCTTGCAAAAGAACATATCCGACATCCATTTCGTCGTCCTAATGTTCGTTTCGGCTGCCGGAGCACCGGAGCCACCGGATGCCCGTCTGGGAGCCGGAAGCTGCTCGGACTTGGAGGATCGATGACGCTCAACCTGCCGTCCCGTACCCGAACGTTCACCACTGTCGCTGCTGCAGTCGCGATTGCCGGGGCCACCCTCGGCACCGGAAGTGCCGCTGCCGCCACCATCTCGCCGGCGAATACCGCCTTCACCGCACCCGGCACGATCGTCGTCACCACACCGGCCTCGTTCGGGGTACCCGTCAGCTGCTCGATCACCCTGTCCGGATCCACCAGCGCGGACGGCTCGTCGGCGTCGATCACCGACGCGAAGATCAGCGGATCGAACCGCCTCTGCGGTCTGCCGCAGCTGAAGAACCTGCCCTGGACCCTCACTCCCACCAGCTCCACCACCGGTGAGGTCTCGAACGTCGGCTTCTCGCTTCTGGGCTACAACTGCGGGCCCGCAACGCTCGCAGGTTCGTTCGACAACATGACCAACACTCTGACGTCGAGCAACCAGCCGATGTCGGGCAACTGCACGGTGAACAGCCTGTCGGTGCAGCCGAACCCGGCATTCACCTTGTCCTGATCGCCAATTCCTTTCCAGCACAACGACAATATTCAGGAGAGCACGTGAAGATCCGTAACAAAGCCGTCGTCACCGCGACGGCCTTGGCGTCGAGTGTCGCTCTGGCGACCTTGGTCGCCGGCCCGGCCAACGCTGCCGACACCCTTCCCATCACGTTCCAGGCCGACACCACGACCGTGATCGCCAAGACCGGCCAGCCGGTGGTCTTCCCGACCACCGCTCTGGCCACCGACGTCGACCTCGTCGGCGGAACGGTGACCGGCACTCTTGCCTTGCCGCAGGCGTCGGCCGATCTCAAGCTCGGTCCGGCGACGCTCGCCAACTTCACCATCTCGATCGTCGACGCCACTCCGGTCTCCGGCACCATTGCAGCCGGCGGTCCCGCCGAGGCACCGCAGCTGGAGCTGAATGTCGCGCAGAGCTTCAAGATTCGCATCGACTCCGTCAAGCCCCTCGGCATCGGCGGCACCGGATCGTCCGGGTCGGCGGCACTCGACCTGATTCCCCCGGGTAGCAACTGCGTCACCAGCGAGACCACCGCCAATCTGACCGGTGCCCTCGACGCGATCGATCTGATTCAGAACAACGAGGCCGACACCCATGTGAAGGGCACGTACACGATTCCGCAGTTCCAGAACTGCGGCACGTACACCTCGTTGCTCAACGGTCTCATCGCCGGCCCCAACAACACCCTCGACGTGCACCTGACCAACCCGGTCTTCGACGTCGGAACGCAGCAGGCCATCGCGTCCAAGGTTGCTCTGTAGCAACATATTTCGACTTCGTTGACGGCGTCGACCGGTTCCAGTAGCGGGATCGGTCGACGCCGTCGCTCGTCAGTGCGGCTCGCCGGCCGGCCGCGGCGATCGAGGCTCGCCTTCCGACAGGGCGACGCGGTCGCCGCCGAGCCCCTTGGCCCGGTACATCGCCCGGTCCGCGCGACCCAGCAACTCTTCCACTGCGGTGCCGATCTCCCGCCCATCGACAACCGCATGCGCGACGCCTATCGAGGCGGTCAGCGGGGACCGATCGGTGGCGTTGCACAGTCGGATTCGTAGTACCTCAGCGCTGGCGACAACCGAGTCACGGTCATCGAGGGCAACAATGGCGAACTCTTCGCCGCCGAGCCGGACGGTGATGGCGGGTGCCGGAAACACGTCGAGGATGCGGGAGGCCGCCAGCCGGATCACGGCGTCTCCCTGCAGATGGCCGTATCGGTCGTTGACGGCCTTGAAGTTGTCGATGTCCATCACCACGGCCGTCATTCCGGTTGCCGATCCCGGCCGTAGTCGCAGGTTCCCGATCGCAGCGTCGAATCCCCGCCTGTTCTGCAATCCGGTGAGGGGGTCGTAGAACGCGCCGGTGGCATCGCGTCGCAGCATCATCATGAACGTGTGCACGATCAGCGGCGCCGAGAACATCACCAGTATCAAGATCACCAGGTAGACCGTGGCCAGTAACCGTAGTTCGGGTTCGGCCACCAAGGCCGAGCCGTACAGCACCGCGGTCGTGACCAAGGCGAAACCGTAGTGGGCAGTGAGCAGCTTGGGACCGTGGAACCCCACGACGTAACTGCCGATGACGGTGAACAGGGCGGCGGTCGGCAGAACCGTCGTGGGAACACCGATGGTGAGCACCACGGCCGCGAGGACGACGTCGGCGTAGAAGACGAAGGCGATCGACATCTGCCAGCTCGGCCAGCCACCGACCCACCAGGCGACCCCGACCGGGATTGTCGTAGCGACGGTGAACCACAGTGCAGCCGTACCCAAAGTGCCTTCGGCGAGGCCCGGCACCACCAACCCGATGGCCGCCGCCGCGCCGAACAGCCAGCACCAGAGGCCGATGAGGATCTTCGTGATCTCGAGCGCCTGCTGCGAGCGCGCGAAGGCAACGTTCCATCCGTAGTCGACTGGAAGTGCCCACCATTCGCGCAGACTGTTCACGTATCTCGAGCGGCTTTCCTCGTGTCCCGACTTGGATGAACCAGTGAACCACAGAAGATACCGCCTGGTACGCGAACGGCAGATGTCTTCGGCAGGCGTCAGCCGCGCATGCCGTCCGCCAATTCGAGCACTCGGCCGGCATAGGTGCCGACGAACGCATCGAGTGCCTGCTGCGACAACTCGGGGCAACCCGCTCGGCGAAAGTAATGTTCGAGATCGACCAGCCGGTCCCCCATCCCGACGCGTTGGCGGTCGAGGGCCTCGAGCTCGGCGACCAGTGCTTTGAGCTCCGCTACCTTGCGCAACACGTCGTCCATCGCCGTCACCGTCCACTCGCTCGGGTGTCATATGTAGGAGCGGTGGAGCAAGGCTTCCCTCCTCGCTCCACCGACTCGAACTCTACTCCCGATCGAACAGGTGTGCGAATCATATCGACACATTCGCCGGTTTGTACCATCCAACTTGTGCACAAACCCGAAAAGTGACCTACAGTCTGTGCCATGCTCCAGAAAAGGGGTCCGAACGGCGTTCGGCCGCCAGGCTCGACCAGCCCAATCCAGTTGGCACTCTTAGCAATACTCATTATCGCGGCGATCGCTCTTGTCGTACTCGCCATCGCCGAGGGCCGCTTCTAGCCGTTCGCCATCGAGCGTGTGCGGCGATGCCCCGCGTTCACTCCTACCGCTTCGCCACTGACGCTCCGCGGGCTGCGCCGGCATTCTCGCCGACGCAGCCCCTTCGGGTCAGGATCCGAGGATTGCGCTCACTGCGGCGCTGCCGCTCTCGGCACTTCCGCTGCCGATGAGCCCGAGGATGACGTCGACGATGATCTTGGCGATGAATGCGTCCATAACTACTCCTGATGTGAAGTACCCCCGACGGGATACAGACGGACCTGCGAGTGCCGTGACCATTCGTGACCGATCACAACGAGTCGGAAGGTAGCAGGCCGATTCGTCCAAACGGTGACGCTGTGACTGCCGCAACAATCCATTCGCCTGATGTACAAATATCTTGATTTGTACACACGGGATACAAATTGCGCGTATTGTCCACAGCACAGTGATCCGCCCTACACGAGGAGTGACGATGACGGCATCGAATGTCGACGATCAGGCACAGGCGCCCGTCGACGAGTGGCACGACCGCAAGCGATACCTCTGGCTCATGGGCCTGATCCCGCCGACGGCGGTGTTTCTGGCAACCGGCCTGGTGTGGGCTTTCAACCAGCTCGGCTGGAACGCCGTGGCGCCGGTCTGGTGGTGGATCGGCGCGCTGCTCGTCTACGGGTTGCTCCCGATCCTCGACAGGTTCTTCGGACCGGACGGCGACAACCCGCCCGACGAGGTGATGAAGGCGCTCGAGGAAGACAAGTACTACCGCTACTGCACGTACGCCTACATTCCGTTCCAGCTCGCCAGCCTGGTGTTCGCCTGCTACCTCTGGTCCGCCGACAACCTCTCGTGGCTCGGCATCGACGGCGGCCTGGGGCTGCTCTCGAAGATCGGCCTGGCCATCAGCATCGGTGTCATGGGCGGCGTGGGCATCAACACCGCACACGAGCTCGGTCACAAGAAGGACGACCTCGAGCGCTGGCTGTCGAAAATCACACTGGCACAGACGTTCTACGGCCACTTCTACATCGAACACAACCGCGGTCACCATGTGCGCGTCGCTACTCCCGAGGATCCGGCTAGCTCCAAGTTCGGTGAGAGCTTCTGGGCCTTCCTCCCCCGCAGCGTGTGGGGAAGCCTGCGGTCGTCCTGGGAGCTCGAGAAGACTCGCATGGAGCGACTGGGCAAGAGCACGTGGAGTATTCACAACGATGTACTCAACGCGTGGCTGATGTCCGTCGTCCTCTACACGGTCCTTGCCGTTGTGTTCGGCCCGATCGTGTTGCCGTTCTTGGTCGTTCAGGCAATCTACGGCTTTTCGCTGCTCGAAACGGTCAACTACCTCGAGCACTACGGCCTGCAGCGCCAGAAGAAGGACAACGGCCGTTACGAGCGATGCACCCCCGAGCACAGCTGGAACTCCGATCACATTGTGACCAACATCTTCCTGTATCACCTTCAGCGGCACAGTGATCACCATGCCAACCCCACCCGGCGCTACCAGACTCTGCGCAGCATGGACGGAGCACCCAACCTGCCGAGCGGTTACGCAAGCATGATCTCGCTGGCCTACTTGCCGCCCGTGTGGCGCAAGGTGATGGATCACCGCGTTCTCGATCACTACGACGGCGACATCACTCGTGTCAACATCCAGCCGTCGAAGCGGGAGAAGATCCTCGCCGCATACGGCGCGAAGTGATGGCTGCCTACGAGTGCCCGGTGTGCGAGTTCGTCTACGACGAGACCGCGGGCGCACCGCGCGAGGGCTTCCCGGCCGGAACTCCGTGGTCCGAGGTACCCGACGAGTGGCCGTGCCCCGACTGCGGCGTCCGAGAGAAAATCGACTTCAGGAGCAAGCAATGAAGCTTTACCGCTGTGTGCAGTGCGGATTCGAGTACGACGAAGAGCTCGGCTGGCCCGAGGACGGCATCGAACCCGGCACGCGTTGGGACGACATTCCCGACGACTGGTCGTGCCCCGACTGCGGTGCGGCCAAGGCCGATTTCGAGATGGTCGAGGTCGAGCGCGGGTGACCGCTCGCCAACCCGGCAACGTCGTGATCGTCGGCGCCGGGGCCGCCGGATACACCGCCGCCAAAGTGCTTCGCGCCGAGGGCTTCACCGGATCCATCACGATCGTCGGTAGCGAACCGGAGACCACGTACCGTCGACCGACTGTCTCCAAGGAACTGCTGCTGGGTACGAAATCGGTCGATCAGGTTCAGCTCGGTGCAGCCATCGACGGGGTCGATGTTCGCGCAGGCGTCACGGCCACCGCCGTCACCGATTCCGAGGTGCACCTGGACGAGGGAGCTCCGGTCCCGTACGACGCCCTGCTGCTGGCAACGGGTTCTCGTGCACGACAACTCGACCTACCGGGTGCCGCGCACATGTTCACCCTTCGCACCGCAGCCGATGTCGCCCCGCTGCAGGCCGACATCGTCCGAACGAGATCACTGTTGGTGATCGGCGGCGGCCTGATCGGGTGCGAGGCGGCGGCAGCGGCACGATCGCTCGGTGCCGAGGTCACGGTGTTGGAGGCGGCATCGGCTCCGCTGAATCGGATCGCACCGGCCGCGATCTCGCAGATGTACCGAGACCTGCATGCCGACAACGGTGTCACGATGCACACCGACGTCGCCGTGACCGGCCTGGAGAAGCTGGCCGACGGCACCGTTCTCGCAACCTCCGAGGACGGTCGTTCATGGTCCGCCGGCACCGTGCTGATGTCCGTCGGCTCGGTCGCGAACACCGAGCTCGGGGCGGACCTGGGCCTCGAGACCGCGTCGGGAATCCTGGTGGACGCCGGCATGCGTACGTCGAGACCGAACGTCTACGCCGCGGGCGACGTCGCCGAAGTTCCCAACTCGGTACTCGGCGGGACGTATCGGAGTGAGCACTGGAACGGAGCCGTCGATCAGGCGACCCGGGCGGCGCGATCCATCCTCGGTCTCGATGTGGGTGCTCTCGATGTTCCGTGGGGATGGTCCATGCAGCACGGCGTCAACCTGCAATTCGCGGGGTGGACCGATGCACGCGACGAGTATTTCGTGGTTCGCGGCTCCATCGAAAGCCGTCGGTTCACGGCCTGCGCGGTGCGCGGCGACAGGCTCGTCGGGGCAATCGGGGTAGGTCATCCCAAGGACATCCGGCAGGTCCGCACCCTCATCGCGAGCGCGGACCCCGTCGAACGGAACAGTCTCGAAGAAGGTTGGCTGGACAGGCCACATGCGGTCGTTCGATAGAGTCGTGTTCATGCCCGCCGCCGAACAGACGTCGACTCCCGGTCGATACCGTGAAGCCGCGTCCACTCTGGCGCGCGATGTGGCGCTCGATGCGCTGCGCGAGTTGTTGCACGAGCGCAACTGGCGCAACGTCACGATGAGCCACATCGCCAAGGCCGCGGGGTTGAGCAGGCAGAGTCTGTACAACGAGTTCGGTTCGCGACGCGGTGTCGCACAGGGTTATGCCATCAGATTGACGGACGCGTTCGTCGCGATGTGCGAGACCGCGCTGTACCAACACGAGAACGATGCGTCGGCCGCTCTGAGACAGGGCTTTTCGTCGTTCTTCGAGCTGAGCGGTCTGGATCCACTCGTCCGATCTCTGCACAGCGGCGACGCGCCAGAGGATCTTCTGCGCCTGATCACCACCGACAGTGAGGTGCTGATCGACCGTGCGGGCGAGCGTCTGGCGGAGACATTTCAGCGTGGATGGGTGGGCGCAAGTCCACGACAGGCCGACGTCATCAGCAAGTCCATCGTGCGCCTGGCCCTGAGCTACATTCCCGAGCCGCCCGACGATGTCGCCTCTGCCGCAGACGATCTCGCCCTGCTGCTGACGCCGTTCATCGACTCCATCGCCGGTGGTGCTCCAGCCGAGTCCTGACCCGTCAGGATTTGTCGGCAGGAACGAGCACGATGTCGAAATCGGCCCGCGCCCATGTCGTGTCGCCCACGTCTCGACCGTCCGGTGTCGGGGTGCCCGCCGGCTGCTCCACGAAGTCCTTGATCAACGAATCCTTGACCCCGAACACCGTGTCGCTGTCCAACAGTTCGTCACCCCGAACGAAGATGTGCGTCACCAACGTTCGCATCCCCGGTGACGTGACCATGAAATGCAGGTGCGATGCCCGCATCGGCGAGCGGCCGGTTGCCGCGAGCATTCGCCCGACAGGGCCGTCGTGCGGAATGGGGTACGGAGTCGGTGTCAGCGCCCAGAATCGATAGCGCCCGTCGTCGTCGCTGTAGAGATGAGCTCGACCGCCGACGCGGGCGTCGTCGTACTGAACGTCGTAGAACCCGTCCTCGTCGGCCTCCCACACCTCGAGCCGGGCACCGGGAATCGGGCTACCGTCGGTGTCCCGTACGGTTCCTTCTACCCAGCACGGTTGTCCTGCAGCACCTCCCGACGCATCACCACCGTTCTCGATGCGCGGTGCGTCGTCGACGAAGAATGGGCCGAACACCGTTGCTTCGGTCGCACCCACGTGGGCAGGATTGTTGACGTTGATGGTCTGCATCGACGCACCGAGTACGTCGGACAGCAGAATGAACTCCTGACGACGATCGTCGGTGATGTGCCCGACCTCGGTCAGGAACGAAACAGCGGTGTTCCACTCGCCTTCGGTCAAGCGCACGTCCCGAATGAATCCGTGCAGATGCCGCACCAGCGACGTCATCACCTGTTTCAGTCGCGGATCGGTGCACTCACCGAACGAGCCGATGACGGTGTCCACCAGTCGTTCTTCGACGGCGGTTTGGGCTTCGGAGACGGTCTCGTCGGTCATACGCTCGCTCACTGTTCGCTCTCGTTCGGCCGCTCGCCGGCCCACGCTGCTCGAAGAATTGTGGTGACGGCCTCGCGGGTGACGGGACGGGGGTTTCCGTACGATCGGCTCGTCGCTTCCTCGGCGATCCGGTCGATGTCGCTCTCCTGCATGCCCAGTTCGGCCAGGGATCGGGGCGCGCCGAGGGTCCGGCACAGGTCCCACAGTCGTCGGGCCGGGTCTGCTGTGCCCGGTAGCGCCCGGGTCAGAGCTGCCACCGCTTCCGGCGCGTGCGACTGGTTGAAGGCCAACACGTGCGGAAGCACCACGGTATGGGTCGGGGCGTGCGGCAGATTCAGCGTTCCCCCCAGTGCATGACACAGCTTGTGATGCAACGACATCGTCGTGCTGCCGAGCGTCGCGCCGCACAGCCATGCGCCGTAGAGGGCGTCACTGCGCCCCTGTGGGTCGGACGGATCGGCGACGATCACCGGGAGCGCGGATGCGAGTGCTCGTACCCCGTCCTCGGCCATCAGTGCGATGATCGGGCTGATGTCGGGTGCGTACAGCGCTTCCACCGCATGGGCGACGGCGTTGATACCGCTGGTCACCGACAGCCCCACCGGAAGACCTGCCGTCAGGTCGGGGTCGTAGAGGACGCTGCGCGGCAATACCGCTGTGTCGCGGCCGGTTTCCTTGCGTCCGTCGGTCGTCATGCCCCACACCGGTGTCATCTCCGACCCGGCGTAGGTGGTGGGCACGGCCACGATGGGCACACGGTGTTCGAGTGCGATGGCCTTACCGAGCCCGATTGCCGATCCGCCGCCGACGGTCACGCAGCCGTCGGCCCCGAGTGAGACGGCCTCCGCGTTGGCTCGGGCGGCCAGGTCGGCCGGGACGTGCATCACGGCGTCCGAACGGATTCCTACACAACGATCCCCGAGGATGGATGCCACCCGGTCTGCGACGCTCTGCTGGCTCGGAGAGCACAGCACCAACACCCGGCGAAGTCCGAGGTGATCGAGTTCGTCGGCCACGCGCTCCAGAGAACCAGAGCCGAATCGCACTCGCATCGGGTTGGCCTCGTAGGCGAAGTCGCCGATCATCGCGACAGCACCGAGGTCAGAGCCTTCCGAAGTGCACCTTCGGGGTCGTCGACGAGTTCTTCTGCACGCCAACAGATGTGCTTGTCGGGACGCACGAGCAGCGCGCCGCTCTCGGACACCTCGCGAAGCCGAGCCCAGTCGAAGTACAGATCGGTCACCTCGCGTCCCGGTCCGATGACGACGGCCTCGAGCGGCACACCGAGTTCCTGGGTGATCGCGGCCGCGGCCGCCTCCCACGCCGATCCGGCAACTCCGGTGATGAGCGTGAAGCGCTCGTAAGGCGCAATGTCGAGCATTGCGCGCTTGTTCAGATGA
Source organism: Rhodococcus sp. 05-2255-1e (assembly GCF_002259025.1). Lineage (NCBI taxonomy): Bacteria > Bacillati > Actinomycetota > Actinomycetes > Mycobacteriales > Nocardiaceae > Rhodococcus > Rhodococcus sp. 05-2255-1e. The sequence continues at coordinate 383,655 of NZ_NOZE01000033.1, read as the reverse complement.
TCGCCCACCCAGGCGTGGGGAAGGTGAGATCCGGGCAGGGTGGACACCTGGTAGTACAGGTCGCGGTCTCGTTCAGGTTCGGGCAGCGCCCCCTCCGATACGATGGCCGACGACGTGTAGAACTGCCCCAATTCCACTCCGTGCGCATTGAATTCGTAGTTCTTGGTCTCCATCGCAGCGGCGAGTGCCGTTCGCTTGGCAGCGCCGGCAGGCGTGTTCGCCTTGCGCTCTTCGATCCGTTCGATCATCTCGGCCTCGGTCTTCGCGTCGGTGACGCCCAGCGCGTCGAACAGGCCTGCGAATTCACGACTGGAGCGATTGGCCCGCTCGACGATCCGCTTCGCCACCGGGGCTCGCTCGGCACTGTAGGTATCGAGCAAGGATTCACCGGCACGGCCCTTCAGTACCGCGGCGAGCTTCCACGCCAAGTTGTAGGAATCCTGGATCGAGGTGTTGGACCCCAGACCGTTGCTCGGCGGATGTCGGTGGATCGCGTCACCGGCACAGAACACCCGCCCCTTCTGCAGATGTGTGGCGTGGGCTTCGTTGTTGCCCCACAACGAGGTTCCGGTGATCTCGACCTCCAGCTCCGGCATGCCCAGCAGGTTCCGGACGATCGCGATGGCGGCGTCCTCGTCCACTACCGGCGGCGGCACCGAGATGTCGAATCCCCAGACGACGAGCCACTCGTTCCAGGGCCGAACCATCCGCACCAGGCCGGCACCGATGCCGCCCACATTCGATCCGGGCTGAATCACCCAGTACAGCACCGACGGTCGATGCCCGACGTACTCGGCGATGTCGGCCTTGAACGTGATGTTCATCGACCCGGCGATGTCCATCGCGCCCTCGAACGGCAGGTCGATGTCGGCTGCGACCTTCGACCGGGCTCCGTCCGCACCGATGAGGTACTTGGCTCGGATCGTGTACCGATTGCCGGTCAGCCGATCCATCACGGACACACTCACTCCCGAGTCGTCCTGCACATGGGAGAGGTATTCGGTCGAGAACTGGGTCTGCGTTCCTCGCATCGTCGCGTTTTTCACAAGGATCGGCTCGAGGTAGGTCTGCGGGATGTCGACGGTCAGGCACGGAGATGCGAGCTGGTAGTCCGCCTCGCGGTCGGCACCCGTTCCCCACGTACGGATTCGGCCGATCTCCTCGCCCGCGATGGACGTGCAGAACACCGTGTCCCCGACGAGTTCGTGCGGGGTCGCGTCGGCGAGCACCTGCTCGGCGATTCCCACGTCCCGGAAGATCTCCATCGTCCGTTGGTTCGTGATGTGCGCGCGGGGAGTGTTGGCCGTCCAGCGGTACTTGGTGATCATGATGTTGGGAATGCCGAGAGTGGACAGCAGCAGGGCCGCGGAACCGCCCGCGGGTCCCGATCCGACGATGAGCACGTCGGTCTCCACCACCGAGGAATCGGGCAGTGCAGTCGCCTTCTGACCGTCGTCGAATACCGGCATCGGATCACCCTTCGTCGTGCCCGACTCTGGTCTCGGGCCCTACGACCGAGTGTCCTGCATCACGTATCGGGATTAACCGAATGCCGGCGAGGTCGGCGCAAATCGACAGACATGGCCGATTTCTTCGGGTGTCACCCGGCTGCCCTGGTGATCACGGCATCGCGTCGGACATCGGATGCGCGACGGCCGAATCTCGCGACGAACGACCGCGAAAAGTATGTGGCGGATGCGAATCCGCACGAGAGTGCGATGTCAGCGACGGTCATCGATGCGTCGAACGGGCCGGTGAGCTGCGCGTGGGCCCGCTCGAGCCGACGTTCGAGGATGTACTTGGGCACGCTGGTGGCGTCGTCGGCGAACACCCGGGACAGGTGCCGGGCACTGATTCCGACCGCACGTGCCACCTGCGCGGCGGACAGCGACGCGTCGGACAGTCGCTGTTCGATGAACGATCGCGCCGCCGCTCGATGGGCCGAGTTCAGGTCTGCGCGAGCACCGGTGGTCAGCACCGAGACGAGTTCGAGGATCGCGCGCTCGTCCGGAGGTGTCGGGTCGCGTCGACTGGTGGCACGCCCTACCTGCCGAGCGAGTGCTGCGGCGTGCACGTTTCCGTTCGGCGAGAAGTCGAGCACCGTGGGTTCCGACGGCACCGCCGCTCCCGTTACGTCCGCGAACACCGACCGCGGCAGCTTCAGCACCAGCTCTTCGAGCCCGTGCGAGAAGCCTCGCATGAACGCTCGGTCTGCGTCGAACACCAACCCTTGCCCCGGGCCGACGGAGCGAATGCCGTCCGCGGAGTAGAAGAACGCATCGCCGACGAGGCTGAAGTACATCATCACCGAATCCGACGGCTGCTGTCTGATCAGCTCTGCGTCGCGCTCGACCACGTGCGATGTTCCGATGACCCGAGCCAGGTCGACCGAATCGAGTCGAAGATTGGTACCCGTCGCCTCGAGTTGCTCGACCTCCAGCATGCGGCACCGCAGCCCGATGAGTACGTCCGCGTTGTGTCCCTCCCAGCGCTCGATCCGCTCCTCGAGCGGGAGATCGAGAGTGGAGAACTCGACGGGAACGGGCATGGGCTCGATTGTCCTCCGCGTACGCCGGTTGCGTCGGCGATTTGCGGTCGAGGGTGGTGCGCTCAGTGTCCACAATTCGACCGCTGAGGCGGAATCCCGTGGTTGGAGTCGAATAGTGGGCGGTGAGCTCAGTCGACATCGATACGACTGCGCGGAGGGCCAGTAGGCGCGCTTCTCCCTCCCTCCCGCAGGGCGACCACAGTCCATCCCGCGCCAACCAACGACAAGGCCAATACAGCTCCAATTGCGATCATGCGTCAATAATGGACTGGTTTTACCATGAATAGTTCAGTCCAGTGTGCGACAGTGGACTGCATGGACTCGTTCGACGCCACCGCGATCTCGGCCCCGGAGTTGGCAGCACGTATCGGCCCGTCGACGCTGCGCAACAGATCCGGTGGTCCGCTCTACCTCGAGATCGCCGACGAGTTGCGGCGGCTGATCGAGAACGGCGAGGTGTCGGCTCAGACGCGGCTACCCGCCGAGCGGGCACTCTCGATCAGTCTGGACGTCAGTCGGGTCACGGTGGCGTCGGCCTATCGCCACCTTCGTGAAGGTGGCTGGATCAGCGCCCAACGGGGCTCGGGCACATACGTTTCCCCGACGGGGTCGATGCCGGCGTGGAGTTCCCTCGCCGGCGACCGTGACAGTGCCACAGTGGAATTGGTCAACGCGTCACCGTCGGCTTCTCCCCTGCTGGCCGATGCGTACAGAACCGCGGCCGAAAGGATTCAGGGCCGATTCGCGTCCGGCGGCTATGCCCCACTCGGCCTGTTCGAGCTCCGCGAATCGATCGCCGCCTACTACCGGGGGCGCGGAGTGCCGACCACGGCCGAGAACATCCTCGTCACCTCCGGTGCCACCGACGCCATCCATGCCGTGTTGGCGACATTCACCGAGCCGGGCGCCCGCGTGTTGGTCGAGCACCCGACGTATCCGGGTGTCGTCGAACTCGTCCACTCGCTCGGCGGCCGATGCATCCCGGTGCCCATCGACCCGGATCACACCGAGGAGTTCGTGCCGGCCGCAGACCGTGCCGCACGTCAAAGCGCACCGACCCTGGCCTATTTCATGCCCGACTTCTCCAATCCATCGGGAGCTCGACTCCCCCTCGGCACCCGCCGACAGCTGTCCGCGACGATGCACCGCCACGCAGTACTGACCATCGTCGACGAGGTAGCAGCGGACCTGTCCCTCGACGGGTCGCCCGACATCGAACCCTTCGGGGCGGCAACGCCGGATAGTGCGACGGTGACGATCGGGTCGACGAGCAAGACGGTGTGGGGTGGGCTGCGAGTCGGGTGGGTTCGCGCGGAGTCAGGGCTGCTGGCGAGAATTGCCGCCACCTATGCGCGACGCCAACTGTCGACGTCCGTTCTCGATCAACTCGCTGCGGTCGAGTTGATGGGCAAATACGACGAGGTACGCCGAGTGCGCGCCGACATATCGAGAGTCGCACGTGATCACACCGTTGCTCTGATGCGAGACCGATTGCCTGATTGGCACTTTCGCGTTCCGGACGGCGGGCTGGCATTGTGGTGCTCCCTGCCCGACGGTCTTCGATCCAGTGCCCTTGTCGCCGAAGCTCAGTCGCACGGCGTGCTGCTGGCACCCGGACTACGATTCGGGACGGGATATGCCTTCGACGACCGTCAACGCATCCCCTTCACTCGTTCACTTCCCGACATCACCTCGGCTGTGGATATTCTCGCGCGCCTGTCTGCGGCGGACAGGTCGACGGAGGTCGTCCCATCGAACAGGCCCGCGACCGTGGTCTGATCGACGCTGGCACCCGCGCCCCCATGCCAGGTGGTACGTCAGGGCCCAAGAGCCTCGACGATCGACGCGATGCGACGGTCACGGGTGTCGGCGCGCTTGGCGTCGGCGACCGATCGTGCGTGTTCTTTCCTCTTCGACGGAGACAGTGCGTCGAATGCTGCGCGCACCGCAGGTTCGGCGTCGAGTGCAGTGGCGAGCTCGGCCGGTAGCTCGACGGTGCGCGGTTCGGCATCGAGTTCGATGGTCACGTCGACGGTGTCGCCGGCCTCGACTCCGAGCGTGGCGCGCACACTCTTGTTCAGGCCCAGCAGGTTCTCCCCACCCATGCGCCCGATGCGTCCCGCCACAGTCTGCCCACCGATCGTGAACCGCACCGGCGGCGTCTTGGTGCTGCCGAGTGACGCGACCTGGGCGTCGGTCAGCACGATCGCAGCCGCTGGGCCGCGAGGCTCGAGGACCGTGGTCAGTTGAAGAACCGTCGACGTCATCGGCACAGAATAGGCGCGACTACAGGGCTGAGTGTCCACAATTCGCGTCGACAGGCGGAATCCCGCACGCCGACGCAAAAAGTGGACAACCAGCGCGACTGCCTGTCAGGACTCCGATTCGATGATGCGCTTGATTGCCGCCACGGTGCGCGGAATGCCGTCGAGCGCGGCCTTGCTGCGGGTGTCGATCTGCTCCTGCGCGGAGTCGCCGAATTTGCGGTGGAAGAAAGCGATGCCGTCGGGCAGGAAGTTCCAGTTCTCGGTCAGTCGGGTACCACCGTCCACCGGTTCGAGTGTGTATCCCCAGCGCACGAAGTTGTCGCCGACGACCCACGCGAATTCGCGTCCGGGCTCGGCCACAGCGACGGTCGAGACCGTTTCCCAGGTGCGGTCGGGAGTGACGTTGCGTCCGGTGAACGTCGATCCCACACCGCCGCCGTCGGGTTCGTTCCACCGGCATTCCTGGCAGATCGGGCTCCATTCACCTGTTCGAGTGACGTCGGATACGACGGCGTAGACGTCCTCGGGCGATGCGGCGACGACGACGGAATCGGAGAATTCGAGTGCTGTCATGCCTCCATTGTCCCTCGAGCGTCACGCAGCTCTGAGCAGCGTCGCTGCCGACAGCAGAATCATTGGCACGCAGCGCTATTGGAGTTCACACTCGAACCATGAGCGAGACACCCCGAATGTTCCCACCAGAACTCCGCGACCGACTCCTACGTCATCGAATCCTCGTGCTCGACGGCCCCCTCGACGACGACAACGGCACCGTCCTCACCACCCATCTGTTGACGATGGCGGCCGAGAACCCGTCGGCCGATATCGCGCTGTGGATTCACTCCCCTGGCGGATCGGTTCCTGCCATGCTCGCGATCCGCGACGTGATGCACCTGATTCCCTGCGACGTCTCGACGTTGGCACTCGGATTGGCCTGCAGCGCCGGTCAATTCCTGCTGTCGTCGGGAACGCACGGAAAGCGCTACGCACTACCGCATTCGCGGATTCTGATGCACCAGGGCTCGTCCGGCATCGGTGGTTCTGCTGTCGAAGTGGAGGTGCAGGCCAACGATCTTCGACATACCCGCGATACGGTGCTCGGTCTCATCGCCGACGACACCGGGCAGACACGAGAACAAATATTCGACGACTCGTTGCACGATCGTTGGTTCACCGCGGACGCCGCGCGTGACTACGGGTTCGTCGACGCCATCGTCAGTTCGTTCGATCAGGTCATGCCTGCGCGTCGGGTGTCGTTCGGGATGGAGATGGCCCGATGAGTACGTACACCATTCCCAATGTCGTCACCCGTGATTCGCGCGGCGAACGCGTCGTCGACGTCTATTCGCATCTGCTCAGCGAACGCATCGTGTACCTCGGTACCGCACTGGATGCCGGTGTTGCGAATGCGATGATCGCGCAGCTGTTACATCTCGAGGCCGACTCGCCCGATCAGGAAATCTCGATGTACATCAACTGCGAGGGCGGCGATACTGCGGCCATGTTGGCGATCTACGACACGATGCAGTTCATCGGATCCCCCGTCGCCACAACATGTGTGGGGCAGGCAGTGGCGGCCGGCGCGGTGCTGCTCGCCGCAGGTGCACCGGGTCGACGGTCGGCGTTGACGCACAGCCGGGTGGTGTTGCATCAGCCTGCAGGGCAAGGGCGAGGCACCATTCCCGATCTCATTCTCGCCGCCGACGAGATCGTCAGGGTACGCGCCGAGATGGAGATGATTCTGGCGAAACACACCGGACGCGATGCCGCGAAGATTCGGCACGACACCGACCGTGACCTGGTGTTGACGGCTCCGTCGGCGCTGCAGTACGGCCTGGTCGACCAAGTCCTCGAAGGACGACGTCAGGCAGCCATCAACGTCGCATTGCCGCGGGACAGGTCGTGATGCGCCAGACCTGAAATTTCGGCCATCGACGTGCCGAGTGCCCCGACGACGGCCGCAAGGATCTCACTCGACGGGTCCTTGCGGCCGCGTTCGAGCTCCGAAAGATACTGCGGTGCAATCCCTGCGCGCGCCGCCGTGTCCGCGAGTGTGTCGCCGCGGGAGTGTCTGCGCTCGCGCAGCCGGCGTCCGACCACCTCACGCCACAGCGGTTCCACTGCGCGTGCTGCTCGGCGCTCATCGATTCGTATGACCTCGCCCATGATCGGAGCCTAAGCCTCGATTCCATGGAGGGTCGGCGATTCTGCTCAGGGCAGAGAACCTTCCGGTCACCCAGGCTTCGCCCATTCGATGGTGTGCCTGAATCCGACGCGATGTCGCATCGTCGCTCCGGGCAGTATCGCGTCGACCGACCGCTTCACTTCGTCGAAACTGAGCACCGGGTCCTTGACCGGGAAGGGTGCCGGTTGCTTTCCCGCCGGGCTCCGCCAAGGATGGCCGACGAAGCCGATCAGCGGGTTGGTCACGATGGATACGGCGTCCCACAGCAGGTCCCGGGGACTTCGTGGCGCAGCCATACCCACGACGAGCAGCCGGCCGTTCGGCGCGAGAACACGCTCGACGTGGCGAAGCGTGTCGTCGATGTCGAGGTGGTGGAGAACGGCGATCATCGTGATCAGATCGACGGATTCGTCCGCCCACGAGTCGAGTTGGCGTTCGGAGACAGTCACATTGGTGACATCGGAGCACGCAAGACCTGTGCGGCGGCGCATGTCGGAGTCGATGTCGACTCCGGTGACGTGATCGAAATACGGTGCGAGAGAGTGCACGAGACCGCCACGGCCACAACCCACGTCGACTGCCTCGCGTCGTCGGCTCGGCAGGTTGGCGAGAATCCAGCTGTGGAAGTAGTCGTTGTGACTCCACGGATGCCTCGCGTTGAGCGCTTGTACCCATTGAGCCCCCTTGCCTCCGATCAGCGAGGTTCCCATTCGTCTGAGCATGCGTCGAGTATCCAGGTCGGTCCCCGGCCGTTGCGCTTGAACATGTTCAAAAATGGGTCTACCGTCCTTTTTGAACACGTTCAGAAAACGAGGTGACCGCATGGCCCGTACATCCGAGACGCGCGACAAGCTGGTCGAAGTGGCTCTTCGGCTGTTTCGCGAAGAGGGGTTCCAGGCCACCACCATGCGCCGGATCGCCGACGAGGCCGGCGTGTCGCTCGGCAATGCGTACTACTACTTCGCCGGCAAGGACGAACTGGTCAACGAGCTGTATGTGGTGATCCAGCGCGATCACCGCGAACGTGCGGAGCAGGTCATCACCCAGGGCGGGTCGCTGTCGGAGAACCTGGCCGCAGTTCTGCATTCCGGCTTGGACGTCCTGACGCCGTATCACGCGTTCGGCGGCGCTTTCCTCCAGCTGGCGCTGCCGACGAGGTCCAGCTCCAGTCCGTTCTCCGAGGAATCCTCCGACGCCAGAGCCATGGCCATCGATCTGATGCGCACCACGTTGGATGCATCCAAGCAGAAGGTACCCGCGTCGCTGAACGATGCACTCCCGCTGCTGCTCTGGATGATCTACATGGGCGTCACGCTGCATTGGGTCACCGATTCGTCCGACAACCAGACTCGCACCCGCACTCTGGTCGACGGGCTCGTGCCCGTCGTATCCAAGGCGGTTCGTCTCGCCCGACTCCCGGTAGCGCGCGGCCTGGTAGCCGATGTCGCCGGTCTCCTGAAACGAATGACCTCTCCAGAAGGGTTGAGCCAATGACCGATTCACCATCGACCGTCGTTCTGTGCGGTGCCTCCGGCTACATCGGCGGGTATCTGCGTAGCTACTACGAGGAACGCGGTATCGGCGTCAGGACGGTCGGACGCGGATCGTCCAGCGATGCACCATGGTCCGACCATCGCACCCTCGTCGAGGTCCTGAACGGGTCCGATCTGGTGGTCAACCTCGCCGGCCGCTCGGTGAGCTGTCGCTACAACAAGGCCAACGCCGACGCGATCATGTCGTCGCGAATTCAGACGACAGCCCAGCTCGGGCGTGCCTTGGCACAAGCACACAATCCGCCCGCGCTGTGGGTCAACGCGAGCACCGGAACCATCTACCGCGATGCCCGCAACAGGTCGATGAGCGAACGGGACGGTGAACTGGGATCGGGCTTCTCGGTCGAGGTGGCCAGATCGTGGGAGCGCGAACTGTTCGACGCCGACGTGTCGATTCGCAGAGTGGCACTGCGGTTGTCGATCGTGTTGGGCGCAGGCGGTGGGGCGATCAACCCCATCATCGATCTGGCGCGAGTGGGGTTGGGTGGCCGCATGGGCGATGGCGGCCAGATGTTCAGCTGGGTGCACGTCGATGATGTCGCTCGGACTCTTGACCATCTGTACGCCACCTCGGACATCGCCGGACCTGTCAACGTGGCGACACCGTTCCCGGTGACCAACGAGGTTCTCATGCACCAGGTTCGATCTGCTCTCGGTCGCGATCACGGACTGGCGACACCGGTATGGCTGCTGAAGCTGGGCGCACGGGTGATCCGAACCGAACCCGAGCTGGTCCTCAAGAGTCGGTGGGTCGAGCCGCAGGTGTTGACCGACAGTGGGTTCGACTTCCGATACCCGACGCTGGAGGGTGCGTTGGCCGACATCGCATCTCGGACGCGACCCGGCCTGCTCCCCGTCGCACTCGGCTGACGGGGAGCTCCGAGCGCTACACCAGCGACGCCGAGAGGCCGCCGTCCAGAATGTAGTGACTGCCCGTGATCCATGTTGCGCGGTCCGAGGCCAGGAACAGCGTCACTTCTGCGATGTCCTCGGGTGTTCCCAGCCGTCCCTGCTTGGCGGCGACGAGATCGCCGAACGGGACCTGAGTTGCCGCTTCGAAGTCCGGAACGAGTCGTTCGACCATGGCGGTATCGGCGAATCCGGGGCATACCGCATTCACGCGTACTCCTGCGGCACGCATCTCGATGGCCGCGACGCGTGTCAGCTGAATGACGGCTGCTTTTGTGGCGCAGTACGACCCGAGCAGCGCCGTGCCGCCGACACCGGCCAGCGATGCAATGTTGACGATGTTGCCCTTCGACTCGACGAGTGCACCGATCGCGGCTTTCATCACCAGGAATGTGCCCCGCACATTGACGGCGTAAATCTTGTCGAAACTCTCGGTGGACTGCTGCAGCAACGGGGACGAGACCTCGATGCCCGCGTTGTTGACGACGATGTCCAGTCCGCCCAGAATCTCGACCGCACCGGCGACGGCTCGCTGTACCTGGCTCTCGTCGGAGACATCGCAGTTGGCGGTGCCCTCGGCACCGATTTCCTGGGCCGTCGTCGCTGCGACACCTTCGTCGATGTCACTGACCACGACGCGTGCGCCCCGCTCGATGAACATCCGGGAGATGGCTTTTCCGATTCCGGCACCGGACCCGGTGACGAAGACTCGTTTGCCCTCGAACTCGCTCATACTGTGCTTCCCTTCGCTGGTGACGGTGCAGACATCGTGCTGCGTACTTCGGTCTTGAGGATCTTTCCCACCTTCGAGCGGGGCAGATCGGTCCATATCTGAATCTCCTTGGGAGCCTTGACACTCCCGATCCGCGCCTTGACGTGTGCGATCAGATCCTCGGGGGACGCGTCGCGACCGGGGCGCAGAAGCACTGCAGCCGTGACTCGTTCACCCCACTTGTCGTCGGGAAGGCCGACGACTGCGCATTCCTTCACCGAGGGATGCGACAGCAGGGCCTGTTCCACCTCGGCCGAGTACACGTTGAATCCTCCGGTGATGATCATGTCCTTGGCACGATCGACGACGTAGAGGTAACCGGCCCGATCGAGATACCCGATGTCTCCGGTGTGGTGCCAGCCATGCGCACCGACTTCGGCTGTGGCGTCGGGATTCTCGTGATATCCCTGCATCACGAGAGGTCCTCGAACCACGATCTCGCCGCGCTCCTCGCGATCGAGCAGGCGGCCGTCCTCGTTCATGATCGCCACCGTCGTCAGTGGCGTCGGCTTGCCCGCCGAGGTCAACCGTTCGACCGCGATGGAACCGTCACTCCGGAAGTGATCGGCCGGTGCGAGCGTCGCGATCATGTTCGGTGCCTCGGTCTGCCCGAAGAGCTGCCCCAGCACCGGCCCGATTCGGGTCAGCGCCTCCTCCAACCGTGTCGGTGACATCGGCGCAGCCCCGTACCAGAGGCATCGGAGCGACAACAGATCCCGCGTGTCGAGGTCGGGATGGTCGAGTACGCCGTAGATGACCGTCGGCGGCAAGAATGCGTGAGTGATCCGGTGGTGCTCGATGAGTGAGAGAAACTGGCCGATGTCCGGAGCCGGCATCACGACGACGTGCCCGCCCAGGCTCAGGATGGGGAATGTCAGTACCCCCGCCGAATGGGTCAACGGTGCCAGTGCGAGGTATCGGGGCCGGTCCCCGAACGGGTAGCTCATCAGTGCCGTAGCCGTCGAGGTCATCATGTTCTCTTCGGTGAGTCTGACGCCCTTCGGTTTTCCCGTCGTTCCGCCGGTTCCGGCGATCATGGCGAGCCCGTCGGCCGGTCGCCTGTCGACGACCGAGTCCGAGCGGTGCTCGACGAGCCATTGGTCGTACGACAGTGCTCCCGGCACCTCGCCGTCCAGGCAGACGAGCCACTCCAGTTGCGGCAGGTGGTCTCTGATGCGGCCGACCAGATCCGCGAATGCTTTCTGGAAGAACAGGAATCGGCACCCGAACAGATCGAACAGTTGGCGATTCTCGTCGGCCTCGTTTCGCGGATTGATCGGACACCACACTGCTCCTGCGCGGGAGATCGCAAAAACGCAGGTCAAGGCGAGAGGGTCGTTGCCGGAGAGCACCGCAATACGATCCCCGGTCTCGATACCGTTGTGTTGCAATGCTCCTGCGATGGAGACCGTGTCGTCGTAGACCTCGCCGTAGCTCTTCGTGGTGTCAGCCATGGTGAGGCAGGGGGCGTCTCGGCCCAGGGACATGCCCTTGTCGAGGTAGTCGGATAGCCGCATCGGCCGGGTCCTCAGCTGTGTGCTGTGACGACGGGGTCGAGCACCAGACCGAAGGCGCGGAGCACGCCTAGCAGTTCGCGGTGTCCGAATGCCTGGCAGCTCGAGGCGAATCCGACCTTCTTGGGCGGCCCCTGCAATACGTGTGCTGCCGCGAATGCGTTGAGCAGAGCGGTCTGCTTGTAGTTGCAGTTGCCGTGAATCACCGTGTGCACGCGGCCGAGTGGGCCCGATGCGTAGACCGAGTCGAGGGAGGTGTTGATGCGGGGATTCTCCCGCGGCGGTGTCTCACTGCGCACCGACGCCGACACCGTGTCGATGATGTCGTACTTCTCGGCGTCGGTCTTGCCTTCCATCTGCGCCATTGCGCCGGCGATGATCTGAGGCACGGCGAGCATGAGGGGCTTGTTCATCACCCCGCCGTAGGCGCGTGCGTTCGCGACTCGGGGATCGTTCTTGAACCACACCGGATGCGACGTGCCGCCCCACGGCAGCGCCAAGCCCAGATCGTGCTGGCCCGGCACGACCACCTGGAACACCCCGTCGTCGGGCCATTCCACGTACTCGTTCTGTTCGAGGTAGTACGCCTTGGAGAAGGCGGCATTGGTGAGGATGGTGTTGGTCGATGCGACCGTCGGATGTCCCTTCCAGAAGACCTCGATGTCGAGGGTGTCCAGACCCGGGGTCTCGAGGCAGATGTTGGCCGCGATCTCGCCGATGCTGTACATCTGCGCCAAACCCGGTGTCAGAACGATGTTTCGGGCGGCGAAGTCTGCGCCGTACTTCTTCTCGGCATCGATGATCCAGTCCTGCTCACCGGTGGTGTCGGTGTAGTGCGCACCGATCTCGATGCATGCCTGCGCCACCTCGTGTCCGAACCGCGAGAACGGACCGACCGTGTTGAGCACGATCTCGGCTCCTCGAAACGCGTCTGCCAGTGCGGAAGCCGTGTGCTCGACCTCGACGACATCGTATTCGACCGTCTCGACGCCGGGGACGGCGTCGACGATGCCCTTGACTCGGCTTTCGTCGCGGCCGGCGGCCAGGAAGGGAATGTTGTACTCGCGCAGGTATTCGCAGATCAGTCGCCCGGTGTATCCCGATGCCCCGTAGACGACGACGCGCTTGTCGGTTGGCATGAAGAGTCCTCTCGTGATCGGCCGTCGTCGGACGGGCCGAGGTTGATCGAGCCGTGAAGCACCGGAGGCAGGTGTGCATCCACCCCTCTGACGTGTGCTGCGGATCACACTAAGTTAGAATTTGTACACACGTCAAGGTTTTTCTTGACGACTGCCCAGAATCCGGTTTTCGACGGCCGGGCATACACTGATCAGCGAAACGCCGCGCGGAAAGGACACCGAACATGACCCAGACGGTCGATCCGCGCGCGCGCATCGAAGAACGCGCCCGCAACAAGTTCGAGTCCAAGCGAACCGAGCTGGCCGAGGCGACGCTCCACACGCTGGCCGAGCTGGGGTACGCCCGCACGTCGTTGCGGGAGATCGCGCAGAACTCCGAGTACTCGCACGGCGTTCTGCACTACTACTTCACCGACAAGCTCGACCTCATCACCCACGCAGTTCGCCAGTACGAGGCCATCTGCGTCACCCGGTACGACGAGGTGGTGGCCAACGCCGTCGACGCCCCCGGCCTGTACGCGGACTTCGAGACGAGGTACTTCGCCACCCTCGTGGCGGACGCCGGAATTCATCGACTCTGGTACGACCTCCGCAACCAAGCCCTGTTCGACGGTTCCTTTCGAGGCGACGTCCTGGACATCGAGGAACGTCGCGAAGACATGATCTGGCGCGTGGTGACGAAGTACTGCGAACTACGCGGCTCCGAATCGGCCCTCGACCGCCCCTCCGCCTACATCCTGCTCGACGGGATCTTCCAACGCGCCTTGCTGCACCATCTGGCGGGCAACACATCCGAAGTCGACGCAGCCCGAGCGCAATTGACGGCCGCGTTCGCGTTGTTGGACCATCCCAACGTCACGACTTCGTGATCTTCTCCAACGGGTAACCGCCGACCACCACGACGACGAAGACGTAAGCAGCCAGACCGGCCAGCTCCCAGGTCGTTCTTTCGCGGTGAAAGTCGGAGCCGATCCATACGATTGGCACCACAGCCATCACGGAACTGACCGTGCACCAGATTCCAACCGATCGATTGGCTCGTGCACGCAGTCGGGGTGTCGATTTCACCGCGTCCGACACTCGTGCACCGTAGTAGTCGGGATGCGTTGCTCTGTCACGGAATCCGACGGACGCCGCGTACGCGAACGCGACGAACCACAGCATGAGCATCAGTATCAGCACGGTGTTCATGGGCTATGTTGCGGACGCTCGACGTCGACTCTTCAGTTCACGGTAATTCCGAATCGTGTTGGAGCAAGCCCACGCCGCAATGAGCGGCACCAGGAATCCGGCTGATGCGGTAGCGGTCACGAACACCAGAACAACGACGGCGTAGGCAATCAGTGTCACCACCACCGCGTCGACTTTCCGCCCGATCGACGGCCCCGGTGTGACGACGATTCCTGGGAACCTCGGAGAGTCGGCCAGTGTGCGAACTGCCGCAACACATGCAGCGAGACCGCCCACGACCAGGAACGAGAACAGCAACACTTCACCGAAGCCCGTGTCGGCCCAGTCTATTCGTGGGTCGAAGATCCCGTGGATCAGCGATGAGAGGGTCTGCACCGACGCGAAGTACCCCAGATACAGCAGCACAATGGGTCCCGCGAGCCCTGCTACTGCTCCCCGATCGGCCATACCGAACGGTATCAAATCGGGGCGACGTCAGCGGGAAGTTATGTTTTTCGTTTCGATCACCGTCGCGAACTCGCCGTGCAGGTTGGTTGCCGTGATGGCAGACAGTGTTGCGGCAGGTACGACTGTCCCGTCGGGCGCGACGCGATCGAAGGTGTGCGTCGCGTCTATGACGAAGTAGGTGTCGTAGCCGAGATTCCCGGCCATCCTCGCGGTGGTCTCGCAACAGTGATTGGTGGTGATTCCGCAGATGACCACCTGGTCGATGTCCTCGCCGCGTAGCCAGGCGTCCAGATCGGGAGTTCCGTAAAAGCTCGAATTGACGCGTTTACGAACGAGCAGATCCGGAGTCCCGTCGAGCATGTCCTTGAAGCGATGCCCGTCCTGCGTCGGCGACAACGGCGACTGTGGATTGTCGGAATCGTGCTGAACGAATACCACCGGCCAAGCCAGAGATCGCCAGAACTCAACGAGCTCAGCAATATTGGCCTCGCACGACGGGTTGTCCCGCGGACCCCAGAATTCCGAATCGTCGAAACCGGCCTGCACATCGACGACGATAAGTGCAGGTCGGCTGAGGGACATCGATAGAGCCGTCATTCTGACCAGACTAGTCGCGAACACAGGCGCAAACCATCATGCTGGGTGGCCCCTTACCCACCCTCGTTTCCGTTCGATCAGCACACGGTAGTGCAAGGTATGCTGTGCACCGTTCTGCGTGAATTGTACTGAGCTGCACTGTGACCGAGTGAATGCTCGGAACGCTGCTCACCACGCAGGAGAAGGGCCGGAAGACCGCCGACCCGCGGTACGTGCTCGCCTCGACCGAAAACTACCTACTACCCGGCATGTGGCATGCTATTCGACTAGGTCGAACTCCCAATTGACGCGTTGAATCTCCAAATCCACCAACCGAATCTGCTTGGCAACATCATCTGCGGCAGAACGTAATTCGGCAACCGGAAGAGCTGCGACGTAGACCAATTCCGACCTCAGTTGACGTGGGCCGTATCTGTGCTCCTGGTTGCGTCCCGATGCTGCGTCCGCGGCCGCAGAGATCGCCTTGTGTCGCATACGCAGCACGTCGCGGGACGCGAGCGCATCGGTGATGGTTCCATCCCGCACCGCGGCAGCACTGTTGGTTCGGTTGATCCTACGGATGAGAACTTCGAGACGATCGAGCGCGGAGTTGTACTCGGACAACAAGATCGCTGCATCCTCAGCCGGTGATTCACCGTCTTGATGGCGAGCGTTCGCCAGAATCCGAACCTTCAGATGTTCGGTGCGCTTGATCAGTTCCCCTCGTTCAGCGAGGGCCTCGGCAAGCTTCATGATCTGCACCTCGGTGTAGTGGAACCGGAGGTGGGATAGCTACGGGCGCTCATGCGCCTTTCGACGTGTCGAATGTGTTCATGACTCAAGAAGTACCACAGTTCTGTGGCCGGCGATAGGCCTGCTTTCAAGATCCGGTTGGGAAATCGGAACGCCCCGGGTCGATGCTCGTCGAGCATCCACCCGGGACTTCAGTCGAATTATCGCGTCGCGAGTTCGTAGATCAGTAGTCCGGAGAGCGAGAGGATGGAGAGGAAGCCGAGCACGCCGAGTGCGTTCTTCCACCACGTGTTTCGGAGATCGCCCATAAGTTGGCGGTTGTTGCTCATCACGTAGATCAGGAAGCCGAGGAATGGTGCCACCAGCACGGTCAGAGCTTGAGCGACGATGATCAGTTGGATCGGCGACGACGTGAACATGATTGTGATCGCAAGACCGAATGCCAGGATGGCGGCGCAGGTCATCTTGGCCGTAGGGGTACTGGGTGACGCTCCCCGGCCCAGTGCGTCGGAGAGCATCGTGCCACCGGCGGTTGCGTTGGCCACCATCGACGAGAATGCGGCACCGGAGAGTCCGAGAGCGAAGATGGTCGAACCGACCGGACCGGCAATGGGTTCGAATATCTTGGCGAGGCCGACCAGTGTCGCTGCCTCGGTGTCCTGGCGTCCCAGAACAGCTGCGGCGACCACGATGACGAGCGCGGTCATGATGCCGGGGGCAACGATGCCGGGAATAGTGTCCGCGATCGAGGTCTGACGGTATTCGGCCCGAGTTCGTCCGCGCTCGTGAATGCCGTAGGAGGTGAAGAATGCGGCGTTGAGCGAGAAGTTGGTACCCACGAGTGCGACGATCAGCAACAGGCTGCCCGGTGGAGCGGTGGGGACGACTCCACTGACGGCTGTGTACCAGTCGGGTTTTGCGATGACGGCACTGATGACGAACGCAGCACCGAGAAGCCCGACGATTACCAGAAGTACACGCTCTACAACTCGATACACGTTGCGAAACAACAGAATCAGGGCGACGAACACGGTGCAGGCGATGGTCCATATCAGTGGTGAACCACCGAACACCATCGAGAGCCCGAGGCCAGAGCCGACGGCGTTACCCACCGAGAAGCACAGCGTGATGATGAAGACGCCGAATCCCGCAGCGACGCCGACCTTCTGGCCGAGGACGTCTTTGACGGAGCTGATCATCGACTTCGGGGTGCGAATGCCGAGCCGGACACTCATGTCCGCGTACACCAGCATGAACACCGTCGAGAGCACGATGACCCAGATCAGGCTGTAGCTGTACTTGCTGCCGGCTTCGACGGCGCTGGCGAGGTTGCCGGGGCCGAATTGCCATGCACCGGCGATGAATGCGGGGCCGGCCATCGCGATGGTGCTCAGGAAGGCTTTCCATTTGCCGGAGCGGGGTGCGGGAGTTTGCGAAGTTCGCACGGCTGCGGACGGTACCACCGGTGTTGCGTGGTGCTGACTCATTGCGAGCCCTTTCTCGAAGCACTTTTCGAGCCGGCGACGCGGAGCACGTCTGCTGTCGGCCTGATGTGGCAAGGGGCGAATACGTGGGGTGGATCTGATGCAGAGCTCGGCAGTCCAACCGAACGGACTCGACCCGGTCCGCGTGTGCGGTGATGCATGCCGAAAGAAGTGGTGCTCGGTGCCCTTCCGGGCCGTAGCGGCTACTACGGAAGGGCACCGAGGGTAGGGAGTGACCGTCGACCGGGTCAGACCAGCGCAGGTACTACCGAGCCGAGGTTCGCGGAATCGAGTGCCGCTGCGATCTCCTCGTGGGCACCCGCAGCGAGCGGAAGCAGTGGTGAACGCACGGTGGCGTGTTCGAGGATGCCGCGGTGCACGAGGCCTTCCTTGAGGGCGACGGTGCCTTCCATGTGGGATCCGCGGTGGTAGACGTTCGCGGTGACGGGCAGCAGCCGGTCGTGAATGGCGCGCGCTGCCGGGTAGTCCTTGGCCTTGCCTGCCGCGATGAGCTCGACGAGCGGCTCGGGTGCGAGGCCGCCGTACCCCACCAGCAGGCCGTCGACGTCGAACATGGTGTGCAGCAGGTACTCGTCGTGGCAGCTGAGGATCTGCAGTTCAGGGTTCTCCTTGCGCAGCACCGGAATCTCGCGATCCCAACGACGCATGTTGCGGACACCGTTCTTGGTGGCGAAAACGCCCTCCTGAGCGGCAATTTCGAGCTGGGTGTCGAGGTTGTACGTCGCCTTGGTGACGTCGGGGTACTGGAACAGGATGAGCGGCAAGCCCGAGCCTTCGTACAGTGCCTTGTACCGATCCTGCGGCGCACCGTCCTGGTATCCGAAACGCAGCCATCCGTGCGACGGGTAGACCAGACCGGCGGATGCACCGGCGTCGACTGCACGCTTGGCTTCCTCGACCGATACGGCGGTGCCCTCACCGGTGATGCCGGCGACGATCGGGAGCTTGCCGTCCACCGAATCGCGGAACGCACCGATGACCTTGGCCTGCTCGGCCTGCGTGAGGAATGTGCCCTCGCCTGCATGGCCGAGGACGACCAGGCTCTTGACCCCGTCGACACTGCCGAGCCACGACCCGAGTCGCTGTATCGCGTCGTAGTCGACCTCGCCGTCGCGGGTGAAGGGCGTGATCGGTGCCGGGCTGAGTCCGCGGAGATCGAGTGCATTCATGGTGACGTCCTTTTCGAGAGGCGGTTGGGAACGTTGTCGGGAACGTTTGCATGACGCTAAACCCGCGACCCCGAATGTGTCAACCATCACTTCGCCGACCGAGAGGTGACAGGGCTCGCACACGGCACCGACCCCTCATGCAACACTTCATGCAAACGTTCCTGGGACGTTTGCATGTGCGATCAGCTGGGGATCGGTAAGTTCGGTCCTGTCGTGCGATCAGACCGATCGATCAAGGAGGTGTGGATGCGTCCCACTCGAACCGGGCTCTCGGCGGAACGGACGGACGTCGTCACGCTCCGCGACGTCGCCAAGGCGGCGGGCGTCAGTGTGTCGACGGTCAGCCGCGTGCTCGACGACCGCGTCGCCCCCTCCCGTACCGCGACGGCCGTCCGGGTGCGAGAGATCGCCGAGCAGCTGGGCTATCGGCGCAACACGTTCGCGTCCAACCTCAGGCGCGGTGCAACGGCGACCATCGGAGTGTTGGTTCCCCGCCTGTCCGACACCGTCATGGCCCTGATGTTCGAGGCGATCGATCGGGCCGCGGGTAAAGACGGCTATCACGCCATCGTCGCGACCAGTGGCGACGATCCCACCGACGAGTGGAACGCCGCGCAGTCCCTGCTCGAACGCAATGTGGACGGCGTCGTTCTCGCCACCAGCCGAACCGACGATCCTCTCCCCAGCCACCTGCGCGACAACGGCATTCCGCACGTTCTCGTCCTACGAACCGACGGCAAGAGTCCGTCGTCCATCGGCGACGACGAGACAGGCGGGTACCTGGCAGTTCGACACCTCATCGATCTGGGCCACACCGACATCGCGGTTCTGACCGGCCCGCTGTTCACCTCCAGCGCCGTCGGACGGCTCGCGGGTGCCCGCCGTGCTTTCGACGAGGCCGGCGTGTCAACGCCGTCGGAGTGGACGGTGGAAACCGGTTACGGAATCGAAGCAGGCGCGCGCGCAGGACACGAATTGTTCGACGCCACAGAGCGTCCCACCGCGGTGTTCGCGGCCAACGACAATCTTGCCCTCGGTGTGTTGTCCGCAGCTCACCGCCACAATCTGGCCGTCGGCGTGGACCTGTCACTCGTCGGATACAACGACATTCCCCTCGCCCAATTGCTGCCGGTGCCGTTGACGTCGGTGCGTACCGCGTTCGATCAGATCGCCGGCACCGCGATGGATCTGCTGATCAACGGAACCGACGACTCGGCGGCCGTTCACAAAGCGCTCCCCACCCTGATACCCAGGCAATCGTCGAGCCGAGCAATCCGCTGACAAAACGTACCGGTCTGTCCGTGTCGAGTTCCTTGTATCAGGTACAACGATCTATCGTGTAGGCCATGACGTCGTCCAGTTTTCGGCCGCTCTACGCGCGGTCAGACTCGGACGTGCGCGCAGAGAACGCCCCGGAGTCGGCCATCCGGGAGACGCAACCGGAAGTGCATGCGACGCGCGTTGGCCGGCTCGGTTGGCGCTGGTTCCTCGCGTCGGCCATCGCCGCGTGCGTCGCGGTCGTTGCGCACGCCTACTTCTTGGGATGGACGACCCCCTTCGGTCTGTTCGGCAACGGAATCGACACCATCGTCTATCGACACGGTGCGTACGTCGTTCAGCATGGCGAACCGCTGTACGAGTTCGCATTGTTCGACATCGGCCTACCGTTCACCTACCCGCCCTTCGCGGCGTTGGCCTTCGCCCCGCTCGCCCTCCTCTCGGTCACGAGCGCTGTGACGGTGGTCCAGGCGATCAATCTGTTGCTGATCTACGCGGCCGTGGTCGCGAGCTGGCGCGCGCTCGGATATCGAAGCGCAACAATGTATCTCGTCAGTGTCGGATTGGCAGTGGCACTGACGTGGCTTGAGCCCGTCCGCATGACCATCTGGCTCGGCCAGATCAATGTGCTTCTACTGGTTTTCGTTCTGCTCGATCTCACCCGCGGCGAGGGCAGTCGGCTCCGCGGTGTGGGGGTCGGCATCGCTGCAGGACTGAAATTGACGCCCGCATTCTTCGTGCTTCATCTACTGGCACAGAGACAGTGGCGAGCAGCCGTCACCGCGATCGCCGCGTTCACGGTGACCGTGCTTGCAGGACTGATCGTCATTCCCGCAGATTCGTGGAGATTCTGGACGTCGACGATGATCGACTCGGAACGAATCGGCGCACTTGCCTCACCCGCCAACCAGTCGATTCATGGCGTGTTGGCTCGACTGTGGCCGGGCAACACACCTCCATTTGCTGTGTGGCTGGTGCTCGCCCTCGTCGTCGCCGCCCTGGCGCTGTGGGTGGCGGCACGCGCACAGGCAGCCGGAAAGACGTTGCTGGCCCTGACGATATGTGGAATGGCGACGCCGATGGTCTCGCCTTTCGCGTGGGGCCATCACTGGGTGTGGTGCATTCCGCTGACCGTCCTCGCCCTCGACTACGCCAACCGACACCGAACCTGGTGGAGTTGGCTGGCCCCGATCGCCGTGACCACGCCGATGATTGCGTGGTACTTCACCGACTACCGCGGCATCAAGGCCATCGGTATCTTCATGTTCGAGGGCTCCCCCGCCTTCGAGTTCGCCGTCCAATTCACCTATCCCGCGGTGTTTCTGGCGACCCTCGTCGTGGTTTTCGTCGGCCTGAGGATCAGGCCCACTGCGGGCCATGACGATGCTCGCCAATAGGCGCACACGCGTCCGCCCGATGTTGCTGCGTCCATGACCGATTCGTGGAAACTCCTCTGCGCGTCGGCAATTCTTGTTCTCCTCACGGCCTCGTGCGCCAGCGAGATCGGCAAGCCCAGGTCCATGGACAGCGATGAAGTAACGCACAATCTGCAACGCATAGCGTTCACAGTTCCGGATGGCTTCGAGTTCGCGCAGGGTGCGACGCATTCGGAGTTCTCGGGTCAGCCCGCCTGGTCGGCTCGATTCGATGCACCGGACGAATTCGGTGACGGACTCACGCTATCGGCGGCCAACCCGTCTTATCCTCCGCTTCAGCCTTTCGCGTGCCAGACGGTGCCCCCGGGAAGCTGGGCGGGGGTGAACTTCACGTGTGAGTCGGAGATGCTGACCACCTCTGTCGGACCGAAGAGCACGACAGAGGTGGTGACCGTCCTGCTCACCAGGGATGGTCAGCGATCATCTCTGTACATCTACTGCCCAGGACATTGACGCGACATCCGGCCGTGCCCGAGCCCCACCCAGATTTGCAAACCGACTCGTCTGTCGAAATCGCGAGGACAGCGCTACGATCTTCGATACAACGGACCGAGCGGTCTTGGACATGGAGGGACACAATGCCGTATTTCGGTTTGCTGGTCATGCTGCTGTGGGTGTTCTGTCTGATCGACGCGATCACCGCAGACGAGGGTGGCATCCGGTATCTGCCCAAGATCGTCTGGATTCTGCTCATCGTCTTCCTCCCGTTCGCTGGGTCCTTGGCCTGGCTCGTTGCGGGCCGACCCGTCGGCGCTGGGATCTGGGGAGGTGCGGGCGGGTCCGGTTACGGTCGCGCGAGCAACTCCGCGTACCCCGAGTACGAGACGCGGCCGGGCCGTCAGGCCGCCCAGAATCCGGATGCGGACGCCGAATTCCTCCGGCAATGCCGCGAACGCGCCGAGGAACAGCGACGCATCGAACGCGAGCGTCGTAAGCGCGATCTCGGGTTCTAAGACGCTGCTACTCGACAGGATCGTGGGAATGCGCTCGATCGTTCTGATTCTCACCACCCTCGGCTTCGTGGTGGGGCTGCTTCCCATTGGCGGTCACCTCGTCGAGCTGGCGTTGGCCCCTGACATCGCATCACCCGAGATCTATTACGGCACGTACACGCCGCTGTCCGGAGTCACGATGAATTCGGACTACGTGAATGCGCTGGACCTGTCCTTCGAGGTGCGGTCACGCATTTGGTTGTGGCTGTGGCTCGCTCCGTTCGCGGGATCGGCGATAGGAGCGGTCCTCGCCGTTGTTCTGTACTGCAATGGTTTTCGTATCACACGCAGGCGCGACGCCGACTAGCGATCAGCGCTGTATCGCAGGCGAGTCGATGGCTCCCCATCTCGACGGTGGCAGCACGATGAATCTGGCCCGCCTTGCCTATCACGTTCTCGATGGGGACCGTTCCGCCCAGTTCGTCACGGGAGTGTGCCCTCGAATCTGCTGAGCCGCTTCGATTGTCGCCCATCATCCACAGATTGCCGGACGGTACGGTCACCGGCCCGAAACAGCGACCGGACTGCGGAACTGTTGCGCAGTTGAGTGTGTCCGCGTCGTAGGGGAAGTCGAACGCGACGTAGGGCTCGTCGAGCGGCTGCCCGTCGACCTCGACTCTTCCTTGCACATCGCAACACTGGACGGTTTGCCCGCCTGTTGCGATCACCCGTTTCACGAGGTCGTTCTCGTCGGGCGCGACGAGTCCGGCCCACGATCCCGCGTCCTGCAACGCCTTCACTCCTGCGTTGCTCGATCGGCTCGACGTGTATCCCCTGTTCCACGACTCCGTCGGAGCCTTGAACACCACCACATCACCCGGCTGCGGATCTCCGAATCGAAACGTCATCTTGTCCACCACGATTCGATCGCCGGTACAACCGGGACAGCCGTGCAGCGTGGGTTCCATGGACTGCGACGGGATGAGATAGACACGGCCGACAAAAGTTTGCAGCAGCACACTCAGTAACAATGCGACCACGACCAGAACCGTCAACTCTCGTAACCAGGACGGCACCCGACGACGGGTCGCATCGGAATTCGCAGCGGCAGTCATACCAGCAGCCTAGGGCCACAAGTTTGCGTATCGTACTGAGCATGTTGTTTCTCGGCCTCCTGATCGCCGCCATCAGCGCGGCCACGATGACTGTCGCGACGCTGCAGCTGTCACAGGTGAACGAGGGCCACTATCTGCCGATGACCATAGGCAAATTCGCAGTTCGTTCACCGGGGACAGTGACGGCCCTCCGAGTGGGTGCGCAGGCCATCGCGGCCGTGGGTGCATGGATAGTGGCTGTAGCGGTCCACAACCTGACGACTGCTTCTGCTGCCCTCGTGCTTCCAGCGGCGGCCCTGATCCTGCCGATCGCCATACCGGTACTGGTGATCACCGCCCAACACAACCGGAGCCTGACGACGTCGGGTATCTGACGCCGACTCACCTACCCACCATGTTGTTTCGGTTCATACTGGGCCGGTGAAACTTGTCGGAGTGAGCGCGGTCGTTGTGGTGTTGCTCGCGTGCGCCTGCTCCCCCGTCGAAGTGGACGTGCCGAAGTCGCCGGTCGCATCGATCAGCCCGACGCAATTCGCCTCTCCGCCACCGCCCATCACCGACGATGTCCCGACCGCAGCCCAGTTGACGGCTCTGTTCGCAGCGAGCGTGGACTACTCGATTCGCGAAGAAGATCGAGCTCGATTGTTCGACGGGCCGGCCGAGAACAACGTGCGGCTCGCACGCGCCTGGGGCGCTCAGCCGGATCCGCAACACATCGAATTCACAACCGTCGCTTCGACCGGTCCCGATTCGGTGGAGGCCATGGGTGTCGGAACTTTCCGAAGCATGGACAGTTATCCCGTCGGACCGATGTCATTCGTGCGATACGACAATCAGTGGAGAGTTCCGCGTGATATCGCCTGCCTCTTGGTGGGCGCGTTCGACGGCCCTGACGCCTGTCGGTGAGCGTGTCCTCGGCGCGTTCACCGGTTCGGACTGAACCGCTCCAGCCGGAGTCAGTTGACCTCGGGCGCAAGGAAGTACGCGAACACGTAACTGATTGCAGTCAACGCAATTGTCACCATCAGCTGTATCGGCGGCTCCGCGCTGTCCGAAGCGACCATCCCCGAGGCAGCGCTGGCCCATGCAGAGAGCCCGGCAACGAACAGTGTCACCACTGCCGCAGTGCACAGGGCAAATCGGTGTCGCCATTGTGTGCGACCGCTCGGTGGCCACGGCACCGCAGTCTTCAGTGCGTACTTGCCGCCGACCACCGCCGCGAATCCCACCAGCAGTCCACCGATTGCACCGAGTACGGCTGGGAGAGTCAGATCCAACCACTTGCCATCGATGACCGGTGCGATGAGTACCGCAGACGTGACTGCCCCACTCCCGGCGGCCACGCACAGCTCTCTGCCGACCCAGTCCATGGGACTCACCCAAACACATGGCCTCACCACCCTCGAATCGGGTGCAGCTGACCGCGCTGGTGAGCGCGGCTATCTGCACCCGATTCAGGTGGATTGGGAGGCAACGGGTGCCCACGCCGAACTGCTCCGGCCGAGTCACGAAACGGGACTGCACCCCGCCGCAAACGCGCGCGCTTTCGTCGAATGGCCCTCTCTGGCGGTCGAAATTGGCGACGAATCCGCACGCACCTGACGAATGCGCTCGCGTTTGCGGCGCAATCCGGACCAACGCCGCCCCACGGGCATCAACCTAAGACCGCATCCGTCCGTCTATTCGCCGGATGGCCTTCCATCCCGCAGGAGTAGCGACGGTGCAGATGATCGCGCCGAACATGATTCCCTGACTCAGGGCCGACCAGTGGCCGGGGCTGTCTCCGAACACCGGCCACTTGTAGATGATCGCGAGTACAGCAAGGAAGACAACAGCGCGCAAAACTCGAACCCTACCTAAACCAACTCTCCGGTATCCTGGCCGAACGGGACAAATCAGACCCATACGAGGAGCCTGAGATGCAGAAGCCATTTCGCGAGTGGGTCATGACCGGCGCGTTGAGCAAGAAGTGCGGCGCAACCCGGGCCGATTACATCAACGCTCTGGCACTCACTCCTGCAGTCGGCGTCGGGTTCCTTCTCATGCAGCTACTGGTGAACTCAGGATCCACCGCCCTCGATATTGCAGCAGGATGTCTCGGCGGCACCGTCACCGGCTTTCTGTATCTCTATCTGGCGTATCGGGTCGATTCGCGCAAGAAGCGTGGTCCTATCCCCGCGCCGCCGCTAGGTGCTCGGCCGACACGGCTTTGAGGTGCGTCAGGTCGGATGCAACGGTGGCCAACGTGTAGCCCTGGGCAAGTCGTTGCGCAGCAATGCTTCCCGATGCGGTATGAATTCCGGCGGTGATGCCCGCTGCCGCGGCGGCCTTCTGGACTCGGACGATAGCGGCATCGAATTCTTCGTCCACTGATGGGTCGCTCGGCGAGGACCCTCCGACGGCCAGGCGTAGGTCCGATGGCCCTACGTAGACGCCGTCCAGACCGGGGACCGCACAGATCTCTTCGACGTTGGCCAGGCCCTGAGGTGTCTCGATCATCGCGAGGACGACGGTATCGCGGTTGGCATCGGCGGGGTTGGGTCCGATGCGTAGTTGGGAGCGCATCGGACCGTAGGACCTGATGCCTTCGGGCGGGTAGGTAGCTGCCGCTACCGCGGCGGCAGCATCTTCGGCAGTGTCGATGAGGGGCACGATGACTCCCGCTGCACCGGCATCGAGGGCCCGGCCGATCACCGTGGCGTTGTTGGCTTCGACGCGCACCAGAGCGGCCGGTCCCTGTGCGGCGTCGATAGCGGTGATTCCTGCCAGCATGCCCGAGTATCCGATCAGGCCGTGCTGCAGATCGAGTGCGATGTAGTCCCACCCCACATGGGCGAGCCATTCGGTGGAGACGGGGCTGTCGATGACCGACCAATACCCGAGGATCTGTTCGCGGTTGCGTACGCGGGCAGCGAATTCCTGTGCAGTCATTGAAAAGCCTCTCAGCGGTTGTAGTTCGGCATCGGTCCGCGCAGAGCCGCGCCGACCTCGTCGCATGCTGCGACCACGTCGCCGGGGAGCGGCCCGCGTCCGAGGGCGGCGATGTTCGATTCGAGATGCTCCACTTTGGAGCCACCGAGTAACACCGGTCCGGTCGCGGGCTTGGACACCAGCCATCGTAGAGCCAGCTCGGTCAGCGGCATTCCGGCATTGTCTGCCACGGTACCGAGCTGG
Source organism: Rhodococcus sp. 05-2255-1e (assembly GCF_002259025.1). Taxonomy (NCBI): domain Bacteria; kingdom Bacillati; phylum Actinomycetota; class Actinomycetes; order Mycobacteriales; family Nocardiaceae; genus Rhodococcus; species Rhodococcus sp. 05-2255-1e. Next base: position 357,192 of record NZ_NOZE01000033.1, on the reverse strand, counting down.
GCGATGGCGTCGAATATTGCAGTGTTCCAGTATCGTTCGCGGTACATCGTGGCCAGGCGCGAATCTCCGAACCGGCCGTCGGTCGGCTGCACTCCCGCAGCGTGCTTGCCGGTGAGGAGCCCGCCGCCAAGCGGGTTGTAGACCATCGTGATCAGGCCTGTGACGGCCGCAAACTCCACGTACTCTTCTTCGATCCGACGGGCGAGCAGGTTGTACAACTGCTGCGCCACAACGGGTCGGGGCGCACCCACGTCGTCCGCTACCCGATTGACTTCACCGATCTGCCAGGCAGCGAAGTTCGAGACACCGAGGGCTCTGATCTTTCCTTCGGACACCAGCTCGGCGACCGTAACAAGAGTGTCGGACAAGGGAGTCGCACGGTCTGGCTGGTGCAGATAGAACAGGTCCACGTAGTCGGTGCCCAGCCGCGACAGGCTGGCATCGATGCTGAGTCGCAACCCTTTCGGAGACAGCGGGCTGTTGCCGTCGGCGTCCGGGTGCGGCATTCCGGCCTTGGTGGCAAGCGTGACGCGATCACGGCGAGTGGCGAGAAGGTCAGCGAGAATCCGCTCTGATTCACCACCCGCGTAGCCGTTCGCGGTATCGATATGGGTGATGCCGGCGTCCAGGGCCGCGTCCACCATCTTGGCCGCCCCGGACGCGTCGACGGTATCGCCGAACGTCATCGTTCCCAGGACGAGGGGTGAGATATTGAGCGCGGTCATGCGGTTACTCCAGTCTTGGCGAGCCGCGAAACGATATGTCGCGGTTTGGTTCCTGTCATCGTCGAGGGGTCGAGAGCTGCCGCTCGCAGCGCGCGGGTGTACGGCTGCTTCGGTCGCGCGAGTACTTCCTCGGTGTCACCTCGTTCGACGATGCGTCCCTTGGACATGACGACGACCGTCTCACTGATTTCGCGCACGACGCCGAGGTTGTGCGAGATGAACACGTAGGTCAATCCCGTCTGCTGCTGGATCTCGCGCAGCAATTCCAGCACCTGGGCCTGAACGGAAACGTCCAACGCGCTGGTGGCCTCGTCGCACACGAGGATCTCCGGTCCCGACGCCAGTGCGCGGGCGATGCCGATTCGTTGACGCTGTCCGCCCGAGAACTCCGCTGGTCGACGAGTCAGGGCAGTGCTCGGCAACCCGACGCGGTCGATCAGTTCTGCTGCTCTGGCCGCGCGTTCGGACTTACTCCGAATACCTTTGAGCCGAAGCGGTTCTCCGACGATATCGACTGCGGTGAGGTGCGGATCCAGTGAACCGTAGGGATCCTGGAAGACCATCTGGACTCGGGAACGGAAGGGGCGCAGTGCTTTTTCGGACATCTGCGCGATGTCCGTGCCGTCGACCAGGATCGATCCCGATGTGGGGGTCAACAACCGCACGATCGACTTGGCGATCGTCGATTTCCCGCAGCCCGATTCACCGACTACAGCAACGGTTTTGCCCCTCTCCACCGAGAAACTCACCGAGTCGACGGCTCTGAACACGCCGTTACCGACCGGGTATTCGACGACGAGGTTCTCCACCGACAACAATGGTGCGCTCATACCGCGGCCTCCACCTTCTCGTTCCAGGGCCCCAACTGCGGGATCGCGTCGAGCAGATTCTTCGTGTACGGGCTCTTGGGAGCGTTGACGAGCTCCTCGGCTCCACCGTTCTCCACGAACACACCGCTTTTCATGACGTAGATACGATCGGACATCAGTCGAGCCACGCCCAGGTCGTGGGTGATGACGAGCATGCCGATGCCGGTGCGCTCCTGAAGTTCGAGCAGCAGATCGAGGATGCTTGCCTGCACGGTGACGTCGAGCGCACTGGTCGGCTCGTCCGCGACGATGAGCTCCGGCCCGGAGGCCAATGCGCCGGCGATCAGTACTCGTTGCAGCATGCCGCCGGACAACTGGTGTGGGTATTTGTCCAATTGTATTGCGGGGTCGGGTATGCGGACCTGTTCGAGCAGTTCGATACAGCGCTTGGTCTGTTCGGATCGACCCGATACCCCACTGTGCCGAACGGCTTCGCGCAGCTGACTGCCGATGGTGTGCACCGGACTCAGGGCCGTCATCGGATCCTGCGGGATCAGCGCGATGTGCTTGCCTCGGATTCCGCAGAGCTCCTTGTCTTTTCCGAGTATCTCGGTGTCCTTGAACGTCACCGATCCGGACAGCACCGCCAGATCGGACGGCAGCAACCCGAGGATGCCCATTGCTGTCGTGGACTTGCCGGAGCCCGATTCACCGATGATGGTCACCGTCTCTCCTGCTTCGATGCAGAACGAGACACCGTCGACGGCTCTGATGAGGCCCTTGTCGGTGACCAACTCGATCTGCAGTTCGTCGACCTTCAGTAGATTGCCCATGTCTCAGGCACGCCCTTTCTTGTTCGTGCGGGAGAACATTCGCAGCAGGCCCGATCCGGCGGGGCGGTCTCGAAGTCCATCGCCGAGCAGGTTGACTCCGACGACGAGGAGCACGATGACCAAGCCGGGCAAGGTGACGAGCCACCACGATGTGGTGATGTAGTCCTGGCCGTCGGAGATGATGCGACCCCAGGTGGCGAACGGACGTTGCGGCCCGGCACCGAGGTAGCTCAACGCACTTTCGAGCAGCACGGCCTGCGCCAGCAACAGCAGAACCACGAGCGACGCCTGCTTGATGATGTTGGGAACGACGTGGCGAAGCAGGATGGCGATGCGGCCGAGGCCGAGCACCCGAGCCGCGGCAATGTAGGGCTTCTCCCGCTCCACGAGCACCAGTGATCTTGTGAGACGGGCGATTTCGGGCCACTGCGCGATGGCGATGACGAAGGTGATGACCGGAATCGACGGACCGAACAGGGCGACGACGAGCAGCAGCATCATCAGAAGTGGCAGTGACAGTTGTGCTTCGAGCAGGCGGGAGACCGTCGCGTCCACCCAGCCGCCGAGAAAGCCCGCCAGTGATCCCAGGGTCAGTCCGATGAGCCCGGAGACGATGACGGCCAGAATTCCCACGGTGAGCGAGACCTGTCCGCCGTAGAGCACGCGCGCCAGCAGATCTCGGCCGAGTTGATCGGTGCCGAACAGATGTCCGTCGGTCAGCGGCGCGAGCCGGCGTTGACCGAGGTCGGTGGCATCGGGCGAGTCGAGGGGTAGCACCCGCGCGAAGGCGACCGGGAGGATGACCACGAGTGCACACGCGGTGCCGATCCAGATCTTGACGCGGCTGTCGCGTCGGCGACGGGTGGCACCCGCCGATGCGAAGTCCTTCGCGGTGACGGCGCTGGGACGTGGAGTGTCCGTTGGCTTGTCGACGACTGTCATCAGTTTGCTGCCTTCCCGAGGCGAACGCGTGGATCGAGGAGCGGATAGCAGAGGTCGACGGCCAGTTGCACCAGAACAGCGAGCACTGCGGTGACCAGAACGGTGGCTTGGATCAGCGGATAGTCCCTGGTTTCGAGGGCGCGAACCACGAGTGAACCGACGCCGGGCCATGCGAAGACCACCTCGACCACGACGACGCCGTTGAGCATCGACGCGAATCTGGTGCCCAGTGCGGTGACGACGGGGATCGACGAGTTGCGCAGGGCGTAGCGCCAGGTGATCTCGCGTTCGGTGACGCCTCTCGATCGGGCGACGGTGACGTACGGGGAGGCGTAGGCGTTGACCATCTCGCGTCGGACCATGCGGGAGATCAGGGCGATCTGCAGGATGGCCACGGTGACGGCGGGCAGGATCAGCGAGGACCAGCTGGTGAATCCGGCTGCGGGGAGTACGGGAACCAATACGGCGAAGAACGTCAGCAGCATCAGGCCGGTCCAGAAGTCCGGCATCGACTGACCGGCGATCGTCACGACGTTCGCGCCGAGTTCGCGTCGGGTGTCGGCGCGGCGAGCCATCCAGATGCCCAGGGGAATCGACACCACGGTGGTAAGCAAGATGGCGGCGAAGGCCAGAGTGATCGTGTACGGAATGCGCTGCAGAACCACGTCGAGTGCCGGTGCCTGGAAGGAGTACGAGGTACCGAGGTCGAGTGTGAACAGGCCCTTCAGGTACAGCGCGTACTGAGTGAAGATCGACTGGTCCAGACCCAGATTGGTACGAATCTGCGCGAGGTCTTCCGTGCTGGCGAGCGGGCCGGCCATCGAGTAGGCCGGGTCGCCGGGAGCCATGCGAATGAGCACGAACACCGTGGTGAGCGTCAGGAAGATGGTGAGCAGGCTCTGCCCGAGTCGCCGCACCACGTAGCGCGCCATGGGCGCAGCGAGAAATGCGGGCAGCACGGAATCGGCCTTGGCCTTCGGCACACTCGGCGGGCTGGCGGTGAGCTGAGTCATCGACCCACCTGCGATTGTGGTCTTACCTGGGTCATCGTCGACCTTTCGATAACACTGCCTTGTTGTAACTCAGCTCACAATTGCACTCATGCGCGTTTTGCGCAACTGGCAATATTTTTCTGCGCATTTCAAGCATTTCGTAGTACAGTCCGGTTGTGTCCACGATCACTTTCGTCGACGCGGGTCTACGAGACCCGAACCGACATCCACATTTCGATGTGACAGTCCCGAGAGGTCAACGATGACCGAAAGCTTTGCCAACCAGCGCTTTTCACGACGGTCACTGTTCCGCACGAGTCTGATACTCGGAGCCGGGCTTTCGCTCGGCGGCGTGAGCGCCTGCGCAACTCCTACCGGTCGTCCCGGCCCCGACACCGTCAGCCTCGCGATGAACCGATCCATGGTGAGCCTGGACAACAAGCTTCTGCAGTTCGATGCCGCTCTGACCGTTCAGCGCTCGATCCGCCAGGCCCTGACCACCATCGATTCTGCGCTGGCAGTGCAGCTCGTCCTGGCCGACAGCTTCGAGCTGGTCGCACCGACGCGATGGCTGGTGCATCTGCGACCGGGTATCGCCTATTCCGACGGTCGGCCGGTTCGGGTGGAGGATGTCGACACGGCACTGCGCATGTACAGCCAGGTCACCGGTGGGTTCGTGGGCACCTTCTTCCCCGAGTGGCCCACCGTCGGCAAGATCGACGACTCGACGTTCACGCTCGACACGCAGCGCCCCATCCCGGTCCTGGACTACCTGATGTCGAACATTCTGATCACTCCCGCTGAGGACAACGTCCCCGAGGATCTTCAGGGTGGCGTCGGTTCCGGGCCGTTCGTGGTCACCGACGCAGACCGCGGTACCGGCAACTACTCGCTGGCGCGTAACGAGAAGTACTGGGGCACGCCGGCTTCGGTCGATTCGGTCAACGTACGTTTCGTCCCCGACGAGTCCAATCGCGTCGTCTCTCTGCGCAGCGGCGAAGTCGATGTCATCGACGCCATCACCCCGGATGCCGCCGATCAGCTCTCGGGCCTGGCCGGCGTCACGGTAGAACGCACCGACGGGGTGCGCCTCAACCAGCTCTTCTACAACTTCCGCAAACCGGTCGGGCACCCACTGGCCGATCCGCGCGTCCGTAGAGCACTGAGCTACGCGATCAACGGGAATGCGTTGATCGACCAGGTGATGCAGGGCGCGGCAACTCCGTCCCGCGGCGTGGTCCCCGGCATTCTGACCGGCGCGATCGAGACCGGTGAGTACGTCTACGATCCACAGCGCGCACGCCAGGAGCTCGACGCGCTCGGAGTGCAAGACCTGGAAGTGAAGATCATTTGGGAGACAGGTGAATTCGCCGCCGACACCGACATCATGGAGTCGGTCCTGCAGATGCTGTCCGCAGTCGGCGTCCGTGCGACCCTGCAGCAGTTCGAGCCGGGCGGCGACATCTCGACGTGGCGTCAGGGCAAGGCGGGCGACTGGGACATTCTCGGCAACGGTTTCCCCAGCCCCACCGGACTCGCGGTCACCATCATGCAGGGTATGTACGCGGGCACTGCTGCGAAGGAAGAGACCCGAGATACGTATCACGGCTACATCTTTCCCGAGATCACCGCACTGATCGCCAAGGCTTCCGAGGATGCCGACAGCGTCACCCGCAACGAGACACTCGCGCAGGCGCAGCGTCAGATCTGGGAGACGTGGCCGTGCCTGTGGTCGTTCGTACCCAAGACGGTCATCGCCCGACGCAATCGCATCGACGGAATCGATCTGCGGCCCACCAACTCCTACGACATGGCTTCGGTCACTCTCACTTCCTGAGAGAGAAGAGGTAGAATATGAGCAACACGAGCTTCCTCACCCCCGGCGACCTCCTCGCCGACGGCACCCTGCGTGCGACGTCCGAGCCCGGTCGATCCGACGCGTTCCTCCCTGCCCCGCAGGTGCAGAATCATGCGGCGAACCTGGCGATCCTGCCCGACGGGGCCCTGGCATGTGTGTGGTTCGCCGGCACGCAGGAGGGTGTTCCCGACATCAGTGTCTGGTTCTCGCGCCTCGATGCCGAACAACAGCAGTGGAGCACCCCGATCCAGCTGTCCGACGACGGCACCCGTTCCGAGCAGAACCCCGTTCTGTTCGTTCGTGATTCGGGCGAGGTCTGGTTGCTGTGGACTTCTCAGCACGCCGGCAATCAGGACACCGCACGGGTACTGCGTCGCATCTCGTCCGACGGCGGATCGACGTGGGGTGAGACGCACGTGTTGGTTCCCGAGACCGACGCTGGTGGCGTGTTCGTCCGGCAGCCCGTCGTACAGCTGGCATCGGGACGCCTGTTGCTGCCGGTCTTTCACTGCGTCAAGATCGACGGACGCAAGTGGGTGGGCGATCGAGACTACAGCGGGGTCCTGATCTCCGACGACGACGGTGCGACGTGGCGTGAGGTCGTCGTGCCAGGCAGCCTCGGATGCGTCCACATGAACATCGTTGTGCAACACGACGGTTCGCTGGTGGCGTTGTACCGCAGCCGCTGGGCCGATCACATCTACCGAAGCGTCTCGACCGACGACGCCGAGACGTGGAGCGCCCCGGTCGCCACCGAGCTGCCGAACAACAACTCCTCCATTCAGGTCGTCGGGCACGGGGACGGAACCCTCGCGCTCGTGTACAACCACTCCTCCGCGCTCGACGCCACCGCCCGCCGAGTATCTCTCTACGACGAGATCGACGACGACGGACTGGCCGAGGGCACCGACGCCTCCGAGAGTCCTCTCGACGACGGTGACGACCGCGCCGCATTCTGGGGCGCACCGCGTGCCCCGATGACGCTGGCACTCTCGTCCGACGGTGGCGTGACCTGGCCGGTTCGACGCAACCTCGACGAGGGCGATGGTTACTGCTTGACCAACAACTCCAGGGATGGGTCGAACCGCGAGTTCTCGTACCCGTCGATCGTGTACGGCCCCGACGGCCGAATTCACGTTGCGTACACGTACTTTCGCCAGGCCATCAAGTACGTTCGGCTCGAGCCGACCTGGATCGGTGACGGCCGGTGACATCCCCATTGCATGCCGTCGTGACCGGAGTGAGCAGCGGCATCGGTGCATCGATCGCTCGGACGATGTCCGCCCGCGGTTGGCAGGTGACCGGCCTGAGCCGCTCTCGGCCTGCGACCGGCTTCGAGGACGACGGCCCACATCGGTGGATCGGCGTGGATCTGGCCGACAGTGCGGCGGTCTCTGCCGTCGTCGACCGACTGCCCGACCCCCATTCGATCGTCCATGCCGCGGGAGTCCAGCGTTCGGGGCGGCTCGGCGCGCTCGATCCCGCGCACAGCGAGCAGATGTGGCGGGTGCACGTGGCAGCGGCCGAGATTCTGGTGAACGGGCTGGCGCCTCGAATGGTCGACGGCGGTCGAGTGGTCATGATCGGCAGCAGGACGATGACCGGGGTGGCAGGCAAGAGCCAGTACGTCGCCACCAAGTCCGCGTTGACGGGCATGGCCCGATCGTGGGCCATGGAGTTGGTCTCGCGCGGAATCACCGTCAACGTTGTCGCGCCGGGCCCGACGGACACACCGATGCTCAACGATCCCGGACGCGTCTCCACCCCTCCGAGCACGCCGCCGTTGGGTCATTTCATCGCTCCGGAGGAAGTCGCCGAGACTGTCGCGTTCCTGCTCTCCCCGCACGGACGCAGCATCACCGGGCAGACGATCGTCCAGTGCGCAGGAACGTCGCTATGAAGCTGCGTGAAACACGCAATAGTGCTACCTTGAAGTGCGCACACAGCGCAGAATCGAAGGGGTGAGCGCACGATGACCATCCCGCAGCGCCCCGCCATCGCAATTCTCGCCGACGACCTGTCGGGTGCAGCAGAATCGGCCGCACTGTTCCTCGATCGTGACGTGTCACTGAGAATCGACATCGGCAGCATCGACGACGGGACCGACACCGACGTCTGCGTCGTCGATCTCGGCACCCGAGTCATGTCCCCCGACGAGGCCGCGGCCCGCGTACGTGAGTCCATCGCACTACTGCCGTCGCACGTCACGGTCGTGAAGAAGATCGATTCGATGCTGCGCGGACACATTGCCGCCGAGGTCGAATCGCTGCTCGCCACCGGCCCCGTCGTGTTCGCCGCCGGGCTTCCCGCTCTCGGCCGCACCGTCGAGAACGGCGTCCCTCACATCGACGGCGTTCCGCTGCATCTCAGCGGCCGGTGGGCCATGGAGCCCACCGAGGCTCCGTCCTCGATCACCGAGCTCTTCGGACGAGTCCCCACTGTCACCGTCGCATCCGACGACGGCCCCGAAGCACTTCGTGCTGCAGTCGATTCCGGCGCAGTGGCAGTGTTCGACGTCCGGTCCGATGCAGACCTCGACGCCATCGTGGCGGTGTCGGCGAACATTCCGGGTGTCCGACTCGTCGGCACCTCGGCGCTGGCGGCGGCCGTGGCGCGTACCCTCGATCCTCGATATCGCGACGCTGCGGCAGTGACCCAGGATTCGGTTCTCGTCGTCGTCGGAACCGCCGAATCGGTTGCGATGCAGCAAGTATCGGAGTTGGTCGAGGCCGGTGCAACGCACGTCGCCGTCCACGTCGACGAGTTGCCGCAGACCCACGCCTGCGCAGACAGGGTGCGCAGCGCCCTGTCCGACGGAACGGTGGTGCTGTCCCTGGCGGGGCCGGTGGACGCGTCGCGCTCGGCCGACATATCCCAGGCGCTCGCCGGCACGGTCGCCGAGGCCGTTCGCGGGCTCTCGGTGAGTCTCGTACTCACCGGCGGGGAAACCGCCCGCCGGGTGCTCGACGGCCTGGGTGTCACCGCCCTTCGCCCGGTTGCCGAAATCCATCACGGGGCGGTCGTATCCCGCACACCCGCAGGCGAATACGTCGCCACCCGCCCCGGGAGCTTCGGCGGCCCGGACAGTCTCGTCGCAATGGCCGCGTACCTACACGGCACTGCTCGTACGCTTTCTTCTTCTCACAGTGAGGCTTTGACATGACCACAGCACTTCGGCCGTACATCGCGGTAACCATGGGCGACGGCGCGGGCATCGGCCCCGAGGTCATCGTGCCCGCCATGATCGATCCGGCAACGCTCGAGCGGTGCAAGCCTGTCGTCATCGGCGATGCGCCGCGGCTGCGCCTGGCCGCTCAGGTTCTCGGGGTGGACGTCGACATCGTCACGATCGACACCGTCGATGCCGCACAGTTCAGCCCGCGGCGCATCAACGTGATCGATCTCGGCCTGCTTCCCGACGACCTCCAGTGGGGGCAGTTGTCGGCCGTGGCAGGCGACGCCGCGTTCCACTACATCCGCGTTGCGAGCGAACTCGCCGTGAGAGGTGAAGTCCAGGCCATCTGCACCGCCCCGCTCAACAAGGAGGCCCTGCACGCCGCCGGGCACATCTTCCCGGGCCACACCGAGCTGCTGGCACACCTGACCGGCACCGAGGAGGTGTCGATGATGCTGTCCACCCCCAAGCTCAAGGTCATTCACGTCACCACGCACATCGGTCTGCTCGACGCCGTCGCGAAGATCGAGCCGGGACTCGTCGAGCGAACGATCCGACGCGGACATGAGGCCCTCGTCCGCTCGGGCACTCCGAACCCGAAAATCGGTGTGTGTGGCATCAATCCGCATGCCGGCGAGAACGGCTTGTTCGGTTACGGCGAGGAGGACCTCAAGATCGTGCCTGCCGTCGAGAAGTTGAAGGCCGACGGCATCGATGCGGTGGGCCCGCTGCCCGCCGACACCGCGTTCTTCCTGGCCGGCCGTGGCGATTACGACTTGATCGTCGCGATGTACCACGACCAGGGTCACGGCCCGGTCAAGGTGCTCGGAATCGAGGCAGGCGTCAACATCACCGTCGGACTGCCGGTCATCCGCACCTCCGTCGATCACGGCACTGCGTTCGATATTGCAGGTAAGGGCATCGCCGAAGCCGGTAGCATGGTCGAAGCCCTGCGGCAGGCCGCCGAATTGGCAACGAGCCCAGCATTACTGGGCTGACGAGGGGGTAGTAGGTGCGAGCATCGGAAGCGCGGCGCGGCGAGATCGTCCGGCTGGCCAAGTCCGGTGGCCTCACCAGCGTCGACGAGCTGTCGTCACTGTTCCAGGTGACGGCCTCGACCATCAGGCGCGATCTCGATCACCTCACCAAGCAGGGGCATCTGGCCCGCACCTACGGCGGGGCCATTGCCATCGGCAGCCGTCACGAGGCGTCGGTGAAGCAACGCTCCCTCGAGGGATACGAGGCCAAGCGGCTCATCGCAGCCAAGGCCGCGGAGTACGTGCAGCCCGGGGAAACCGTCCTGCTCGACGCGGGAACGACGGTCGGTGCCATGGCGGAGTATCTGCGTCACGCCGTCGACCTCACCGTCATCGCGGCTGGATTGACGGCGCTCGAGGCGTTGGCCGACGCCGACGAGGTGCACGTCGAGTGCATCGGCGGCACATTACGGCACCTGAGCCAGGGTTTCGTCGGTCCTCTCGCCGAGGCGTCGCTGCGACGAGTGTCCTTCGACCGGGCGTTCCTCGGTGCCGACGCCGTCGCCGCCGATTTCGGGATCTGCGAAGCGGGTTACGAGCAGACTCAACTCAAGGAGTTGATGATGGAACGTGCCACGACGACGTACATCCTGGCGCATTCGACCAAGCTCGGCCAGAAGCCCTTTCACGCCTGGGCCCCGATTCCACCGGGCACCACGCTCATCACCGATTCCGATGCCGCGCCGGAGCAGATCGAGGCCTTCCGTGACAGTGGCGTGGAAGTGGTGCTCGCGTAGTCCGCACCCTTCGGGCGGGTCGACGCCGTGCAGACGACGCAGACGCGCTCGCTGCCCGCACTAGACTCCACTTCGTGAATTCAGACGACGAATCACCCGGCGACACGATTGCTCAGACGTTGCGTGACGACATTCTGTCGGGTCGACGCGTCGGCGGTGAGCGGCTGATCGAGGAGTCGATTGCCAAGGCGTTCGGCGTGTCTCGCGTGCCGGTCCGCGAGGCGCTGGCTCAGCTGCAGGCCGAGGGTTTCGTCACCATCGTTCGCTATCGGGGTGCGACGGTGTCCACCACCCTGCACAAGGAGAACAAGGAACTTCTCGAGGTCCGTCATGGTCTCGAGGTGTTGGCTGCTCAGTTGGCAGCAAGGAACAGGGGCGGTTCCGTGGCCGCCGAACTGGCGTCGGTGGTGGAGCGGGCGCGCCACGGAGCACGATCGGACACTCCCGGCTCCACGGACGGGCCGTCGTTCCACGACCTCGTTGCGACCGCGGCAGGTAACGACCAGCTCCGCGAGATGCTGGCGGGTGTCAATCGCCGGGTCGCGTGGGGTCTCGGCGACGACCCGGGCGCGTCCGTTCACGATCATGCTGCTCTGGCGGCAGCCATTCTGAACGGCTCCCCTGTGCAGGCCGGGTTTCTGATGGATGAGCACCTGCGGCGCGACGAGGATGCGTCCGCTGCAACCCCGGGGCCGTCATAGCGCCGTCTTTGTATACAATTACGAGCGATATATGGAGTCCTTAACACGTTCGTAGCGGAAGATAACGGTGACGACACATGGTTTGTATACAAATTAGGCAGTCGTTTCAGAGTGTCACCGGAGGCGACTCACCGGAAAACACCCGTTGCCGGTGCCTGCCAGCCCGCTGGAGCACACAATGTCTGCCTCTACCTCGGAATCCGTCCATCCGACCGACCCTCATCCGACCACTTCCCAGCCGACCGACACACAGGCGCCTGCCCCCGCGTCAGGACTGACCAATGCGCTCGATCGCATCGGTTTCACTCGAGTCCAAGGTGCGGTGATCCTGCTGCTGATGGCCGGACTGTTCTTCGACAGCCTCGAGCAGAACTCGACCGGAGCGATGGGCCCGCTCATCAAGGAATCACTCGGTATCGGCAATGCTCAATTGACACTCATCAACACCGCCACCGTGATCGGCGGACTGGTCGGTCGCCTCATCGGTGGATACATCGCAGACCGCTGGGGTCGCCGAATGGCGTTGAGCCTCAACCTACTCGTGTACACGCTCGGCGGTCTCATCAGCGCTGCCGCGGTGAGCTACGAGATGTTGCTCGCGAGCCGCTTCATCGTCGGCATCGGCCTCGGTGGCGAATTCACCGTCGGCTTGGCCATTCTCGCCGAACTCGTCGCAACCAGGCACCGCGGTTCACTGCTGGCCACACTCAACATCTCGTCCGGCGGCATCGGCAACATCGCGTCGTTCGGCTTCTTCATGCTCGTACTCGGCCCTCTCGGTGGAGTTCTCGGCGGCGACGACACGTCGTGGCGCTGGACCTACGTCATCCTGGCGGTGCCTGCGGTACTCGTGGTGTTCTTCCGGCGTTATCTCCCGGAGTCGCCCCGATTCCTGATGTCCAAGGGCCGAATCGACGACGCGAACCGCAGCCTGACCCGACTCGCCAGCGGATCGATCTCCGGCCTCCGAAACCCCGGCCCGACAAAGCAATTCGTCACTGCAGCGGATGTCCTTCCCGCCACCGGCAAGACGTCGTACGCAGAGGTGTTCAAAGGACAGAATCTTCGCCGCACTGCCGCCATCGGCGCTGCCTCGTGGATGTCGTTCGGCGCTCAGGTGACGTTGCTGTTCCTCATGCCCATTCTGTTGGTCTCCCGTGGCTACTCCCTCACCGATTCGCTCCTGTTCACGATGATCATGAACATCGGCAGTCTCTTCGGTGCCTGTGCTGCATGCTATTTGGCCGGCCGAGTCCGTCGTCGACCGACCGTGATGACCGCCGCCGTGCTCGGATGCATCTCTGCCATCGCTTTCGCCACGCTGGCCCACAACGTTGCGACCATCCTCGTTCTCGGCGCTGTCTTCCAGTTCTTCACAATGATGCTCAACACCATGCTCTCGGTGTGGACACCGGAGCTGTTCCCCACCTCGATTCGCGGCATGGGCACCTCGGTCGTCAACGGAATCGGCAATGTCGCCGGCGCGGTGATGCCGTTCGCTGCACTGTTCTTCTTCGACATCGCCGGTGTGGCCGGAGTGTTCCTGATGATCGCCGGCATGTACGCCCTGCTCGTCGTCGCGGCGAAGTTCGGCCCCGAGACCTTCGGACGCTCACTCGAGGCGGTGACCGAAAAGGAACTCGTCGCAGCGTAATCCAAAGCCTCATACGAAAGAAAGAGACACATCATGACCGATTCACTGTCCATCTCCGCCACCGCACACGGCCTGAACTACCTTCCCGAGTACTACGCCGACCACGCCGGACTCTTCGCCGACAACGGCCTCGAGGTCCACGCCAAGGCCTGCGACCCCTGGACCGGCGTGCTCGACGACCTTGCCAGCGGCGCAGCCGATATCGCCCTCGGCGGGTTGTGGGTGCCCGGAATGTACTGGGGCACATCGCGTCAGCTCACCGTGTTCGCGCAGTTGAACCACCAGTTCCCCAAAGCTCTGGTCATGCGCGAGAAGCTTCAGGGGCCGTTCGACTGGTCGGCGCTCACCGGAAAGACCGTGCTGGCTCCCGGTATCGGCGGAAGCGCTCCGTACGCGATCACCGCAGGCATGATGCGGGAGAGTGGCGTGGACTCCTCACGAACCACATTCCTCCGAGATCTGTCGACTCCGATGTTCGTGGAGTTGTTCGAGGACGGGCTCGGCGACGCGATCATTCTCGACATCACGACTGCGCAGATCATGTCGGATCGAGGGACCGGCCACATCGTCGTCGAGTACGCTGAGGTGGGTGGGCTAGGCCCGAACAGTGTGTATTACTGCCGCACAGACCGTTTCGAGGAACTCGAAGAGCGTCTGGTGAAGTTCGCATCCGGCCTGGACGCAGCCATGGCGACCGTCAAGGCGACACCCGTCAGTGAACTGCAGCCCCTCCTGGTCGAGCATTGGCCGAACATCGCACTGCCGACCCTGTCTGCTGCGTGCACCAAGATCCAACAGTCCAGGACGTGGGACACCGTGCGTATCGATGCCGACGCCAGCGATCGTTGGATGCGAATCCTCCAGGAGGAGGGCATGGTTCACACCGCACCTCCGTTCGCAGATCTGGTCACCTCCCGCGTCGTCGATGCAGCAGAACTGACGACGGTCGGCTGACCATGGCCCTGGTACTGCGTCACTCGGAGATCAGCGCCCTGCTCGACCGAACGACGGTGTTCGGGGCGGTCGAGCGCGCGTTGGCCGACCTCTCGACGGGCATCGCTCAGAACCCGGCACCGTCGTCGATGGACGCTGCCGAGGACGGTCGAGTCATTCCGATGGTGGCGCAGTCCGGCACCTCCGAACTCGCGGTGGTGAAGGTGTTGTCGGACCTACCGGGGAACCGTTCCCGCGCTCTGCCTCGGCAGCGTTCGACCATGCTGGTGACGTCCACCCGGACCGGAGAATGTGTCGCGGTACTGGACGGCCGTGCAATCACTGCGATTCGCACGGCCGCTGCCAGTGCGGTGGCCACCCAGCACCTCGCTCGGATGGACAGTTCGATACTGGGAATCGTCGGCGCGGGAAACCTCGCCGTCGAACATGTCCGCGCCATCCACAGCGTCCGCGACATCGATGGTGTCTTCGTCTGGTCGCGATCAGCCGATACCGTCGAACGTTTTCGAGACGCGCTCAGCGACCTGGACCTGAAGATCGAGCACGCGGTGTCCGTGGAACAGCTTGCGCGCCAATCGAACATCGTGTGCACGCTCACCCCGTCCGTCGATCCCGTGCTGTTCGGAGACTGGCTGGTGGATGGCACCCATCTGAACGTCGTCGGTGCAGCGCCGCGCCCCGACGAGCGTGAGGTCGACGGAACGGCGATCGCGCGTTCACGGGTGGTGGTCGACAGCACCGCGACGGCGCTGTCCAAGTCGGGTGACGCCCTACTGGCGATCGCCGACGGAGCCGCGCAGGAATCCGACTTCCACACCGAGTTGGGGGACGTGATCACCGGACGCAAGGTCGGGCGCACGGCCGACTCCGACATCACGCTGTTCGACTCCACGGGTATCGGGCTCGAGGATCTCGCGGTCGCAGAACTGATCATCGAACGCGCTCTCTCGACCGGAATCGGCACTCGCGTCGATCTGTCGTCCTGACAGGGGTCAGCGTCGTTTCGACGAGTACATGCGTTCGTCCGCGATGTGCAGTAATTTTTCGGGGCTGACGGGTTTGTCCCAGCTCCATCCGACGCTGACCGATGCGGGTACCGGAACACCGTCGATGAGGTACGGGCCGGCCAGTAGCATCCGCACTCGTGCGGCGAGGCGTTCGACTCCGTCGGCCGATCGGGAGCTACGCAGCAGAGCGACGAATTCGTCGCCTCCGGTGCGGCAGGCGATGTCTCCGGCGCGGAGGTTGGCGCGGATGCGGGCTCCGATGGCGGCGAGCAGTCGGTCGCCTACTGCGTGGCCGTATCGATCGTTGACGGATTTGAAGGAGTCGACGTCGACGAACAGGATTCCGACGGGGTTCTCGTCGGCGGCTTCCTTGAGGGCCTGAAGTTCCGCCATCAACCGTCGGCGATTCGCCAGGCCGGTCAGGTCGTCGATCAACAGTTGGCGCTCGAGTGCCGCCTCGGCTTCCTTCCGAGCGGTGATGTCCTGGATCTGAGCGATGATGATGTCGTCCCCGTCGTTGTCTCGTACCACGGTGGCGTTCCGCTGGACCCAGATCGTGGCTCCGTCCTTGCGGATGTACCGCTTTTCCGATGCCACGCTGGCGAGGGTCCCGTCGGCTAATCCGGCGAGGTGTTCGTCTGCCATCGCGATGTCGTCGGGATGTGTCAGGTCTCGAAAGGTCTTCTGCAGCAGTTCTTCCGAGGTGTACCCGAGGAGATCGCACAGTGCTTTGTTCACTTGCAGCCAGCGGCCGTCGATCGTCAGTAGCGCTTTACCGATGGGCGCGTACTCCATGGCGATCTGGAAGAGGCGGACGGCGCGGTCGCGTTCGCGTTCTGCCTCGGCACGGGCGCTGACGTCGACGACCATTGCCGTGAATCCGACGACGCCGCCGTCGACGATATCGGGGACGTAGGTGGCCTGGGTGACGCGTACGACACCGTTGACGTCGATGAGTGTGCGGTCGAACTGTTGCTGCTCGCCGGCGAGCGCTCCCGAGATGTAGGGCTTGTTCAGTTCGTACAGTCCCTCACCGAGGAGCTCGCTGATGTGCATACCGACCAGGCGCGCCGGCTCGATGCCGAAGTAGTCGGCATAGACCTTGTTGGCGAAGACGTTGCGCTCCGAGCTGTCCCAGTAGCCGATCATCGACGGCAGCTGGTCGATGGCGCGTGCCAGTTGCCCCACTGGATACGTGCGCTGATCGGCCATTGACCACCCCTGGATATTCGTTGAGCCGACAACCGACAACGCTACAGAAAATAGCCCCTTCGTGGGGCGTTCGACGGTGCATCTTCAATAAAACATATGAGTGCGCAAGTGCGCACGCATATGTACAGTGAACGCATGCTTCGGCACAATCACACTTTCCGACGCCTGTTCACCGCACAGGTGGTCGCACTCGTGGGCACCGGGTTGTTGACGGTGGCGCTCGGGCTCCTGGCCTACGACATCGCCGGCAGCGCCGCCGGAGCCGTCCTCGGCACCGCATTGGCGATCAAGATGATCTCGTATGTGGTTGTTGCGCCGGCTGTTTCGTCACTGACCGACACAGTGCCGCGCAAGCTCGTCCTCGTCGCCGCGGACCTCGTCCGAGCGCTCACCGCGCTGGCGCTCCCCTTCGTCGATCAGGTGTGGCAGGTCTACGTCCTGATATTCGTGCTGCAGGCGGCGTCGGCCACCTTCACACCCACCTTTCAGGCCGTCATCCCGTCCGTCGTGCCGGACGCACAGCAGTACACCCGCGCGCTCACGCTCTCCCGCCTGGCCTACGACCTCGAGTCCCTGGTGAGCCCGCTGATCGCCGCCGCACTGCTGACGGTCGTCACCTTCCACACCCTGTTCGTCGGGACGGCGGTGGGGTTCGTCGCCTCCGCAGCGATGGTGGTCGGCACAGCCCTTCCGAGATACGTTGCACCACAACACAAGAAACCACTCGACGGCATAGCGACGTTCGTCCGGCAGCGGGAACTCCAGGGTCTGCTGGCACTGAACATCGTGGTCGCCGCAGCCACGGCACTCGTACTCGTCAATACCGTTGTCTACGTTCGTGATCTGTTCGGCGGTTCGAGCACCCAATTGGCCGTCGCCCTCGGCTGTTTCGGTGCGGGGTCGATGGCGGCGGCGCTGCTCGTTCCGAGAGCCCTCGAGCGGATCTCCGACCATCGCCTCATGCTCGCCGGTGCCGCCGTCGCTGTCGTCGGCACCGCAGCCGCAGCACTCGTCGCCACCCTCGGCCGCGGGCCGACCGCGTGGACCGCTCTCGCGATCACGTGGTCGATCCTGGGTATCGGCACCTCGCTGATCAACACGCCGTCGGCGAGGATCTTGCGCCGAGAGTCGGACGAACACAGCCGAACCTCCATATTCGCTGCTCAGTTCTCCCTGTCCCATGCGGCGTTTCTGCTCACGTATCCGTTGGCCGGTTGGGTCGGGGCGCAGTTCGGACTGCTCGCCGCGGCGACGGTGCTCACGGCCTTGGCTACACTTGCGGCACTGTCCGCAGCACGCCTGTGGAGTCGCTCCCGAATCCCGGTCGCCGCCTCCGCATGAGGAGACGCCGTCCACAAAGGAGACACCTCGATGCCACCGAAGAAGGAACAGCGCATCAGTCTCCATCACGAGGCACAACCCGACTCCGCGCGACTGGCGACAGCAACCGACACGTTCCGGATGCTGTCCGATCCCACTCGGCTGCACATACTCTGGCTACTCGATCGCGGCCCCGCCGACGTCAGCGAGCTCACCGCGGCCACCGGCACATCCCGCACTGCCGTCAGCCAACATCTGGCCAAGCTCCGGTTCACCGGTCTGGTCGAGACACGCCGCGACGGTCGCAACGTCATCTACAACCTCGCCGACGGGCACCTCGCTCGGCTGGTGCGTGAGGGCCTCAATTTTGCCGACCACAAGGTCACCGGTGAACCCCCGCACGAGTGACCTCCGAACCCCAACGCGCCCACAGCAGCCCGTCGAACATGAGACCATGCAGCATGAGTGACGGTGGCGCACGACCGAAGGCCGATGGCCGCAAGCGGCGGTGGGAACAGCACAACACCGATCGTCGACGCCACATCATCGAGGCCGCGATGACGGTACTGGCCCGTGACATCGCTCCCGGGGAGCGGCTGACCACTGCACAGATCTCGGCCGAGGCGGGCGTTCATCGCACCGGCCTCTACCGGTATTTCAACGATCGCACCGATCTCGACACCGCGATTCAGCGTGCCATCTGCAAGCAGTTGAGCGCTGCGCTGGTCGCCTCGTTCGCGTTGACCGGCACTCCACGCGATGTGGTGCATCGTGTGGTGAGTACCTATGTCCGCTGGGTCGCCGAGCATCCCGCGTGGACGCGGTTCGTCGAGCAGGACGTCAGTGCAGAGTCGCCCAGTCCGCTCGAGGAGACCAACGCACTGCTCGCCGAGCAGCTGGAGGTCAGCGTCGCGGCGTTCCTCGCGTTGGTGAATGCGGATCTGTCACCGGAGGATTGGTCGCTGGTGCGCCCGTGGGTCGCGGGCCTGGTCTCCGGATGCATGGGCGCGGTGCGCAGCTGGAGCGCGCAAACCGAATCACGCACCGGCCTGGATCATTTCGCGACGTTCCTGGCCGACACCATCTGGCTGCAGGTCAAAGGACTTGGGGCATCACGCGGAATCGCGATACCCCAAGTCCCTCTCGAATCTGTCACCGGCCCCCAGACAGCTCAGCCGAACGAGGGCTCACTGCGGTAGCGCGACGGTCGTCCGTCGATTCCGAGGGCGCGCCACACGCGCTTGGAGACGCGGTTCATCAGTCCCAGTTCGCCGGCGAGCATGCGGACGTCACCGAAGGTGTCGCGCAATGCCTTTCGTGACGATTCGCTGTTCCACCACACGGCGTCCACTACCTCGTCGGGGATGTCGAGTTCGCGTCGCATCTGCTTGCTCGGCTTCATGATGACGTCGCACAGCAGCCGCATGATGACGGGCGTGAGAATCGAGATCGACGCCTTCTCGAAGGGTCCGAGACGAGGTGCCTTGTACCGCAGGTACTGATGCGCGAAGCCGATGTGGCGGGCTTCCTCGGCGATGTGGATCTGCATGACGCGCTGGACCAACGGGTGGCCGACTGAGCCTCCGCGCAGAACGCCCTTCTGCATGTGGTCGATCGGCTCTTCGCCCGCGAGGACGCCGACGAAGAATCCGAACGGTGCCGAGCGGCTGGCGAACACCGTGAGCATCGGCACGATCTTGCGGAACCATCCGGGTCCACCCGGCACGTCGATGCCGATGCGGTTTACCAGTTCCTGGAACATCTGGGTGTGGTGGCACTCTTCGGTGGCCTCGTGCGTCGAGTACCGGAATTCCGGTGAGTCGTTGGGCAGCGTGAGGGCGTACTGCATGAGGCCGCTGATGAGGATCTGCTCGAACTGCAGGCCTACCTTGACCATGCTGGCCTGGCGATACATGCCGATGTGGATCTGCCGATCCAGGGGAAGCGACTTGTACCAATCGGTGTGACCGAGAGGATCCTCGTCCGGGAGTACCCACCGGGGATCGTTGGGAACGATCGCGTATTCGGGCTCGTCCCAGGGAATGTCGAGGAAGGCGTCGAAGTGCTGATGCACCGATGCCGTCGACAAGGAGTGCAAGGTGTCTCGGTAGTGCGTTCGTGCGTCGTCGACTGCAGTCATGGTGGTCCTTCCGCCTGCGTCCCGAACAATCTTTACGCTACAGAGCGTCACATATAAATCCCGTTAGTGCAACGGACCGTCGCAGATACTTACCGAAATGTTGCCGAAGACGACGAAAGCCGGCCGACGCGTCGTCGACCGGCTCTCGCCACGAACCCTTACCTCACCAGTGCGGCAGCACCATCAACAGGAAGCCGAGACCGATGAGAACGCCGACCGCTCCGGTGCCGATGGCGAGCGCGGTATCGCTGCGTTCGGCGCGCGGCCCGGAGAGATCCGGGCTTCGATCCGCCCACAGCGCGGACGCGATGGCGATCAGGCCGGCTGCGATGCCGAGGCCGGCGGCCCAGAACGACACGATCGACAGAGCGCCGAACATCACGGCGATCTCGGTCACCTGCGTTCGGGTGCGAATATGTCGATTCCACCACCGCGGCGGCACGTCGTCCATGTCGTGAGCGTCGAAATCGGGGGATGTCACTGTCACTGTTCTCTCCTTCCTCAGGCTCGCTGAGCTGGGGTTTGTTGCACGAAAGTATGCCTCTCCATTTTGGCACCCGACGCCCGAGAGTGCTAATCCCAAATTAGTTGCATACGCGCTATAACGGCGTAGGCTCACAACGAACACGACGAGGAGGATCCATGCACATCGATCTCGATGGACGTACTGCCCTGGTGTCCGGCTCCACGCAGGGAATCGGCTTGGCGATCGCTACGGCGCTTGCTCAGTCGGGTGCCCGGGTGGTGATCAACGGGCGCTCGCAGGCCACCGTGGACACAGCCGAGCAGCAGATACTCGACACCGTTCCGGGCGCGCGTGTCATCGGCGTCGCCGCCGACCTCGCCACCGCCGAGGGCGTCGAGCTACTCACCGCGCGCGTCCCCGCGGTCGACATCCTCGTCAACAACCTCGGCATCTTCGGATCCAAGCCCGCCCTCGAGATCGACGACGACGAATGGCGTCGCTATTTCGAGGTCAACGTGCTCTCGGCCGTCCGCCTGATCCGCACTTACCTGCCCGGGATGATGGAATTCGGTTGGGGTCGAGTGCAGAACATCTGTAGCGACTCCGCCGTGGTCATTCCCGAGGAGATGATCCACTACGGCATGACCAAGACCGCGTTGCTGGCCGTGAGTCGCGGATTCGCCAAAGCTGCTGCCGGGACCGGAGTTACGGTCAATTCCGTCATCGTCGGCCCCACCCATACCGGCGGGGTGGAGGATTTCGTGGCCGAGCTCGTCGGCGACGACCTCCCGTGGGATGAGGCTCAGGCGACGTTCATGAAGAACCATCGCCCGAACTCGTTGATAGGCAGACTGATCGAGCCCGAGGAAGTCGGCAACATGATCGTCTACTTGAGCTCGGATCAGGCGTCGGCCACCACCGGCGGCGCTCTGCGGGTCGACGGCGGTTACGTCGATTCCATCCTGCCCTGACCGAGCACTGTCAGCGCCTGCGGCGCAGCATCTTTCGGCGGTACATGTCGGCGTCGGCAACCTGGGTCAGCGCCTCGAGTACGTCGGGTCCGGGGGAACCGACGGCGATGCCGTACGTCACCGAGACGACATGCCCGTCGACGAGTTCCTGCGCGAGAGCGTCGATCTGCACCGCGTCGAGGCCTGCGACGAGGACGATGAACTCGTCGCCGCCGAGCCGGGCGATCACACTTCCGGCCGGTACTTTCTCGGTCAGTGTGTCGGCGAGCCCGATGAGAATACGGTCGCCCGCAGCGTGGCCGTCCCTGTCGTTGACGGCTTTGAAGTGGTCGACATCGAACACGATCGCGGCGATGTTCTCGGATCGACGAGCCGCTCGGGTAGCGAGATTCGTCGCCGCGTCGACGGCACCGGCGCGGTTGAACACCCCGGTGAGCGGGTCACGGAGAGCGCCTGCGATCAGGGCGGCACCGAGAGCGCCGAACACCTCTGCGGCAGCGAGAATGCACGCGACGTAGAGCGCGCCCCACAGCATCGGTGCCGGGGCAGGCGCGAGCAGCAGCGCCGTGGCCGACAGCAAGGCCAGCGCCACGCACAGGACCCGTGCCACGACGACGGGGTACGTCGCGCGCAGGTAGAGCGCCAGAAACATCGCGGGAATCAGCGCCCACACCTGGGCAGCGAGATTCTGATGGGTCAGCATCGTCAGCGCTGGAGCCAGTGCCGCACAGGCAATCGCGATCCCCTGCCGCACCGGGCCGGGTCGACGAGACAGGATCGCGACGAATCCCACCGCAGCGACCACTGCGGCCCACATCTCACCCACAGCGCCGGCACCGTTCGTGTCGGCCCAGGACGCGATGAACGCGGCCGAATAGAGCACCAGCTGTACAGCGAGAAGGGACGACAGAACGCGGCGACGCGAGTCGATCACCACCGACCCCGCGCTCGCCGGCTGCCTGTTTCGCCGTGGGGACACAGCTCATCATCGCCGCCTACCCGCTGGCGTTACCGGACCGCCCCGTACTTTTCCTGCACCAGCAACACGATCAGCCCAAAAAGCGGGCACGCTGTGGCGGCATTCACCGCCGCCGATGAGCTCGTCCGTTGCGAAAATCATCGCAGGCAACGGAACGGCGGGGTCGTGGTCGAGACAGGTGCCGTGCGCCCTGGCAGGGTATTGGCCATGCCCTCGTTCCCTCACGTTCCGCATCCGAGTTCGGTGCACGGTACGGCGGGTCTACGGACGCGGCTGTTGATGTACTTTCTGCTGGCCACAACCGGTCTCTATGCAGTAGGGGTGATCTTGACGTTGCTGCCTCACGGCGACCGGGTGACGTCCGATGTCACCGGTGGTGTCGTAGCTGTCGGTCTGGGAGCGGCCGGCGTGGTGGTGCTGTGGGTTCGACCCGGTACCGCGGTGGCGCTTCGGCTTGCTCTGGCCGCGGCGATGGTGGCGACACCCGCGGTGATGGCGTTCCATCGGCTCGCGGCGGCGCAGAGCCAGTGTCTGATCGCGGCGATGTTTCTGGCGATGTACATCCGTGCGTTCCATCGGGACGGACCCGGCAGAGTGCTGGTCGGCGTGCTCGTGGTGAGTGTGCTGTCGGCGGTGTGGGTTTCTCCTGCTCCGCTGTATCCGATTTCGTACCTGATCTTCGGCGTCGCGGTGATTGCCGCAGGCGAGGCGTTCGGTGTGGTGACCAAGGCTCTCATCGTGGCGTCGTGCACCGATCCTCTGACCGGAGTGTTCAACCGGGCGGGATGGGAGATGGCCGCGGCGGAGGTGGCAGGCAACAGGACTGCGGAGCTTCCGGTCGCGGTGGTGATCGTCGACGTGGACAATTTCAAGGCCGTCAACGATTCGGGCGGACATCGTGCGGGTGACGAACTGCTGATCGATCTGGCGCAGTCCTGGACCCGCGCAGCTCCCTCCGACGCCGTGATCGCTCGTCTGGGTGGTGACGAGTTCGCGGCGCTCCTGACAGGGCACAGCCGTGATGTGGTCGACGAGTTCGCCCGGATCACCACCGAGTCGTTGCCCTACGCCAGCGTCGGAACAGCTCAGTCCACGGATCCGCAGGAGTCTGTCTCGGACATTCTCGCCCGCGCGGACGAAAATCTGTACGGCGTCAAACATGTTCGCCGAGAACGCCCTTGAGGATCCAGTCGACGGTGCCCTGGAGAAACCACCACGCCGCCAAAGCAAATCCCTACCCGCATCGCTGCCGCGTCAGTTCCCGGCTACCTCGGTAGCCCGAGCGAGTCCGTCGACGAGGGTGGGCAGGAAGTACGGAATCGACAGTGCCGTAGGGCCTACTGCGGCACCGGCTTCCTGCCCGACGAATCCTGCCACTGCTCCCCCGGCGACGGCCGGGATCTGCCGCGTCACCGGCGAACCCGTGAATTCGGCCAGTGCAGCGTCGGTGTCGACCTGAGTGAACACCACGTCGGCGTCGATTTTCGAGATGTTCTCCGCCGAGACAGTGGTCGAGAACGTCGAGTCACCGCTCGCCAGGGCCGTCACCGACGGGTCCGAGGTGAAGCCGAGATTCTCGAGCAACTCCACCCGCGGGTCGGACGGCAGCAGCAGGTAGTAGACATCTGCGGCCTCGGACACGTAAGCGATTGTGCGGCCATCGAACTCGGGGTGTTGCGAGCCTGCATCGGTGACCTGCTTGTCCAGATCGGCGACGAGTTCACGAGCCCGGTCCGGTACGCCCAGCACGTCGCCCGTGGTGGTGATGACGTCACGCCACGGCGTAGACCACAGCTCTTCCGGCGGGGCGATGACGGGAACTCCGGCGTCGGTCACCGCGTCGTACTCGGCCTGAGTCAGACCCGAATGCGGGGCGAGCAGAACGTCGGGGTCGGCGGCGAGCACCTTTTCCACCGTCAATGCGTTGGTCACGTTGTCCAGCAACGTCGGAGCGGGGCCACCGCTGGCGTCGATGGCGTCGGAGATCCACGGATAGATCAGGTCGTCCCCACCGCCGTATTCGGCCGACGGCATGGCCACCGGCACCACGCCCAGTGCGAGCACGGCGTCGGTGGTGCCGAAGCCCCACGTGGCAACCCGCTCCGGCACGGCGTCGAGGGTGGTCTCGCCGTACATGTGCTGCACGGTCAACGGAAACGAGTCGGTGGACGACGCGGCGGAGGCGGAAGCGTCGTCGGCATCGGACGAGCTGCAGCTCACCAGGGCGAGCGAGGTGAGCACTGCGGCAGCGAGGCTGGTCAGTACACGATGAGTCATGAAAAGTCCTGTATGTCGGGGTAGTGACTAGAGGTTAGCCTTAGCTTGCATGAACCGCGAATCGGGCTCCCAGGAACCTCCCAGCCGGAGCCCAGGGTTCTCCCCGGATCTCCGCAGAGTATTGGCACTACCGAAACATCCAGTGGCACATCGAAGGAGACAGAGCACGATGCCTCGCATTCCCGAACCCACGAACACCCCCGACGGACCCGCGTACGAAGGTCGACTGCTCGACCGTCCCGACGAGGAGGTGGTCGATCAGGGTGCCGCGTTCGACATCACCACCCTCCTGACCCGTCGCCGCGTTCTGAGCATCGTCGGAGCCGGTGCCGGAGCACTCGCCCTCGCGGCGTGCTCGAGCACGTCGAACGCCGGAAGTACCACCACCACAGCTGCATCCACGACGGCGACCACCGCCTCGGCCACGAGCGAGATTCCACAGGAGACCAACGGCCCGTATCCCGCCGACGGCACCAACGGCGTCAACGTTCTCGAAGAATCGGGAATCGTTCGCCGCGACGTGACGTCGAGTCTCGACGGCGGCACCACGGTCAGCGGTGTGCCACTGTCGTTCACGTTCACCCTCACCGACATGGCGAACGACAACCGCCCCTTCGAGGGGGCAGCGGTGTACCTGTGGCAGTGCGACGCGAACGGCAAGTACTCGATGTACTCCGAGGGTGCCGAGGACGAGACGTACCTGCGCGGTGTGCAGGCGGCCGATGCGAGCGGGAGTGCCACCTTCGACACCATCGTGCCCGGCTGCTACTCCGGCCGCTGGACGCACATGCACTTCGAGGTCTACCCCGACGCAGCGTCGGCAACCAACGCGGAGAACGCAATTGCCACCTCGCAGGTCGCCTTTCCACAGGAGATCCTGAACGACATATACCAGCTCGACACCTATCCGGGCTCCTCGACCAACCTGGCCCAGCTCGGCAGTCTCGACAACGACAACGTATTCGGTGACGGCTACGACCTGGAGATGGGCACCTTCACCGGCGACCCCACGAGCGGCTACGTCGGCTCGCTGGCAGTCGCGATCGACACCACCACCGAACCCGCCATGAGCGCAGCGCCTTCCGGCGGCGGTGCGGGCGGCGGGGGCGGACAACCGCCGATGGGCGGCACACCCCCGGCCGGCGGACCTGCCGGCACCGCTCCCACCAACTGACCCTCCCCGACACTACCCACCGAAGGAAACATCATGTTGCACAACCTCACTGGATGGCACGCCCTCGTCGTTCTCGCCATCGTTCTGCTCGTGTTCGGTTCGACCAAACTCCCCTCGCTCGCCAAGGGTGTCGGTCAGTCGATGCGCATCCTCAAAGACGAAGTGCGTGAGGACAAAGCGAAGACATCGGCGACGCCGGACGACGTCTCGGTCCCGGTTCCGTACCGACACGCCTCATGACCGCAGCCACCGCCGTGCGGGGTGCGATGCCCCTTGCCGGGCACATGCGCGAGGCACGTCGCCGTGCGATCCGTGCGGCGGTGTCGCTGCTCGTCGGCGTCGTGATCGGCTTCGCAACCTCCGATCGGATTCTCGACGTCCTCCGCGGCCCAGTCGAGGAACTGGCGCTGTCCCGCCAGGCCAGCCTGAACTTCGAGACCGTCACGGGCGCATTCGATCTCCAGCTGCGGATCGCACTGTTCACCGGCGTCATCGTGTCGAGTCCGGTGTGGTTGCGGGAGATCTTCGCTTATCTCACTCCAGGATTGACCCGTCGCGAGAAGAAGTACGTTCTCGGTTTCTCCGCGGCTGCCACCCCACTGTTTGTCGCCGGCTGCGCGTTCGGGTTCACCATCTTTCCTCGTATGGTGAGCGTGCTCGCGGGCTTCTCCTCCGACGAGGACAGCACCATCCTCAACGCGTCGTACTACGTGGATTTCGTCATGAAGATCGTGCTGGCAACCGGTATCGCCTTCGTCCTGCCGGCAGTGTTGGTCATGCTGAACTGCCTCGGCATCGTCTCCGCGCACAGGCTGCGCCGCAGTTGGCGTGTCAGCGTGGTGGCGATCGCTCTGTTCAGCGCGCTGGTCACCCCCGCGGCAGACGTGCTGTCCATGTTCCTCGTCGCGCTGCCGATGGTCTCTCTGTTCGGCGCGGCTCTCGCGATCACCGAGATACACGACAGACGATCGTCCAGACGAGCTACTGCACAGGAGAATTCATCATGTTCGGCCTGACATTCGAGAAGTTGTTCCTCGTCGCGATCATTGCGGGGTTCGTCCTCGGCCCGCAACGACTGCCCGGCTACGCCCACCGACTCGGACGGGCGGTGCGCACGCTGCGGCACTTCGTCGACAGCACCCGCAGCACGGCGGAGGCCGAGATCGGCGTCCCGCTGCGCCGCAGCGAGTGGGAGTCGTTGGACCTCAGGCAGTACGACCCACGCCGCATCGTCGCCGACGCACTGCGAGAGACCGACACTCTGCGAGAGAACGACACTGCGACACCCACCGATCCGGAACTGGTTGCAGAGGCCGCCCGAGTGCGACCCGGTCAGAAGTATCTGATCACCGGACCGTCGTCGCATCCGCGTCGCGTGCTCATCGAGTCACTGCCCGAGAACGATCCACGCCGGCTCGCTGCCGAGGCATCGACGCGCGAGAATGCGTGCTGAGGCGGTAAATTGTCGGCTCAGCAGCCAGGACTACAGGAGTGTGAACGCCGATGTCCGATCACCGTGCAGACGAGTTCGAGATCCCCACGATAGACATCGGCCCCTTCGTCTCGGGCAGTACGGCCGATGCGGGGGCCCGAGCTCGTGTGGTGGCCGAGATCGACGATGCCTGCACCCGTTCCGGATTCATGCAGATCATCGGGCACGGCATCGGAGACGATGTACTCGACGGTCTGGCGCGGTCCATCGACTCGTTCTTCGCGCTGCCGCTTGCGACCAAGAACGAGTACCGGATACCCGACGCTAATCGTGGATACAGCCCGCCCAAGAGCGAATCATTGAGCCTCAGTGTGGGAGTCGAGTCTGCGTCGCGGATGAACGACTTCTTCGAGGCGTTCAATGTCGGGGTCGAAGCGCGGTCCTTCGACTCCCTCGAACTGGACGAGTCGGATTACGGGATCAACGTGTGGCCCGACGAGCTGCCTGATTTCCGCCGCGATGTCGACACGTATTTCGCCGAGGCGTCTCGGGTCGCCCGCACTCTCACCGGAATCTTCGCTGCGGCACTCGAACTCCCGGCCGACTTCTTCGACACGCTCACCGACCACTCGATCGACGTGCTGCGGATGAACAACTACGCCCTGCCCGAGGGCATGGTCACCCTCGATGGTGACCTCACCGGGATGGGCGAGCACACCGATTTCGGTATCGTGACGGTGTTGTGGGCCGACCAGGTGGCCGGTCTTCAGGTGCTGGGTACCGACCGCGTGTGGCACGACGTCGCTCCGCGTGACGGAGCGCTGTTGGTGAACCTGGGAGACCTCACTGCGCGATTGACCAACGACCGGTGGCTGTCCACTCTGCATCGCGTCAAGCCACCCGTCGTCGACGGCACCATCGTGCGTCGGCGGTCGGCGGCGTTCTTCCACGACGGCAATGTCGACGCGGTGATCTCCACGTTGCCGTCGCACCTCGACGCGGATTCCGGCCTGGCCTACGAGCCGGTGTCGGTACGCGATCACATCGCCGCCAAGCTCGCCGGATCGCGGCAGGGCAAGGCGAATGTCAGCGCGGTCCGCGAGGCCGCACGCGTACGCGCGGCGGAAGGCCGATGACGGACGCGTCGGTCAGTCTTCCGACCTCTTCAGCACGGCGATGCACGTCAGAAAGACGATCTTGATATCGAGCCGGAGGGACCAGTTCTCGATGTAGTAGTTGTCCCATTCCGCACGATCCGCGATGGGGGTCTGACCGCGTAATCCGTTCACCTGAGCCCATCCCGTGAGACCTGCTTTGACGCGATGCCGCTCGCCGTAGCGTCTGATCTGCGCTGCGAACAGGTCGACGTACTCCGGTCGCTCGGGACGGGGGCCGACCAAGCTCATGTCGCCGCGCAGCACATTGATCAGCTGAGGAAGCTCGTCGAGCGAGGTCTGACGCATGATCTTGCCGATCCTGGTGCGTCGATCCACGCCTTCCACACCGCCGGGTGCCGCTCCTTCGGTCCGGACGAAGTCCGCATCGGAGTCACGTGGTGGCCGCATGGACCGGAACTTCAAGCAGTCGAACGGAACTCCGTCTCGGCCGATTCGTTCTTGCGCGAAAAAGATGCGCCCGGGGGAACTCGCCCGTACCAGTACGGTGAGCACGAGGAACACCGGCGACAGCAGCAGCAGAGCCAGCCCCGCAGCGACCCGGTCCAGTGCGCCCTTGAGGACGAACTGCCACCCCCTCGGGTCGACATGCCGCAACACCATCAGGGGCAGCCCGCCCAGATGCTCTATGCGCGCGTGCATTCCGACGGTGTCGAACATGCGGGGTACGAGCCAGACGCGGGCACCGGCATGCTGTGCCGCGCGGATCGCGTCGACTATTTGTTCGTGCGGAGCCGACGCGAACGCGATCACCACCTCTTCCACCCGATGCGCTCGGAGTATTCGAGTCAGGTCGGTGAGCGGTCCCAGATACGAAAGCCCCTGTTGCACAGAGGGGTCGACGTCGGGCGAGGAGTCGACTGTCCCGACGAGATCCATCCCATACTCGGAGGACTGCTTCATTCTGCGCGCCAGTTGCTCTGTGACGGGACCACTACCGACGATGACAGTCGGTGCACTCGCATGGTGCTTCGCGCGAAGCCAGCGCTGCCCCCACGCCCGTGCCAGGCACGCGATCGCGAGCGCAACAGCTGCGCACAGCCACACACGGACCATGACCGCACCTGGGCGATAGGGAGTCTCGATGGCCAGAATCAGGGCGAGCGTGATCAGGGTCGCGAAAGCGACGGCGGATTGCACCGGGCCGATTTCATCGATGAAGTTTCGTCGAAGCCCACGTCGGTAGAGCTTTCTCGACGCGAGCAGCACCAAGACCGTGGGCACGAACAACCATGGGTACCACCCCAATGCAGAGACGCTACCGGAGCGCCACTGGACGCCTTCGGCTACGCCGATGGCGGCGGCGAGCGCGTCGAAAAGAACGGTGAGGATCGTACGAACAGAGTTGCTCCGTATTCGATCCGATACGTTCCTCCCGAAGCGGGCTTTCACTGACTGCGGTGTCGATATCGTCATCGTCGATCCGCGCGAGTTCGACTCGATATCCGGTCCTTCCACGTTTCATGTCCTCAGAGCGGTGACGCCGTTCGGCAGTCGACATTTCGTACAGCGAAGACATATCACCCTTCACCTTCATCCGGCGTGCAACGCAAGCATTGTCACTGTCGAAACAGGGCTGCTGTCAACGAATTCGCTGCTGAATGAGCCAGGCGATGTCTTCGAGGGTCTTCACGTGGCCCGACGTCCATTTACGTGGTCGGTAGTCCCACACATCCAGCATTCCGACGGTGAACCCAGCGTCGGACTTGATCGGCGCTGCCATATAGGCGATCAGATCCGCAGTCGCGTGATCCCTCAATAGCGCGTGCTCTCGAATGTCCTGCGCCACCAGCGTTTCGCCGGTTTCCACCACGACACGGCATGCCGACCGTTCCACCGCTACGGTCTGTGGCTGCGCTGCCGTTCCCGATGTTCCGACGCTGGCCTTGATGAATTGTGTGCGATCGTCGACGAACGAGATCGACGCACCCTGTGCTCCCATGGCTCGCAATGTCATCCGGGCCAGTTTGTCGAACTGCTCGTCACGAGAACTGCCGATCATGCCGGTAGCTCGTACGGCGGCGAGACGGTCCACGTCGCCGATCTGCAGGTACGTCTGCGGAAGTGACGTCGAATCGGGATCGGACAACTCGATGTTCTCGTATTCGAAACTACGGGCGTCTGCGAGCACGGCGGCCACTTCCGGTGAGGACTCTCGTTCGAGTTCGGTGACGAGCCGAGTAATGATTGCCCGACGTGCGTAGGTGTTGAGGGACTCGCCGGCCTTGTCGGCATGGTGCGTCAACAGCCTGTTGATTCGATCTCCGAATCCGGTTTTTCCCAAGTCCACCTATCGGACGGTAGTTCACTATGCGCTGTTGCGCGTACCTACCGGCCTATCGAAATAACGGCATGATCGGTCCGTTGTCGGAGAAATCACTCGTTCTCCAATTTGAGCCACCCGGTCGATCACCGCTGCGAGATGCTCGAAATACCGCCGCACCTGATACTGCGCAAACGGGGTATCCGGGGTTTGGCTACCGAGATACACGCTGTCGTGATCACGATTGATCCAGAGCGACGCATTGCCCGTGCGTCCCTCGCCGGTGAAGATGACGCCACGATCGTACGCGTCGTCACCGCAGCCGGGAAACCATCGGAAATCGATGTAGGACAGCATGTTCGGCGCAGTGACCACTGCCTCGGGTGACGCGCCTGCAGCCATCATGGCTGCCATGGCAGCTCCTACCGGCACCGTCGCGAGCTTCTTGGCGCGTTCGTAGCCGACGTTGGCACGCGGGACGAGTTCGCTGAAGGTCGATGCCCCGGACACGGCGAATTCCACCGGCGCGAACGAGCAGATCCACCCTTGGTCGCCCGCATAGGTGGGAAGCATTGCACGGCAATCGAACACGGTCATGCCGTAGTAGTTGTCGACTCCGCCGAGTTCGTGGTCGGTGATCGCCAGGGCCGCGTAGAGTCCGGCCAGAAACCGGCCGCCCGCAGCTTTGCAGGCGCGATCGAAACCAGCGATGCCTGCCCTGTCGAGCAGTGGCAGCTCGATCGGTTTCACCGGTGCGGTCTCGCCCGGTGCCAGTCCGAGGTCGAGGGCGAACCTGGGCATCTGCAGATCGTTTCGAGTGAACGTGTCTTTCCACGCCGTGAACTCCGAAGTGCCCGCTACATGCGCGGCGGCGAGTGTCGCTTCGATCTGCGCGTACTCGGCGAACCCACCCGAAGCGGACTCGGCCACCGGCGTCGACGTGTCCTCGGGGTCGGCAAGAGCTCGGCGATACAAGCCGACGATCTCGGTCAGTGCCAACGCCTGTGACGAGCCGTCGCTCAGGGCGTGGTCGGCACCGAAGAAGATCGAGAAGTCGTCCTCGCGGACGATCGCGCCGAACGCGAAGCCGGGGTACGAGTCGCTACGGGTCTCCGCACCCAACCGGGCACGGATGTGGTCGTGAACGTCCGCGGCATTCGTCAGCCGCGATCCGACGGTGGCCTCGAATTCCACCGCGTCCGCCGGCAGCGAGCGGCTCACCACCGTGCCGCCTTCGACGTCGAACCACATGCGAAGGATCGAATGACGCGCGACGAACTGCGTGAGGGCGCTGGTCATCGCCGCTTCGTTCAGCACCCCGTCGAGAGTGGTTCCCGATCCGATGTACGACAGGTGAGGTCGACCGTTCCGTGCCGAGACGTGGGCACCACGAACGTGGTTCTCGGCCAGAAACGTCAGGCCTCTGGATGTCGGCGAGGCATGGGCGGTTCTGGCGACCGAGTCGACGGTCGGATGCCATTCGATCGTGGTGCCGGGAGCCGAGTGCCACGAATCGAGCGCGGTGATCTTCACTGTTTCCCTCTCGTCAGGCGATGTGCACGTCGGCCGCACCTACGGAATCGAGACCGACGGAGTCGACACCGACAGGGGCACCGATTCCGGCGTCGATCACCTCGAACATGGTCTCGAACGTGGAGACGACGAGGTCCGTCACGGCCGCTGCCGCGGCGTCGTCCGCCGGATGCCGTGCCGAGACCGTGATGCCCTCGGCGGTCCTGGCCACCCAGATGTAGACCTCGGATTCCGACCTGGCGGCACTGCGCAACGTCTGTGCCCGCCTCGCGGTCCAGTCCGCGGCTCCGGCGACGAAACGAAGATCGAGGTAGGAGACGACGAATTGCGGTTCGGCCACCGTGCCCAGCAGTTCGGCTACGCGGGGAAAAGGAACCCGAGAGAGCTTCTTGGCCGCGGAGATACCGGTGGCAGCGGCGCTCAATGCGTCGGCGAAGGTACGCGCGTGTCTGACGTCGATTTCGAGCGGCCCGATGCCCACGTACCAGCCCACCGACTCCAGGAATCTGGCCTCGTCACGGGTGTGGAGAGGCATCACCAGTCTGAGAGTCGGCTCCCCGGTCAGTCGGCGATGGGCCAGTGCCATCGCCGCCATCACCGCGGTCTGCGTCGTGTGGCCGGCAGCGCGGCATACCGAGTTCACCGCTGCGACTTGTTCCCCGCCGGCCACTTGCAACGCCCACCCCCGCTGAACTGCGTCCGCAGGGGGCGAGAAGCTGGTCCGCGAGCGCGTCGCGGCGACCGACGACAGTGCGGGGAACCCTCCGGTCGCGGCGAGGAATTGCCGCCATCGCTCGACCGTGTCGTGCACTACCGTCACTTCGTTGCCCATGGTGCGGCTTCGCACGCTGAAGTCGACGTGGCTGCCGATATCGGACATCTCGACGGACTGGCTGCGCAACTCGGCGTCGTACAGTCTGGACAGCTCACCGATCGACAACAGCATCGAGTACGCGTCCATGACCGAGTGATCGGCGGCGAACAGAAGCAGGAAACGGTCCTCATCGACATCGGGCGTGTCCGAGATGGTGACGACCATGCAATGTGGCCATCGCAGTGGCGACAGTTCGCCGTCGAACATGTCGGTCAGTGTGGTCCCGACGGCGTCCGCGTCGATCCAGCCGAGGTCGGTCGAACCGAAACGGAGGCGGTCGGGTGCGCACGTCCTTCGGACGAGATGTTGATTTCCTGCGCCGTCTTCCGCGATCGTTGCAGTCGTTCGGAACACTTCGTGGCGGCGGTGCCACGCCAACAGAGCTCGGTTCATCGCCGCCGTGTCGAGATGACCGGTTACTTCGAAAACAGCTCCGAGCCATGAGCTTTCCGCTCTTCCAGAGGCAGCTCGACGTACATACGTTTCGTGGTCGTACGCGAGAGGACGATCGTCGGGATCCCAGCGGAACGTGCCGGAGTCGGCCTGCGGAGAGAACTTGGTAACTCTCCCACCAGGGAGTTGATAATCAGCGATTTCGGTGAATTTCACTGCTCGACACCTGCTTTCCGGCGACGCGCTGTCCGTTGGGAAAGCGTCGGAGTATCACTTCGTCAATAGCGTTGCGCGCGTGCGGATCCGATGACTTCGTTGTGGACACTACAGGCCTCACACGATGGTTCTGCACCGCGCATTCGGACCCTGTGGTCCGAATCCTGCTTATTGTCAACAGCATCGACGACAGCAGCAGAGGCGGTGCACACATCGAGCATCGACCTCAGGAGCTGCCACGTCCAGTGGAGTGCGAGTGGACTTCGTCACTGCCGGAGATACGGTCCGATCATGTCACAATCGGGCGATCACCGCTGCCCGGCGAGGGAAGCGATTCCCCGCGGATATCGCGATTTCTCAACGTAAACAGCATGTTTCGGAGATGTAAAGCCCCCGATGGGGCCACGTCCGAACAGCGGTTCCTCTGCCGAACGACCCCACCTCACTGCCAGTAGTCGAGCGATCAACCGTTACGAACGATGCACGGATGCAACACTTCTCCCCGTGCAGCGCCGATGCCGATCTGTTGCACCGCCTCGTTCGCGCCTATAACGTTCGACCGACAAAGCCACAGGTGCCAACACCGAACCGAGGTGCGACGACCACACCACATCACTGCCCGCCGGAAGACGAGGTACCACCACTCGTCCACCGTCGGTCACAGCACGGGAGTAGGCGAATGACGGAGTCCGAATTAGCCATCGCTGCATCAGGTTTGACTCGTCGTTACGGGTCGACCGTCGCCGTGGACCGCGTCGACCTCGAGGTTCCTGTCGGCGGAGTGTTCGCCGTGCTCGGTACCAATGGTGCGGGTAAGACGACCACAGTGCGGATGCTCGCAACACTGGAGCGACCCGACTCCGGCTCGGCCACAGTATTCGGCCACGACGTGC
Source organism: Rhodococcus sp. 05-2255-1e (assembly GCF_002259025.1). NCBI lineage: Bacteria > Bacillati > Actinomycetota > Actinomycetes > Mycobacteriales > Nocardiaceae > Rhodococcus > Rhodococcus sp. 05-2255-1e. The sequence continues at coordinate 322,450 of NZ_NOZE01000033.1, read as the reverse complement.
GCACCTCGGCTGGAGTCGTGCGGTCGATGATCGGTGTCACTGGTCAGTACGCATCGGTCGACGAAGATCTCACTGCCGAGGAGAACCTCCTCATCTTCGCCCGACTCGTCGGTGCCTCACGGCGTCGCGCCCGTGCCCGCGCGGCCGAATTGTTGGACGAGTTCGGACTGGGCTATGCCGCACGTAGACAGGTTCGTGGGTTCTCCGGTGGTATGCGCAGACGCCTCGACCTCGCCGCCTCGATGATCACGCGCCCACGCCTGCTCTTTCTCGACGAGCCGACAACCGGGCTCGACCCCCGCACCCGCGCACAGATGTGGGACACCGTCCGAGCGATGGTGGCAGCCGGGTCGACAGTGCTGCTGACCACTCAATATCTGGACGAGGCCGACGCGTTGGCAGACCGTGTCGCGGTCATGGATCGCGGCAAGGTGGTTGCGAACGGGACCGTGGACGAACTCAAGGCCAAGGTGGGCGGCAGCTCTGTGAAACTCACGCTGGTCGATTCGACGCAGGCGATTGCCGCGGCACGAACGTGCGCGGCCTTCTCGCCGCTCGAGGTCACCGTCGAAGACGACGGGAACATCGTGTCCGTGCCCATGCCGGACATCGAGCGTCTCCCGGAGATGCTCCTGGCGCTGCGGTCCATGCAGATCTCGGCGAGCGCGGTCAACGTGGCTCGGCCGACGCTCGACGACGTGTTCTTCGAGTTGACCGACGCATCGCCCCGCGTTCTGGACAGTGTCCCGAGCATCACTGGCGCGAGAACGACGAGCAAGGAGCCCGCCGCGTGAACACGACGACGTCGACGGACGGTCTCGCCAGTCGAGAGCGCGGTATCACCCACACCGCGCCCCCGGTCAGCGACACTCCTCGCAACGCGCAACCTTTTTCTGCCGCACTCGCACAGTCGATGACCATGACATTTCGGGGGCTGCTGAAGATCAAGCACAATCCCCAGCAGATGTTCGACGTCATCGTCCTACCGATCGTCTTCACGGTGATGTTCTCGACCATCTTCGGCGGGGCCATCGTCGGCGATGTCGACAACTACTTGCCGCTGCTGATTCCCGGCGTGCTCGTGCAGGTCGCCGTGGCCGCGTCGGTGGTCACCGGCGTGCAGCTTCGAGAAGATCTCGACAAAGGGGTCTTCGACAGGTTCAAGTCGCTGCCCATCGCGCGTATCGCGCCCCTCGCAGGCGCGTTGTCAGCCAACGCCTTTCGATACGTCGTGGCAACCGTCATCACTGTCGGAGTCGGAGTCGCGATGGGCTACCGCCCGAACGACCCCGCCGGTCTTGCACTGGCATGCCTGCTGGTCGTCATGGTCGCGTTCACGTTGAGCTGGATCTTCGCACTGGTGGGAGTGCTGCTGGACAAGGCGTCCACGGTGCAGGGAGTATCGATGCTCGTTCTGATGCGCATCACCTTCGTCTCCAACGCTCTGGTCCCCATCGACACCATGCCCGCGTGGATGCGCACGATCGCAGGTGCCAACCCGGTCTCTCACCTGGTGTCGGCGGTACGCGGACTCGCCGATGGCACCGACGCGGGGCTTCAGGTGGCGTACACACTCATCGGCGCGGCCGTGGTCCTGGCCGTGTTCGTCCCGGTCACTCTGCGCGTCTACATGGCCAAGACCTGAAGTCGGTCCACACGAGGGGGTTTCACGATGGGGGTTTCACGATGGGCTTGGACAGACCGACCGAAGCGACAGGAGTGATGGTGAGCGAGTCGAGCACGATGGAAGAGGGCACCGAACCGACCATGGATCTCCTCGCCGAGAGCACAGCTCCGACGCTGTCGGTGGTGGTACCGGCATTCGACGAGGAGGACACAATCGCGGCCTGCCTCGAACGCCTGACGGCGCAGGCCGACTGCATCACCGAGATCGTCGTCGTCGACAACAACTCGACCGACCGGACCGTCGAGATAGTGCGGGATCTTGCCCGGCGTCACCCCACGATTCGGTTGATACACGAGGTCGAGCAGGGCCTGGTGTACGCACGTAACGCCGGAATGGACGCCGCTACCGGTGATCTCATCGCCCGTATCGACTCCGACACCATGGTCGGCGACGACTGGTCGCGGACCATCGTCGACTTTTTCACCGCCGATCTCGACCACAAATGGTCCGCTCTGTGCGGTCGCGGTGAGGCTTACGACGTGCCGATGTCGGGGCGATTCGACAAGTGGAAGATCAAATTGCATCCGCTCGGAGACCGCGGCCCCTCCGACGAGGTCAAGGAGATCCCCGTCCTGTACGGCTCCAACATGGTCGTGCGGCGAGAGGTGTGGAATCGGATACGTAGCCGAGTGAGCATGCGGCGGGACATATTCGAGGACGTCGACATGGGGTTGTGCATCCTGGACGACGGTGGTCGCAACGCCTTCCTCGCGTCGTTGACCGTGGGGGTATCGCCCCGGCGTATGCAGAGCAGCCTCCCGGAGTTCGTGCAGTACATGAGCTTTCTGCCCAGAACCTTTGCCCTGCATCGGAGGTTTTCTTATACAGCGGGTACCGCATTGATCTACGTGCCGGCACTGACGGTGTTGCACACCGGCCGATTGTTGATGCTGCGGCTCTACGATTCCGAGACGGGGCAGCTCGACCCGAGACGACTGCTGCAGCGCACCTCGACACCCACGCGCGCGCTACCGTGAGCCGCTCGCGACCCGCTCGACCAGATCGACGGCGTGGGATACAGCGATCGACGGGGCAATCAATCTGTCACGCAATTGCGTAGCAGTAACTCGCCTTTGCGGAGAAAGGGCATCACGCAGCACATCGGTGAGGCGCGTCGGAGTCACCCGGGACAGAGGAAGTGAGGAACCGACATGTGCGGAGGCAACAGCTCGCCCCCAGATGGGCTGATCCGCACCGATCCAGGTGACGACAGTGGGCAACCCCGCGCGCAGCGAGGCCGCGACCGAGCCGGCACCACCGTGATGGATCGCAGCACGGCATCGAGGCAGAACGGCATCGTGGTCGATGTGCTTCACCACTCGCACTCGATTGCCGAGTTCGCCTGCGTTGCCGAGGAAGTCGCTCCATCCACCGGCTACCAGCAAGCGCACTCCCAGCTGGTCCGCAGCAGCCACGATCGCCTCGCCGAGTCGGTCGGGATTCTTCGGAAGCATGCTCCCGAAGCCGACGTAGACCGGCGCGTCCGCGGCGGCGATCCACTCCGAGAGGTCGTCGTCGGCGCTGACATCGCCCACTCCTTCCCTAGCCGACGCGGGCAGACCGAGAAAGCCCACCAACGGTCGTCGGTCACCCCATTCGGAGACCAGACCCGGAAACAGAGCGGGGTCGTACGCCTGTATCTCGGGGATGCCGGTCGCGGCGATCGCGGTGGCGAACGGAGTTCGCATGGGTCCCAGTCCCAATTCGGAACGCAGATCGTTCTCCGCTCGCTTCGACGCCTTCCACAGCAGCCACTCGACCACCGTCCAACTTGCCGACGCGATTGGGCCGGACACATCGACGCCCGCCTGCGACAGCAGGGACGTAGTGGAGTTTCGCCGGATCGAGCACAGGTGCAGGGGCACGTGAGGAATTCCTCTCACCTGCGAAACATTGTGCGCTCGTTCCTGTCCCGCACTGGTCGAGATGATCGCGTCGGCACCTTCGCTGGCGTCGAGCAACGTCTGCTGCATCTGTCGGCCACCGCGAACGGTGATCTCGGTGGCGGCAGCCAGCCTGGCGCGCGGATCGGCAGACTTCAGCCGGGTGCGGACTGCATCGGACTCGAGCACCGCACGGGTGCTGTCTCCGTACACGGACGTGGACAACCCCGCACCGGTACCGAATTCCTGCATGTTCGGCGGAGCGAGCAAGACGACGTCGTGCCCACGCGAACGCAGCTCGAGACCTACAGCCACTGCCGGTTGAACATCGCCGCGGCTTCCATTGGCTGCCAGAACGAACTTCATGCGCATCCCTTCGTTCCCCGGTGCTCGGTGAGCCCGATCAGTCTAAGCGACAACACCCGATCTGCCCCTATGAGACGAAAGATGGTGCTGTGTAGTGCAATACCTCGGTACGGCGCAATTCTTGGGGGCGAACAAGTGAAGATAGCGTTCGCCATCAACGGTACTCGCGGCGACGTGCAACCTGCCGTCGTACTTGCCGCAGCCCTGACCGAACGGGGACACGAGGTTTCGGTGGGAGTGCCGCCGAACCTCGTCGAGTTCGCCCGCGGCTGCGGACTGGAGGCCACTGCTCTCGGCCCCGACACGCGAACACACATGAAGATGGTCACCGAGGCGCGGGCCGAAGCGGGCCGAAACCCGTTGCGCCAGATCAGAGCCGTCGCACAGCTGCGTGATCTCGGGTACTCGGAGTTGATCACCGACCTGGGCGACATCGTGGACGGTGCCGATGCCATCGTCACGGGTTTCACCACCGAACAGATCACGCTCGCGTACGCAGAAAGCGCAGGTGTGCCGCTGATCTCGTTGCACCACGCACCGGTACGCCGCAACACGGTCCATGGTCCGCTACCGAGTCTGCACCTGGGGGGCGCACACACAGTGCGCACCCAATGGTGGCTCTTCGACCGACTTTTCGGCCTCATGACCCGACGTCGCGACGCTCTTCTGCGCGAGCGTCTCGGCTGCGCCCCAGCGCTCCGATCACCGGCGGCTCAGCTCGCCGCGGCACCCGGAATCGAGATCCAGGCATACGATCCGTTGTTCGCTGTACGGAACGACCCGGTGTGGGACGCTGACGCAGCCCTCCGACCCCGCCCAGTGGTCGGATTTCTCGAACTACCGGCTCGGCTTCGACTCGGCCTCGACGAGATGCACTCCACCGAGGAACTGTCGGACTGGTTCGATGCCGGGGATCCCCCCGTCTACGTGGGATTCGGCAGCATGCCGGTCCGCGACCCGGCCAAGATGATCGACGCTGCTGTCACCGCCACACGTCGGTTGGGTCGCCGACTCCTGTTGTGTACCGGTTGGAACGACCTGCCGACGGATTCCTTGGCAGGAGAGGACATCCGCATCGTAAGGGCCGTCGACCACGACGCGGTGTTCGGTCGGTGTGCGGCAATCGTCCACCACGGCGGGGCGGGCACCACGGCTGCCGCCGTGCGATCGGGGACGCCATCGGTGATCTGCTGGTACGGCTCCGACCAACCGTTCTGGGGTCGTGAACTGGAGCGGCTCGGGGTAGGCGCGACGCTCCCCGCGCGGCGGCTGGACGCCGATCGCCTCACCGACGCGCTCACCCGCGTGCTCGACCTCCGTGGGCGACACGTAGCAACACAATTGATCACGGGCGATGTAGCGCTGGCGCAGGCCGTCGAGCACATCGAGACAACCGTGTCATCGCCACGAGTGGGGCAAAGTCGATGATGCAATCCGTACAGAGCAGACTCGCCGACGAGGATGCCACCTATTGGTTTCTGCGGCGGGCATTCGGGTGGTCGGTAGTCCTACAGCTGATCTGGACCACCGATGCCCCGGTGTCGAAAGCAGTCCTTACCGAAGTGAATTCCGCGTTGGCGAACGGACGCCTGCATCGACGGCTCGTCCCACCCACAGTGCCGGGGGCGCGTCCACGCTGGGTACGCGCCACCGGTGAGCCCGCCTTTCGATTCGACGACGATGCAGTGGAGAACTCCGATATCGATCGCTGGGCGGCGGAGGAGTTGGCGTCGGTCGAGTTGGACGCGGTCGAGGGCGACTGCTGGCGGCTGCGCGCCACCAGCCGCGCGGGGGCGGGCACTGTCATCTCGCTGTGCGCACTGCATCTCGCCGCGGACGGCAAGACCATGGTGACAGCTGCAGCGGCAGCGCTGGCGGCTGTGCAACAGGAAACGCTGTCGCCGAACGTAATTCCCGAGCTTGCACTCGCCTCGGAGCCGTACACCGCGATCATCGCCGACACGATCGACGCGAGCGGCAGAATTCTGGCCGCCGGGCGAGGCGTACTGCGGGCCATCGGAGACATGGTGGCCGAACACGCAGGATTCGGTGGTGCCGATGCCGACACCAGCCCCGTCCCGACGCGTCCGACCCGCGCTCCGATGGCGGACAGGTCGCCGACGGCGGTCGGTGCATGGGCCACGGTGACCGTGCCGAGCGAGGCCTGGGACCGAGTAGCCGCGCAGCACGGAGGTACTGCCAACGTGTTGTTCGTGGCCGTCGTCGCCGGGTTGCTGAGGTCCAGTGGCTACGCCCCGCTCGGAGACACGGTGAAGGTAGGAATCCCCGTCGACCGGCGCGGTGACAGCGATGACGACCGCGCCAATGCGACCGCGGGCGTGTCGGTGATGTTGACCAATCAGCCGGTACCGGGAGGCGACCTACGCAGCATTCGTTCCGCGTGTAAGGCCGCGTATCAACGGCTGGAGTCCGGGCACCGGAGCGCAGTGGCACACCTGTACCCGCTGACGTGGCTGCTGCCGCCGTCGTGGCTCGTCGGCGTGGCGACGTCGGGAACAGGCATGCCCGACGCGATGGTGTCCAATCTGGGCCACGTCCCCTCGGCGGCGATGCGGTGGGGGGACGCCGATGCGACACGCCTCGCGTTCCGAGGGAACGCCCAGGGAGTCGATGCGGCCCAGCCGTACCGATTCGGTGACGGCGCCCAGGCCTGGGCACTACGCACCGACACCACGTTCACGTTCTCGGTGTTGGGGTTCGACGAGAACAGTTTCGGTGGAGCGTCCCGGTTACGCGATCTGCTGGCCGCAGAACTGGCAGCGTGGCAGCTGCCGAACGAGATCTGGTGAGGAGCACGATGAGCACGACTATCGATGAAATCGATTCGGCAGCAACGGAACAGGGTACGGCGGTCGGGCCGAGCCCGCGAGTGACCGGTTCCGACGAGTCCTATCTGCTGGCGGAGGATCTATTCGGCATGGCGGCTCCGATGCAATTCGCGTGGGTTTTCGACGACGACCCCGGGCAGGCCGCGATCGAGATGCTGGGCGCTCGCCTCGCCCAGGGTGCGCTGCACCGCGCGGTTCGACGAACGAAGGTTCCGGCTGCTCGACACGCGTGGGTCCGCTCCACACAGCCCCCGCAGGTGTTCGTGGACAACGAGATCGACGACGATGCGATCGGCGAGTGGACGGAGGCGGCCGTCCGGCGGTCCGATCTGGCACCCGCGGAGGGGAGAGGCTGGCGGCTCGAAACGACGACCACGACCGGTGGTCGTCGGGTGGTATCGCTGGCGGTCTCGCACATGATCGCTGACGGGCAGGGCGTCTACCTCGCGCTCGCGGCAGCCGCAGGGCCCGCAACCACACGGTCGCTGCCGGATGCTCTCGGCGGTGTGCAGGAGATCCGAGACGATCTGCTCGACGGCGTCGATCAGGTTCGCTCCGCAGCTATGTCGGTGCGCACCCTGCTCGCCGAACTCGTGCGTGCCCGTAAGCAGAAGTCGACTGCGGTGGCACCGACGACCGGCGTCGGCGAAGCTCCTCCGTTCCAGAAGCCACCACGACCGCCCGACTCGGGAGCTGCACCCGAGAATGCCGGTACCAAAACAACACTCGTCAATGTCAACATCGATAGAAATACCTGGCTACAGCGTGCCGCCGACCACGGCGGCACCTCGAACAGTCTGTTCACCGCGATACTGGCGGGCATTGTGCAGGCATCGGCCTATCCCGTCGGTGATCGACTTCGGGTCTGTATCGCAGTGAACCGACGCGAGGGTGCCACCGACGAGCGGGCGAATGCGTCGGGCGGAGTGTGGATTCGGCTCGACAAACCGGTCGTCGCCGGGGGCGATCTCTCCCCTATCCGCACACTGAGTAAGAGCGCGTTCACCAGCTACGCAGAATCGGGTGCGGATCGAGCTGCCGACAACCTCCAACCACTGGTCCGGTTGCTGCCGGGATGGCTCGTCGGGCGACTGATGCGCGCCATCCCTGGTCCCGACACCACCGTCTCCAATCTCGGCATCGTCCCCGACGAAGTACTGACGCTCGGTGGCCGGGAAGCGTCGTGGTTCACCGTTCGGGCCGTCACGCTCGGCACGCCTGCAACACAGCGCCGCATACAGGGGCCCGGTGTGGCCGCGTGGCTCGTCGAATACGGAGATCGAATCACTCTGGCATTCTTCGGAATACATCCCGAGCACTTCAGCGACGAGGCCGCGCTGCGAGCCCTGATCACCGATCAGCTGTCCGCGTGGGACCTCCCCCACACATTCTGGTGACCGACCCGAAGGAGAACGCGATGATCGAGGTGGACCACCGAATCGGAATCATGCTGTACGGCAGTCGAGGTGACATCCAGCCAGGAGTCTGTCTGGCGTTGGAGATGCAGGCGCGCGGGGCTCGTCCCGTCGTCGCGGTACCGCCCAACCTCGTCGACTTCGCGACATCGGTCGGTGTGCAGTCGGTACTGCCGCTCGGACTGGACACTCATACGGCCTGGTCGTCGGACGAGGCCAACACCGCCCGAAGCAGGAATCCCATCGCGAAGATCAGGTTCGCCCTCACGACGGTCCGTGCGGGCTTTCGCGCCTTCGACGACGCTCTCGTCGAGCTGTTCCTCGACGGGGATGCCCCGATGTCCGGCGTCGACGCGTTGGTGGTCTCGCCTCTCGGCCAGGATCGTGCGCTCGCGCTGTCCCAGAAACTCGGCATTCCGTTGACGGTGCTGCGATACGGACCGATGTCCGAGAACGGCGTCCTGGGCGCGATTCCCGGCCTTACCTCGAACTGGTCTGCGGCCTGGAAGAGACGGTCGTGGAGAATCGCCGACCGCATCACCTGGTGGGCAACCGGCTGGAACGAGAACGCTTTTCGGCGGCGACTCGGTCTCCCGAAAGCGCGATCACCGTTGCCGACCAGGCTGTCCGAGTTCGGAGTTGTGCAGATCCAAGCATTCGATCCGGTGATCGTGCCCGGTCTCGCCGAGGAATGGGGTGCGCACAAGCCCATAGTCGGGTTCTTCGACCTGCCGCGACGAGAGCGCGCAGGGCTCGACGAAGCGGTGTTGACGCCGACGCCCGACGGCCATTCCGTCAGCGGCACAGACTCTTTGGCAGAGTGGATGGCGGCCGGCACCCCGCCCGTGTTCGTCGGATTCGGCAGCATGCCGTTGACCGACCCCGACCAACTGATCGAAACCGTGCGCCGGGCCGGGCAGCTGATCGGTGCCCGATGCTTGATCGCCATCGGCGACCGCCGGGGCCCCGACAGTGCTGACCCTGACGTGTTCTTCGTCGGCAACGTCGACCATGCGGCTGTACTCCCCCACTGCTCGGCCGTGGTTCATCACGGCGGTGCCGGTACCACCGCGGCGGCGATGCGCGCCGGACTGCCGATTGTGATCTGCACAGTGACGGCAGATCAACCGTTCTGGGGCGCGCGGATAACCGAGCTCGGAATCGGTCGAGCGATGAAGCTGTCCGCCATCACCGCGGAGAAGTTGGCAGACGGGCTCGGTGCTGTACTGACACCCGACACTGTCGCCACAGCAGCAGCATTGGGTTCATCGATGGTCGCATCCAACAAGGCCGTGGCCGACGCAGCCGACTTGATTCTGCGTACCGTGCCGAGTGCGGTCTCAGAAGCAACAGAGCCGACGTTGGCTGTCGACGCGACAAGCTAGACCGGACGGAAGCCGGCCCCCGGCGCACCTGATTGATTCAGCAGCCGAACGGATTCCGCCGCCGACGCGTAAGCGGTGGGACTGAGCAGCGGCACCCCGGAGGCGTGGCTCGTGATGCCGACGAGGGTGGTGCCGACGACCAGAGGTCCACCGGAGTCGGACCAGACAGTGAGCGCGTCGGACATCAGGTCGCTGCCGCGCCCGTCGACGATGCTGCCGCATGTCACTCCGCTGCCGAGCCCGGTCTTGCAGACGGGCTGCCCCACCGATGCGCTGCCGATGTCGGTGACGGTGACTCCGCCGAGACTGTTGACGGGTGTCACCTTGGTGGGGTCGAGAACGATGACGCCGTAATCCGGCCCCCAATGTCCGACGGCGGTAGTACCGACCGGGGCCGCGGGCGATCCGACGAGCGTGACGGGGAGTCCCGACCGAAGGATGCAGTGGCCGGCGGTGAGGGCGACGAGTCGGCCCGCGTCGTCGTAGCCGACGGCCGCGATGGAACAGACGGTGAGGTCGTCGAGGCCACCGGTGGTGACGAACCCACTACCGGGGCCGACGACCGGAAGTGGCGCTGCGGTTGCGGTGCCGGTGAACGTCGCCGAGAACGCGAGAACCAGGGCGGTGAACAGTCCGCTGACAACACCGAGTCGAGCAATCTTCATGGTGGGCATTCCTCGTCGATGAATGTCGGTTCGGGGTGAGCGACGTTGGTCGCGTTTCACGCCCATCCAACCAGCGCCCGGCTACGAATGCGACTCGTGTGGTGGGTTCTCGGCATTGTTGCCGTGTGGTTGCTGATCGGCGCGCTCGTTGCCGTGTGGATCGGTCGTGGCATTCGCCGAGCGGACGTCGAGGAGTCGGCAACCGAGTCCCCGAGCAGGTCGACACAGGAACCACCACCCGAAAAGGACGCCGCGTAGTCGAGCGGAGCCACTGCGAGCCGGCTTCAGGAACGCGTCATGGGCGAACCGTGCGACCTCGGAAGAACACGGCAACTCCCATCCCGATCAGGGCCAGAATCAGCGGTGCCACTATTGCCATGTTCGCGCCGATGGCAGTGAACAGGACCACCGCTGCCAGAGCCGCGAGAAAGTACACCACCGCAAAACGTGGTGCCCAGAACACTGTGTGCACGGATTCCTCCTACATCAGAAGCAGTCTCACTCGGACCAGAAGACGAGAACGATTACGACCAAGACGACGAACAGCACCAGGCCACCGCCGGACAGAGCAAGTGTTCGCGCGTTGGTCACGTTGAAAACCCCGTCGCCTGCTGGGGTGGCGTTGCTTTCGGTGATCGAAAACGTGACCGCGAGCAAGAGCAAGAACTCGACAACCCATACCCACCAGGGCAAGTCGAGTCGTGCCATCGTCAACGCGGATCCAAGGGTGATGGCCAGCGACACTACTGCCGCGTAGACCACTGACGGCAGGGTCACACCCCACGGAGTCCGGATGCTCTTTATGTCTCCACCCCGGCCTAACCGCTGCCCTGCATTTTACGAACATGGCCACTGTCGTTAGCCAGAGTACCTAGTTGACCTCCCCAGTCAAGGGCTGGTCGCAACATCACTCCGTAGGCGCGTCCCCGGCTTCGAGGGTGAACTGCACAACGTTGATGCGTGAGTTCTTGAATCGCTCCGACGACCCGGTGAGGTATTGCACGTATTTGTTGTAGGTCGCTTCCGACGACAGTGCGATGGCCTCGTCCTTGGACGCGATCAACTTCTCGGCCCATGTGTCGAGTGTCCGTGCATAGTGCGGTCCCAGTGCATGCTCGCGGAGCAACTCGAATCCCGCCTCGGCCGCTTTCGCCTTCACCACCTTGACCAACGTCAACTGCCCACCGGGAAAGATGTCGCGCAGGATGAAGCGGGAGAAGTGCGCATCCTCACGCGTCAGGCCACCCGCACCGGAGGCCGGATCGGGAGGCGTGATGACGATGGTGTGCAACAACATTCGGCCACCCGGCTGCAACACCGAACGGCACTTCGCGAAGAACGCCGAATAACGCTGACGTCGAAAGTGCTCGAACGCGCCGATGCTGACGATCCGATCGACGGGTTCGTCGAATTCTTCCCAGCCCTGCAACCGGATGTCGACGTTGCGTTCGGTCGGGAGATCCGCGACAAGCGCGCGGCCACGGTCGTACTGGTTTCGACTCAACGTCAGACCGATGACATTGACGTCGTACTTCTCCACTGCTCGTTTGACGAGAGCTCCCCAGCCGCAACCGATATCGAGCAGTGTCATGCCCGGCTTAAGATCGAGCTTGCCCAGCGCCAGGTCGATCTTGGCCGTCTGCGCTTCCTCCAGCGTCATGTCGTCACGCTCGAAGTAGGCGCAGCTGTACGTCATGCTCGGATCGAGGAACAGCGCGAAAAAATCGTCCGATAGGTCGTAATGCGCTCGCACATCATCGACGAACGGCTCCAGTTGTTGGTTCATCACGCCACACCCTTCCCCACAGCATCGTCGCCGATCACTCGGCCTAGTGCACGGGCACCCTGCTCGCCCAGCATGTCTTCGTGTTCCACATCGACCTCTGTCACCGAGATCCGGCCGTCGACCAGAGCCGTCCAGTGCTTCGCGCCGTCCGAGCCGCGGGCGGCGAAGTAGTGGACATCGCCCGCGTACACCGCCGGCTCGTACGACGCGACCCAGCTGGGCGCAGAGACAACCGGCCGATACATGGCGCGTAGATCGTCCTCGGTGAGGAACGCCAGTTCGGTGCGCGTACTCCGCAATTCGGCAACGATGTCCTCGAATGACGTCGCCTCGACCCCGAGCTGACGAGCCAGATCGTCGACGCCGAATTCCTCGGCGTCGTCGGGTGCAGCGAGTTGCGCATCGACGAGGGCCAGCAGCGCGACGTCCTCGCCTTCCGACTGCAACTGCACGGCCACCGCGTGGGCGATCACACCGCCGAGCGACCACCCCAGCAAGTGGTAAGGCCCGTGCGCCTGTACCTTTTGGATTTCACGCACGTAGGCGAAAGCGAACTCCTCGATCGACGACGGCGCAGCGTCACGGTTCGAGATGCCCGGATCCTGCAGCCCGTACACCGGGCGGTCCGTCTCCCCGAGCAAAGACAGGTAGCTCCACGCGATTCCGATGGCCGGATGCACACAGAACAGGGGCGCGCCCACGCCGTCGGTCCGGAGCGGCAGCAGCACATCGAACGCGCCACTCGGTTCGATGTCCCCATCGTCCATGTCGAGGCGCGCGGCCAGTGCCGTGATCGTCGGGCGCTCGAGCAATGCACTGATCGGAATTCGACGGCTCAGTTTGTCGCCGAGGGCGTCCATGACCTGCACCGCCGAGAGGGAATGCCCACCGAGGTCGAAGAAATTGTCGTCGATGCCGATGTCGTCGGCGGCGAGGTGCAGTACGTCGGAGAACACGGTGTGTACGAGTACTTCGGTGGACGAGACCGGCGCGCGCCGTTCACTCGACATCACGGTGGGTTCGGGCAGCCTGCTCGTATCGACCTTGCCCGACAGTGTCATCGGCAGTGCATCCACGACGGTCACCGTGCTGGGCACCATGTACGCGGGCACTGTTCTCGCCAGGAAGTCGCGAGTCTCTCGCGGTTCGACCGCACCCACCACGTAAGCGGCCAAGGAGTTCGCATGCCCGATCACGCTGGCCTGGCGCACGGTGGGGTGGCGCAGCAGTGCCGCCTCGACCTCGGCGAGTTCGACGCGATGGCCGCGGATCTTCACCTGTGAATCGACTCGGCCCAGGTATTCGAGTTCGCGTCCGGTCTCGCGCGCCACCCACCGCACCAGATCACCGGTGCGATAGAGCCGACCGTCGCCGAAAGGATTGGCGACGAAGCTGCTCGACGTCAACGCAGCGTCGCCCACGTACCCTTCGGCCAGACCGGCACCGCCCAGGTACAGCTCCCCCACGACGTCGGTGCCCACCGGTCGCAGACGGGCATCGAAGACCACCGTGTCGAATCCGAGGGTCGGTTCGCCGATGGTCACCGCAGCCGTTGCCCAGTCCCGCTGATGCGTGGTGCAGGTGCTCATGACGGTTCCCTCGGTGGGTCCGTACGCGTTGAACACCGAGCGATCCTGCGACCATCGCTGCAGCAGTGCAGAATTGGCGGCCTCGCCGGCCATGACGACCACACGAAGGGAGGGCAGCTCCGCGGAGTCGGTCACCTGCAGCACGGTCGGCGTGAGGCAGGCGTGGGTCACCTGGTGCCGGTCGATGAGCGCTTCGAGCTCGCGTCCTCCGTGCACGTCGGGCGGCACGATCACCAGGCTCGCTCCGGCACCGACGGCCATCAGCGTCTCGAAGATCGACGCGTCGAAACTCGGTGACGCGAACTGCAGCACGCGTGATGTCGGCTCGACGTCGAACAGGTCTCGTTGGCTCTGGACGAGATTCGCGATGCCGCGGTGCGTCACCCGCACACCCTTGGGTGCCCCGGTCGATCCCGAGGTGTAGACGACGTACGCCGTGCTGTCGACGGGGACTGCGCGTACCTGGAACTGGTCGAGCTCGTCACCATCAGCCGTGAGCCAGTCGTTTCCGGCCGAGTGGAAGTCCACGGAAGCGACTCCCGTGACGGGGGCTGCGCGATCGAGAATCTCCCGTACTCGCGCGGCGGGCTGAGACGGGTCGATCGGCAGGAAGCCGGCACCGGTCTTGGCCACGGCCCAGATCGCGGTGAGGTACTCGACAGACCGCGGCACAGCGATCGCCACCAACGATCCCGGCTCGACGCCGGCCCGGATGAGCTTGTCGGCCAATGCATTCGATTGCCTGTCCAGCTCGCGGTAGGTCATCGAACGCGAGTCGTCGATCACCGCGATGTTGTCGGGCCAGCTACTCGCCGCCCGCACGAATACTTGAGCCAGTGTGGACTGATCGGCCGTGCCGTCTCGGCGGGACACGACCGCCGATCCGCCCTGACCGAATTCTGCACTGCCGAGCCGAAGGTCCGGTGCCGCGGCGACCGTGTTCAACACCGTGGTCAGACGTTCTGCCAGTCCTGTGACGACCGCCTGGGAGAACCGGTCGGCGGAATACGCCAGAGTGCCCAGCAGCCCGGCATCGGATTCTTCGACGACGAACTCCAGATCGAATTGCGTCGCCGTGATGTCCACTCGACGCGGATTGACGGCGCTCGGACCCAATTCGATTATGGGCGTAATGATGTCACCGAATGCCAGAAGCACCTGGAACAGTGGGTGCGTGTCGACGGCGCGGGTGGGTTGCACCGCGTCCACTACCCACTCGAACGGCACGTCCGAGTTCGCGAAGGCATCGAGATCCCGGTTGCGTACCTCGGTCACGAAGTCCTCGAACGTCGTCGCCGGATCGACGTCGGTCCGCAGGACGACGGTGCCGACGAACATGCCGACGAGGTGGTCGAGCGCCGGGTCTGCTCGACCCGACACCGGGGTTCCGATGGCGATGTCCCGAGTTCCGCTGGCCTCGGCAAGTACGGCCGCCAGCGCCGCATGGACGACTACGAAGACCGTCGCGCCCAGTCGATGCGCGAGCGACCGCAGACTCGCGAGAGTGTCTGCGTCGACGGCAAACTGGACTCCCGACGCCTCCTGCTCGGCGTCAGGAGTGCCGGTAGGCAGGTCGAGGAATTCCGGCAGGCCGGCCAGGGTGCGACGCCAGAAGTCGAGTTGGTCGGACGCCACCGCGTCGAGTACGTCGCGTTGCCACACGCGGTAGTCCGCATAGTCGACGGCGAGTGGAGTGAACTGGGGTGCAGCTCCGGCCGTTCGAGCCAGCAGAGCCGTCTCGATGTCGCGGCTCAGTGGACGTAGCGACAGGCCGTCGACCGCGATGTGGTGGGCAACGACGGTCAGCACGCGCTCACCGCGACGTTCGGCAAGCATCAGTCGCAGCGGTGCCTCGACGGTCAGGTCGAAGCCCTGCTGCGCTACCCCGCCGATACCCGCATGGGCGTCGTCCAGTGTCGAGAGCACGATCTGCGGATCGAGGACGACGGTCACCGGCCCGTCCCCCGTCGACGGGTACACCGTTCGGAGCGGCGTATGCCGTTCCAGCACATCGGCAATCGCCGCGCGTAGCACCTCGAGGTCGAGGCCTTCCGGAAGCGTCACCTCGAAGGCGATGTTGTATGCCGCCGATGTCGGGTCGTATCGATTCTGCAGCCAGATGCGTCGCTCGGCCGGCGCGAGGCCGGAGTAGGAGCGCGCATCCGCGCGGTGCACCAGCGCAGGGAGCGCGGTGTAGTTGTCGGACAGCAACTCGATCGCCGACGCGAGCTGCGCCGCGGTGGGGGCCTCGAATACCGTCCGCACCGGAACCCGAACGCCGAGGACCGCACTGATGCGGGTGGCGACGCGGGTGGCCGCGAGAGAATCGCCCCCGAGGACGAAGAAATTGCTGTCGACGGCGGGGACATCGATTCCCAACGTGTCGGCGAAGATTCCGAGGATGACGTCCTGCGTCAACGTACGTCCGGCCCCCGATTCGGAGTCCGACGGCACCGCCGGAAGCAAGGCAGCCTTATCCACCTTTCCGTTGCCGGTCAACGGAATACGATCGATCGACGCGATGACGGCCGGCTGCATCGACAACGGCAGCCGGTCCAGGAGCCACTGGGCTGCGTCGAACTCGCCGATTCCCACCACCCAGGCGTGAATTCTGTCGTCGACCACCAGTGCTGTCGCGGCACTGACGTCGGGATGTGCCGTCAGTGCACTCTCGATGTCGCCCAGTTCGATGCGCACACCGTTGATCTGCACCTGATCGTCGCGCCGGCCGCGGTAGTCGAGCAGTCCCGACAGCTCACGTCGGACGAGATCACCGGTCCGGTACATCCGGGCACCGCCGTCGGTTGCGACGAAGCGCGCGGCGGTCGTCGCCGGATCGGCTCGGTAGCCGCGAGCCACACCGGACCCCGCGAGATACAGCTCTCCGACGCCTCCGAGTGGCACCGGCTGCAACCGGTCGTCGAGCACGAATGCTCCGACGTGATCCAACGGCCGACCGATCGTCACGGGCTCTCCGGCGCGCAGTGACTCGGCCAGGGTGGCCACTACCGTGGCTTCGCTGGGTCCGTAGGCGTTGAGCATCGACCGCCCGGTCGACCACTCGTCGACCACCCCGGCACCGAGCACGTCTCCGCCGACGGCGACGGTCTCGACACCGGCCACCGGCGGCACCGTGGCGAGCACCGCGGGCGTGGACAGGTAGTGGGTAACCCGTTGCTCAGCGAGGAAGGCGGCCATCTCCTCACCGCCGAGCAGGTCACGTGGCGCGATCACCATGGTCGCTCCGGCCCCGAATGCGAGCACGAGCTCGAGCACCGCGGCATCGAAGTTCACCGAGTATCCGTGCAGCACCCTGGACGTTGCTTCGACTCCGTAGCGCGAAACAACTTGCTGCGCCAGTGAATACACACCCTGATGCGTCACGATGACGGGCTTGGGCGTACCGGTGGAACCCGACGTGTGGATCACGTACGCCGGGTGCGCGGGTTCAAGCGTGGCCAGGCGGTCGGCGTCGGTCAGTGGCGCGTCGCTGCACGTCTGCGCGTGGATCTCCTCGATCCACAGCACTCCCGGTTCCGTTCCGCCGAACCCGATCTCGATGGGCCCCAGCATCTGCTCCCGTCGGGCCGCCGGGTAGCGGGGATCCACCGGTACGAATGCTCCGCCGGCCTTCACCACGGACCACAGCGCCACGATGTACTCGGCCGAGCGCTCGAGCGACAACGCGACGAGGGTTTCCGGTCCCACACCGTGGGCGATCAGCAGGCGTGCGATCCGGTTGGACCGGCGATCGAGGTCGGAGTACGTCAGCGATTCCAGACCGTCGATCGCCACCGAATCTGCTGTCCCACCGGCTAACACGTCGAGGAGCGTGCCGATGTCGGATTCGGCCGGCTGCGTCGGCGCATCGGCGAGAGCGAGGTTGCCGACGACGAATGCGGAGTCCGACACCGCCGCATGCAGGAGTGCCGTCACCGCGGACGCGAACTCTCCGACGGTGGCCCGCTGATACAGGTCCAGTGCATATTCGATCTGTCCGACGAGACCGGCAGACTCGACATGCCCGGCAGACGATTCCTCCAGCACGAGATTGAGGTCGAACTCCGAGGTGCGAGTGGGGATCTCCAGCACCGAGAACGGCAGGTCGTCGACCGACCGGTGCGGTGCATTGTCGAATGCCAGCATCACCTGGAACAGCGGGTGCCGGTCCAGGGATCGGTCGGTCGTCACGGCGTCGACGATGCGCTCGAACGGCACGTCCGAGTGAGAGAAGGCGTCGAGGTCTGCGGAACGGACGGCATCCAGCAGGTGGGCGAAACTGCCGGCCGGGTCCACTGTGACTGCGAGAGGGAGTGTTCCGACGAACATTCCGACCATCTCGTCGAGCGCCTCGTGGCCTCGCCCGGCCGTCGGAGATCCGACCACCACGCGGTTCGACGTGCCGAATCGACTCAGGGCTGCAGCCACCGCGGCATGGACCACCATGAATGTGGTGGCGTTGTTCGACCGCGCCAGCTCACGGATGCCCGCATGCAGGTCCGGTCCGATCTCGAACGGAACCGCGTCGGTGGTCATCGACTGCACTGCGGGCCGGGGGAAGTCGGACGGCAATTCCGACAGCGCGGTGTCACGCTCCCCCAGCACCGAGGTCCAGAACGAGAGTTGTTCGTCGGCAACCGCATCCACCGATGCCCGGTTCCACACCGAGTACTGGCTGTACTGCGCGCGTAGGCGTGGCCAGGTCGGTGCATGACCGGCCGTGCGTGATGCGTGGGCGAACGCGAAGTCGCGCACGAGTGGGTCGAGAGACCATCCGTCCATCGAGATGTGGTGCACTGCCACAACGACCACGGTGTCGCCGGACTCCTCCACGCTCAGCAGCGCTGCCCGGATGGGCACGTCGGCAGCGACGTCGAACCCCTGCCCGGCAATAGCCGCGACGGCGTCGTCGAGATGGTGCTCGGGCACAGTGCGCGCCGGTACGTCGACCAGGACCGTGTCGGTGGGCCGCACCACCTGCTGCGGACCATCGCCGTCGTCCGGGTAGTAGGTGCGCAGCGCTTCGTGACGTTCGGCGACGTCACGCAGTGCCGTCAGAACCAGTGACGCATCGCTACCCGCTGCGACCCGGATGGCGATGGGCATGTTGTACGCGGGCGATGTGGGGTCGAACTGGTTGAGGAACCACAGCCGTTGCTGCGCATACGACAATGGGACATGTTCCGTCAGAACGGTATCGAGCAAGTCGAGCGACGCTTCACGCTGGGCGGAGGAATCGATGGCGGCCGCGACGGCGCGGACGGTGGGGTCGGCGAACAATGCGGTCAGCGAGACTCCCGAGCCGAGGCGAGCGAGAACTCGGGTGGCACTGAGCGAATCACCACCGAGCTCGAAGAAGGAGTGTTCACGCCCCACCTCCTCGACGCCGAGGACGTCGGCAAAGGCTGCGGCGACAGCGCGTTCAGTCTCGGTCTGCGGTGGCACGTACTCGGTGTCCGTCGGCGCGGTGGGGGCCGGTAGTGCCCGGCGGTCGACCTTGCCGCCTGCCGTCATCGGCAGTGCGCCCAGAACCACGATGTGACGGGGAATCATCCACGCGGGCAAACGGTTCCGCAGGTGACCGTCGAGCCCGTCGAAGGCACCGGTGATGTACAGGGCCAGCCGGTCGTCGCGGACGACGGCCACGGCCGCGGTCACTCCAGCGGATGAGGTTGCTGCGGCTTCGATCTCGCCGAGTTCGAGCCGACGCCCGTGCAGTTGGACCTGCTGGTCAGAGCGGCCCAGGTATTCGAGCGAGGACCCGTCGAACGACCACCGGACGATGTCGCCCGTCCGGTACAGCCGCGCTCCGGGCATGCCCGGGTCGGCAACGAACCGCGTCGCCGTCGAACCGGGTTGGCCGTCGTATCCGCGGGCGAGGCCGTCGCCGCCGAGATAGAGCTCGCCGACGCCGCCGTGGGGCGTGGGCCGCAGGTGCGAATCCAGTACCAGTGCGCGAACGCCCGGCAGCGGTGCGCCGATCGTGACGCGCTCACCGGCGACCATCGGGGCAGACAGTGTCGCCAATACCGTTGTCTCGGTGGGGCCATAGGCGTCGAGCATCGTTCGTTCGGGAGAGGCGAACCGGTCCCGCAATGGGGGTGGGCATTCTTCGCCGCCGACGTCGAAGACTTCGATGGAGTGCAGATCCTCCGGGTCGAGTGTCGCCAGCACCGTCGGCGAGGTGATCAGATGGGTGATCTTCTCGCCGGCCAGGAACGCGGCGAGGGCAGGCCCGGCGTAGACGTCGGGCGGGGCGATCACCAGGGTGGCACCCGCCGCGAATGCAGCGAGAATTTCCTGGATGGACGCGTCGAACACCGGCGAGGCCAGGTGCAGCATTCGCGAGTCGGCGGTGACGGCATACCGCTCGACGACGTTGTCGGCCAGTTGCGCCAGGCCGCGATGAGTGACGCTGACGGCCTTGGGTTTTCCGGTCGACCCCGAGGTGTGGATGACGTAGGCCTCGTTGTCGACGTGCAACGCCGGCGGCGCGAGGTCACGTTCGTTCGCGTCGAGCAGATCCTCGATGTCGAACCATTCGATGGTGCTCGGAAGCTGTTCCAGCACATCCTTGGTGGTGATACCGAATTCGATGCCTGCGCCGGCCAACACCGTCGCCAGCCGCTCGGTGGGCTCGGTCGGGTCGATCGGAACGAACGAGGCCCCAGCCGTGGAGATCGACCACGAGGCAAGCAGGGATTCGTAGGAGCGTTCCATCGCCACGGCGATGCGCTTCTCGGCGCCCGCGCCCAGCGAGACCAGTTGCGCTGCAATGTGATCTGCGACCCGGGTGAAGTCCTCACCGGACTGATCGACACCCGCGGCACGCACCACCGCACCGCGTCGCAGCAGCGACGACAGCGGTGCCGGCGTCACCGTGCCTACTGGACGTGCAGTCAGCAACGCGAATTCGGCCTCGGCATCGAGCACATCCAGATCCGATACGGCAAGGCCCTCAGGGGCATTCACCACCGCACGCAGCAGAACCAGGAACCGACGGTGATGGGCTGCGAGCTCATCGGTGGAGTAGAGGGCCGGATTGCCGAGGAAGTCGACGCGGGTGCTGGTGCCTGCGACTCCGGGGTAGACGTTGACCATCATGTCGTCGATGGGGCCGCTGGAGAGTACGCGGTATTCGCCGATGACGTCGCCGAGCCGAATTGTGCTGTTGTACATCATGATGTTGACCGTGGGGCCGAACACTCCGCGTCCCGCGGCGGCGCTGCCGGTGCCGTCGCCGGTCTCGCGCTGCATGTCCTCGACGCGGAAACGCTGATGGCGCAGTGCACCGGTCAGCTCCACCTGGATGCGTCGGAGGAGTTCTTCGACGGTGACACCCTGTTCGACGCCGATGCGCAGGGGCACAACATTGGACATCATGCCGGACGATTCCCGCAGTTTGGTGGTCGCTCGGCCCGATACCGGCAGGCTGAGCATCACGTCGTCGGTGTCGGTCATGCGCGCGAGATACAGCGCGAACGTGGCGAGCACGACGGGAACATCGGAGCTGTTGTACCGATGTGCCACGGCCGCCACGGCTTCGGTGAGGTCTGCGTCCAGCACGGCACCCACACTCACCGTCACGCCGCTCGGTGCCGCGCGCGTGTACGTGTTGCCGGCCAGTCGGGGTGCGTCGAGGTGTCCGTCGAGTCGGCCGAGCCAGTACTGGCGGTCGGTGTCGTAGCGGGAGGAGTTGGGGTACGCGGCCTCGTAGTCGTAGATCTCGCGGACGCCGATGGCGCGCGTCTTGGGTATCTCGGTGCCCTCGGTCAACGCGGTGTACACCGCCGCGGTGCGTTCCTGGACGGAGATCGCGCCGAGACCGTCCATGACGATGTGGTGGGCGCGGCTGTACCAGTAGTAGTGCCCATCGTTCACCTGAATGATCTCGGAGGCGATCAACTGATCGCGAACGAGATCGACGGGGCGACGGTACTGCTCGTCCATGTAGCGCTGAGCATCCTCGACGGGATTCTCGCGGTCTCGGAAATCGCGATAGATCATCGCGTACGGAACCCGGAGGTCTCGCCACTGGTACGGATGACCGTCGTGCAGTGCGATCCGCACTGCGGGCGATTCGAGTTGCCTGCAGGCGATGTCCGTGGCTCGGATCAGGACGGCCGGATCGATATCGCCGCGAATTTCGACGTATTGGGCGATGGTGAACGGTACGTCCGGTGCCAGCTGCTGGGCGAGGTAGATATTCATCTGCGCAGCGGACAAAGGGAAGCGGCCATCCTCGAACAGCTCACCAACCTCTGGCGACACTCGATGACCTCCTCAACGCATATGCTTCGACGGCGTGAATTTTCGGCTGACGTGCCGCCCAGCAACGTCGATCTACATCGCCCGTGACAAACCTAGTCGACGCATTGTGAATGCTCTACCCGGATCGAACGACAGGTACGCCGGAACCGCCGCTCCCCTTTAGGCTATGCACTCGACCGACTTCCTATGACCGAGAGGCCACCGACAATGGCGACCAGTTCCACCGATGTTCGTGGTTCTCGATCCGGCAAGAAGCGGCCGATTCTCCTGACGGTGGGGGTGTTGCTGGCCGTCCTCGTCGCATTTCTGGTGTGGCTGGGGTACGAGGCCTACACCGCTCAGTCCAGCCTGAACGCGACGCGCGACTCCGCCACGCAGGCGAAAGATGCTCTGCTCGACGGTGATGCGGCCGGTGCCGAGGCTGCAGCCGCTCGGGCCTCGGAATCGGCGGACGACGCGGTGTCGGCAACGACGTCCATCCCGTTTTCGATAGCGAAAGCCGTTCCTTACCTTGGTAGTCCGCTGAAATCGGTAGCTCAGATCACCGATGTGGTGCACGGTTTGGCCGTGGACGTCCTCACTCCCGCATCGACGGCGGGCGAAAGCCTGAACCCGAGTAGCCTCGTCGAAGGTGGCGGCAAGGTCGATACCGCCGCTCTCCGGGACGCACAACCCGTACTGGAGCAGACCGCCGCCGCAGCCGAGGAATTGAGCCTCCAAGCCCAGCAGGTGGACGAGCCCGCATTCCTCGGCGTCGTCAGCGATGCACGTACGTCGTTGATCGATCAAACACACGACCTCGCAGGCCTGCTCACCAACACGCGCATCGCCAGTCAGCTGTTGCCGTCGATGCTCGGCGACAACGGCCCGCGCAGTTACTTTCTCGCGTTCCAAACCAACGCGGAGGCCCGCGGCACCGGCGGCCTGCTCGGTGGCTACGGCATCATTCGCGCCGAGAACGGCACCGCCCGTGTCGACACTCTCGGCAGCAACGGCGATCTCGACTTCGCGAAACAGCCCATTGACCTGGGCCCCGAGTACAACGCCCTGTGGGCACCGCGCAACACCACCACCGACTTCCGAAACTCGAATGCGAGCCCGCACTTTCCGTATGCCGGCCAGATCTGGTCGTCGATGTGGACCGAGCAGACCGGTGAGGTGCTGAACGGTGCCATCGCCACCGATCCGATTGCGTTGAGCTACATCCTCGGAGCCACCGGGCTGGTCACGTTGGCCGACGGAGAGCAGATCACGGCAGACAACGTCGTCGAAATCACTCTCAGCACAGCCTATTCGAGGTTCGGTGACGACCAGTTGGCACGTAAGGCGTACCTGCAGCAGATCGCGTCCGCAGTGGTACAGAAGATGACCACGGGCGCTGCCCCCACCAGATCTTTGCTCGACGCGGTGGGCCGCGCCGGCAGTGAGGGCCGCATTTCGGTGTGGAGCGCAGATCCGGCCGAGGAGGCAATTCTGGCCGGTACCAAGGTGGGTCACGTGTTGCCGGACAGCCCGGCCCCCTACGCCAATGTGGTGGTCAACAATGCCGGTGGCAACAAGCTCGATTACTACCTGGCGCGCGATATCAAATATTCGGCCGAATCCTGCACCGCCGGGACCCGCAAGTCGACAGTGACAGCGACATTGACCAACAACGTGGATCCGAACGGCCTGACGTCCTATGTGGCGAGCACATTTCAGCCGAACGTCCCGTACGGCACCAACGAGTCAATCGTCTATCTGTACGGCACTCAGGGCGCGAAAATCACGTCCATGAAGGTGAACGGTGTTTCCGGATTCTCCATCCAGGCCGGAGCCGAATTGGGTCGCCCCGTGCAGGCCGCGTATCTCACCATCCCGCCAGGAAAGTCGCAGACGGTTACCTGGGAGCTCGAGGAGCCCTCGGCTCCGGGTGAGGCGACGGTGCCCGTGCAACCTTTGGTTGATCAGCCAACCGTCAGCATCGACGTGCCGCATTGCTGATTGTCCAGCGTTGATGGCCCAGCGCTGACAGCCCGGTACCCCCCAGCCCCGCGCGTCTTCGTCACACTAGGCGCGACGGGGCTGCGGTTGTTCTTCGACTGACTTACAGTTCGGTCCGTGTTCGGAAAACGACGTAGGGACCGTGTCGGACCACCAGAAAGTGCAGATCCAATTGTTTGGATCGCGTTGGTAGTCCTGACGCTTGCACTAATCGTGCTGTTCGTGGTGGCGGAATTCGAGGGTCGCGTCTAGCTTCCAACAATCGACAATGCCCCGCCACTGTGATTGTGGCGGGGCATTGTCGGTTGCGGCCGTGATAAATCACGACGCGAGCTGCTTTCGTGTCGGCAGAACCGACTACTTACGGAAGCGGGGGGTTGTTGGTGCCGTTCGTCGACGGGTCGGTGTGCACCTCGGGACGGCGTGCCCGTGCGTACGGTGCCGCGCTGGCGGCCGTGCGTGCGGTGTCAGTCGGTACCGAAGGCGCAGGCTGCGCCGATCCGGGGTATGCCGAGGCGGCATTTGGCGGATTGGATGCAGCTGCGGGCGTCGGATGCTGGAGCGCGCCTTGAGGTGCCGGTGCGGGTACCGGGGGCACCACCTGACGCGGCAGGTTTGTGTCGGCGGTGTAGTTGTACGAGTAGCTGTACATGTCCCCCTTCTTCGACGGGGTCAACGCCAGCACCACACCGAGAACACGTGCGCCGATGGTCTCGAGGTTGCTGATGGCTCGCGCGAGTTCGTTGGACTTCGTGTGTCCGTAGCGGGTGACGAGCAGAGCACCATCGGCATGGGTGGTGAGAACAGCCGAGTCAGTCACGGGAAGCAACGGCGCACCGTCGACGATCACGTAGTCGAACCTCGAACGAAGTTCGACCAACAGAGCACGCGAGGCTTCGGAGCCCAACAACTCGGACGGGTTCGGCGGGATGGGACCGGACGCCATGGCCTGCAGGCCCTCGTACTTGGTCGGCTGCAGCACCTCCTCGACCGTTGCCTGGCCCGCGAGAACGGTGCTCAGTCCGACCGAGCCAATGAGACCCATGTACTTCGACACCCGCGGACGACGCAGATCACCCTCAACGAGCGCCACATGGTGGCCTGCTTCGGCCAGGGCCACCGCGAGATTCACTGCGGTGGTCGTCTTGCCTTCACTGGGAATCGCACTCGTGACGACGATGACTCGTGGTGGATGGTCGACTTCGAGGAACTGCAAGTTGGTGCGAAGCTCGCGGAACGCCTCGGCGCTAGCCGATTGGGTTAGATCCTGGAAGTCGACGGCGGGCTCAGTTTTGCGAGCTTTGTCGAACGGGATAGTACCTACCAGTGCCCTGCCTGAGATCGACTCGATCTCGCGGCGACCCTTAATGGTGTTATCCAGCCGGTCACGTACGACTGCCAGCGCGAAGCCGAGGACCAAACCCAACGCGGCACCAAGCAAAATGTTGAGCTTCGTCTTCGGACTGACAGGCATATCCGACGACGTGGCCGCCTGGAACGTCTTCACACCGGCCGAAGGAGCACTTCCGTCCGCCGGCGTCTCAAGCTCACGTACCTGCCTGACCAACTGGTCAGCCGTAGCGTTTGCGATGTCCCTGGCCAGGGTGGGAGAAGAATCGGTGACAGTCAGATTGAACAACACCGTATCCGGCGTTGAAGACGCCGTAATCTTACTCGCTAGCTGCGAAGCAGACATATTTAGAGAGAGCGCATCCACGACACGTTCTGCAAGCGCGTCGCTTGCAGCCAACTCGGAGTACGATGCCACCAGCTGCTGGGACGCAAGGTTGCCTTGGTAGGTTTCAGCTACCGACGCACCACCCGAGGTCGACACAAACATCCTGGCTTGCGCCTCGTATTGTGGCGTCGTTAGTAGAGATACGCCTAATGCACACAGGACTGCAACGGCGACGGTGACCGCGATAATGAGCCACCGCAATCTCAGGATTCGCAAATAATCCTGTATCTCCATGCTTCGTGCTCCTAGTCCGTCCATACAAAACCGAAGTGGGCAGCTGTTCCACCCAATCGTTACACAATCGGCAAGCTCCTGCGCACTCCGTCGACCTGGAGCCGGCGGAGTGCAACCCTGCCTCCGGCCCGCGACTCAGAGTCAGCAGGAGCCCCACTTTGACACCCACACCGCCCGCACCAGCACATCTTCAAACGGAAAATAGTCCTGCCCGTCCAATGGACCGACCGGGAGGGAGCAGCACTACAAGGATAACCGCGGCGACCGGTGCCGTGAGACTCGACGCCCCTCCGGTCCATCTTTAAATTTTTGCCGCCAGACACTCCACCGTAAACCGGCGAAAGGTACGGAAACGCTCGTAAGACCCGCACAAATATTGATATAAAACCGCGAACAGGAAACAATTCAGAAAACGCCGCAGCCTTCAGCTTCCTTCCAACTGACACTGCGGGGATCTATCATAAACGAGCGAACACCAATACTGACTATTTGAGCCGCTAAAAGCATCAAGCCATCTAGGCAGGAATTTCGAGCAACCGCCGAATGACACAACGCTGCATTCAAGGCGGATGAACGTCTACCGCTCAGCGGGCGGGAGGACGCGGCCAGAGACCGCGCGGGCGATCTGCTCATTTACGGAATACGCAATATTCGCACTACCCTCGGCGACAGTAAAGTCGGTCGGCAGGCTCACATCCGACACAAACAGCGCACCATACTTCGGCGACACGCGTCGCAATATTGAATTAATCTCACTGACCCTATCCGACGGGGTACCAGCGGGCAGAACCACTGGCAGTACCGTTATCGGCACTTCGAGAGAAGACTGCCGTATAGCAAGGAAGGTCCCATTTATTCCTCGTTCTATAACATCGAGCGGTGCCGGCGATAGCGCATCACTCATACCGCCTGCGACCACGACCCCGTCGGCATCCGCCAAACCGGCAGAGCGAGCAATGTCCGAATACTCTCGTCCATCATAGCCACGAGTTGCGTATCCCGCACCGCGACTTCCAAAATTTCGTACATACCATCCACGATCTTTACCTACAATTGTGGGCCATGAATCGCTGGGATCGGACTGCTGGGACTTAACAAAACCGTCACCTATAAAGTAGACCCACGGGTCGTCGTAGTACGAGTCAGGCTGAACCCTGTTAGAAAGGTCGTTGGCCTTTCCGTTATAAGAATGAGGACTTCTAGCTAGATTGAGATAGCCAAAAAGGTCCGAGAACAAAGCGACTGGAACGGATAATAGGACCAACAATGAGACCATTAAGACCAATTTAAATCGGCCACTCGAACGAAGCTTACGAAATTTCACTACCCGACCCTCTTTGATTCTACTGAGCAAATCGCATCACCTCGACGTCGCCTTAGCTAAGCAATCCGACAAATTGCCCCTACCGATATTTTTTTGATCTACCGTCACCTACAAAATGAGAAAGACGTGCCGGATTTCCGACCATTACGGCATTGGGAGGCACATCCTTAGTAACTACGGCATTTGCTCCAATCACCGCTCCGGCCCCTACATGCAGATCGCGTTCAAACGGAGTAACCACCGCAGCCCCGCTGCCAATCGTGACCTTGTCCCCAATCACAAGTCGGGCAGCCGAGCCCGGGCTCCCCGAGACGGCAAGGGTCACACGATGCCACACCATCACATCACGACCCATGACCACGTTGGGATGAACCGTCACGCCGCCCCCGAAATGACCAAACACGAGCCCCGAACCTACGATGGCCTCTGGAGGAAGTACCGCTTGGTTAAACAGATACACGAGGGCCTTTAACAGCCGGGAGCTGCGAACGTGACCTCTTCGATACAGAGTTATCGACAAGTACCACATCTTTGCAATCACGACTCCAAATGATGCACCACAGTAGACACAACCGCACGACCAACGCCGTGCAACAGCCAAACTGACACGAACAAAGTCACCTACAGGCGGCCCTGACCAGGCCGGCTTTACAACATCGACGCCCTCGACCGCCTAGGACCACCGCAGCGGAAGGCATGCGCCGCGACACAGTCAACCTTCCGACTGATAGTTACGGAAACAAAATGTGACACACAACGGAAACCGACGGGAAACTAGTTTGCTGGTGGGCATCCCGCGGGCACCTAGCACTCAGTTTTGGCGGACCGACCCGAATACACGGACGCCACTGATTCTGCATCCAACCGATCAGGCAGCGACTTCTGCATCGACTACCGACTCCTAGACTCGCAAGATGCCCGACCAGCTGATGGGCCTCACACGCCGGCATGTCGTATGTCGACGTTCAACAAGGTCCGCCGTCGGACTAATCCAAAATTCTGGTCGATGGTAGAGCGGTGATCCGGACATAATGAGCCTAGTTTCTTCGTTGGTGGGGCACAGACCTACCGATACCGCAAGAAGTGGTGCAGAATAGCGCGGTGCGGATTCAACGGATACCTCGAAACATACTGTTCTATGCACGTCAAACCCGACGTCGAATCAGGGGGGCAACATACAGCCTTTGGATACGGCTATGGGGCGGAACAGTGGGCAATAAACTACTTGTCGACCCCGGCGTCGACTTCAGGAACCCCCCAAACCGGGGCTGGCATCTGGGGAATGGTGTCTATATAGGACGCAACACGATCATCGACGTTCAGCCCGGTGCTCAGTTGCGAATCGGGAATAACACCAAAATCATGCATAACGTGATCATCGGCGCGGAGATAAACATATCGATAGGCAAAGACGTTCTTATTGCCGAGCAAGTCTCGATCCGCGATGGAAACCATGGGACACAAAGGGGGACGCCGATAACCAGACAAAAGGTAGACGCCGAGCCTATTACGATCCAAGATGATTGCTGGATAGCGCGAGGTTGCGCCATACTGAAAGGGTCGAGAATTGGTGCCGGCGCGGTAATTGGAGCAAATAGCGTAGTCATGAATGATATACCAGCATACGCCGTTGCCGTTGGCGCACCGGCTACCGTCAAGAAATTCCGCCACTAACCGAAATAAGGTACTGCGATGAAGATAACCCCCACAGCTGTGCGGAGAGTGGTGACCGACGGGCGGGCACTGACCAGAGCCCGCATGGGGCTGGATGACACAGATAGGACTAACCACCCGCCCCGTCAAGACCAGATACTGGTAAGCATGACCACGTTTCCGCCCCGCTTTCGGTCCGCAGAGTTGACAATCAAGACGCTACTGCGCCAAACAGTTAAGCCTGACGGCATCATAGTAAACTTGGCAAAGGATGAGACCACAGGGCCTCTTCCTCGGGAGCTCGAAGCGCTTAAGGAACGCGGTGTGACCTTTAAGCAGATTGAACAGAATTTGAAGAGTTACAATAAACTACTTCCGACGCTAACAGAGAATCAGCATTCAACGATCATAACCGCCGACGACGATGTCCTGTATCCGAAACACTGGCTTGAGCAACTCGTCATCTCTCATCGCCGGAACCCATACGCCATCTTGGGGCATCGCGGAACTACAATTCTTGGCAGTAGGAACGACCTTGCTCCGTACGCATCCTGGCCAAGGGCTGACACGTCAACACCATCCGAGAGAATCTTCCTAACGGGAAACGGCGGAATACTCTATCCTCCCTCGTCGCTGCCATCAGTCACACAAGACCACAACCTAATCAAAGCGCTCTGCCCGTCTGCCGATGACATATGGTTCAAAGCGATGCAGCTGCTCAACGGCACGCTCGCGATGAAGATTTCTAACACGTCTGGCGACTTCCCAGTTATAAGGCGCGCACAGAGCATATCTCTCCGAGCAGTAAACGTTGAACAGGGAGTAAACAATCAACTCTTCCGGAACGTTTTCGATCACTTCGAACTCTGGCCCGCTCTGCGTGCGCCATTCAAGACACATCAGTCCGGGGACGTCATTGAGGGCTACTCGTGAACACGACCTGCCACTGCGTTGCCAAAGACCCGAATGTGCTCTGCTAGCCAAGAATCAGATCTTCTACTTTTTGCTAGCGCCCTAGATGCTGAAATACCGGAATCGGGATTGCCGCATTGGCTACGAATCAAATCCGCGATTATGGCTGGGTCAGGACGAACGGTAAGTATTCCGTTAGCCGCACACCACGATTTCAAGCCTGAATCTTCTGAAACAATTAGATGCAAACCTGAAGCTGCTGCTTCGAGTATGCTGATCGGTACCCCTTCTCGCGCCTCAGGCCTAGATAGGCAAAGGAATAAATCTGCATTGCTGTAAGCCATTTTCGTGTCAGACAAATATCCAGTAAATTTGACACGACCCCCGAACTCCCTGGCTTTGGACTTGAGTTGATTCGCGAACGCACCTTCGCCGACGACGGTTAGCTTAAAATTATCGGGCAGGTAACCCAAGGCATCTATTGCCCTATCCACCCCTTTAGAGTACTCGAGACGGCTGACGACCACGAGCTGGATCTCACCCCCGCTGTCATATCTTGAGTATAAATTGGTTGCCCTTTCCGGACTGTCGTTCTGAAAAAACCGAGTGTGAACCGAGTTTTCAATAGTGGTCAACTTCTTAGGATCAACGCCGACCTTCAGCTCCAGCGAACTTCTGACGGATTCGGAAACACAAATCACCGTAGAAACATGTCGCGATGCCCTTCGGTAAAGCAGACCCAGTATCCATCCAGCTCCGCCACCGAGAAACTCCCCGTGTTCAGTCCACACCACCGGAGCAGTGCGGGACAGACTCCTAGACAGCAAAATTTGCTCACGCTTATACTGACAATGAAATACATCCGCATCGCGCACCTCGGCTGCCCGAAGGTACTCGGAACGCTCCGATCGGGCTGACTTTAGAGATCGGATTAGCGTACTTTTGGACCACTTCGGTCCGATTCGAGCTTCGGTTTTGGGGACCCCAATCGCCACCTCAGGCGGCAAACTTCCGACGATGCGGAACCTGGAGCCTTCGGCACCCATGCCTACGGCGAGCGCCTCCAGATACGTCTCCGCGCCACCACGGACGCCAGAACTGATGAAACTGGTGATCCTCACAGCGCACCCTTCATCGTGAATCGGTATTCACCGGTTTGAGCCACTGCGTACACGACCCTCGAAACTGCACCTACGATAAAGCAGGCTATGGCAAGCATCAAAACATGCTGTATGTCAAACGCATCGCCGCCCATCAGGAAGCGAACGGAAAAATACGCGGTGAGCGTCACCGCCATCATGTTTGTACCCGCACGGGATTCGATAAAACCGAGTATCGCCCCGATGACCCAGATAATTGCTAACGCTACTACAATTGAACCTGACAGAACTAAAACGTATCCCACGCCCGACAGAAAAATGCCGCCCTTTTGCCAGCCAAGCATTTTCAGGGTGAGTTCGTTTCCCAACCAGGCTTCCTTATCGGGATAGATACTCCTGGGAATCAAATTAACTACCCCCTTTAGCGGATCGAAAATAGACGATTCATAGTTCGCTTTTGCTGCTGCAATTGCCAGTCTAATGCCGTCGTAGCTGTCCAACCCGCTCAGCGCGATATAATTAAGCGGGTCACCAAGCACATCGTTCGCAACGCCCCAGACAGACTTGTCTTCATTTCGAATGCGTACGCCGCGCCAACTTGAGATGAATGCGCTCACCAGAGCAGTCGACACAGCGGCGAACAGTAGAACCGCTGTCCGTGTCTTTTCCGACCATCTTGACGTCGGGATTCCGTCTACCTGAATTGGGAAAACCGCGCCGACTACGATTCCAATGAAGACGAGAAGAATGGGGCTCCTAACATCGCCTGACACGAGTAGGCCCAATCCGACAAAACTCGCAACCAACCGCCAACGATCGCCGAAATGTCGATAGCTAAAGCCCATTGCTATAGCCAGTGGAAGACACCAACCAATCATGACGGTTACACCTGCCCCCTGAACCGTGCCCCGCTCCGCAACCGAACCAACTCCGACGAATCGAGAGACCACTGCACCTAACAGGCCGGCCACTAAAAAGACGCTATGCGTTAATCTCACTCTCTCCTTATTCTGCGCGAGGAAAGATTGGCCAAATCCGAAACTGGTCCGCATTTTAGACCCACCGATTTTGCCACCTACCATCGCGCCCGTAGCCGCCAGTAATACTGACGCAGACAAAATTAGTATCGGCGCGAGATTGCTATCCAAGTCGTAGGCACGCACAATTCCTGAGTTTGACAGCTTGGATCGAGTTTGACCACTTGTTTGGGTCAGTACAGGCACGACAACAATTGGTATTATCGAGAAACCAATAATTGCCGGCAGAATTGTGCTGCGATTTCTGTAATCAAATCGCTGGGCCCGCAGGTGGCGCAGTGACCAGGTTCCAACAACCATGGCCAAAACAAGAACTACCCAGGGCACCATAGAAACCAACTCAGCCCCGGTGACGATAACGAACAATAGCATAAATACCGTTAAAAGCGCCGATAAACTAATGACCAAGCTCTGTAAGCTGTGGTTCCCATACGCGGGATTGAGCCGTCTGACGTTACCTGACAATTTTATCTGCTCTTCACGCAGCTTAGAATTACTCGATCGCACTGCGTGCTCCTCTGCTCGATCTCCGGGCATCCGTTATTCGGATGTCAATGATAGAAAGTTCGGCCCGCATCCCGTCCATATCGCGCAGACCAGCTATTTGCGCATTCGTTGAGATCATTTGCTAGCCTTCTGCACTGTCCGTGGCTGGTGCCAATCTGTAGTTGAGCTCCCGGTATGCATCAATCCAAGTTCTTCTGCGTACTGCGAGCTGGCCCAATCGACCCGGTGCCCGCCATGCGCAGTCGTTTTGCAGCAATTCTCGGATGGCTTCCCGCAGGTGTGCTGGCGAGTTCTTCTCCACAATCAGCAACCCCTGTGTAACGTCACCTAATTCCGGGATACCCCCGGACTTCGTAGCCAGCACCGCGGCGGGACTGGCCATCGCCTCCAGTACCACAAGCGGGCATGGATCATCCCACGACGACGGAATAGCGACTATTCGGCAACTCGCCATTACTGACGGAATCGACGCTGGCGGCATTGGGCCGACAAATTCAACCTGTAGGCCATGCCGGTCGGCATAGGTTCTGCAAGCTAACTCGTATTCCGACGCGGTGTGGCTAAGAAAGGAACTCCCGCCCACCACCAACAATTTTGTCTCTGACAGTTCGTCAGCGGCGAGAGCCTGCAGCAAGACATGAAGTCCCTTTTGCGGAATAACGCGACCAACGTACAGAATGTCCCGAATTACGTTGGGTTCCAAGTCATATAACGCAGCATCCACAGAGTTTCTAACCGTAAAAATTCGTTGTTGATCTGTTTCAGATGCATTGGATCGTTTGATTAACTCACTACGGAGGTAGTCGCTGACGCAAACGACAGAATCATACTGCGCGAGCATCGAACGGATTACGTAACTAGGAGTTCCCGCCATGGTGACGTTATGTAGATACAAGATAAGCTGCGAATCAGGAAGGGTTCTTCGCAGTTCTCGGCCAACCCAGGGTCGGTTGTGAACATATACACGACTCGGTAGCTTGCCTGGACTCGTTAATTTCAGTTTGAATCCGTCTCGGTAACCCCGTAAGCGTAAAAAGATCAATATGACTCCGAGAATGGAACCCAGCTTACTGTCCCTGAATTTGCGGTATTCTATTTTTCCCTCACAGCCATAACCGTCATGTTTGAGATTCCGGTCCGCTATAAGTTCGGCTTGGTTACCACAGGAATGGCTGGCTTTGATCAACTCACGACACACCCGTAGTACGGCGGACCCGTTCGCTTCGATAATTCGGTCACCCCGCGGTAAAATATGCCATTCGTAATTCTGCCAACCTGCCGCGCCATACTGATGTGAAGTCACAGTGTTCCGCCCTACCCTCATTCGCACCTACTGCCGAATCAAACTTCGAAATTGCTCCTCAATCTTAGCGACATGCGTCGATAGAGAGAACCTTTTGCGTGCGTAATCTGCGAGGTTGGGCCATTCATGGTCTAGAACTTGATGAATTGCGTCAGATAGGGATTCTGGAGTTTCTTCTGTTGACAGGTATCCGTTCTCACCCTCAGTCACCGTCTCAAGGTATCCACCTTTCGGCACCGCAACCGATGGCGTTCCCTCCAAATTTGCTTCAGGTCCTGTAAGCCCAAAATCTTCGTCCCCGGTCAAAAGCACTGCCGAAGCTGCCCTGTAAAGCGAACGAAGTTGTCCATCCGAGACCCGACCCATACCGCGCAAGTCAGGGCTGTCACCTAGTGACTCAGTACCCGTTCCGGCAACTACGAGCGTTATTCCGGCCCGTCTCGCTGCGCGCACCGCTAACTCGACGTTTTTGTACCCCCGCGCTCGTGCGACGCATAGGAGGAAGTTGTCTGGCAACGTCCTCGACAGCGTTTCGTAGGATTCTCTAATTTCTCGCACCGGCGGGTTGATAACCTCTGAATTGATGCCATATGCTCGCCAAATCCGCGCCTGCGTAACCCGACTGTTCGCTACTACGTTGGTTCTGCTATCTTTTACCAACTTGTCGTATCGACGCAGATGCGGTGTCGATGCGGTAAGTGCAATTCTTTTTGCCCGCGTCAAACCCTGCTTGTACAGTGAAGATTCATAGAGCCAACGGGCTGGACTGTGAAAGTACACTACTTTTGGTCCGCAGAATTTGAACATGTGCGCGAAACCGGATGTGGATATTAATGCGATGTCTGCGTCACCTGGTATTACAAACCCCTTACTTAATACCGGAAGTAGTGGAAGTAGTGCATCGACGTGCGCCGCCGCGAATTGGCTCGTCAGCCTGACGTTAATTTGAGCCGACCTGAAGGTTCCGTATGTACGATCAGGTAAGTAAGCAAGCGTCGACACAGAAGCACGTGGCCACGCGTCAACCCATGACTGGACAACTCGCTCAGCCCCGCCAAACTGCACGAGATAGTCATGTGCGATCGCGACATTTGTGCCCTGTGTTCCCGACATATTAACCTCTTCCTACGGGAATTAGTGATTGTGCTTGGCGCCGCTTTCTAACCGTCCGAAGTACCAACACAATGCCTACGGACGTCGAGACAATCTGCGAAGCAGATGACACACTCGCGGCGTACTGAGCATTTATCTCCCCCCATTTTGAAATGTATGCGAAAAATAGAAATATCACGTTAGCCCCGAAGATTGAAGCGGCGGATAGTGGGTATCCTTGACCTGTAATGTAGGCAGCGAGAACGCTGCTGATTGACGTGAATACAGTGCCGATTAATAGAATCCTCAAGAGTTCTGCGGAATCTGAGAATTCCGATCCAAAAAGTAAAGAAACGATATACGACCCCGCCATGGATATAGCTACGGCACACACGCCCACCGCAGCGACACTCATGCCTAGCGTTTGACGTAGTTTAGACGTTCCGCGTTCGGTGGCGCTAGCCGAAAGCATGTTTCGGGAACTTACCGTTGCCGCAATCAGCGGTATTTCTGCCAAAGTTACGGCTACAGCATATAAGCCCAGTTCTCGACTTGAGATGGCGATTGGTAGCACTGCCTGATCGAGCCTATTACTCGCGGCCAGCGCTATCGTCGATAGTGCAGTAACTCCGGAAAACTTGGCGAACTTAGCTGTACTTATTGGACGTCCGAAATTCTTCTGCAATCCGGGCGTCGGAGTGACGAGTACTGAATATGCACAAATACCGGAAAGTAGGTATGCGGCAACGAATGGTGACAGCTGATCAACGGATCCTATTCCTAATCCCGCTATTGTCACGAGCCTGAGGCATGCCGATATCATGCGTTCCGCATCCAATACCCGCCAATTACTGACTGCTGCATGTTTCGCGCGCCGTACGCTCGCCAGTGCAGCAAATATGACAGATAGCCAGGCAAGCAAGACCAAACTAATTCCTATATTCTGCGCCTGGGCGATTCGTGTGGCGTAGATAGTTAGCACACAGTAGACTGAGATCGACGTGAATGCGACGCCGCGGTACGCCAATCTAGAAACGATCGCACGGTCGTATCGCTGCGCGATAAAGTAGACAACTGCCGTCGGGATTCCAATTGCTGCGAACGAATCGGCCAAAGTTAGTGGTTGAAGTATAGCCGCTAGTTGCCCGCGTCCGTCCGGCCCCAATGAATGAGCGAGTATTGGGCCGGTAACCAGTCCCACAACTGGGTTTAGACTGTAAGCAATTAAGCTTTTGGCATAGTTTCGGTACTCACTCAGTCGGCGTGTTTTGGGCATCTCTTCTCAAAGTCCGTCTAGAAGCGATCGGACTGCGGCCATTCGCGATTCCCACGAATGGTCGCGCGCAGATCGCTTACGACTCTCAATGGTGTCTGGATCTGCGACTTTCAAATTTGCAGCTACAGCATTCACAAATGGTGCCTCACCGGAGGTTAGTTGCACTTCCTCAGAGTGCTGCTGCAGACTTGGTAAAGGCGTCGCAACCACATGAAGTCCGGCTGCGAGGTACTCATATACCTTCAGCGGAAAAACACCTGCCGTATAGTCGTTCAGTGTGTACGGTATCAAGCCTACTGTGCAACGATTCATCTGCAGAGCCAGTTCCTGTTGGGTCAGTCGCCCGAGATACTTTACATTTGGATCCGCGAGTAGCTCGTCTATTCGGGAATCGCTAGTCCCATCGATATCTATCGGGCCCGCAATAACTAGGTCAATTCCACGCGCCACAACACCCCACAAGAGGTTTATATCGATTTTCTGGGGTGTCAGATTGCCTGCGAAAATTGCAATTTCTGAGCGCTCCAGTTCCGGTCTGTCGAATAACGTCACATCAGCAACATTTTCCCAGAGTTGTGGTTTTAGAGCGCCCATGGTAGCCAGATGCTGCAAGACACCCGAGCTGCTTGCAATAGAGTGGGAGGCGTGCCGCAATAATCGACGCTCAGCTGAGAGTAGCGTCCCTTCTGGAACTCTATCTAAGGTGTGCAAAAGATCAACACTGTGATAAACAGTCGAAGCTGTTTGTTGCTCTAAACCGTAAGTCATCGGACTGAATGTCCATAGGACTGCCTCCCTCATCTGCGGCACACGCCGATGCAGTTGTCGAAGCAATAGTTTCCGGTTGAGCATTCTGATTATACGGTACTTGTGAAAAGGTAATACCGTAGGGTTAATTACTGTCAAGTTGGGGGTCTCGACTTCAGTCGCGCGAATTTCTGACCCTGGTTTTGTTCGCTTGATTCGTGAAGTTAATGACTTGAGCGCACGGATTGCGTCAGCTCGATTTAAGCCCGGCGCACGTAGACCTAACGAGTTGACATAGTAGACTTTCCTGTCTGCAGCTAATTTGCTCGCAAGAAATTGCTTATTAGTCCAGACTGCGGCATCAAAATTGGCCGTAGAAAGTAGGAGGATCGCTCTAGGGGACCGACCAGTGAGGTCTCCATGAAGTTGTTCTTCCATCAATACGCACCGTCGCTGCGGGTTACTGCCTTAAGTGTCTTGGCAATGATCAGAAGGTCCCCCACCATCGACCAGTTCTCAACGTACGAAAGATCCAGTCGCACAGTCTCTTCCCACGACAAGTCGGATCGTCCACTGACCTGCCACAGCCCTGTTACCCCCGGCTTGACCAGCAAGCGACGACGAACGTCACCGTTATAGGTTTCCACCTCGCGGCGCAGTGGCGGCCTCGGACCAACGACGCTCATCTCGCGCCTGAGCACGTTGATGAACTGGGGAAGCTCATCGAGGCTGAAGCGGCGCAAGATCTTGCCGACCGGTGTTACCCGCGGATCGTTCCGCATCTTGAACAGCACTCCACCGGCACCCTCGTTCCGGTCGAGCAGATGCGCCACCTGCTGGTCCGCATCGATGGTCATGCTGCGGAACTTGATCATCGAGAACGGTTTGCCGTCGATGCCCATCCGCTCCGAGTTGTAGAACACCGGTCCACGACTGGTGAGCTTCACAGCAATCGCTACTGCAAGTAGCACCGGCGAGATCAACACCAGAACCAGTGCCGCGAACGTCAGATCGAAGGCGACCTTGCTGAATCGCGTCGCGCCGTTGTACTGAGGCTTCTCGACGTGGAGTAGCGGGAACCCTGCGACCGGCCGCATCACCAAGCGAGGGCCGGCCACGTCGACGACGCCGGGCGCGACCACAAGATCGACATTTTTCTTCTCCAGGTCCCAGATCATCTTGCGAATGCCCCTATGGCCGAGGTGTTCGGTGGCTGTCACCGCAACAGTGTCGGCACCGCACTCGTCGATCGCGGCGAGGACGTCTCGCTCACTACCGAGTACCGGGATGTCGGCACCTTCGACGTGAACGATTCCGTCACTCGGCACCTCGTAGCCGGGCATGCACATTCCTACCACCGCGTAGCCCGAGGACGGCGAACGCTCGAACGACTCGGCCATCGAGACCGCAGCTGAGCGGCTTCCGACGATCAGCACCGACGTCTTGTACTTGTCTTCGCTGCGGAGTCGAGTGACAACCTTTCGCCACAGCCAGCGACTGACGAGCAACGCCACCAATCCCACGGGAAGCGCGATGGCCAGGTATAGGCGGGCAAAGTCGATACGGAACAGAAGGGAGATGATCGCGATAACACCGAAGAGCCGGAAGGTGGCCGACACAATGCGGCGGTACTCCTCGGCACCGTCGCCGATCACCCGCGTCGACCGGGTTCGGAAGATGGCTAGAAACGCGAGCCACAGGCCGGCGAGTGCGGCTGATACACCCGTGTAGATCACAGAGTTCGTGAAGCCCGACATCTCGACCCCTCCGAACCGTACGAACTGGGCGAGGGCAACGGCCAGGACCACTGCCAACCCGTCGGTCACCCTAAGACGGGCGATGTACTGACGTTCCCACACATGCCGCGATGTCAGCTTGCGAGTCTTCAACTCCCCGGACCGCGAGGATCCCCAGAGTGAGCGTGGTGCCGCCCCGACAGATGCCACCTGCTCCCCTCCTTCTGCGCGTCTGCGACCACCCCCGGTGGACGCTGGTCTGACATCCGAACCAATCTGGAAAGCGACTGGTATCGAATTGAAATAGTCCCACGCTGCTATCAGTAGCACCACGCGAGCGGCGCAGATCACAGATAAATAACAGCGCCCGTTCGGTTTACCACACATACGCTGACTAGGCGAAACGGGTGACTGGGACTTCCAAGGTGTAACCGCCACGAGGTCCAAAAACGTTACACACGAGCACGATCGACGCACTTTGGTGACCACTCACAGTGTTCCGGGTTGTTTGTCGGGTGATTTACCCGCCAATTGGGGCCGAGACCGCTTTTAACAAACATCAACACTAGTCGATGAGTGCAAAGCAATACGTTCGCCTCGTGGTCGGTGTGCGTTAATGCGAATTACAGATACCTACAGACGCAACTGGCCGACAATTCATTCCATCGAATGAATTGTGCGATCGAATTGCCTGGTCGAGCTCAGGGACGACCTAAGCCTCGGTAGTTCCAACCCGCCACACGCCACTGCTCCGGGTCCAAGCAGTTGCGACCATCGATCAGCTTCTTGCTGCGCACCACGCCGTCCAGGTCGCTGGGCACCAGAGCCTTGAACTCTTGCCACTCCGTCAGCACCAGCACCACGTCTGCACCCTCGCAGGCCTCGAGAGCGGTGTTGTTATAGGTCAGCGTGGGGAACAGCGCCCGGGAGTTCTCCATGGCCTTCGGGTCGTACACGTTGACCGTTGCACCCTGGAGCTGGATCTGACCTGCCACGTTCAGAGCCGGTGAATCACGAACGTCGTCGGAGTCGGGCTTGAAGGCCGCGCCGAGCACAGCCACCCGGGCACCGAGTAGCGAGCCGCACGCCTCACGGGCCAACTCGACCATGCGGGTGCGTCGCCGCATGTTGATGTTGTCGACCTCACGGAGGAACGTCAGAGCCTGATCGGCACCGAGCTCGCCAGCCCTGGCCATGAACGCCCGGATGTCCTTCGGCAGACAGCCACCACCGAAGCCGATACCCGCGTTCAGGAACTTGCGGCCGATGCGCTCGTCGTGGCCGATCGCGTCGGCGAGGACGGTCACGTCTGCTCC
This sequence comes from Rhodococcus sp. 05-2255-1e, assembly GCF_002259025.1. NCBI lineage: Bacteria > Bacillati > Actinomycetota > Actinomycetes > Mycobacteriales > Nocardiaceae > Rhodococcus > Rhodococcus sp. 05-2255-1e. The sequence continues at coordinate 282,596 of NZ_NOZE01000033.1, read as the reverse complement.
GGCTGCCTCGCACACCTCGGCAATGGCATTGATGAACGAGATCTTGGTGGCCAGGAACGCATTGGCCGAGGCCTTGACCAGCTCGGCCGTGGCTAAGTCCGTCACCAGGAACGGAATCTGCTCGTCGAGCAGCTGGGCGTAGACCTCGCGGGCCAGCTCCTCCGCCCTGCCCGGCCGCTGGCGATCGACACCCAGCACCAGACGATCCGGGTGCAGAGTGTCTTTGACTGCGTAGCCCTCGCGAAGGAACTCAGGGTTCCAGGCGACCTCGACGCCGTCGCCGGCCGGGGCCAGTTCGCGGGCCATGTGGCCGAGCCGCTCGGCGGTGCCGACGGGAACGGTCGATTTACCGAAGATCACGGCGGGCTTGGTGAGCAACGGCGCGAGCGTCTCGATGACCGAGTCGACGAATTTCATGTCGGCCGCGAATTCCCCCTTCTTCTGGGGAGTGCCGACACCGAGGAAGTGAACCTCCGCGAAGTCCGCGGCTTCCTGGTAGGACGCAGTGAAGCGCAAGCGACCGGCCGCGATGTTGCGCTGCAGCACCTCTTCGAGACCGGGCTCCCAAAACGGAACCTCGCCGGCTTCGAGCTTCGCGAGCTTGGCCGGGTCCACGTCGACGCCCAGTACCTCGTGGCCGAGTTCGGCCATGCAGGCGGCGTGCGTGGCACCGAGGTAGCCGGTACCAAAGACTGTGATTCGCATGCTGTCCGTTCCCCGTCGGTCTTACTGATGCTTTACAAGCGAATAGTAGACACGGATCAGGCCCGCCGATACTCGAGCCGCGGGCTACCTCACTGAGCCCATCGCACTTGGTAACTGCGCCGGTGGTCTTGGCGTTGATGAGCAGTTCACCACTCAACTACCGGGTTTCGACGTGCGAGAAGTCGATTCGAACGCCTTCGTTCCGTGCAGACAAACGTTCACCTGACTGTCGAAACCGAGTAACCATGCTGCGGAACGTGACTTTGCAAAAAGAAGCGAGCGCATCAGAGATGGACCGCCACGTCGACTGCCACAGATCCGCGTGTCTTCGCTTACGAGTCCCGCAGGGCAATACTCCTCAACACAGGGATCAGCTGATGGCCGCGGTGCGTTCGACGCGGCGGTGTTCACGCTCGGCACGCACGGTGCGCGGCTTCAACTCGACCATCGCGCGTCCGTACATGTGAGCGAGATTGCGGCCCAAGTTCTCGAGCGATGCGTTGCGGGCGATCTGGCGGCTCGTCATCGACACATCCTCCCGATAGGCCGGGTCGGCGAAGAACCGTTCGACCGAGGAGGCAACGGCCTCGGATTCGGTGCCTGCAAGCGGATACCCGAGCGACTCCATGCTGGGGATGGTGCGGGCGAGCAACGGACACCCGGCATCCGCTGCCTCCAGCGTGGACAGTGGGCCACCCTCCCATGCAGCCGTGTGGAGGTAGAGGTCGGTGATCTCCAGCGCGTCCCAGACGTCGGCGGAAGGTAGCCATCCGGTGACTTCGACGCCGGCCTCTTCCAGTGCGAGCCGGCCGTCGTCGTCACCGTCGCCGATCCACATGAAACGAAAGCGTTCGGTGCCCAATTGCCTGGCCACGTCTGCGAAGAAGAACGGATCCTTCTGCGCCATGATTCGGCCGACCATCGTGATGATCGGCTTGGCACTGTTGCGATGCGCTTTGGTGAACGGAACAGGCAGCGCCACTGCGACGTTCTCGACAATTTCGGCGTGCATGGACGGCCTCAACGACAGCCCGATCGCGGCTTCTCGAGGTGAGACGGCCATCAACAGCTGCGGGCGCTGCGCGAGCGCCTTCTCGACCATTCTGTAGGTGACTGTGCGATAGGCAGCTTTTTTCGCCTCCATCACGTAGCAGTGCGGCGTGTAGACAATGCGCACGTTTTTGGGGAGAAACGCGCGAAGCACGCCGGCATAGCTCGAATGCAGGTGCACGATGTCGTAGTCACCCTGGTCGACAGCACGCAATGCTGCCTTGAAGAAATCGATCAGTCCACCTGAAACATACTCCACGTCAACATCTTCGGGCACCTCGACGGTCTCGTGCCCCGCCCGAAGTCGCAGGACCATCGAGTGCTCGAACTCCGGGGTTCCAAGGACGTAATTCACCATCGCGGTGCGCACACCACCACCGAACGCCTCGGAGACATGAAGAACTCGGAGTAGTCGAGCGGGCATGATGTCTCCTGCTGGCGGGAGTAGCTCTTTACTTGTTGAACGGTATCGTCGCATCATTACACCAATTGCGCGAGCGTAACGCAGAAATATATTGGAATCTTGATGTCTTTTACTCGCGGCATTCGAGTACTCGTTGCTTGTTTTCGGATGCTGTTGTCGGGCAGGGACACTCCTGCCCCACTGTCCGTTAAGGTGCAGAAGATGCCCACGAAAGGACAGCCATGACGAGGTCCCGGGAAAAGATCGTGTTCGACACCGAAACGACATCGGCCCGCGAGCAGATCGGCGAGCGTCTGTTCAATCTTCTGGTTACGCAGATCCCGTCGCACTGGATTCGACAGAACTGGTTGCGGGCGTTCGGAACTCGGATCGGCAGTAGCTCGTCGATCATGATGGGCACCCGGGTTCACGGCATCCGCAAACTCGTCATCGGAAGCAACTGCTCCATCGGCTTCCGTTGCCTACTCGACGCCCGGGGCGGCCTCACCATCGACAATGACGTGGTACTCGCCAGCGACGTTCATGTCGTCGGTGGCCACCACGACGTGCACTCCGACGACTTCAAAGCCCTGTGGTCACCTATCCACATCGAGCACCACGCGTGGGTTGCCAGTCGTGCGACCGTCACCGACGGAGTTCACATCGGCCCCGGTGCCGTGGTTGCTGCCTGCGCTTTGGTGCGAAATGACGTCGCTCCCATGGAGATAGTGGGCGGTGTACCCGCCGCGCACTTGGGTGTTCGCCGGTCCGAACTTCGCTACCACCCCGACTATCGGCCCCTTCTGTATTGAGGGCCGGGGACACGTGAGGCCAACCGGATGATTGGCGTCCGCCGACGCCATATAGTCAGCGATCCCTGCTCTTCGATCCGACCAGAACCGCACCCAGCACTGTTGCGTCGACCATTCCCATCTTTTCCGTCACCTTCGCCAAGTCGGTCGTTCTGGTCCGCCCACTTCGCGCGAGCAGCACTGCCCCGTCGCACGCAGCAGCCAGCAACGCCGCGTCGGTGTAGCGGAGGGCGGCCGGGGAGTCGATCAACACGAAGTCGTACAGCCCGGACAGGTCCCTGATCAACTTGCGAAACGTGGGAGTGCTGAGCAGTTCACTGGGGTTGGGGGGAACAACCCCGGCGGGCATCACATGCACGTTCTCGTGCGTCGACGTTGCGATCGCCTGGTTCGCGCTCACCTGATGAGTCAATATGCTCGACAGTCCCACATCGGACATCACCCCCAGGTGACGAGCGAGCTGAGCCTTACGTAGATCGGCGTCGACCAGAATCACCGAGTGCCCGGCCTCGCCCAGTGCGACGCCGAGACCGACCGCGGTGACAGTTTTTCCCGCACCGTCCTCGGCACTGGTGATCACCATCGAACGTGGCGGATTGTCGATACCGAGGAACTGCAGGTTGGTCCTCAGTTCTCGCAGGGCCTCCGACGCCTCGATGTACTTGTCGCCGAACAACACCGGGGTGGCGCTCTTCTTGATCTTGACGAACGGAATCCCGCCGACCACCGGGCACGAGACCGAATCACCGAGTCGCGTCCGGTCGTTGACGGAGACGTCGAGGCGGTCGCGGAGCACCGACACGATCAGACCCAAAAACAGGCCGCCGACGAGACCGATCAGGATATTTCGGCCCCACAGGGGCGAGACTGGGCTCGTCGGTACGGCGGCTGACTGGACCACCGTGGCCGCTGCCGGAGACCCTTCACCCTCCGAACCCTCCAATTCGGACACCAACCGACTAGTTTGCTCGGCAACGGAATTGGCCAGGTCCGCCGCTCTGTCGGCATCGGAATCCAGGACCGACAGGTCGAGCAGGACCGAGTCAGGGACCGGAGTAGCCGTCACGCGCTCCATTAGCTCATCGGCACTCATATCCAAGTCGAGGGTGTCGATCGTTCGCTGCGCCACCTGTTTCCCGGCAGCGAGGCTCGCGTAAGAGGTGACGCGTTCCTTGGCGAAAAGATTGTTCTGGTAAGCCTCGCTCGCCGATGCCCCACCCGCGGCACCGACGAACAACTGTGTCGATGCCTGGTACAGAGGCGTGCTGAGAGCGCTGGCAGTGGCAGCCCCGAGCACCGCGACGGCAACGGTAACGCCTATCGAAACCCAGCGCGACCGCCAAATCCTCAGGTACTCACGGATGTCCAACGCGAAGCGCTCCTGCCGAATCCTTCACACGTGACACCGGGCGGTACCACCAAGGTCGAATAGTAGATCTTGTTTCACCCCACGCGCAGAACCAACATCCATTCCGAGGATTATCGACGATGTCGATGACATTCATTTCGTATGCGCTAACTAATTTTCACACCACTGCGTTCACTGCACGCGAACGACGTGTACGTGAAAAGATAAGCCAGCCGTCGGGGCGGATACATCAGGGCGCGAGAGGCGAGCATGAAGAGTGCGTTGATAACCGGAATCACCGGACAGGACGGGCTGTACCTATCAGAGCTCCTCCACTCCAAGGGATACAAGGTCTACGGTTTGGTACAGGGCCAAAACAATCCAAAGCGAACGTTACTGGAGAAATCGCACCCGTTCGTGGAAATCCTCTCCGGCAACCTACTGGACCTGTCGTCACTGATGCGCGCCTTCAGCGACGCCCAACCCGACGAGGTCTACAACCTCGGCGCAATCTCCTTCGTCGCGTATTCCTGGGAGAACGCGCGTCTCACCACCGACGTCACCGCAGGCGGCGTACTCAACGTGCTCGAGGCACTGCGCTTCTACCAGGACAGCTCCGGCAAACACGTGCGGTTCTACCAGGCATCGAGCAGTGAGATGTTCGGCAAAGTCCAACAGGTACCGCAGAACGAACACACCCTGCTCTGGCCGCGCAGCCCCTACGGCGTAGCCAAGGTCTACGGGCACTACATGACCATCAACTACCGCGAATCCTACGGACTGCACGCCAGCTCGGGCATCCTGTTCAACCACGAATCACCCCGCCGCGGACCGGAATTCGTCACCCGCAAAGTCTCGATGGCCGTCGCCCGCATCTCGATGGGACTACAGGAGAACATCGCCCTGGGCAACCTCGACGCCAAACGCGACTGGGGCTTCGCAGGCGACTACGTCGAAGCCATGTGGCTGATGCTCCAACAAGACCACGCCGACGACTACGTCATCTCCACCGGTGAAACCCACTCCATTCGTGAGCTACTAGACCACGCATTCGCCGCAGTCGGCATCGACGACTGGACAGCCAAAGTCCACGTCGACCCCGCCTTCATGCGCCCCGCCGAAGTCGACCTTCTGATCGGGGACGCCACCAAAGCACGCAGCGTCCTCGGTTGGAAGCCCACCCTGGATTTCCCGGACCTCGTGGGGCTCATGGTCCGTAGCGATCTGGAACTGCTGCGCGCCGAGCGCGCCGAGGGGCCGGCCCTCCGGTGAGCCCCCGCGCACTCATCACCGGCGTCGCCGGACAGGACGGCAACATTTTGGCCCGGCGACTTACGGAACTCGAATACGAAGTAATCGGCACCGTGCAGCCGGAAACCGACCACTCGGATATAGACGATATTTGCGGACTTTCCGTCGTCGAAGTCGAACTACGCAACGAAAATGCATGCCGTCGGATTGTTTATGACACCGAACCAGACTTGGTGTTTCATTTCGCCGGAATATCCTCGGTTGCGTATTCATGGAGCCATCCGATCGAGACCACGGCTGTGAACGGACAGTCGATTGTTGCAATCATCGACTCACTACTGGATCTACAGAACACGACCGGCATAGACCGCGTTCTGGTCAATGCCTCGAGCGCAGAGATATTTGCCGGAACCCCGTCCTCTCCGCAGGACGAAAACACAGCTATCGCCCCACTTTCCCCCTATGGAGCAACCAAGGCGTTCAGCCACCACATCGTGCAGATGTATCGCGCCCGGGGCCTGCGGGCCAGCAACGCAATCTTCTACAACCACGAATCCACTCTTCGGCCACATCGTTTCGTGACACGCAAGATCACCGCAGCAGCAGCGGCCATTGCGCACGGCCACCAGTCGACTCTGGAACTGGGAAATCTCGATGCTCGTCGCGACTGGGGGTGGGCCCCCGACTATGTGGATGCGGCGCTGCGTATGGCCGGACACGAGACCGGTGGTGACTTCGTCATCGCCACCGGCGAAGCCCATTCTGTACGAGAGTTCGTCGCGGCCGCATTCCATGCCGCGGGGATCGAAGACTGGCACTCCTTCGTCACCACCTCCGACGCGTTCGGCAGGCCCGCGGAGTCTGCGGAAATGGTGGGCGACGCAAGCAAAGCCAAGGCAGAGCTGGGGTGGGAGCCCACCAAACGATTTGCCGATGTCGTCGCCGCGATGGTCGAACACGACCTGGCGCTGATCGAGGGGCAGTTGCGATGACCGATGTCTATGAGAGCAGTCGCAGGACACAGTTCGGCGAGCGGATCTTCAACTGGGCTATCACCCGTATCCCCTCGCATTGGATCCGGCAGACATTTCTCCGGAGGTTCGGAGCCACGATCGGGACCAACACTTCGATCATGATGGGCACGACGGTGCTGGGTATCGATCGCCTCGTGATCGGAGACAACTGTTCCATCGGATTCGACTGCATGCTCGACGCCCGCGGCGGCCTCAGCCTCGAGAACAGTGTGGTGCTGGCGTCCGACGTGCATATCATCACCGGCCAACACCTCGTCCACAGTGACGACTTCGCGATAGAGCTCGGTCCTGTCCGGATCGGCCATCACGCCTGGATCGCCAGCAGGGCCACCATCCTTCAGGGGTTGACCATCGGCGACGGCGCCGTCGTCGGCGGATGTTCACTGGTGCGAAAGTCCGTCGCAGATATGGAGATCGTGGCCGGGATCCCCGCCAAAGTTGTCGGAACCCGCACATCGACTCTGGACTACCACCCTGTCTTTCGACCCCTGCTGTACTGACGAGAAGGCAGAAGATCATGGCTCCCCTCGCCGAGACCCGACTCGTCTACATCGCCCCGTCCGCAGGCCGAAGCGGTGTGGGCGACTATGCCGACGACTTCCTCGATTCGGTCCGCGATCACTTCCTCGAAGTGATCGAGTACCGCATCGCCACCGACGGTGCCGAGACCGTCCGCGACGTCCTCACCAACGTCCGTGCAGTGCGTGCCTCGGTGCTCGCGGCCGAGAAGCGCGGCCCCGTAATCGTGCACTTCGAGCAGAGCGCCGGATCGATCTCGACGTTCTGGGCCTCGTGGCTCCCCCGCCGTATCCCGGTGACCTCGACGGTGCACGACGCCCCCAACCCGGCGTGGTGGCCGTTCAAGACCAAGCTGCTCTATCGATTTCGGCTACTGCATCACGCCGTGCATTACCCCACCCGACCCCTGATCGCGGCACTGCAGCGTCGAGCCACGAGGGGCCGCACCCTGTTCGCGCTCACGAGCATCGGTGCCGACAACGTGGGCATGCAGATGACCGGTTCCACCGCGGTGGCCTCGCGTATTTTCGTACCGGCGCGCGGCGAGCTGCCCCCGCTGGCCGAACGACCTGCCGCCGTGGGCATGTTCGGCCACGTCTACAAGGGCAAGGGATTCGAGCTCATCGGCCGGCTGCGCGAGCAACTCGATGATTCGATCGGAATCGTGGTGGCCGGACGCGGCACCGACACGCTGCCCGCCACCGAGGGCGTGCAGGTTCTGGGCGAGGTCAACGACGAGAAAGAAGATGCCTTTTTCGCCTCCTTCCGCTTCTTGATCGTGCCGTACTCCAAGGACAATCCGTACGGAAAGGTATGGGCCGCATCGAGTGCGGTGTCCCGCTCGTTCGCCTACAACACCCCGATCATCTGCATTCTCGACGGCTCGTTGGTGGAGACCGCGTCCGAAGGCGGGGCGATCGGAGTCGAGGGCGGCATCGACGCCATTGCGGCCAAGGCGAATTCGATCATCTGTGACGAGGGCCAGCTCCTTGCCAGTGAGGCCGAAGTTCGCACACTACGGCAGGCCCGCACCATCGACCGGTGCGCACAGCCCTTCCTCGACGCCTGGGCAGACCTGTAGCCATGCCCAGAGTCATTCCGAACAGCAACATCGTCCGCGCCGGGCTCGCCTCGTTCTGGAGCTACAGCGGACGAGTGTTCGGTCTGCTGTGGACAGCGGCGATGATTCACACTCTCGGTGTCGGCGAATACGGAATCTACGCAATGGGATTCGCCGGTGCAGCACTGCTCAACGCTCCGCTCGACAACGCCTTCTTCGTCCGGTCGCTGCGGGTATCCGAGGACGACTTCCAGCGTGAACGATGCCTGCGTGTGCTGTTCGGTACCGCGATCGCGGCCATCGGGATCGCCGTGTACACCCAGTGGTACGTGGCCGGATTCGCGATTGTCGTCGCCGCAGGCGAGCTGCTGTTCAACACCTTCAAGAGCAGCTACCTGCGGGAGAGCAGACCGGATGTCACCATGCGGTTCGACGCCGCACGACAACTCGTCGCCATCGGCCTCGGCGGCTCGTACCTGTACCTGGCACAGGATCCGCAGCTGTACGTTTCGAGCACGCTGTACCTGTTGCCGTACATCGTGATCTGGTGCGCCACCCTGAGGTTCGTACCGGGACACGCACCCCAGATGCCGGGCCACCGACGCGAGATCACCCTGCTGTCCTCCGAAGCATTTGCCGCCGCGGCATACGCATCGGGCGACGTCCTCATCATCGGGTACGTTGCCGGATCCGATGCGGCAGGTTATTACTCGGTCGCGATCGTCACCGCCCTGGCCATCGCCTCGATCGGTCAGAATTACGCGAACACCTTCGTCAATTCGCTGCGAGATGCGCGCGGCCACATCGATTCCGCTCCCCCGGTGAACAACATCGTGAAGGTATCGCTGACGACGGCCGCGGCGATGGCAGCCGTGGGCGTCGGAGTGCTGCTGTGGGGAGGCTACGACGACGTCGGCTACGTGGCAATGATCCTGTCGCTCTTCGTCTTCGGTCGATCGGTCAACTTCGTGTTCACGATGATCCTGTCGCTACAACATCGAGATGCACTGAGAGTGCGCACCACAGCCAGTGTGGCGGCGCTGAAGGTGGTCTCGGTGTTCGTTCTGGCGCATTGGCTCGGTGGGTACGGCGCAGCCATCGCGTGCGTGTACTGCGAGTTCGCCATGCTCCTCGTCTACCGTCGCGCGATCTACGTACACCGTCCTGCGGAGGTGAAACCGTCGTGAAAGCGACCTTCCTGCTGGCGAAGGATCCCAGCCACGAATCCACCGGCGATCTGACCATGGCGAGACTGGTGATGGGCATTGCCGCCGAGTCCTACGACGTCCGGGCCATCTGCCTGTCGACTCGGCCCGAGAGCACGGCCGACGGCTGGCGGCGAGTTCCCAAGGCCGACGCAGATATCAAGACCATCGCCCTGCGCAGCGCTCGCTACCGTAAGAGTCTGGTGCACAGCAGGTTCGACATCGACTCCGTCGTCGCCGCCATCGACGACACCGATTCCGACATCTTCGTCGCTGACCACACCTACATGGCCGAGCCGTTCCTCCGCTCCACCAAGGCCGGCACCATCCCCCTTGCCGTCAGCACAGTCGTCTCCGAGACTCTGGTGTGGAAGGCGACCCGGGGCCTGATCGGAAAGCTCGATTCCACGCGCATCCTGCGCGACGAACTGCGCGTCGCCCGCGGGGCGTACACCGTGGGCACCTACGACGAGGACGAGGCCGAGTTCTACCGACGCGCAGGTATCGCCCGTACATACTGGCTGGATCTGACACTCCCTCCCAAGAAGCAAGTGAACATCGCGAACTCCGGCAATCGATTGGTGTTCTTCGGAGATCGCACGTGGCCTCCGAATCAGGAGGCCTACAAGATTCTGCTGGGCTGGTGGCCGCAGATCTGTGCGGGCATCGACGATGCCGAGCTCTGCATCGTCGGCACTCCCCATCCCGACGCGGACGATCTCGACCTGCCCGACGGGGTCCGTGATCTCGGATTCGTCGACGATCTGGCCGGCTTCCTCGACACCTGCCGCGCGCTCGTGGCACCGATCGCTACCGGGGGCGGCGTCCGCGTGAAGATTCTCGATGCAGCCAGCCGCGGTCTGCCCGTCGTCGGTACTCCCGCGGCGGTCGGCTCCCTGTCCTCCGCTCTGGGCATCGAGGGCATCGCCGATCCGGCGGTCGCCATCGAACGGTGTCGCGAATTCCTGCTGGACCGGTCGGCCGCTGTCGCCGCAGGCCGCGAGCTCTACGAGCGAGGCGAGCAACGTTGGCAGAGCCGGGTGCCGCACGACTCGGTGCACGGTTGGCTCAGACCGTGCTGAATCGTGCGGCACTCGGGGCCGTGTTCATGACAGTGGTGTTGCCCCTGGTGCTCGGCATCGGGTTGGGTAGCGGCCAGAAGCTCGGCCTGACTCTCGGGGCCGCGCTCATCGCCGGTCTGGCCGCAGTCACTGTCGCTGTGGTGCAACCACGCTGGTCCTACGTGGGCTTGGCGTTCAGCGCGGGATGTGCGCCTTTCGCTGTGCTCCCAGGCGCGGGTCTACCCATCGCGTTGCTGATGGTTGTAATGGTGTGGATCTCTGCGATGACACATCCGATCGAACTCGGCCCCATCGACCCTGTCGAGATCACCGTGCTGATTCTCATCGCGGCATCCTTCGTTTCGCTGATCGCCACGGCGGTAAGGATGCAGGACATCACCGAGTTCACTCGGTGGCTCGTCGCAATGTCGGTAATTTTCCCACTGCTGCGGTTGCCGAAGGATGATCTACGCCGCTTCGGCCGCGTCTTCGTCTATGGCGTCGGCACCGGATCCGTCTTCGCGCTGGCTATGTTCTTTCTCGACAAGTCCGGCTCGTGGATGAACCACCTCGCCCCGTTCGGATACGGAAACACCGGCATCATCGGTACGCACCTGCGCTTCTACCAGGACGGCATGACGCAGGTCGTGCGGTTGACGGGAACCTACATCGATCCCAACGTCGCCGGGATCTTCACCCTCGTGGGACTGACCCTCGCGTGTGCACTGCTACGCGGTCGGCAGCGAATTGTCTATGCCCTCATCATCGGCGGAGCCTTGGTGATCACTCTGAGCAGAAGTGCCATGTTCTCCGTAGTCGTCGCCGCAGTCGCGTTGCTGATGTTCCAGAAGATGCGGGCCGACAAGCGCATCACGATCATTGCCGGCTGCATCGCCGCGGCCGCTTCCACCCTCGCTGTACCCGCTGTTGCCGATCGAATCTTCGATTCCTTCTCAGCTTCCGATACCGGCACCCGCGCCCGCACCGCAGCCCTCTCGGATTTCCCTGCTGCCATGGAGGGAAACTGGCTTTTCGGCAAGGGCTGGGGAATAGACGAATTCACCAACGAGGTGGCGGGGTACAACGCCAACTACGTCGCGAACTCGCCGCTGGTATCGATCTATCGCGGGGGCATCTTCGTCGGCCTTGCCTTCGTCCTCGTCCTCGTCGCAGGAGCCGTCCTCGCGCACCGAAATGCGCGGAAGGAACCCTGGGAAAGCGGGGTGGCCGGGGCCGGCCTCGTGGGCTTCTCGCTGGTAGGGCTGCAGCTGGACTTTCCCGTCGTCACCAACCCCTCGGTGACGCTCGCATTCGTCGTGTTGCTGACCTTCGTCGCGGCAGATGCTGTGGAACCAACTGACGACTCGAACATCTCAGCGCAACAGCCACTTCCGTTCGTGGATAAACCCGTTGCACCGCCAGCGCCACCGCGAAAGGTGAACAAGCACCATGCCTAAGCACTCACTCGAGCACATGCGTCAGCAGACAGCACCCCATACGCCAGGCTCCGAACCGCCGAAGCAGACATGGCTCAGCGGACTCGAGGGACCTCGTGGGATCGCATGTCTGTCAGTCCTACTGGTGCACGTATCGGCCCACTACGCCCCCAACATCGTCGACACCATTCGCATCGACTTCCTGGGACAAGGGCTGACGTTCTTCTTCGTTCTGTCGGGTTTCTTGCTCTACCTGCCATATGTACGAAAGCTGTTCGCGGGCAACACACAACCGTCGACTCGGCGCTACTTCATCGCACGCGTGCGGCGCATCTTTCCGGCATACCTGTTCATTTTCCTGGTCACCAACTTCATCCTGCAGGCCTCGTATGTGGTCAATCCCGTCAGTGTCGGATGGACCACTTCGGACGCCGGAACGGGCATGATCACCAACCCCTTTCATCTGCTGGCTCAACTCACCCTGACCCAGTCCTTCTTCCCGTCGACGTTGCAGACCGGACTGAATCCCTCGTGGTCGTTGACCGTGGAACTTACCTTCTATCTGCTGCTGCCGCTGATGGCGATGGGGACATTCTGGCTCAGCCGCAAGACATCGATATCGACTTTGAGACTGGCGCTGATCGCCCCAGCCGTTCTGATCGTCGTCGGTGCCGTCACCACCTCCGTCGTCATCGCGCTTCAGAATGCCAACCCACAGCTGACACCCCTGGAGCGTTTCTGGGGTCCGAACTGGATCGCCGTTCTATCCCGTAGCTTCCTGGCCCTCGCAGACAACTTCGCCATGGGCATGATCGCTGCCGTCGTGTACGTCGCTATCGGCGGCGGGGCACTCAAGGCGTGGTCGACGATTCGCATCCAATTCGCCCTTGGGATTACCGTGCTCGTCTTTCTGGCAACAGCGCTCTGCTGCTTCGTTGTTGCTCCCCGTGTGATGGCCACGCCGTTCGCGATCGCCTCCGCCGCCCTGGTCCTGCTGATCATCACCCCGCTCGCGCGCGGCGAGCACTCTTCGATTGCCGCAGTGACAGATTGGCGTCCGATCAAGTACGTCGGAACCATCTCGCTGTCGATCTATCTGTGGCACTATCCGGTCATGTTGCTCGCCGAGCGAGCAGATATTCCAGTACCCGCCACCTACTTCGGCGTGCTCTGGAGCTTCGCGGCTCTCTGCGGCGCCACGATCGCCATCGCAAGCCTCACCTACGTGGTGATCGAAAGACCAGCGATGCGATTGTGGGCGTAGCCATATGAGTAGGTCTGGCCGCCAGGTCGTGTCACGTCGCTTCTTCATCGGAACGGTGGCCGCCGGGTCAGTGGTGGGTGCCCTGGCTATCGCTGGATCCGATTCACCAACACGGACGCTCGGTCCCGCGGAGAACCCACCAGAGACCGCACCCGTCCCAGTCGGGTATTCCACAGGCTCGAGTTTGCTGTTCGGTGCCACCACAGACGTAGATCGAACACTCGACGTCATAGCCGCCTCGCACGGCACTGTCGTACGCATCGACATCATGTGGCATGTCGTACAGCCGAACCCGGCGACATACGACTGGAGCATGATCGACTACGTGGTCACCGCCGCGCGGGCACGGAACCTGAACATCCTTGGCGTCCTCTGGTCGTGTCCGACGTGGGCGGGTTACGGAACTGCTCCCACGGTGACGACCCGGCCCGCGTCCGCCGCGGCATTCGGTGCCTTCGCCGGTACCGTCGCCGGGCGATACAACGGCCAAATTTCGGCGTACGAGATATGGAACGAGCCCAACGGGCGGCACTTCTTCGCACCGACGCCGGATGCCGCCTTCTACACATCGATGGTTCGCGCCGCCTATCCCAAGATCAAGGCAGCAAGTCCGACTGCCACGGTCGTTGCCGGCGCGATGGGGCCAGCTGACAACAGTGACGGCAAAGTGCATGCGATCGAATTTCTGAACCAGATGTACACCGCGGGACTACACGGCCACTTCGATGCACTCTCGTTTCACCCCTACGACTACGCAGCACCATTGGCGATCGGTGCACTCTACGACAACTCTCCGATGCGTCAAATGGTCGAAATGCACTCGATCATGAGACGCTACGGGGATGGAGACAAGAAGATATGGATTACCGAATATGGCGCTCCGACAACAATATTGACGCCACAGCAGCAGTCCGACCTGATCATGAACACGTTGCTGCAATGGACCGAAGTCTCGTATGCAGGTGCCTTCTACATCTATACCGTACGAGACGCGAACTCGAGCAGCAACGATGACGAGGACCGCTTCGGGGTAGTGAACACCGACTACTCCGGCAAGTCTGCCTTGGCCACGGTCGCCACGCTTCAGCTTGCCGGTCTTCCGGCCCGGCAGGAAGCGATACTGTTCGGGGCCAATCGGGACTCACCGCTCGGAGCGCCGATCACGCCGGTCTACGAGATGGGCGGAGGCTTCGCGCAGGAGCATGTGAACGGCACTCGCTTCCTGACCAACAACGGTTGGTTCAGCTCTCCCGTCCCCGTCGGCTCGATTGCGCGCCGTTGGCAGTTGGTGCCCATTGCACCTTTCGCCAACGGAACGCAGGACTTCGACAACCCCGCCGGCTTCCGCGTCTTCAGTCACGCCACTTACGGAACCCACGCCGTCCATGGGGCAATTCTCGCGGCCTGGACAACAGCACACGGTTTCCCCACCACGGACGAGTACCCCTATGCAGACGGCGTTGCCATCGACTTTGTGAACGGGCGAATCGCGTGGTCACCGACGACGGGGACCACTTCTTCCTAGGTCAGCGGCACATGACACAAATAGAACCACCATGCAGAGGGCAAATCCACCCGGCGCGATCAGTACGCGCCTTCGCTCTTGGCGACCGCAACAGCGGTCTTCGCGATGATGAGCAAATCGCCTGTCATGGACCAGTTCTCGACGTACGAGAGATCCAGACGCACGCTTTCTTCCCACGACAGATCAGATCGGCCACTCACCTGCCATAGCCCGGTGATGCCCGGCTTGACCAGCAATCGTCGCCGCACTTCGCCGTCGTAGGTTTCGACTTCTCTGCGCAGCGGCGGGCGCGGACCCACCACACTCATCTCGCGGGTGAGGACGTTGACGAACTGCGGAAGCTCGTCGAGGCTGTATTTGCGCATCACCTTGCCGACGGATGTGACGCGGGGGTCGTCGCGCATCTTGAACAGCACGCCCGCACCCTCGTTGAGGGCAGCCAGATCCTGCACCCGCTTGTCTGCGTCCTGCACCATGCTGCGGAACTTGATCATCTGGAACGGCTTGCCGTCCATACCCATTCGCTCGGACTTGTAGAAGATCGAGCCCTTGCTGGTGAGCTTGATGATCACGGCAAGGGTGAGCAGAATCGGCGAGATCACCAGCAACACCGACGCGGCGAAGACGAGGTCGAAGGCCGTCTTCCCGAATTTCTTTGCCCCGTTGTACTGCGGCTTCTCGACGTGGATGAGCGGAAAGTCCGAGACCGGCCGCATCACCAGTCGCGGGCCGGCGACGTCCATGACGCCGGGAGAGACGACAAGATCGACTTTCTTCTTCTCGAGGTCCCACACCATCTTTCGCAGGCCGTGATGGCCGATGTGCTCGGTTGCCGTCACCGCGACGGTGTCTGCGCCGGAGACCTCGATGGCCTCGACGACGCTGTGCTCGTCCCCCAGCACCGGAATGTCTATGCCGTCGATGGTGAAGGACGCGGCGCTGCTGGGCTCGTAGTTGGGCAGGCAGATGCCGACCACGCTGTACCCGGCTCCGGGAGAACGCTCGAACGACCGCGCCATCGACAACGCCGAACTCTTACTTCCGACGATGAGCACCGCCGTCTGATACTCACCGCGCGCACGCTTGCGAGCGACCACCTTGCGCCATCCCCATCGACTCAGCAGCAACCCGATCAGGCCGACGGGAAATGCGATGGCGAGATACAGACGCGCGATGTCGAAGCGAAACAGCAGAGACAGAATTGCCACGGTGCCGAAAAGCCGGAACGTGGCCGAGACGATGCGGCGATACTCTTCCGAGCCATTGCCGATGACCCGAGGGGAACGGGTGCGGAAGATGGAGAGGAACGTCGGCCACAGCACGGCGAGGGCACCCGATACGCCGATGTAGCCGGCAATCGACCATGGATTGCGAAAGTCGATCTCACCGAAACGGATGATCTGCGCAACCGTCACGGCGAGGAAGACCACCAGCGTGTCGGTGATGCGCAGTCCATCGATGTAGTGCGACTCCCACTCGCGACGGGAGGTCACCTTGCGCAACCGCCGAGCGTCGCGTCGAGACACGACCGATCCCAGCGCGCCCGAGCCGCTGATCGCCAACTGATTCCCCTATGCATCCGCTGTATCGCGCCCTGCGCGATCGACACGACTGCGTGCCACCCCACGGAGCAGACTAGCTGGTCCTACTTGCTTTGTCCTGATGAAGATCGGCAGGTAGACGCAGTTCGTTACATGTTTTTGCGGGATTGCCTCGACGTGTCCGCTACGTTGCAAACGGCTCTCGGAACTCCCCCTCGGGAGGTTCCCGCCCATTCATTAGCTCCGAATCGTCAGATCGAAGTCAAGGGTTGTCGGTCGAACGGAGGACCGATATCGAGGTGCTAACGTGTGGCGACTTCGGGGGGAGCGTTGTGAGTCTGAAAATGCGTCTACTGCGCGTCGCGGCGTTACTGGGACTGTTCTTGGCGGTCGGCTACCTGCTACCCAAGCTCGGCCCACAAGCACCGAACTCGTCCCAGGGCGTCACCGCGCCGACGTCGGAAGCAGCCACAACGCTGCCGCCGACGGGAACCACGACTGCCTCGAAGCCTCCGCCAGGATTTCCGTCCATGGAATTTGCTCCCCCGGAGAACGACGTTCCGGACGGCGACCCGATCCCCATCGACACCAAATACGGCATCCGCTACACAGTGCCGGGAGACTGGCAATTTCAGCGGGGTGGGGTTATGGGGTGGGAGAACGACGAGGAGTCACTGCGCTTCGGCGACTTCGCGGAGTTCGAATACGACTACTGCCCCGAGTTTCGGGACGGAGTCTCGAAGGCAAGCACCGGAATCACCGGCCGTAACGAAGTGGACGTGCAGACTGCGGCGTTGGAAGTGAGTCGTCGAACTGACATCATTTTTCGGCGGGCCCCCGACGACGACGCCGTTATTCAGTACTCGGAGCCCATCAACCTGCAGATCAATGACGCACCGGCGGTTCGGTACACCGTCACTGCATCGAACCTCCTGCAAGAGTACGACTGCGATCCACCAGCGGCATCCATCGACATTGTTGCAATGCAGGGCTTTTCGAATGCGGCCATCGCCGTGTTCATGGTCTTGGCCGAACAACAGACAGACCGGTCGATCTCGCGCGGCACGATCGACGACATCATTGCCAGCCTTAGTCGAACGCCAGGGGATTGAGGATTCGCATGGACGAGAAATTCAGGGCCTTCCCCGAGGAGATTTCCGGCCTCGGACGTCTGGTGTCCGAGATCAGCAGTCAGACGATGAAGTCGTACAAGTACTTCAACGAGAATGCCGTTCCCGATGCGGCCGAGGCGGGAGCACTCCTCGGGACGCTCGTTGCACCCCTGGAGGGCATGAAAGACATCTGGCTCGGCAGGCACGTTCACCTGGCGGTCAATTGCGGAGAACTCGGCAACAATCTCAACACCGCGGCATGGCTGTACTCGGATCAGGACCAAAGAAACTACGAAGCGCTCAATCGACACACCCACGGCCTTCCGGTCGGTATGCCCGGATACGACCCCGGCGACGCGAATCGCGCCGCGACCGGCAGCGTCGACGACTACTCCGACGTCGTCGACTACGGCCGGCCCGAAGGAATCGACTACCCGGCCCCCGCGACCTTCCCCGACGACTTGGCGGCCGTCATCGCCGATGCAGCAGGGTGGCTCGGTGATATCGACAACGCCATCGAGCACCTGATCGGACACAGCCCGTTGCAAGAATTGGTCCGCCCGGTCGGCGGAAACTGGAATGACCTCAGGCGACTCGGGGGTGCCTACCGCATCGCCGGTGAGGCGATGGAACACGGCGGCGAAGCACTGGCTGGTGGGACCTCGCGGGTGGATCCGAAATGGAACGGATTGGCAGCCGTGGCCTACAAGGACTACGCCGTTAAGCAAGTCGAGGCCATGAAGTGGGAGGGTGGGTGCGGGCGCGTAGTCGAAGCCGTCGCAGAACGAGCCTCCGAGGAGATAAGGGAGTCTGCCCACGCGTTGGTCAGAACAGTCCGTGAGATGGTCGAGAAAGAACTGGATCTGACCACCGGCGAGAAAGTCGCAGAATTCTTGGTCAAGAAAGCCGGGATTGCTGGAATCACTTATCAGCTCTATCGCGTCTACGACATTCTCCGCACCGGATACAACCTGGCGATGACGCTCTACGAGTCGATCCGGATAGGCATCGCGGCGCTGAAGGAGTTTCTCACAATCGTCGCCAGCCCCAGCGGCTACATGAACGAGCAGTTCGAGCAGAAGCTCGCACCGGTTACCAAGTGGCTCAACCGAGCAGATCTCGCCAAGGATATCTTCACCACCGCCGATGCGGGCCCGATGTACCACGTACCGCAGGACCCGTACTCGTTGGGCACCGATAAGCAACCCTGGGCAGATGCATGATGGAGTCCGACGATCCCGTTCTGCGCCAAGCACTTCGGAAGATGACCGACATCTTCGACACTATGGCCGAGACCCGCGCCCGCGTCCAGCGCACCCCGCTGCCCTCGTTCGACCAGCCACGCATGGTCGACAGTTCGATGATGTACGACATCGCTTCACTGCCAGGGGCGTCCGCGGAACTGAAGGCCTATGCGGAGCGGGTGGGTGCGGGCGAATGCCGTTGGAACGAAATCGAAACCCTTTCCGTCCCAGTGCCACCGGAAGTCGCCGAGTTGAAGCTCGACCCCATGCTCATCTGGTTCCCCGCATCTGCTCCGTCCACACCCGACGACGAACCGCCATACAGAATTCCGTGGCAGTAGCCCTCCTACTCGGCGCTCGGGAACACGCTCCGGTACTCCCACATCCGCTGTCCCAGTTCCCGTTACCCCTCGCCGTAGTAGTGGATCTCGGTCTCGTTGTTGTATAGATTCCTCGACCCGGGGACGTAGACCACCGATGCCCGACGCCGCGGGGTATCGGCGTGCACTGCGTCGATCACGGGGTGACTGTGCTCAGCGCCGGGTTGGCCACCATCATGGATTTCGGGCCGTGGACCGTGGCACCGGTGACGTTCCTGCGGCAGATGTATGCCGCGGGTGCCACCGGAACCGATCCCGCCGACTCCGAGCAGAACTTCGGACTGCTGCGGGCGGACTTCACCCACAAGCTGGCATTCGACGTGGTGCGGGGTCGTTGCGCTGCAATTCCCGCTCCACTCTGGGGCCTGTGTCGCGGAATCCCCGCTGCTGAACCGTCGAGTGGAGCGTTCTGTGCGACGACTCTGTCGGCATGCGTCGCGTCGGATTGTCACAACTTCTGATGGGCGTCGCGGCCGCAGGCGCGTGTATCAACCTGAACCCGTTGTTAGACAGCGATATTGGAAATTAACGGCTGCCTTACCGACCCACAGGGAGCGGGGACCATCCGCAGCCATTACAACTCGATCGATCCCTCGATCGGCCGGCGGGATCGGTGCAGCGAGTGTCGCACTCGAGCTTCGACGGCGGCGCCGCGATCTGACCGCGCCCGGATCATGCCGAGCAACACGAGCGCTGCGGCTACCGCGGTGATGGCGAACCCCGCTACGGTGACTCCGGTTTGGAACGAGGCCGCTTCGTCGGCACTCCACGTTGTAGACGAGATGTTGCCCGTGAAGAGCGCCGCAAGGATGGTGCCGGTGACAGCGATCCCGATGCCGGTGGCGACCTGGCTCGACGTATCGACCATGGCGGCACCGATTGTCGTGCGGTTCTCCGGAAGGCCGGTCATGACATTGGTACCTGCGACGACGCCGACGATGCGCATCCCGACGGCGACGAGAACGAGGGCGAGCGCGATCCAGACATAGCCGAAACGGCTACCCCCGGCGAAGACGGCGAGGCCCAGAACGACCGCCGCCGCGCTGATCCAGGCTGCGTGGTTCATCCCCACCCTGCGCAGGAACGGTGCGACGAGTCGGCCGCTGAAGAGCAACACGAAGACCTGAGGGAGCATCCCTATCGATGCGAGAGCCGGCGACCAGCCCCATGCGAACTGCAACTGAAGGGTGACCATATAGCCGAGGCCTGCGATTGCCAGACCGGAAGCGGCTTTGTAGGCGAGGCCGCTGGACACGAGGGGGAGGGCCACGAGCTCGAGGTCCAGGAGCGGGAACGTAGCGGTGCGTGCGCGGACGACGAAGAGGACTGTCGCTGCCGCGGCACCGGCAGTTGACGCCCATGGCATCCACGAACCTGCGCTCTGTTCGACGAACAGGGTCGGCGCTACGAGCGCCAGGACGATGGTGGCCGTGCCGAGGAGTGCCCCCACAACGTCGAGAGGGTCGCGGTGCAACTCCTCGGGGAGGTCTTCGGCTACGCCCATGCGGATTCCGATGAATGCAAGGATCGCGATGGGTACGTTCATCAAGAGTAAAACCTGCCAGGGCGCGAAGGCCAGAACGAATCCGCCGACGGTCGGCCCGACCGCCAGTCCCACCAGGCCAACCGTCGAGATGAGGGTGAGCGCCCTCACGCGTAGCGACTCCTCATCGAAGAGTCGGAAGGCCAGCGCCATGGAACCGGGGGTGGTCATCGCCGCAGCGACACCCATGACGGCACGGACTGCGACGAGTTGCTCGGGTGTTGTGACGAGGACGGTGGCAGCGCTGGCGACGGCCAGCAGCGTCAGTCCGAGCAGCATCACACGGCGTCGGCCGAATTGGTCTGCGATGGCGCTGAACAGCAGCATCAGTCCGCCGAATACAACCGCGTAGGCACCGGTGACCCACTGGAGCGCGGTGGTCGACGCGTCGAGTTCACGCCCGATGGTGGGAAGAGCAACGTTGAGGATGGAGTTGTCGAGCATCTCGAACAGGAACACGGCCGAAAGTCCGGCTAGAGCCACCGCCGCGGCTTTCAAGGTGTGCGGACGGTGCCGCGGCGAGGGGACGTGCGCCTCGTCAGTATTGTGTGTAGCTCGCTCTTTTTTCGGGCTCATGGCACCTCTCCGGTCAAGGGAGAAGTGGCGGCTCGATGGAGCGGCGTGCGAACGCGGCTGACAGCCAGCGCTTTTACTTCCGGTGCAGTCAAATTAGCAGGCGATCGGATCAGCAGCAACCGAACATGCCATCTTCACGGACCGCTCGCCTCGGCTCGGCTGACCACGGACTTACCGCCCGCGTTCGCCTTCGATTGCCGAACCGTCACTCAACCACCGCCGACGAGCACCTGAAGTGGGTTACCTCTGGCCCCTCCAACGTGAAGGGTCTCAATGCGAGAGCACAAGGTGGGCGGAGACGCCCGATGATCGAATACGTGGATGTCAGTGACGCGAATAGTGCGCCCATTGAATACACTTCGTGCAGGGGCCACCGCGCCCAGAGACAGGGTTGATGCGAGCACCGCCTCGCCGCCCGAACTCTGTGCAAGGAGATCGATAATGAGTGCAACCACCGTGGGCTTCGGCCGCATCGCAGCCACGATTCCCGTCACCGACATACAGCACTCGATCGAGTTCTATCGCGACGTGCTCGGCATGACCGTGACCTTCACCAACGGCAGCCCGCCCGGATTCGTCATCATCCGGCGAGATGCCGCCGAACTGCACCTGACCTTGGTGAGCGGACACCGAGCTGGAACCTACAACGTTGCGCACCTGATGGTCGAAGACGCAGTGGGCCTCTACGAGCACCTGGTCGAACACCAGGTGCGCATCGTCAAACGTCTGCGCGACGCCGACTACGGACTTCGTGGCTTCGTTTTCTGCGACCCGGACGGGAATCGAATCGACGTCGGGCAGCCTCTCCAGTAGCGGCGGATCGCGTGATTGCCGCTTCGGCCCGCCGACGGGCAGCTGAAAGTGATCACCTCTAGGTGGGCGACGATGTCAGAGATAATTGTGCGGGGAAAGCGGCGCGCCTCGCTCAGTAGTAGGTTCCCATCACGGTGCGGACTTCGTCCAGGGTCTGCTCTGCAATCTCATTGGCGCGCTGGTTTCCCTGGCGCACTACCGACTGCACGTAGCCGGGATCGGCGGCGAGCTTTGCCCGTCGACGGCGATGTTCTGCAAGGTACGAGTTCACCGCCTCCGTCACAAGGGTTTTCAATGCGCCAGCCCCTCCGGAGCCGATTTCAGCAGCTATCGCGTCCGGTTCCCTGCCCGTGCACAGGCCCGCGACGGTGAGCAGTGCTGACACTCCCGGTCGCGTCTGCGGATCATAGGAGATGTGTCGCTCAGAGTCCGTGGCCGTTCGACGTACCACCTGAGCTGTCTGGTCCGGTGTCATCGACAGCGTGATCGCGTTGCCGAAACTTTTCGACATCTTGCGCCCATCGAGGCCTGGAACGTCGGGACTCGAGGTCAGCAGTGCTTGTGGTTCGTCGAACACCGCGGCGTATCGGTCGTTGAAGCGCCGTGCGATGACCCTCGCCATCTCGATGTGAGGGAGTTGGTCCTTACCGACGGGGACTACGTTGGCCTTGCAGAACAAGATATCCGCCGCCTGGTGCACCGGATACGTCAGCAACAGACCGCCCAGGGCGCGGCCACTGGCGGCCAATTCGGCTTTCACTGTCGGGTTTCGATGAAGTTCGGCCTCGGTCACCAAGCTCAGGAACGGGAGCACCAGTTGATTGAGAGCGGGTACCGCCGAATGTGTGAAGATCGTCGACCTGTCGGGATCGATCCCCGCCGCCATGTTGTCCAAGGCCGCGTCGTGCACGTGCCGTCGCACGTGCCCGATTGCATCGCGGTCCGTAATTACCTGGTAGTCGGCCAGGACGATCATCGTCTCGACACCGAGATCTTGCAGTCGCACGCGCTCTCGGATCGTCCCGAACAGGTGCCCGAGATGCAATGGCCCGGTAGGCCTTTCCCCGGTCAACGTGCGATACCGGCCCGGATCGGCCGCGATATTCGTGGCGAGCACGTTGCTGCGCTCGACACTGGAGACGTAGGTGTTGGTGCTCATTAGAAGACCTCTCTGCACGAACGGAGCGGGCTGTATCAGCCGCGCGTCTGGTCCGTACGAGAGATCAGCGGGCTGAGATACAGCCCGCAGGACATGGTCGACCGGGCTGCTAGCGCAGCCACCACCAAGCCTGATGAGTGTCGATCACCCCGACAGGCTAGCAAGCTCGACCGAAGTAGATCGATCACAGCGTCGACGGCGTGGAGCGCCGCGGCGTTCCATTCGGGGTACGTCCGTAGGGAGGCCGGCACTGCCCGCAGGCGGGATGTAACACCGTTGGTCGACGCTGGCGGGGTGGCCACCTCCCAGCCGTGAAGATGGTCGAGGTGATTGTGCGGGAGAGACTGAGATCGGCCAGGCTCGGTGTCGCGGTAGCGTCGAGCATCATCCTCGGCAGGAAGCGGGGAGCCGGCTTTTGGGTAGTTTTGTTGCTCGTTTACTTGTGCCAGGGATTGCACCAGGGTTTACTGGCCATCCTGGAACAAACCGTTGGGTTTCCGTCGGTGAGAAAAGCGTGACGGTCGATCCTCATGAAGGAGTAACCCATGCGGCGTTTCCCGACCCACCGAACGGTTCGCCGGGCGGTGTTGACTGCGCTGATGACAGTTTCGCTCGGTGTCTTGGTTGCACCCACGGCCTCCGCGGACTGTGCGGGATTCGGATCGGAAACCGAACGGGTTACTTTCGCCCGCGATCGAGCTGCGATAGCCGCGATAGCGACTCCGACTGCTGTGGAGACGACCCCACGCCCTCCGTCGGGTGGACTTCCGGTGGCCATGTACACCTTCACTATCGACACTGGCATCAAGGGTGTAGAAGCTAACGAGATTGTGAATGTTGCTGCACCTCACGACAATTCGAATGCACGCACTTTCGATATCGGCAAACGATACTTCCTCGCTCCGTTCGCGTCGGGCGAGGACTCCGGGAGCGGCGATCTCACTCGTTTGGCTTCCTACGCGGACGGTGCGTGCAGCCCGACAGCAGCTCTCGACGAGCTGAGTCCAGCATTCGCCGACCAATGGCCGACGACGTCGACGAGTTCCACGGCCGCGCCTACCGGTAGTGAGACACCGTTGGCGATCGAAGGTGACATGGTCGACGACGGCAGCACGGGTGACGACGGGGCGGGGACGATTCTTCTGGGTGTGGTCGCAATGGTGATTGTCGTCGCCGGCGGTTCTGTTCTGCTCGTGCGTCGACTACTTCGGTAACGATCACCTGTCGTGGATGAGATCTGTTCTGCTCTAATCGATCGATTCCCGCGTCACCCACAGCGCTGCCGGGACCTGAACTACCGGCGAAACCGCGGTCAGATCGGGTAATCGCCTTCCCCGTAGGCTCGAATTCACGGTCGACAGTCACTTCAGCCGCAGCACTCCAGCGGAGGTTGATTCGAATCCACATGCAACAGAATAGAATTCGGCTAGATGTTCTTCGTAATCGACGTGCAGCCACTCGATATCGGTTGTACGCAGATCGGAAACCAAATAGGAGACGAGCCTGGTGCCGATCGCCTGGTGTCGCCATTCCGTAGCAACTGCGGTGTCGAGCAGGAACGCGTGCTTGCCACCGTCCCATGCTGCGTTCACGAATCCGCACAGCACAGTGCCATGAAAGGCACCGACCCACGATTTGCTGTGTCTCTGCAACCGAGATCCCCACGGCACCAACTCGTAGTTCCCCCCGAACGCATCGTGATGGAGCTGCGATAGCTGGACATCATCCACGTCGAAGCGGACTCGGAAATCGATAGCCATGCCGAACAGCATAGAAATGCTGACGATAGCCCGCATTCAGGTATGGAACGACGTTCCAGTTGTGACAGGATTTGCGCATGCCAGTCAAGAAGCCGACACCCGCGCGACGTTCCGATGCACTGTCCAAAGTGCGCATAGTGCAGGCAGCGATCGAGATGCTCGACGAGGGTGGCACCGATGCTTTGACGTTTCGCACCCTCGCCGCACACCTGTCCACGGGCGCCGGAGCGCTCTATCACCACGTCGGCAACAGAGAAGATCTGCTCGCGGCAGCGGCCAAAGCCGTCATGGCGTCGGTGTTGGAATCCTCGCCCGAGAACGAGGCAACAGAGCAGGGCGTTCGCGGCGTGATGATGAGGGTGTTCGACATGATCACCACACGGCCATGGGTGGCAACGCAACTCGCCGGCGCGCCGTGGCAGCCGGCCGTCATGCATCTCTTCGACCGCATCGGAACCGAACTGGACGTACGCGGAGTTCCAGAGAATGCGCAGTTCGATGCCGCGTCCGTGCTCATGTACCACGCTCTCGGGGCTGCGAGTCAGCGCAATGCCGGGAGGCAACTGGCCGCCACGGTGACGGACCGCGCGACATTTCTCGACTCCACACGCTCGGCGGTGACGGATACCGGCGACTATCCGTTCCTGACCCGAATCGCGTCGCAATTCGCCGAACATGATGACAGAGAACAATTTCGGGCCGGTGTCGACATCATCCTGGCCGGTATCGACCGAACTAGCGCAAGACGATGAAGACAGCGCACAGGAGAAAGACCGCGGCAGTGGTTCGGTCCACTACGCGTTGACCGCCGCGGTCGAAGAAGCGCCGAAGGCGCAATCCAGCGAGACCGTAGAGCCCGATGATCACCGCCATGACCGTGATGAGGGTGAGTCCGAGCAACAGATAGTCGTCGAGGTGCACTTGTGTGAGGTCGATGACGCCGGGGAGTAGCGCAACGTAGAAGCCGATGGCCACCGGATTGGACATGGTGAGCACGATTCCGAGGCCGACACTGTGCGCTCGGCGGGAGGTGCCACGTGTGGGCATTGAGCGCACCGGCGCTCCGGCTGTCCTCCACTTCTTCGCGGCGAGGTAACAGAGATACACAGCGCCGGCCCAGGTGAGGGCGCGAAGGATTGGTTCGTAGGCCGTTGTAACAGCGGCGAGGCCTGCCATGGCCATGCCGAGGAGAGTCAGCTTTCCGACAATGATGCCGGCGGCCAGTCCAGAAACGCCCCGGAACCCGGAATCGAGGGATCGAGCCGTCACCGCAACAACTTCGGGGCCGGGGGTGGCAGCTGATGCCGCGAACACTCCGGCGAACAGCGCGAGATCGGCAATGCCGATCACTGCCCGTCGCCGTCGACAGTGCGCGATGCGATCCGCGTCGGTGCCGTCACGTGCCGGGGGTGTTGATCGAGCCAGTCGAGGACGGTCTGCGCGTGGCGGTCCGGAGGGAACACAGGGTAGAACACGTGCTCGATGATTCCCCCGATGATGACGAGAGCAAGTCGTCGGTAGACCGTGAGATCGTCTGTGCTGAACGTCGGTAGTCCGATCACGTCGTGCAGAACCAGTTCGCTGTCGGTGAGCAGCGGATAGGGAAGTCGGAGTGCGCCAGCCAGTTCCGATTGATATTCGACTGGCTGGCTCGACAGTCCATAGACCGCGCTGATCCCGGCCTGCACCAGCTCTGCATAGTGGTTACGCATGTCGCAGTTGTGCGGGCTGCATCCGCGGGCACCGGGGATGGCGTCCCAACCGTCGGGCATGTCGTGCCCTGGTGCACCGGTCATCGGAAATACATAGACCAGGACACGACCCGTTCCGAGGGCGGAGAGGTCGACGTGGTCGCCATCGGTGGACGGCAACCGGGTCGTCGGCATTGCAACCCCGTGTAGATGATCGGTCGCTCCGTCGTCGTGTGGGACGTCGAGGTCGGCCGGCAGCGGGGCGAGATTGGGATTGTGCGCATCGGCGGTGGCCCACTCGTCGGCCATCCGTGCGCTTGCCTCGGCGAGGTTGGCGACCAGCGCGCCGCGTTGTCGGTCGAGGTCGTCGATGGCCTGTTCGACCCGCTGGATGGCCCGGCGATACCCCGACAGCGAGGCGGGGCAGGTGTCCGCGTGAAGACTTCCGGCGTTCAGGCAGTCGATGAACGGGTGCATGTCCGCAAGCGGAATTCCGAGTGCATTCAGCCGGTGGATCTGCGCGACGACTCGAACCTGGTGGCGGTCGTACATGCGGTAACCGTTGGTCGCCCGTTCGGGGACAACGAGATTCAATGCCTCGTAGCCACGCAACGCCTTCGACGAGGCACCGGTCTCGCGGGTGACATCTCCAACACTCAGCAGGTCGTCCATCTCCGTACCGTAAACCCGGCCCCCAGGGGACAGGTCAAACGCGAAAGGCGACCGAGGGCTTCCGCTTACTTGACAGCTTTGGAACAGTGTTCCATCCTTAAATGGAACAACGTTCCAACAATGAGCGGAGACATTCATGAAGACATCCATCTCGATCATCGGTGCAGGACTCGGCGGCCTGGTGCTGGCACGAGTACTGCACGTTCACGGAATCGCCGCCACGGTGTACGAGGCCGACGCCACGGCTGACGTGCGCACCCAAGGCGGGCAGCTCGACATCCACGAGGAGGACGGGCAGGTCGCCCTTGCCGCGGCCGGGCTGACCGAACAGTTCCGCGCCATCATTCACGCGGGAGGCGAAGCAACTCGCGTCCTGCGTCCGAACGGCGAGGCTCTGCTCGACGAACCCGACGACGGCACCGGAGGTCGACCGGAGGTACTGCGCGGCGACCTGCGACGCATTCTGCTCGACTCACTGCCGGATGCCACCGTTCAGTGGGGGCACAAGCTCACCTCCGTGCGCCCACTGGGCAACGGGCAACACACACTCGAGTTCGCGAACGGCGTCACTACAGTCAGCAATCTGCTCGTCGGCGCCGACGGCGCGTGGTCACGAGTCCGCTCTCTGCTCTCGGCTGCGCAACCCACCTACGTGGGCACCGTCTTCGTCGAGACCTACCTCCACGATGTCGACGTACGTCACCCCGCGACGGCCCGCGCAGTCGGCGGTGGCGCGATGTTCGCCCTCACACCGGGCAAGGGGATCTCCGTACATCGCGAGGCCGGCGACATCCTGCACACGTACGTTCAGCTCACCCGTAGCTCCGACTGGATCGACGCGATCGACTTCACCGACACCGACTCCGCCAAAGCCGCGATCGCAGCCGAATTCGACGGTTGGGCACAGGAATTGACAGCGCTGATCACCGACGGCGAGACCGCGCTGGTTCCCCGCAAGATCTTCACGCTCCCCAACGACCACCGCTGGGATCGCACGCCGGGAGTAACACTCGTGGGCGATGCCGCACACCTGATGCCTCCCTCCGGAGACGGCGCGAATCTCTCGATGTTCGACGGTGCCGAACTCGCTCTCGCCATTGCCGATCACCGCGACAACATGGACGAAGCGCTCTCCGTCTACGAGAAGTCCCTGTTCACCCGAAGTGAAGCGGTGGCCATCCAGTCACACGAAACGCTCGACCTCTGTCTCGGGGAACGCTCCCCGTTCGGAATGATCGACCTGATCACCGGCGTCACCCCTGTGAGCTCGGGTGATCGTCTCTCGCAGTAGCAGGTTCACCGTCCGACGCCGTATCGAGCGCGAGGGCTGCAAGCAGCCGCAAGCCGTCCTCGCTGGCACTGTCGGCCGCGGCGCTCAGGACGATCATCTCCATTCCGGGCTCACCCGGCAGAGCGAAGTTCTCCTGATGAAGCTCCAACAAACCCACCAGCGGGTGACGGTAGGCCTTGCGCCCGTGGGTTCGAGCGCACACATCAGCGCGGGCCCACAGTCGACGGAATCGGTCACTCCCCATGGACAATTCCCCGATCAGCGACGCCAACTGGGGATCGTCCGGATATTGTCCCGCAGCAAGCCGAAGATGACCGACGACATCCATGGTGCAGGTGTTCCAGTCGTCATACAGCCCCCGCTCGGTCTCTTCGAGAAAGATGTGCCTCGCAGTGTTCAACCCCGGGATGGGTTGGCCGTACAGCACACGCGCAAGTCGGTTGCCCGCAAGCACATTCATGCGGTGATCCATGATGAACGCAGGCGCTCCCTCGACCAGATCGAGGACGCGCAGAAGTTCGGGGCGCACGCGCCCCTTCGGGGTCTTTGCAGGTCGACGACGCCGACGGGCAAGCCGATCCAGGTGCGCCCGTTCGGTGTCGTCCAGAGCGAACACCCGTGCCAAGGCATCGAGAATCTGCTCGGACGGCTGTGTGGCACGGCCCTGTTCGAGACGAACGTAGTAGTCGATGCTGACACCCGACAGGTGAGCGACCTCCTCGCGCCGCAGCCCGTCGACGCGGCGATACCGGTCGACGGGAATTCCGACCGACGTCGGATCGACCCGGGACCGCCGAATTCTCAAGAAGTTCGCCAAATCGTCCACACCTGAAGTATCCCTCGGATTCGTCGATCGAGAGTGGTACCGCCGATACCAGGAACACCGACCACAGGACATCGCGCCCCTGAACGAGACGGACAGAACGAGACAGGGTGAAAGCGTCACTCGAACACAACTCGACAACAAGGAGCACCCGTGAAGACACTCATCGTCTACGCCCACCCAGAACCGCTGTCGCTCAACCACTCTCTCAAAGATGTTGCCGTCACCACATTGGAAGCCGCAGGCCACGAAGTGCAGGTGACCGATCTCTACGCCTCCAACTGGAAACCGGCGCTGGACGCATCGGACTACGGTCCTGCCGCGTCGTCGCCGCTGCGGGTGGCTGCAGATTCCGGACGGGCCTTCGACACTGGCACCCTCACGTCCGACGTCCGCACCGAGCAGGAAAAGCTGTTGTGGGCCGACACCATCATCTTCCAATTCCCCCTGTGGTGGTACTCGATGCCCGCGATCCTGAAGGGATGGGTGGACCGAGTGTTCACCTACCACTTCGCTTATGGTGTCGGCGAACACAGCGACACCAAGTACGGTGAGCGCTACGGCGAAGGAACCCTCGCCGGCAAAAGAGCACTGTTGTCGGTGACCGTGGGCGGCCCTGAAGCCCACTACTCGGATCGAGGCATCAACGGCCCGATCGACGACCTGTTGTTCCCCATCCACCACGGCATCCTCTACTACCCGGGCATCGACGTTCTGCCTCCGTTCGTCGTCCACGGATCCGATCGATTGACAGCCGAGGAGTACGCGGTTGCAGCGAAGAACTGGGAACGGCGACTACTCGAACTCGAGACAACCGAACCAATAGCGTTCAGGAAACAGAACTTCGGCGACTACGAGATGCCGTCCCTTCGTCTCAAAGAAGGCCTCGAAGAACACGGGCAGTCGAGTTTCGCATTGCACGTGCGGTCGTGATCACTTGTCGCCGAGCGCGTTTCTGCGCTGGCGATGAATGGTCAGGTGGCTGCGGGTGCAATGGGGGCTACATGCCGTTGCTCACGATCGACCACGGATCCGACGATTCCTGCCGTGCGAGGATGTATCCCCAGGTTGTTGCCCCTTCGTGCATGGACCCGTCGCCGCCGGTGAGATCGAAGCGCACCGACACCCAGGCCTCGAATCGATAGCCTTCGGCGGCTGTACCCGGGGTCGGGTCTTCCTCGGTAACTCTGACGATCTCGAGGTTGTCCAGGTGTGCACGGGGTGCGTCGAACCAGCCCTGCATCCCCTGCCACCCCTCGTCCGCGACCAAGGATTCACCCGTCGACGAATCGCCGGCATTGACCGCATCGACCCAACCTCGGACCACCGCTGCCGGGTCCTGCCGATCGACCGTTTCAACCGACTCGCCAGCGATGCCGCTGTGTGTGCACCCTGCGAGCACCAACGCCAGGAGCACCAGCACGGCACCGAGGCTGGACACTGCCGACCACCGACTCTTCATCGCACCTACTACACACCAAGATTCGCATAGCCACAACGACAACGGTCGCCGTTGCAATGGGCGACCCCCATGTGGCACTCCCCCAGGCTCCGGCGGCAGAGGACGTGATGATTCGTACCTTCGTTCATCGAGAACGCGGACAACAGAAACGTCGGCAGTCGTCACGCCCGACGAAGGACGTCGCGCGTGAGCTCCAGCTGGCCGAGGTGTTGGGACAGCTCGCGCACCAGGTGTGTCAACACCCATTCCGGGGTGGCGGTTGCGAGCTCCGGGCGTGTGGAACCCATGACGGTCCGATCACGAATCCCCTCGCGCAATGCCATATCGACCCACTCGGGCAGACGCGTACGAACGTCGTCGACCCATGTGATCAGGTCATCTACCCGGCCGGTGGCCGTGAATTCGGTGGCGCGGTCCCGCGGGATTTTCAGGCCGGCGATCACCGAGCCTCCCCAGTGCTCTATCACAGCGACACAGTGGAAGACGATGGCGTACGGACTGTTGGCACCCGGCAGATCCGGTGTGGTGTTGGCCAGCTCGTCACCCAGGCCCCTGAGGATTTCCGTCATCGACGACAGACTCTCGCCGACGATCACGAGAGTGGCGTCGGCTACGCGTCTTTCGATGTCGTCCTGCATCACCGGACCGTACACCTGACCCCCTCCCGTACCCAGTGTCGATGGCGTCTCGATAGCTCGTTTGCCACCATCTCGCCTCGAATAGAAGAGAGGATGGGGCCATCGCCGGATTCCGAAACCAGTGGAGGTTGTTATGGCAAGACTCGTTCAGCGGCTTGCAGTGTGCGGTGCGGTGATGGTCGGTGCGGCGTTCGCGTCAACTGCAGTGGCGTCCGCGGAGGTGACGATCCCGTTTCAATTCAACCCAGCGCCCTACGGAAACCCCAGGGGCAGTGTCGATTCACCCCCGAGCAATTGTGCCGTGGTGGTCGGCGAGCAACCCGGGATCGCCAGAGTCACCGACGTCCCGAACGCGAACACCGGCTGCTACCTCATTTCCGACGTGCGCTGGGTGAACTTGACTACCGGGGCCAGTGGCAACGCCCGATTGTCCGACGCCCTCTTCGGATCCCCGCACGAGGCAATTGTGTACAGCGGGCCAGGGCAAGTGGTACTCGTCGGACTACCGACTTCCGCAACCACCGTGCCGGGGTTCGCGACGTTCTACGTTCCGTAGCCATTCGAGAAGGTATCGACCGCAGAACGTAGGACAGCACAATCGGGCGAGGGTGGTTTAGATTAGGGCATCCAAACTACGCTCGAAGGAGACTCGATGAATCCCGTGGTGAATCGGCGGACTGCAATATCGATGACGTTCGTGTCGGTCGCCGGTCTCGTCGTTGCCGGCTGCGCCAACGGCTCGGCGGAACGTTCGGATGGTTCGAGCTCGACGGCGAACGTCGAAAGCGGCGCGTTCCCCGTGACGATCGAGCACAAGCTCGGTTCCACGACCATCGACACTGCTCCCACCCGTATCGCCGCGGTGGGCATCGGCGACTCCGACGTGCTGCTCTCGTTGGGTTTGACGCCTGTGCTGGTGCCGGTGTGGAAGGGCTCGACCGACGACGGAATCGGCATCTGGGCCGAACCGACCGTCAAGGGAGACGAACCGGTCGCACTGGCGAATGCAACGACCGAGTTCGACGTGGAGACGATCGCCGCCGCCGCCCCCGATCTGATCATCGCCGTCAACAACGCCATCGACGAAAGCGTCTACGCGCAGCTCAGTGCGATTGCGCCGACGGTGCTGCACGCTGCGGGTCAGACCGACTGGGTGCTGCCGTGGCAGGAGGTGACCACAAGAATCGGACGCTCCGTGGGTTTGCCGAGTGCCGCTCAGGCCGAGGTCGACCGCGTCGAAGCCCTTGTGGCGCAGGCTCGAACCGACAATCCGCAGTTCGTCGGCAAGACGGCTGCATTGGTCATCAGGTGGAGTGACGGCAAGCTACGGGCGTTCAGTCCCGACTCGGCGCGGGCCCAGCTGTTGACCGCACTCGGCTTCGAGGCACCCGCCGCATTGGCGTCCCAATTCGAAGGCAAGCTGAATACCGAACTCTCGGCCGAGAGCTACAGCTTGCTCGACTGTGACTACCTTTTCTTCGACAATTACGAACTCCACCGCGAGTCCATGGAATCGCAGGAGACCTTCACCAGTCTGGGCGTCGTGCGCAACGGTGGATTGATCGCGCTGGATCCGATTGTCTCCGACGCAGTGTCGATGCCGAATCCGTTGACCATCCCGTTTGTGCTGTCTGCGTTCATCGACGACATCAAGGCTGTCGACGCGGCCAGATAGCGTCGGACATCGACGACCACACACCGAGCACGACGGCAGGCGCGGCGATGCAGCCGGCGACCACCAACCATGGGGTCGCCGCTGCAACGCTGCCGTCGTCGAGTCGATCGTAGAGATACCCGACGCCGATCGTGCCGATCAACGACAGACATCCACCGATGGTGTTGAGCAGCCCGAAATGTGCTCCCAGATAACGTTCTCCGGCAATTCGAGCGAGCGTGTCTCGCATCGAGGGCACCATCAACATCTGCCCCAGGTGCAGTAGCGCGATCCACGCTGCAATCTGTACGTACGGCCACACCGAGTCGGTGATGGTGCCTGGTCCTACCGCCGGAATGACGAACGACGCCGCCATGACGGCCAAGCCGATGGTTGTTGCGGCCCGCGATCCCATCCGTGCGGCGACTGCCACCATCGGCCGCTGACCGACGATCACCAGTACCGCTGCCCCCACGTAGAACCAGCCGAGCAGATCCTGCGAGCCGATGCGTAGTGAGAGTTGCTCGGGCAGCATCAGATACAGCTGAGCGAGCGCGACGAACTGTGCGCTGCACAGCGTGGCCAGGACGACGTAGCGTCGATTGCCCAACACCATACGCCAGACCCGGGTGATGGAAGTACCGACGACACTGCCCGTTTCGATTGTCTTGGGGAACAGGAAGTAGAACCCGATCCACATGCCGGCGAACAGCATTGCGGCCACGGCAGCCGATGCCGAGAACGGAAAGATCAGGAGCACCGCCCCCAACGCCGGCCCGAGCACGGTGCCGAGCCGACTGCTCATCTGTTCGTAGCCGAACAGTTCGGTGCGTTTGATGACGCCCGAGTCTTCGAGCTGTCGCCCGATATCGGCGTTGGCCGATTCCACCGCGGGCGCGAACAGCGCTGCGGCGAAACCGATCAGCAGAATCCCGACGATCACCGCAGGGAGGCTGCTCGCAACTGCCAGCACAACGAACCCGACGATGCGTATTGCTATGCCCCACAGAATGACCGGTCGACGCCCGAAGCGATCGGCGATACTGCCGCCGAGAAAGAACATGCCCTGCTGACTGAACGTGCGCAGACCCAATACGAGCCCGACGATCCAACTTGCGAATCCGAGTTCCTCGGACAGATGCACCGCGAGGAACGGAACCACCAGATAGAAGCCGACATTGAACAAGACCATCGATGCCAACACGAGCTTGACCACCGACGGAAGGTCACGCAGTAAACCTCGCGCCGACGCACCACCGACTCCAGGGTTGATCGTCACGAACGTCGACACTACTGGCGCGAGGGCAGGTGCGGTCCTCTCCGTCTCGGACGGAGCCGGATCCTGCGCCGAATCGAGGTTAACCAAGTGGTTACGCGGCGCGATTTCCTATATTCCGCCTGAAACCAACCAGCAACAAGGTCGTCGTAGATTCCTTGCTAGCTGGACCGTGAGCACCACTTGTCTTTCGTGGCGATCGAATGCGGGAACCAGACTCAACTATCGACCATGGGGAACATATGACACAGCCGACGAACAAGGTATCTCTCGAAGTTGCCGACTCCAATCGAATGTCATGGGAGACACTGACGGTCTCGCAGATCGGTGCGGAAATTCCTTTCAAGTCACTGTTTGCGGATCCCGACACGGGCATGCAAGTGATGCTCCTACGCTATGCCGCCGGTTTCACCAATACCTGGCACACGCACCCGTGCGCACACGGAATGTACGTCCTGGACGGCATCCTGAAGACCCACGAAGGCGAATACGGGCCGGGCAACTGGGTGTGGTTTCCAGAGGGCGGCTGGATGGAACACGGTGCGACAGAGCACAACGACGTCACCTTCTTGTTCGTCACCAACAAGCCGTTTGCGATCTGCTACGAGTCCGACGCCGACCACCCATACCCGATGGCCGTGACCGCCGACTGACGTTTGTCGGCCCGGCGTAGATGCCAACCGAGCATCGGGAGTCTGCCACGATGTACCGGTGCCATCTATCGATCCGTTCCACGCCCTCGTTCTGATGAACGCCGTGTTCGCCTCAGCAGCTTGGTGTCTGGCCAGGCCGTCGTGGCCCGCGGCGATATCGCTGAGTGTCGTCTCGGTGCTGTGGCTGTTCTTCAACGCTCCCATCGAAGGCAGAACGTTGTACGTGGTCGATGCAGAACGGGGTCTCACCGAGTCCGACTTCATGACACTCGCAGGGTTGGTGTTGGCAGCGGTGACGATTGTCAGGGTCCGCCGCGGGCGGACCGATCACGCACCGAACAGCAGGAACAATCCGCCGAATGTGTAGAGCACCATCACGACCATCATGGCGAGCTGTCCGGTAGCCGCGTGTTCTTTCGGCAGTGTTCGCAGCGACGCGTCGTGGGCGAGGGTGATGCCCACCAGGTGCCCCACCACGACCGCCAGGACGGCGATGCCGGCGACGACCGACGGGTGGTTGGACAGGACGTAGGAGACCGATGCATCCTGCAGCCCCAGTACATTCGCTCCGTTGCCCAATGGATCCGATAGCGAAATGATTGTCTGCTGGCCCTTTTCGACGAAGTACGTGAGGTAGTGAGCCGTCATGTAACCCACCACGATCGGGATCAGGGAATGGGCGAGCAGGCCAGGTAGCGCGGCACGGCGGACACGCGACACTCCCCCGGTGGCACGGGCCGCACTCCAGAACGCCGCGCCGACAACGCAGATCACGGCAATCAACCCCAGAGTTCTCGTCGGCACCGATCCGAGAGCGGAATCGTCGACCAACGAACGCCACGCCGGTATCTGCCCGATACTGTCGAAGGCGGTGGACCCGAGCAGAACGGCGAGTACGGCCACTGTCCCCCGCTGCACCGGCAGGCTCACGGCACCGTCGAGCGGTGATCGCAGCGCCAGCAGGCCGGACGCGGCATCTCGGGTGAGTGGAGACAACCGAGATACGGTGTCGCTGTACACCTCGAAAGGGTCTGCCCGAGAGAACCATTCGTCGCCGAAGATCGCCGCACCGACCGCCATCGACACGACGTATACCGCGCACCACAGACGAACGGCCGATACCGAGCCCGAGTCGGGTGAGGCCAGTTCGAGCCAGACGAACGCAAAGAGACCGACAACGGCTGGTACGCAGACCCATTCACGACGGTAGGCGACCATTGCCGCCGACGTCGGACGACGCAACAGTCCGCACACGACGCGGTGTAGTGCCCGCATCGGAGACACGATTCGCCAGAACGGCCCGAACACCAGCGATGCCGGAACGATGCCCACCCACACCAAAACGTAGAAGGTGCCGAGCAACGCGTTGCTGGAATCCTGTGGCCCCCACACCGATGCTGCGGCGACAGTGCCCGCCAGCAGCACCGACAAGGTCCCGACGAGACCCCGGACGATCGCCGAATCGGCCACCACCGTCGTCCGCGGCAGCGCCACGACGACACGCGTGGGGTCGAGCCTGGGGCGACGCCACGCGAACAACAGCAGCACGAACGACGCCGCCAGCGCCCACGCCCCTCCGATCAGGGCGTAGGTGACAGGAATCGGCAGATCGGTCGACCCGCCGAGGCCGTGGGCGAGAATCACGGACGAACGACGAGCGTGGCGACAGTGCGATCGCTGTGGTGCAGTTCGATATCCACCTGTCCGGGTACATCGACGGTGAACGTGAACACCTGATCTTTGCCCGGCTCGATCTCGAAGGTGTGCTCGGGAACCGAATGCACGTGCAGTTCGTCGGTGATATCGCTGGTGATCGACATCGAAATCAATTGCCCCACAGAGATGTCGAGGCGTTGATTGGTCGGTTCGACCGTCCCGCCATTGATCGACAGATTCATCCGCAGGGTATCGGGCTGCGCGGACACCGACGCGGTGGGGTCGGTGCTGGGCACCGGTTCTGCCGCGGTGGGCGAGGTAACGTCGGACGACGATCCACAACCGGCCACCAACGCCACCGCTGCACATCCGATGATCGCTGCCCGCACTGGCGACAGTCCCATGTCAGTGCTCTCCTTCTTGTTCGAGTTTCTCTGCGCGCTCCGCCCGGCGGTCCTTCCTGACGACGTACAGCACCGCGGCCACGATGATCAACGCAGGCGCGACCGCCGGAATGGCCAGCACCACAGAGTGATCGGCGAGATAGACGACGTCGGATGCTGCCGTCATACGGAGCTCGAGTCCAGCGTCCTACGTGACACCGATGCTCCCGGGGTCTCGGTACTGATGCGTACTGCGCCCCACGACAGAGCCCAGATCAATGCCAGAGTGCAGACGAGCACAACCAGTGATGCGGCACCGAACAGCCACGCCGGGTGATCGAAGCTCCGCTCACGCTGCAGCAGCGCGGTCTCGCTCTGCAGCTGCCGCGTGAACTGGGCGTCGGCCGAGACCTCGGATGCGCCGATGCCGGGATCGGCCGCCATGAAGATCGGTGTTCCCGTCAACGTTCGACCGTCCTGGATACGCAGGAACGTCTTCCACGTTCCGTGCGCCGGTACCGGACGGGTCGACTGATACATGCCGGGCCCGGTCCGTTCGAGACGATCGACGACCAGACCACGCAGAGTGTCACCGGCTCCCTGCCATGCCAGGATCGCCACCCACTCGGGGTCGTCGGACACCAGATCGGCCGGATCGAGACGGACCGTCGCCGTCACCATGCGGCCACCGTCCTGCGGCGCGGCATCGGCGAGAGTGACCGTCGCCGTGGCGTTTTCCGGTACATCGATCATCAAACCGTTGGCTGTCGCGCCGCCGAGTACGAGTACCAACGCGACGACGATCGTGCGCCGGACGGCAGGTGCCGGCAGCCCGTCACCGCTGAGCAGTTGCGCGAACAGTCCCGCCGTCAGCCCACACATGACGCCGACGGGTATTGCCATCGCAAGCGCCTCGACCCACATCGACGTCGGCCACGGGTAGACGAATACCGCGTCGATCCACAATGATTCGAGCCACAGGCCCACGGTTGCGGCAGCGAATCCTGCGAGCATTCCGAATCGAAGTCTGTGCACCACGAGCGGAGTGAGACCGACGAGTTCGACCACCACCGCGATCCCGAGGAACAGCGCGAAGACGTTGTGCGGTTCACCCAGAACGGGACCGACGACGAATGCCGTCAGCTCACGAATGACGGCGGCGAATGCGACGACGAACAGAGTCGCGCCCCGTCCCACGACCAGTCGTGCGGCGACGAGTGCGAACGCGCCGGCACCGACGATGAGCATCGGTTGGAACACCAACCGGAACTGCTCGACTCCGAAGTCGAATTCGATCTGGAACACCGACAGTCCGATGAGGAGACCACCGAAGGCGCTGGCCTTGAGAATCCAGGACAACACCGAGCGTCTGGGCCCCTGTGCAAACTCGTCCACCTCGTCGGGGGAGGTCTGCCGTGCTGCGGCGAGCGCCAGTCTGCCTTCGTGCTCGAGCAGCAGGACTCCGATCAGAGACAGTCCGGCACCGCCGATCAGCATCAGGTGCGTCGGCCCCCACAGCGTGACGTCCTGGCCGAAGATGCGGTGCCAGATGTCGTCCAACGGAAAACCGATGAGCGCATACAGACCACTGCCCGCGATCAGCAGACCGCCCGTGGGCGCATACCAGGTGCGGGTGATCTTGACGGCCGCACGACCGGGCTTCTCGTCGAGCGGCAGGATGATCGCAAGCGCGCCCGCGATGAAGAGGAAGAACAAGCCGACCAGGATGAAGTAGTGGGCCGGGTTGGCCAGTGGTCCCTCGTCGCGCCCTCGTCCGATGTGCAGGCTGACGTCCCAGATGAACCCGAAGAATGCCGTCAGGATCGTCGAAACGAACAGGACGAGCGGCAACGCCGCCCAGCCGGGCAAGTTCAGTTTCGATCCCGCGTAGTCCGCCAGCCTCGCCAACCACGTGATGCGGCGAGTGCGGTGCATGAATGCCAGGTACAGCAGAAACAACGACACGACGGCCGCGGCTGCCGTCATACCGAAGACCTGGTCCAGCGCCGCGCCTCCGCTTTCCGACTGAGCAATGACGTTACTCGTCGTCACACTTACATTGACCATAGCGAGAGTATGGACCACGGGCCGCCGTTTCGGTGAAGTTCGGGACAATCGGTGGCTCACTGCTTCTCGATCTAGTCCTACAGAGTGATGTGCGCCCGGCCCCTCGATGATTGACTCTCGTCCGTGAGTCACCCAATGAGTAAGCCCATCCACCGCGGCCGCTGGTCGATCGTTCTGTTGGCATGTGCAGGGGCATTATTGGTAGCCGCGTTCGTTCTCGGACCAGCCGCTCTGCTGCGGGGAAGATACCCCCAGTTCCAGGATCAGTCCGCCATGGGCGAGCTGCTCGGCCGTGGATTGGTCGAGTACTGGGGCAGCGGTGTTCGCACCTTTCCTCCCGGGTTGGCGGAGATGGTGGACTACTGGTTCGCATGGCACGCCATCAAGATCCTCATCTCGGTACTGCTGACCGCCGTTCTCGGCCTGCTGGCAGCGACGCTGTGGGGGCGATCTCTGACTGCCGGCATGGGCTACGTGATCGCTGCGAGTACTTCGACCGTGCTGTCTCTGTTTTCGGTGTTCGTCGCCGTGATCAACATCCGGTCGACGGTCGCTCCCGTCGTCGCCCTGCTTCCGATGCTCTCCGACAACGACGCGGACGGGAAGACGGCGCAGTCACTGATCGACAACGGTGTGCGGAGCGGAGATACGAGGCCGCCTCTGCTCGAGCTGCTCACGCAGGTCGAGCACTACAACTGGGCGGTGATCATCGCGGCGGGTGTGGTGATCGCCGTTGTCGGTACCGGAACCGTGATCACCTTCCGACGCTACAGATCGGCGGACACGACAGACGCTGCTCACCGTCGAATGTTCGTCACCCTCGGGTCACTCGGCGCGCTGATGACGATCGGGATGGCGCTGCTTTTCGTCGCTGCCGTCGTGGCGGTCGTCGATCCGGGAGACGCGCTCCTCGGATCAATCGGCTTGTAGCTACTGCCGGCTTCGGTCGCGGGCACGCGCGCGGAATTGGCCGATCGCGAGGATGGTCAACGCGACCCCCAACAGGGTGAGGGGGATTTGGGCGCGGGGCGCGTCGATATCGAGTACGAGGATCTGCCACACCACCCACCCGATGGTCACCAACCCCACGAACACGACACACGTCGGAGCGTCGTATGCATCGACGAGCACAGCAGCAACCGAGATCAACGATCCGAGTCCGAGAAAAATCAGCACGAACAGCCCGGAGATGCGGTAGTCCCAGGTATGCCACGCAGGGAGCATGTCGACATCCAAGCCCAGTGACCGCCCGGTGGGGTCGGAGGTCAACGACATTCCATTGAACGTTCCGGCTGCACCCAACAGGATTAGCAGTGCCACCGTCGCTAGCTTGTTCACGGTGACGTCATGTGTTGGTCGTCCTTCGGTTGCGGCCGCACCCCGGCGTAGTTGTCGA
Source organism: Rhodococcus sp. 05-2255-1e (assembly GCF_002259025.1). Taxonomy (NCBI): domain Bacteria; kingdom Bacillati; phylum Actinomycetota; class Actinomycetes; order Mycobacteriales; family Nocardiaceae; genus Rhodococcus; species Rhodococcus sp. 05-2255-1e. Next base: position 242,133 of record NZ_NOZE01000033.1, on the reverse strand, counting down.
TTCTGCCAGAACAAGTCCGATTGGTCTCGTTCTATTCAGACCAGTTTCAGCTGCACCCCTGTGTACTCTGCCTGCGGGGCGGGTTCGGGCAGAACGTCGCCATGGACGGTCGAACCGAAGGAAGCCATGAAGATTCGCACCATCTTGATTCTGCCTGCAGCGGTGGCAGTGTTCGGCGGCGCGGGACTTCTCACCCCCATCGCCGACGCGGCACCGGCAACGTCCATCGATGTGCTTCCGCGGCTGATCGACGGTGCCGCAGCGGGTTACGCACTGTCCTACGCAACCACCGACGAGCACGGGCGCGCCGCGGTTGCCCGCGGACAGGTCTACCTCCCCTCGGGCACACCACCACCGGGAGGATGGCCGGTCGTGTCGTGGGCCAAAGGGACCGTCGGCGTGGGTGATTCATGCGCCCTGAGCACAGCACTCGACGACGGTGCCGCCGAGGACCCCATGGCCGTCGAGCTGTCCAAGCCCCTGCTCACCCAGCTGCTAAGAAGCGGCACGGCCGTTGTCTCGACGGATTACATCGGACTCGGAACCACCGACGCCCACCACTACCTGAACAGCATTTCGGAGGCGAACGCCGTCACCGACATCGTCAGCGCTGCCGCAGACGAACTTCCCGAGCTGTCGCGCACCTGGGTTGCCGCCGGACACTCTCAGGGCGGCGCAGCAGCACTCACCACCGGGGCTCGCGCGGACATCTACGGAGAACGGTCGGATTTTCGCGGGGTGATGTCGTTTGCACCGTCGTCGAACCTCGAAGCCGTCCTTCCGCTGCTCTCTCCCACCACTCCTCGCATCGCACCACTCGACAACATCACGGCCACTCTGATCTACGTCCTGTACGGGCTCAGGGATTCTCGGCCGGATCTCGACGTGAACAGCTATCTCAGCGAACTTGGGCGCGACTACCTGGCGCATGCAGAGGACAATTGCATCAGCGACCTACGACAGAAGGCCAGTGGCGTTGCACCACAACAGCTCCTGGCTCGATCGCTCTCCGACCCCGCCATGACCTCAGCTATCCGCGACTACCTATCCGTGCCGACCACCGGTTACACACGGCCGGTGACCATCGAGCAGGGGCTGGCCGATACCGTTGTGCCGCCGGCTCTGACGACCGCCCTCGCTGCGGAACTGGTGGCACAGGGCGTCCGCGACGTGGCCTACCTGCCCGTGCCCGGTGCCACTCATTACGACGTCATTGCCGCAACCGTCGACGACGCCCTACCTCGAATACTCGACATGCTGCACTGATCAGCCACCGACATGCGGCGGACGCCGATCGCTACCGAGCACGTAGTCCCGCTGGGTCGCCGAGCCGGCGGCACGAAGGACCGCGTCGAGGGTGGCGGACAGAACGGAGCGATCGATCCCTGCCGCCCATCGAGGCCCAGTGGCAGTGCGATATTCGAGCATCGACACCGCATCACTGTCGTTGCCCGCTCGCACACTCGTCTGCGTCAGACCGAGGATGTCCACGTGCCTGCCATGAGCAGACAACGCGTCGACGAGTGCCTCGACGGGTCCGACTCCCGTGTGTGAAGTCTCGAAGAACGTGCCGTCGATCTTCAATGTGATGCAGGTGTCGGCGGACCCGTCGTCGTCGTGAGAGTCGAAGCCGATCAGGGTCACGTCGGGTTCGTCGACACCGATGTACACCTCCTGGAAGACGTCCCAGAGTTGCTCGGCCGACAGTTCGGTACCGATCGAATCCGTGCGGGCCTGCACATGCCGGGCGAGGTCGATCTGCAGGCGACGCGGAAGTTCGATGCCGTAGTTGGTTTCGAGGAGATACGCGATTCCTCCCTTACCCGATTGCGAATTCACGCGAATGACCGCGTCGTACGAGCGACCGATGTCGTCGGGGTCGATCGGCAAGTACGGCACCCGCCATTCGATATCGCGCTCGGAACGGCCTTCCCTCAGCGCCCGAGCGCGATGCTCGACGAAACCCTTCTTGATAGCGTCCTGGTGCGTACCGCTGAAGGCGGTGTGTACGAGGTCGCCGACATACGGATGCCGAGGGTGAATCTCGAGCTGGTTGCAGTATTCAACGGTGCGTCGAATCTGATCGACGTCGGAGAAATCGATCATGGGATCGATACCCTGTGCGTGCAAATTCAATGCGAGAGTAGCGATGTCGACATTTCCGGTGCGCTCTCCGTTGCCGAACACGCAGCCCTCCACTCGCTGCGCACCGGCCAGGACGGCCAGCTCGGCGCAGGCAATGCCCGTCCCGCGGTCGTTGTGCGGATGCACCGACAGGATCACGCTGTCTCGTCGCGCAAGGTTGTCGTTCATGTACTCGATCTGGTCTGCATAGACATTCGGCGTCGCCACCTCCACGGTGGCAGGCAAATTCAGGATGACCGGCCGCTGCTGCGTCGCGTCCCACAGAGTCGTCACTGCATCACAGACATCGAGGACGTAGTCGGGTTCGGTGAGATTGAAGACCTCGGGTGAGAACTCGAATCGCACGTTGGGCAGGTCGCCGGCAAGTTCGAGAACGTCGGCTGCGCCCGAAAGTATGAGTGAGCGAAGCTCGTTGGCTTCCCTGCCGAGCACGACCTCGCGCCACGTCGGAGCCGTGGCGGTGTACATGTGGATCACGACGTCGTTGGTGATTCCGCGGATCGACTCCACGGTTCGCTCGATCAGGTCGCGTCGAGCCGGGGTGAAGACGACCACGGTGACGTCGTCGGGTGCCAGATCGGTGTGTGCCAGCAGCCGCACGAAATCGAAATCGGTCTGCGATGCCGAGGGATACCCGACTTCGATTTCCTTGTATCCCATCGCGACCATCAACTCGAAGAACTGTTTTTTGCGGGCAGGATCCATCGGCTCGGGCAACGCTTGGTTGCCGTCGCGCAGATCGACCGGCACCCACAGCGGCGCCTCGGTCAACCGTCGCTCCGGCCAGCGACGCCGGGTCAGCGGAATGTCGACCTTGGCGTAGACGTCACGGTAACGATGCGACGGCATCTGGGAGTGCCGCTGCCGATTCCAGGTGGGCGCGCCGACGGGAACGGGTCCGGCGGGAGTGGACAGAGTGGGGAAATCTGTGCGCATGCGAGCAATGTAGCACTACTCCTCAGACAAGCTGAGGAGTAGTCTTCCACTGTGACCGCGATACGCCGAACCTCGTTGGCCGATCAGGCCGCCGAACTGTTGCATGCCAAGATCCAGTCCGGTGAGTGGCCGGTCGGCACCAAACTGCCAGGTGAAACGACCCTTGCCCCCATGTTCGACGTCGGGCGATCGACGATGCGCGAGGCAATCAGACAACTGGCGGGGCGCGGAATCCTAGTCACCCGGCAGGGATCGGGAGTCTTCGTCGAATCGATCGACGAGGCGCGGACGGACTGGGACAGAGTTCTCCAGCGCTCACACATCACCGTCGTCCTCGAGGCCCGCCTCGCCATCGAAGGTGAGGCAGCAGCTCTCGCCGCAACCCGACGCACTCCCACCGACCTCGACGTCATCCGTCGCTCACTCGAGCTACGCAACACCGCCCGCGCCGACGCGGTCGATCTGGTGGAGGCGGACATGGCTTTTCACCGCGCCATCGTGGTCGCGTCGCACAACGACATCCTGCTCGAACTCTTCGACTCCATGGCTCCACGGCTACGGACCGCCATGATCGACATGCTGAAGATCAAGGGCGCGTTCGGAGAGGACGCAGACCACGACGCCCACACGCACGTCGTCGAGGCTATCGCCGCACGCGATGAGCACCGCGCTCACACGCTCACCCGCACACATCTGCTGGAGTTGTCGACGACCATCGCTCCTCCGACGTGAGCACCGGCCGGTCAAGGCTTTTCGGCTACTGGAACAGTCCGAGTACAGAATCGGGCTAGACTTCCGACGCCTCGACCACCACCTTTGGAGTCTCCACATGCCCCAGCTGAAGACCGTCAGCGAATTCACCGGCAAATGGTTTGCCCTGATCGTCGTCGCGGCGGGTGCTCTGGCCTTGATCACGCCCGACACGTTCAGCGGCGGGACACCCGCGGTTCCGTGGTTGTTGTCGATCATCATGCTCGGCATGGGAATGACGTTGCGGCTGTCCGACTTCGCCGTGGTGGCACGCCGCCCATGGGCACTGCTGCTCGGTGTCGCAGCGCAGTTCATCGCGATGCCGCTCCTCGGTCTCGGTATCGCGAATGTCCTGGGTCTGTCCGCTGCGCTCACTGCCGGGATGGTGCTGGTCGGCTCCGCCCCCGGAGGTACGGCGTCGAACGTGATGGTCTACCTCGCCAAGGGTGACACCGCACTGTCGGTGGCGATGACGTCGGTGTCCACACTCCTCGCGCCCATACTCACACCACTGCTGGTTCTATGGCTCGCAGGCGAATACCTGCCGGTGGATGCAGGCGGATTGTTCGTCTCGATCCTGCAGATCGTGCTGGTACCCGTCGTACTGGGAGTTGTACTGCGACTTCTGTTCCCGAAGATCATCGATCGTATGCTCGACGCCTTGCCGCTTGTCTCGGTCGCCGGAATCACCGCTGTGGTTGTCCTCGTGGTGTCCGCCAGCGCGCCGACCCTGCTGTCGATCGGTGCCCTCATCGTCGTTGCCGTCGTGCTGCACAACTCGCTCGGGCTCGCGGTGGGTTACGGAATCGGCAGAGCATGCGGACTCGATGTGGCCAGCCGCCGCGCGATCAGCATCGAAGTCGGTATGCAGAACTCGGGCTTGGCAGCGGCACTCGCATCGGTTCACTTCTCACCCGCTGCAGCGCTTCCCGCGGCGATCTTCTCGGTGTGGCACAACGTATCCGGATCGCTGCTGGCCAGCTACTGGTCCAGACGGTCGACGGATGCCGATCACCGCCAGAACAGTACCGTCACACGGGACTGAGTCTTGGACGCAGCAAACAGAATTCGTTGCCTTCCGGATCCGCCAGTACGTGCCACGATTCCTGGCCGGTCTGGCCGACGTCCACTCGTCGGGCACCGAGGGTGAGCAGTCGTTCGAGCTCGGCGTCCTGATCTCGATCGGTTGCATTGACGTCGATGTGCAGTCGAGGTTTCGCCGGCTCGGGATTCTCGCTGGGGATGAAGATGATGGTCGGCTGCGAGCCGCCGAAACCGTCGCGCGCACCGATTTCGACGGAACCGTCACCCTCCCTGTCCAATACGACGAAGTCCAACACCTCACACCAGAACGTCGCCAAGGCCTCGGGGTCGCGACCTTCGAGTACCAATTCACTGATTCGACATGCCATGAGCGCGAATTTACACCTGCCACCGCGTCGAACATGCCGTGTTCACGGCCTCTTCGCGCGCGAAATGAATCCCCGTCGACGGAAGGCGCGGATGCGGTCGGCAACCGTACGTGAGCGCAGCGCGCTCGTGATGGACCCTGCGTTGTCGCGCATCCCGCGAATGACCTCTCGGACCACGTCGGGGCCGTCCATGCGGGGAGTCCAGTCCAGATCCCGTCGAGCGCGGTCGGTGTTCAACATCGGGGTGGCGAACGCGAGATCGACCCAACCGTGATGCACTGCGGACACGTGGGTCTCGAAGCCGAGGCGCGCAGCAGCGGACAACACCCGAGAGGGCACGGGCACGATGCGCGCACCGAACGCGTCGGCCACGTCGTGGGCTCGCACGGGCGTCGGGCCGCCGAGGTTGTAGGGCCCGGTTGCACGCCTATCCAGCACTCGCACGATGGCATCGGCGACATCGTCGCTGTGGGCGGCGGGAACGGCGAACGACCTGTCGATGGGCAGGATCGGAAGATGATCGACGATTGCCGACGGCACGAGATCGGGTAGAGCGTAACGCAACAGCGCACTTCCGAACTCGTACTGCCCGATCAGGCCCGGCCTGATTCGAGCGACCGCGACATCGGGATGCGCTGCCTCGAACTCATCGAGCACATCCTCGGCGGCGGCCTTGTCCATGCTGTACGTCGACGAAGACACGCCCGTTCTCGGCCACGACTCGTCCACCTTCTCGCCGTACGACCCCGGTGCGTACACCCCGCCGGAAGACATGTGCACCAGATGAGGAACTCCGGCGTCCGCACAGGCAGTTGCCACCGTGCGCACTGCGTCGACATTGACTGCCCGCAGATAATCGCGATCACGCATCGGCTGGAAGGCGATGGCCAGATGAACCACTGCGTCTGCGCCGCGGCACAACGCGCGTAGCTCGTACGGTGCGTGTTCGCCGGTGAGATCCAGCGGAACCCAGTCGACCTGCTCGGCAAAAGGATTGAGGCTCGGCGGACGCCTCGCTACGGCGAGAATGGAATTGCCCGGATGCTCGTCGGTGAGCCTTCGTAGCAGGGCGGTGCCGACATTGCCGGTCGCGCCGATCACTACAGTTCGCATCTCTACCTCCGAAAATCGACCACAGTCGAAGTGCCCCCTGCACTTCGATCGAAACCACACTGGCTCAGGAGTTTGAGCCGCCATTCTCCCGGGCATCGAATCACCATGAGTGAAAACAACGAACCGACCCTCGACGACGTCATGATCCCCACCGAGGAAGCTCACCCCGACCACAAAGAGCACGCCAAGACGCCGAAGCATCTCGACGACAGCGACCTCGACGCGCGTACCGAGCACGAGCGCAACGAAGTGAACTGACGGCAGAATCGAACGACCGTCATGGCGGTCGCATTTCCCGGTTTCCACCGAAAAACCCCGGGTATGCGATCGCCATGGCCGATTCAGCAGCATCACCCGCACCCACCGAGGCAGATCCGGACGATCCGCGCAAAGCGGATTCACCCGCCGATCTGACCAAGCCGTCGTGGATCTATGTTCTGAAGAAGACTGCCCGTGAGTTCTCCCGGGATCAGTGCACCGACCTTGCAGCTGCTTTGACCTACTACGCCGTGCTCTCGCTCTTCCCCGCCATCCTGGCCATCGTGTCGTTGCTGGGTGTGTTCGGCCAGGGACAGGCCACGGTCGACGGCGTCCTGCAGGTTGTCGGCGATCTCGGCCCCCAGTCCGCTGTCGACACGTTGCGTCCGACCATCGAACAGCTCGTCCAAGCGCCCACTGCCGGATTCGCTCTGATCATCGGTATCGCAGGCGCACTGTGGTCTGCATCCGGCTACGTCGGCGCATTCGGCCGCGCGATGAACCGCATGTACGAGGTGGACGAGGGTCGGCCCATCTGGAAGCTGCGCCCCGTGATGCTTCTGGTCACGCTCATCGCCCTGGTCCTGATCGCGCTCGCGGCCGTCATGCTGGCCATCAGTGGCCCCGTGGCCAAAGCTGTGGGCGACGCCGTCGGGCTGGGCGACACCGCACTGACGATCTGGAACATCGCACGGTGGCCGCTCGTCCTGATCGTGGTGGTACTCGCCGTCGCGATTCTGTACTACGCAACACCGAATGTGCAGCAGCCCAAGTTCAAATGGATCAGTTCCGGTGCCGCGGTCGGCATCATCGTATGGATTCTCGCCACCGTCGCATTCGGCTTCTATGTCGCCAACTTCTCCAGCTACAACAAGACCTACGGCTCCCTTGCCGGAGCCATCGTGTTCCTGCTGTGGCTGTGGATCACCAACTTGGCCTTGCTGTTCGGTGCCGAATTGGACTCCGAACTCGAACGCGGCCGCCAACTCCAGGCCGGAATCGTCGCCGAAGAACGTCTGCAACTGCCGCCCCGAGACACCCGGGTATCGGACAAGAACGACGAAAAAGACGCACAGGCCGTCGAGCAAGGTCGAAAATTGCGGGAGGAACACAACCGGACTCCGTGAACATCCCGGACGCCACCGACCGATCGATGAAACAGATCCGCGTGGTGCGCTGATCCGGTGTGGCGGTGCGAATGACGCAGAGAGGCAGGGCAACGTGGCTGAGGAAGAAAATACGGAAGAGTCCCGACGCGCCCACGCCCCGGACTCCGATAGCTTCAGCGCATCGATGTACGGACACCATCTGGAGGGGGTTGCACGAGTCAGCAAGAGGTGTGTGACCGACGCCGGCGTGGACGGAGCCGCGGTCGCCATCCTCATCGACGATGCCGATGCTCGGGATCTGCTGTACGCCACGAACTCCGAAGCTGCCCGGATCGACGAGCTCCAATTCACCACCGGCGAGGGCCCCTGTATCGATGCCTTCGTCACCGGGGTGCCGCAACTGCACCCGAACATCGGTCACCGGCCCGATACCACGGGATGGCCATCGTTCGCGTCGGAAGTTCTTCAGGAGCTCGGCGTGCACGGGGTGTACGCATTCCCATTGTTCAGTGGCGGTGCTCGACTCGGGGTCCTCGAGCTCTACACCCAGAAGTCAGGAACTATGACGGCACAACAGATCACCGCTGCCCAGGCCGCAGCCTCGACCCTCGGTGACATCGTCGTCAGTGAAGTCGCAGCCCGACCGGACTTCTTCGACGAGTCGACACTTCGCCCACCCGACGGCCCATTCCGCTCCGCTCGGTCCGACATCAACATCGCAGTCGGTGTGTTGGCCGAGCGTCTGCATGTGTCGCTCGACGAGGCAACCGCGCGGCTGCGTGCCCGTGCCTACGCCGATGCCCGCTCGATCTCCTCCCTCGCGTTCGACATCGTCCGCGGGGACGGCTTGTTCTACGACGACCCGGGGAGCGCGTGACATCGAAGCCCACCGTCCATCGACCACGAACGTCCGAGTTGACAGCTCCAACAACGAAAGAAGGCCGAACATGCCACCCATCCCTCGCCCGGATCAATCGTCGCCGGCACCCAACGGCCCGACCGGAGCTCGCGATACGAGAGCCCAAACCGGGGATTTCCTGACCACTGCGCAAGGCGTACGTCTACCCGACACCGATCATTCGCTCAAGGCGGGCGATCGAGGCCCGACGTTGCTCGAGGACTTCCATCTTCGCGAGAAGATCACCCACTTCGACCACGAGCGAATTCCGGAGCGCGTCGTGCACGCACGCGGTGCCGCCGCACATGGAACGTTCGAGTCCTACGGGTCGGCGAAGACCGTGACCAAGGCAGGATTTCTCGCCCAGAAGGGTAAGCGGACACCGGTTTTCGTGCGGTTCTCGACCGTTCTCGGATCGCGTGGTTCCGCCGACACCGTCCGCGACACCCGCGGTTTCGCGGTCAAGTTCTACACCGACGAAGGAACCTTCGACCTGGTCGGGAACAACATGCCCGTCTTCTTCATCCAGGACGGCATCAAGTTCCCCGACATCATTCACGCCGGCAAACCGCAGCCCGATATCGAACTGCCGCAAGCGCAGTCGGCACACGACTCGTTCTGGGACTTCGTCTCGCTGCACACCGAGGCAACTCACCACGTCATGTGGAACATGAGCGATCGAGGTATTCCGCGGTCGTATCGCACGATGGAAGGCTTCGGCGTCCACACGTTCCGCCTCGTCGCCGAGAACGGCGAGACCAGGCTCGTGAAATTTCATTGGAAGCCACTCGCCGGAGTGCATTCACTGGTGTGGGAGGAAGCCCAGATCGCCGCGGGCGTCGATCCGGACTTCCACCGACGCGACATGTCCGACGGCATCAAGGCCGGTGCCCCACTGGAATACGAATTCGGAGTCCAGGTCATGCCCGACGACGGCACCGAGACCTACGAGGGCATCGATCTGCTCGATCCCACGAAAATCGTTCCCGAAGAACTGGTTCCGGTGCAACCCATCGGCAAGCTCACCCTCGACGCGAACCCCACGAACTACTTCGCCGAAACCGAGCAGGTCGCGTTCCACACGGGCCACCTGGTGCCGGGCATCGAAGTCACCAACGACCCACTGATGCAGGCGCGTCTGTTCTCCTACCTGGACACCCAGATCACGCGTCTCGGCGGCCCCAATTTCTCGCAACTGCCGATCAACCGGCCGCATGCACCTGTCAACGACATGCTGCGAGACGGCATGCACCAGACCGCCGATCACACCGGCCTTGCCCCGTACCTCAGCAACTCCGTCGACGACGGAGAACCAGCGGTAGCAGGTGAGAAGGACCACGGTTACGTGCAGACCGAACGCCTCATCGAGGGACGCGCAGTACGAGCAAACCCCGCATCCTTCGACGACCACTTCACCCAGCCCACCATGTTCTATCGCAGCCTCAGTGCGGTCGAGCAGGATCACCTCGTCGAGGCATTCACGTTCGAGCTGGGCAAAGTGTTCGAGCAATCGATCAAAGAACGTGAACTCGAGGTTCTCTCGAACGTCGATGCCGACCTGTGCGAGCGCGTCGCCGCCGGCCTCGGCCTACCCGCACCCGTCGGCACACCCGCTGAGGACGTATTGCTCTCCCCCGCACTGTCTCAGATCGTCGAGGCTCCGGGACCGATTGCCGGACGAAAGATCGGCGTCATCGCCGACGCCGGATCGGACCTGTCCGGAATCGGCAAGCTACGGACGGCAGCCGCGCGCCGCGGTGCCACAGTGCACGTCATCGCTGCGGCCGGCGGCATTCTCGGTAAAGGCATGCGCACTCAGGTTGTCGAGCGAACATTCCTCACAGTTCGTTCGATCGAGTTCGACGCCTTCGTCGTCGCGGGCGGAACAACACCGACGAACGACATCAAGCTGATCCTGCTGCTGCAGGAAGCATTCCGTCATTGCAAAGCGATGGGTGCCTGGGGCGACGGAACGGCACTGCTCGAGCAGGCTGGAATCGGTGCCGACGACGCAGGCGTCGTCATCGGCGAGACAGCGGTGAAAGCGTTCAACGACGCATTGTTCGCTGCGGTCGGATTGCACCGAGCCTGGGATCGTGCCCCCGCGGTGATGGCGTCGAACATCCCGCCTTCGGTCCCCGACAAGCCTGCTCGTAAGCGGGCAGCCAAGGCCAAGAAGTAGGGCTAGCCCGGCTGGGGCTCGGTCAGCATCGCTGCCATGTCGTCCAACTCGAAGTACTGGGCGATTGCGTGTGCCGATCGAGCTCCGGCTGCGGGGTCTGCGCCTGCCTCCAGCAACATCCGCACAATGGGTATCGACCGACGAAACACCGCGGCCGCCAACGCTGTCTGGCCGTTGTCGTTCACGCGATCCACCGCAGCCCCCAGCGTCAGCAGCGTGCCCACCGCACCCGGTTGTACGTGATACGCCGCCAGAATCAGTAGCGTGTCGCCCTTGTCGTTGGTCAGGTCGACGGACCCTCCGGCCTCGAAAAACGACTGCAACCACGAGGCGTCACCGCTGCGCGCGCAGTCGAATGCATGCCGAAACACCGCCAGAACATCGTCGTCGTCCACCAACACATGATTCCCCGAGCGACGAGGTTCCAACCAGACCAGCAGGGGTGGCCCGGGTATCGAACCCGGGCCACCCCTGATTGCAGAGCTCAGAGCAGAACGACTCCCGCGAACACGGCTGCACCGACGAGCACGGCACCCGTGAACGCCTGAACGCGGCGGTCCACGACGCACATCAACGACAGGAAGCCGGGCATCGATCCGCCCCGGCGGGTGTGCACGATAGCCAGCGCACTCGGCATGCAGCGGCCGAGCGAGACCGTCACGAACAGAGCCGCACCCAGCGCAGGCGAGCCCAGCGCTGCCACACCCAGTGCCATCAGGTAGTACGCACTGGACCTGATGTAGATCAGGAAGCCCGGTCCGATGATGGCACCGAACAGCAGGGACACCTTCCACGGTTCCATACTCCGCCGCAGGTGACGCGGTAGCTGCTGTCGACGCATCGGAGTCGGCATCGAGATCAGCCCCAGTTCGTGCAATCCGTATGCGAGAGCGAGGGCGGCCCACACCCCGAGCATCGCGGCCACCGACACAGCACCCGAGACGACTCCCCCGACGGCACCGATCGCGGCACCCGTGACCGAACCGGTGACGACGGAACCCAGTGCGTGCCAACCGAGTCGACGGACCGGGGTGGATGACCCCTTACGCCCGGGTTGCTTGGGTGCTACGACAACTCCCGCGACGGACATTCCGCACGTCGACCAGTTGGCCGCGAGTGCCGTGACGGCTCCCGCGGCGACGACGACACCGGTCAGCCCGGTAGCGGCAGTCGGACCGAACGCGAGTGCAGCACCCGCGCCGATCGCGGCGGCAGCCGAAATCAGAACGGTGCGTGTGCCGAGCCCCACCGAGCTCTGCAGGGTCGGTCTGATCTGGGGCATATCCTGTTGCAGTGCAGTGTGATCGATGATCGTGGTCATGGATACCTCCTCGATTTCTGTGGTGGTTCACATCAGCCGACGTGAACCGTTCCGGACATGTACGGGTGAATCGAGCAGTGGTACTCCACGTCACCCGGCGTGTCGAACGTGAACCGAAAAGTACTGTCTCCGTTGACACCACTGTCGAACACGCCGTCGGCGTGAACTTCGTGGAGCAGTCCGCCATCGTCGAACTGCCATTCGACGGTGCCGCCGACCGGAATGCTCACCTCCTGTGGATCGAAGCGGACGTTGCTGATGAGCACGGTGGCGTCGATGCCGGGTTCCGACGAGCACCCGGCGGCGATCGTCAGGATGGAGACCGCCACCACCGTTTTTACTCCTCGACGACGACCGTGCCGAGCATCATCGGGTGCGGGGTGCAGTGATAGTCGAATGTGCCTGCCTCCTCGAAGGTGTAGGAGTAGCTACCTTCGGTCAGCAGCTCGCTCTTGAAGGTCTCGTCGGCCGTCTCGACGACATCGTGCGGCAGACCGTTGTCGTCGAAGATCCACTCGACGGTCTCGCCCTTCTTTATCGTCACCGACGCCGGGCTGTAGCTCATGTTCTCGACTCGGACGGTCGCAGCGGGGGCATCGCTTCCCGAGTCGCTACTGCACGCCGTCAGGCCCAGCAGCGAAACCAGCGCCGCGACCAGGACAAGTATCTTCTTCATGGATTGCCTCTCATCTGATGTACATCAAGTTCGCCGTCATACCCGCCTCGAAGTGATAGGCGTTGTGGCAGTGGAACATCCACTCGCCGGGATTATCGGCATCGAAGTCGATCGCCAGGGAGGTCCCAGGCAGGACGTTCACGGTGTCTCGGCGCAGCCCGCCGTAGTCCGGAACGGCGAACGTGTGTCCGTGCGTGTGCATCGGGTGCCACATGGTCGACGTGTTGTTCATGGTGATGCGGATTCGCTCGCCCTGCTTCATGACGAGCTTGCCCGCATCCGCCCCGGCCATCGCCCACACGTACCGATCACCGGCCTGCAGCAGATCCACCGAGAACTCGCGGTCGGGAGCCCTGTCGGCCAGCTTCGACTTCTCGGCCGGCCGGAGGTCACTCTCTAGAATCAGTTCGCGTCCCAGCTCCGGAATCGACGCTCCAACATCAGGATTCGCCAAGGGTGCGGCATCTGTGCTGCGCAGTACCGTCGAGGCGTATCCCGGTCGGCCCTCCACTGCGGCCACCATCGGCCATGCTCCGGAAGCGACGGTCACCAGCACGTCGTATCGCTGCGCCATACCGATGAGAATCGCATCGGTCTCGACCGGCACCACGTCGAAGCCGTCGACAGCGACGATCGTCATGCGGTGTCCGGCGACCGCGAACCGATACGGAGTCTCCGCTCCCGCGTTGATGATTCGCAGCCGTAGTCGAGATCCGACAGCAGCCTCGACGACGGCAGGGTCATGGGGAGGTCGGCCGTTGATCAGGTGCAGCGGATAGGCGATGTGCTGCGTCATGCCCCCGAGCACCTCCGACTCGCCGTGTCCCGACGAGGTCAACGACGTTGCAACAGTGGCTTCGTCTGCGCCGATCGGAGCCGGAGCCGCTCCCCCGCCGTGACCGGCGTGACCGCCGCCGTGCAGTTCCGGATTCAGCGCTGCCATGATCGCGTCGGGTGTGGTTCCCAGTCCGTCGACCCAATCATCCAGTACCAGAACGGTATCGGCGTCGGCACCGGAGTTGTCGTGGGGATCTTCGACGATCAGGGCACCGAACAACCCCCGGTCGGCCTGAAGGCCGGAATGCGAGTGGTACCAATACGTCCCGGGATCGGGGGCGATGAACGAGTAGTCGAAGGTGCTGCCCGGAACTATCGCCTCCTGCGTCACGGGTGGCACGCCGTCCATGTCGTTGCGAATCCTGATGCCGTGCCAATGGATACTCGTGTCGCTCGACAGGGAATTGGTGACCGATGCGCGCATCGTGTCGCCGGCCGTGAGCCGTAGTTCCGGCGCTACCGCACCGCTTCCGTAGGTCCACGTGTTCACCAGACGCCCGCCCAGGTCCACCGCTGCCATGCCGGCCGCGAGGGCGTACGTCGCTGTCTTCCCGGAGGATGCGCGCGCCGCCTCGGCGGCAGCGACTTCTGGGTCGGTCGGCTTGATGTAGTTCAACTTGTCCGTGGATCCGGATGTCCCCTCGGAGGAGGCGCTGCAACCGGCGACACCGAGTGCACCGATTCCCGCCAGGCCGACGCCTGCTGTCGCGAGGGACAGGAAGCGGCGTCGGCCCAGCATCGACCGGATGTCGGGCGAAGTCACTCGATTTCCTCGGGCGTGATCAGATTCGTGATCGGGTTGACTGCGCCGTCGATGTCGACGGAGCTGACCTGCTGTCCTGTTGCGGCATCGAATCCGACGAGCTTCTGGGGCGCTTCGCCGTCGACCTCGGCACCGTCGCCCAGTACGTAGAACGTCTTGCCGTCCAGACTGAACGCCATAGAGGAGAAACTCTCGATGCCGATGTCCGCCAACGTCAACGAGCGAACGGGGGCAAGATTCGCAGCGTCGGACAGTACTATCTTCGCCACCGAGCCGCCGCGCGCAGAGTCCGGATGGATGATGCTGTCGGTGTAGGTGATGGCCATGCGGGTCGCGTCGGCGTTGATGACGTTCTCCGAGAAGCGTCCGGACGGGTCGCCGGCGTTTCCGATCGGCTTCACTGCCTCGGTGGGAAGTCCGTTCGAGAAGTCGAAGACGAACACGTCGCCGTTCTCACTGACAAGCAGAGCCTTCTTCGCTTCCTCGGCGAACGTCGTCTTACGGGTACTGACGAAGTCGTCCGGGAGGACCTTCTCTCGGCCCACCTCGGTCGGGACGCCGTCGTCACCGATGTTGACGTGCAAGAGCTCTCGGGTGTCCTCGCACACGCTGTACAGATCATGGCCGACCATCCAGGTGAACGGCCCACAGCCGATTATGCGGAGTGCGCCCGATTCCTTGCCGGCCCCCAGATCCACGACGCGAATTCCGTAGAGCCCGTCGTCCCAGCTGACGAAGTACTTGCCGTCGGAGGTGACGGCGTTCGATCCTTCCCGTGAGTGCACTCGTGCCACATCGGGGAGTTTCGCCTCCTTCGGTTCGAGCAGGTTTCCCGAATAGGTACTGACGGTGAAGTCCGCTGCCCCACGTGATCCACGTGGACGCCACACCTCGGCTGCGACAATGGCCGGGTCGCTGCTGGTCTCGCCGACGAACCCGTGCACCACCGGATCCCAGATTCCCGCACCGACGGTCACGCGAGTGGTGACCTTGCCGGTCGCGGGATCGACTGCGTTGACGGTCATTTCGAGCTTGCCGAAGCCGCCTTCGATGCCGAGGATCTGGTTTGCGCCGATCGGGGTGATCTCGCCGACGTGGAGCGGCTCGGGGATCTGGCCCGTGATCTCCTGATCCTCTTCACCGAGACCGATTCCCTCACCGGGCGCGGTGAATTCGACGGACGGGTAGGTGACCTCGGTCGACGAGGCCGAGTCCTCGGTGTCCTCGCTCGACGAACTGCACGACGTCATCGCCAGTAGGGCGGCCAACGGGACGGCAGTGAGTACCGCGGTGCGGCGTAGACGGGTCACGAGCCGGCACCTACCTTCGGGCGAGCAGCGGGACGGGCCTGGCAGTCCGCGCCGACGATCGGAGCCATGGTGCAGGTGTAAGCCTGCGATTCGTCCGAGACGCACCAGATGATTTCTTGGTCGTAGCTGCCGCTGACCGGGTTGTACATCGTTGCCTGCATGTCGGGTTCACCGCAGAATGCATTGGAGCAGCTCGGCGCACCGCAGCAGTCGTAGTAGGCGATGAGGTAGGTCTTGCCGTCGGCGGGGTTGGTGCAGCAGCCGACCCAGAATTCGGCACCGGGCTTGGATCCTGGTGCACAGGTGGTCAATCCGCCGCCTTCGCATGCAGCACAGGACGT
The DNA here is from genome assembly GCF_002259025.1 of Rhodococcus sp. 05-2255-1e. Taxonomy (NCBI): domain Bacteria; kingdom Bacillati; phylum Actinomycetota; class Actinomycetes; order Mycobacteriales; family Nocardiaceae; genus Rhodococcus; species Rhodococcus sp. 05-2255-1e. The sequence goes on along the minus strand of NZ_NOZE01000033.1, from coordinate 226,082 downwards.
TCCGTCCATGCTGCACCAGCGCCAATAGTCGCATTCGGCGGGATTGCTGCCGTCGTACTCGGGAACCTGCGGCTCGGGTGTGGGAGCCGCAGGAGTCTCCTGCGCGTATGCCCGAGAGACCGGGAGCGCGCTGACGACGGCCACTCCCGAGGCACCGAGCGTCCATCTGCCGATCTTCGAGATCATGGATCGACGCGAAACACGTTCGGACAGTTTACGTCCGGACCTGCTCGCGAAGCTGCCTCCGCGTCCTGCCATCCATTCGGCCTGCTCGGCCACGGTGTTCTCGTCGACCGGATACCGCTGCTCGCTACTACCCGAGTGCGGATCGTGGGGATGTTCGTGATTGTCCATGTGCTCTCCGATGTGTGAAGGGATCCGAGTGGGACTAGGCAGCGCCTGCGTGATTTCGGGCAGCTTGGGTGTGCAGGTGCTGCAGCGACGGCGTACCGGATTCGAGTGCGTTGAGCAGACTCTCGACCTGGGCCATGTGGTTGCACAGGCCCTTCGCCTTGATCTTGCCGTGTTCGTCGAGAATGACGCCGAACGGTGTGGTGCCGATCTGGTACGCGATTCCTACGTCCCGGCCGTCGACGTAGCTCAGCTCGGATCCCAGTCCGGCGCCGGCTAGGAACTCTGCGTGCTCGGCCGGAGTGCCGTCGGAGATCATGACGATGTCGAGGTCGGATTCACCCTTGGCCATCGACTTCATACCGGGCAGAAGCGATTTGCACGTCGAGCATCCGGGAGCGGTGAACAGGAGCAACTGCGGCCGCTCGCGATGGCCACCGACACTGACCGTGCGTCCGACATGATCGGTGAGACCGTGGAAGCTGGGTCCTGCCTGTTCGATCTTGGGGCCGGTGTCCATCATCCGAGCGCCGAGCGGCCCCAAACGCACTTGTACTCGGCCGATTTCGCGGGCCAGTCCGAGAATCATGAGCAGAAGCCCGGCTACGGCCACGGTGAGGACGAGAACCATGGTCACGAGAAATACAGTCATCGACGTGCCTTTCGGAATGAGAGAGATCAGTAGCGGCTGACGGACGAGATTGCGCGGAGCTCGATGGCCGCGTTGGTGAGGTAGTCGTCGATCGGGCGGCGGCCGAAGGACATGACCGAGCGCGCGTAGACCCCGACGCACACGAGTGCGACGACGAACAGGCCGACTCCCGTTCCGGTGAGGCGGTCGAACACGCCGATGTCAGGAGTCAGAGTCACGGCCGCCGCGAGGATCGCGAACGACGCTGCGCGGGCGGAGTGCCACCATCCGATGTGGGCGATCTCTTCGCCACCGGCCGAGAACGCGAAACATCCGCAATCGAGATCACGGCGTCCACGCAGCAGGTTGATCGTCAGTCCGGCGAAGAACGCGACGAACATCGCCGACGCGACCGCGCCCGTCACCACCGGAGCGATGCCGAGAATCAGGCCGACCCCGAGCACGATCTCCAGCCAGGGAAGCACTCGACCCACAACCACGGCCAGCTGATCGGGCAGCAGGCGATACCCGCGCACTGCGCGGATCATCCGCTGGTTGTCCGTGACCTTCGGTATGCCAGCCACCAATAGAACTGCGCCGACAACGCACGATAGGGCTGCCCAGAGCATCGCCAACTCGTCACCTCGTTCGCTTCACGCCGCCCGTCGCTCGGTCGGCTGAACGAATCATCCAAGGTCGATGCGTCGGAGGCGCTTCTCCCGAGTTACATGCGCGACGACGCCAAGTGGTGCGTCGAGTGGCCGATCCGCGCAGGTCAGAGCGATCCGACGCGCCCGACTATGGTCTGAATCACTGCCCGTCCGACGTCCGGTTCGATTTTGGGTCGCCAATTCCCACTTGAACTTCCAACCGTTGAAATCGTTGAAACACGGAAGAAATCACCGCGTCGTACCTTGTCCTTCTCTACCGGCTTTATTCCCACCCCGGACACGGCCCTCAGGACGACGATGAACACCAGTGCACTGCGTGCCGCCCTCGAACAGGCCGCTCTGACCGAGCGGCCCATCAATCCTGTGTACTCCCCGTTGAGCGCGCTCGGGCGTAAGCAACTGACCCCGTTCGATTTGCTCGGTCAATCCATGTCGACCATGGCCCCCGCGACGTGCATGGTGTTCATCGCTCTGTGGATGTCGACCTTCGAGGTAGGCAGCGCCGGGCTCGTCGCCATCGTCGGTGCCACCTTCGTCATGACCCTCGTCGCCTTCTGCATCCGGCAGTTCACCCTCCGGCTCGCGGCATCGGGTTCGCTCTACAGCTTTGTCGCCCATGGCCTCGGGAAACGGGCCACTCTGACCGCCGCTGCGGTATTGCTCGTCGGCTACGTGGGCGTGTCGATTTCGGTGCTGTCGAATGCAGGCGCGAACCTCGTCAAGGTCGCCGAGGTATCGGGACTTCACCTCGGTGGTGGATCGGTGATGATCGCCAGTGCCGTTGTCGCTGTAGTCGTCGTGTCGATCGCGGTCAGAGGCGTGCGCTTCGCGAGTCGGACCATTCTCGTCATCGAGATCTGCACCCTCGTCCTCATCACCGCGCTGCTGATGCGCGCGCCGGTCGAGTTGGACATGACGAACACCTCCACGGATGCACCGATCGGGTTCGTCCTCCTCCTTGCGATGCAAACTGTGCTCAGCCTCGCCGGATTCGAGAGTGCCGCGTTCTTCGGACCGGAGGCCCGTACGCCCCTGCGCTCGGTGAGCCGGACGCTACTGGTGTCCCCGTTACTGGTCGGAGCGCTCTACGTGTTCGCCGGATGGGCCGGAATGACCGGGCACGCAGGCACACTCCTCAACGCGTACTTCGGCGGCGTCGATTCCGGGGCGAGCCTCCTTCTCGTGATGGCGGTGAACATTGGCGTGTGCTCGTCCTGGATCGCCTCCACACTCGGCTTCGCGCAGGCCGGTTCGCGGTTGTTGTTCTCGATGAGCATCGAGAAGATCGTCCCGAGCATTCTCGATCGCGTACATCCTCGCTTCCGGACCCCCTGGGCCGCAGTCACGCTCTTCGTCGGTGTCTCGTTGTTCGGGTCGCTTTGGCACAACCCCGATCACGCACCGGACAACTACGACGTCGTGATCGAGATTGCGCTCGTTCTCGGTTACACGATGGTGTCGATTGCCGCGTTGCGATTCCTCGGCCGAATATCCGAACACACCGTGTGGACTCGACTGTGCGGATTGTGCGCCGCTGCAGCCGGATCCGGACTGTTGATATTCGCTGTGATCGACACAGCCAGATCCGGAGCCTGGGCGTACATCGCGTGGTTCGTGGCGCTCGGAGCGTCCGGCACGATCTGGCATTTGTTCCTGCGGTGGTTCAGACCTGAGAGCATCGACGCTATCGGGGTGTTCGACAGCGTCGAAACAGCCGATCTGTTACCGGGATCGGCCGAACTGGAGATGAGCGCAGCGGGCAAACCCGTACTGACTCCTCCTCGTCACGGGAGATAACCGTGGTGACCGAACGACACGATGCGCGCCGGGGTGGATCGGGAACGGGGTTCGGGGGGCAACAACCAAAAGCCGTACAGAAGGCTCTGGCCATGCTGGAAGCGGTGGCGTACCTGGGTGCCGGTGCAACCGCGAAACAGATTGCGGCGCATACGCACGTACCACCGGCCACCGCCTACCGCATGCTGAACTTCTTGGTGGCCGACGGCTTCCTGGTACGAGTGCCGGACCTGTCGGGCTTCGCGTTGGGGCGGCGTACATCCGAACTGGCCTATGCAGCAACGGGATCGGACCCGGTCCGGACTGTCGCAAACGTTCTCGGCGACATGCGCGATCAGACGCGGCACGGCCTCTACGTCGCCACGATACGAGGCGGCACAGTGCGCATGGTCGACGTGGACCCCGACCACGAGGTTGTCTCGGCACCGACGATCATGCGAAATCCGCATGCGCACGCCGTGGGAAAGCTCATGCTCGCGTTCACACCGCGGGCCGTCGACAACCTCGAATTGCGGCCGGTCACCGCACACACCCTCGTCGACGAGCTTTCCCTGCACAGCGATCTTGCCCGCATCCTCGCCACCGGAGTTTCGTTCGAGAACGAGGAATCACGAATCGGCCGAGCCGCTCTGGCGGTACCGGTACGAACGCGCGGTTCCGATGTCGTCGGCGCTCTGTGTCTGCAAGGAATTGCAGGCAGAGTCGATCCCACCAACTCAGCCTTGCTCGAATTCCTCGTCCAGGGAGCCTCGGATCTGGACGGACTGATCTGATCCGAACCTGTGCATCGCTCCACCGACATGCGAGAATTGGACGGTCCACCGCACGCCGTCCGATAAAGTTGGGGAGCATCATGACCGGTCCGGTTGCCCAAGGTAGTGCGATGAAGCGGCGAAACCCCGTTGTCGTGTGGATCCTGTTGCCGCTCATCACCCTCGGCATCTACCACTTCGTCTGGTACTACCTCATCCACCGTGAGATGGCGGACTTCGACCGACGCAAGGTCGACCCGCCGGTCGTCGGCCCACTGCTGGTTCTGCTCCTCCTCGGCTGGACCATCATCGCGCCGTTGATCAGCTACTACAACACAGGAAACCGCATCGCCGACGCCCAACGCGCGGCCGGCCTTCAGCCGACGTGCAGCTCGGTCGTCGGACTTCTGCTCACGTTCGTCTTCGGCCTGCAGTCCCTGTACTACCAGCTGGAACTGAACAAGATCACGGCCCGATACAACGACGTACCGCCGGGAACCGTTGTGCCGCTCACGGTGTGAATCGCGAAACCGAAACCACGAAACGGACCCGATGACCACCCTCCATCACGCACCGCTCTCACGCGTCGATCCGAGCACTCTGTACCGCATCATGGCCCTTCGAGTCGCGGTATTCGTACACGAACAGAAGATCGTCGACGAGGCCGAACTCGATGGCGCGGACCTACTTCCGACGACGGAGCTGTTCTGGATCCAGGATGAGAACGGCGAGGTGTTGGCCACCCTCCGAGTGCTCGTCAACGACACGGTCCACATCGGCCGCGTCGCGACCGCGACTGCCGGCCGTGGCCGCGGATATGCCGGACAGCTTGTCGAGGCCGCCCTCGAGGCATACCCCGGAGTGGTCGAGATGTCCGCGCAAGCACACCTCGAAAAATGGTACGGCCGATTCGGATTCACTCGAGTGGGAGAGCAATACCTGGAAGCGGGAATCCCGCACGTGAAGATGTCCACCCATCCCAGCTGAATCAGCCCAGTGTCGGTGCGTGTGCAACTTGTGCTCCACTCTGGGCCCCGAGTCGGAGAAACCTCGCGACCGAGGCGTCGAGTGGAGCAGACTTCCCGCCAACGAAGCGAGATCATTTCTTCTTCGGGTCGTGGCCCCAGTTCATCAGCGAGTAGCGCCATTTGGTGTCGGTGATGTCCCCGTCGGGCCGCTGCGCAAGGTGTCGTTTGCAGTAGCCGACGACCTTTCGCATGTGCTCGTAGTCGTCGTCGGACAGGTCCGCCTTCTTCGTCTTCAGGATTTCGACGATGCGGCGGCCGCTCTCGTGGCCCGTCGACTCACCGCCCTCCTTCTTCTGCCCAACGTCCTTCGAGTCATCGGTGCCGAGAAACTCGTCGAGTTCCTTCGCCGTCATGTTGACGAGGTCATCGAACTCCGTCTTGATGTCACTGTCGTCATCGGCCATCAGTCCGTCTCCTTCGATTCACCCTCGGTGGTGGTGCCGCGTGTCTCCCGTTCGACCGCATCGGCCTTCGGAACTCGTCTCGTTCCTAGTCCGCCGCATACCCACAGTTGGGCCGTACTCAACCTGCTGGTCAGATCTGATTACACCGCCGCAGGGCGGCCCACTCGAAAGCCCTGCAGCAGGTCGGCCCCGATCGACGTGGCCGCTTCGAGGTCGTCGTCGGTCTCGATGCCCTCGAACACGCACCTGGCCTCGGTTTTTCGCGCGAACTCGAGCACCAGTTCGGCCAAGGCCAACTTCACGCGATTGCCTTTCATGCCGTGAACGACGAACGCGTCGAGTTTGATGATCTGCGGCTCGAGCACGACGAGCTGCCGCATACCTGCGTACCCGGATCCCACATCGTCCACTGCGACAGCGACGCCGCCGCGTCGAAGTTCGGCCAACACTGCCACCACCGCATCCTCGTCGTCCTGGGCGGCATGTTCGGTGAGCTCGATTACCAGTGACCGTCGTCGGCCGAAGTCGAGCAGCACATCCACGAGGGCAGCATCGACCAGTAGCGTTGCAGCACTGAGGTTCACCGCAACGAAGCAACCATCCGGCAGACGCGCTGATTCGCCCAGTGCCTTGACGGCCGCAGATCTGTCCAGAGCAGGACCGAGGCCGCACTGCGCTGCATCCGCGAACCACGCCTCGGTGTCACCGCCGCCCGCCGGGAAACGCGACAGGGCCTCGTATCCCTCGATCACCCCATCGCGTGCACGGACGATCGGCTGAAAGACGATGTCCGGGCCACCGCCTGCAATCACAGCCTCCACTCGACGCTGCGACCGCAACAGGGTCGAGCGCAGCGGTGTCGACGCTGCCCTAGTCGACGGCACGATTCCACACCCGCACCACCGGGTGGAGCTGAACCGGAGCTGCAATCGGGCGCATCGCGGCAAGGACTGCATCGGGATCCCGATCGCCGAAACTGCTGATCAGCACACGAACTCGTCGTGTGTCGCGAGGCCAGAAGGCCCCGAACGATTCTGCTATCGCGACATAGTCAGCGGCGCGTTGCTCGGCGCTCAGGCGTGCGGGGCAGCGGTGGCGGAGTACGAATTCTCGCACCAGCCGCCAGCGCCTGCGGCCGCCGATCATTCGATGGAGCATGGTGCCATGGGGACGTCGGCGAACCGATCCATCAGGAACGCTGCGGCGGCGCCGCCGTACCCGTCGATCAGCTGTGGCCCGAAGTGGTTGGGCAACACCGCACCCTGCAGGATCGGCGGCAACGGGTTGGTTCGGAACTCCACCGTGGCCCCTCGCCCACACCAATCCTGAGCCAACTGCCGGGCCTGACCGTACGGCACGGTGTCGTCGTTGAGTCCGCTGGTGATCATCACCGGTGCGTTCGGAGTACTGCGACCGATCCGCTGAGCCTCGAGGATGCGACCCGCCTGCGGAATGGTGCCCAGATTCTCGAGCATCGACTTGCCGTCCGCGGTCAACGATTCGGTTCGCAGGAACGGGTACTTCAGAATGGTGTCGCCGATGCACTGCGTCGACAGATCGTTCAGCACCGCCTTGCCGTGATCGGTGAGTCTCTCTTCGACGAGCGGCAGCAAGCTCGGATCCCGCTCGACGAACCCGTTGAGGGCATAGCCGATCACCCCTCCGATCAGCGTCCCGTCGACGGTCTTCAACACCTCGAGCAAGTCCGCTGTAGGTGCTCCGGCCCAGGTGCCCTTCACATTCAGACCTGGTGCGTACTCCGAGGCGAGTTCGGCCGCCGCGGCTGCCGCCCCACCGCCCTGGGAGTACCCCCAGATACCAACGGGTGCATCGGTATCACCGAGAAGCTCGTTCGCGGCACGAGCACCGTCGAGCACCGCATGAGCCTGCTCGACACGATTGACATAGGTGTGCACGCCGGGCGTTCCCAACCCGATGTAGTCGGTCACGAATACGTTGGCACCCATCGATCCCCACAGAGTGGAAGACAACAACTCCTGATTGAACGAGATCGACAATGGTTGTGTCACAGCGTTGACAGTCGTCGGAAATGCACGAGAAGGAGCGCACTGATCGGCCTGACCCACCGTGCCGGGCGCGACGACGATGGTCGGCCGCGGGCCTGCACCGCGCCAGGGCACCTCGGTCTCGATGAACGTGCCCGACACGCCCACCGGCGTATCGTCCTGCGTCCGTGACGAGTACAGCACCCGCTGCGCCTGAACAGGGTAGGCACCGTCCGCACCGGGCAGAGCCGCGAACAGTGACATCGGCTGCGTCCGCAACACGGCCCCCGGGTCGTCGACGACCTGAGCCGGAGGCACGTAGAAGTCGTCGACGGGGTCGGCATTCGCCGCCGAGCCGCTGAGCACGGTCAGGGAAGACGCGAGCACGGCGGTGACGGCGACGCCGATCATGTTGCGGTACAGATGCATCGGTCTCTTTCTGGTGGGGGTCAAATAACGGTGCCGATATCGTCGGCAACGATGTTGTCCAACGCACGTTCGGCCAGTGCGGCGATGGTCATGGATGGGTTGCACGCTGCGGTGGTGCCGGGCATGAGCGCCCCGTCGAGTACATACAGGCCTCGCTGGCCGTGCACGCGACCGTCGAGATCACATACCGCGCCCATGTTGGCCCCACCCAACGGATGCCAGGTGGACGGGAACAGTGCATTGGTATCGGTGAGAACACTGCCCGATCCGGCGATACGACGCACCGTCGGATCGATCGAACCGTCCTGTATCAGGCTGTCGCCGTTGGCCGGCCAATGTAGTCGAACCTGGTCCATGGAGGAGTCGTAGCCGAAATGGCCGCGGCCGCTGCTGACTCCGTACCCGACGAGCATCGTGCTGTGGGCATCGAACGACAACGGCGGTATCGAGGCCTGGATGACGGTGTGCGCAGTATTCGGGTCGTCCCAGTTCAGACTGCCGAACACCACCGGACCGCCCTGGGGCGCACCGAAAGTATGCTCGATACTCGACCACACGTAGATGCGATCGGCATTGGTGCCCCAACCCTGTCCGAGCTGGTCCGGCAAGTCCGAGATCGCTCCGGTGGCACCGGCACGCACGAGCAGCTTCGTGGTGTTCAGGCTGCCCGCCGCCATGATCAATGCGCCGGCGGTGAGTACCTTGTTTTCCAGTACCGTTCCGTCGGAGTCGATTCGATCGACATACACCGTCCAACGGCCGTCGTCACGCCGCTCGACACTGGTGACGTGGTGATGTGTCGCAACCGTGGCCAGCCCCGTCGCCTCGGCGGCCGCGATGTAGGTGACGTCCACGGAGTGCTTACCGCCGTTGTTGACTCCGAATGCGCCGGACCCATCGGTGTACGACGGTGCCATCACCCCGCGCGTCTCGTCGAGGGCGAAGTTCCAGTCGATCGGCATCGGGATCTTGGACACCGGCAGCCCCGCTCGACGAGCATTGGCCGCAAACACCCGCGCTGCTTGATAATTGGGCGTACCGATCAACTCGTCGGGAGCCTGCTGGAGCTGCAACATCCGCGCCACGCGTGGGTAGTGCACCCGATTCAGAGTCGGCCAATCCAGTCCGGCCGGAAAGTGTTCCTCGAACACCGGCTGCGATGGCTGCAGTGTCATTCCCTGGTAGATCAGGGATCCGCCTCCGACACCGGCCGCGCACAGCGCAGTCATGTTGTCCCCGGGGACCGCATCGAGGAGGCCGACGTACGGATCGAACGGAACTGGCCTGCCGAACAGGTTGGGACTCGAACCGTGCCACAGCATCCGCTTGTCCGGTGACGTGGCATCGGGAAACGTGTCCGCATTCGGTCCTGTGTTCCAACGCCTTCCGCGCTCGAGCACCAGAACCGGCACCCCGGCTTCGGCCAGGCGCAACGCGGCGACGCCACCGCCGAACCCCGATCCGATGATCACCACACGATGATCCTCGCGGGCCAGCGGGATCTGGACGCGTCGCCCGCCCGCTGCTCGCGCCACCCCCGCGCCCGACAGTGCGGCCAATCCCGCAATTCCAGTCGCGCCGAGAAACGAACGGCGATTCAAATTCGACACGTACCCCCCAATGGTGTGCAGCAGCGCGCACCGAGACCTGTGTCACGTGCACGTGCGAAGCAAAACTAGACAGATGCGGCTTATGGTGTCAAGTTTTTGGGGGTCCGTCAGAACAGGAGCGGAATCAGCCAGCGCCGCAGGTATGACCGCAAACCGTCGTCGTCGTGGATCTGCGCGTCGTCGAACAGGATGACGGACAGCGCCACTCGAACCAGCACTCGCTCGATACCTTCGAACCGAGTCGAATCGAATTGTGGGTTCCGTTCGATGTAGCCATCGAGGAATTGACGCGCCACCGGCTCGGCCCGATCCACGACGTCCGGATCGAACAACGGATTTGCGTTGCCAGAACGTAGCAGCGAGTTGAGCACAGGCTCGCTGCGAACGAGGTTGCGTGCGGACACGATCATCTCGACGATGAACTCCGATGGCGTTTCGGCTCGATCGGCCTCCTCTCGGATGCCACCGATGATGCCGACGACAAGGCCGACCATGGCCTCGGAGATCATGTCCTCACGGGTGGTGAAAATCGAATACACCGTCTGACGCGTCACGCCCGCAGCCCGCGCGGCCGCGGCAATGGTGACATCCTCGAACCCACCCTGGACGATGAGCCCGAGGGTGGCGTCGAGAATCTTCTGCTTCGAACGCATGGTCCGAGTATGACTGCATCGCCGGCTCGGCGAGTCATCCGATGAGAGGCCGCCGATTCTTCGTCAATTTTTCGAGCTCGGCCTGCATCGCCCCGTGCACCCGCCCCGCGAACTCCTCCGCCGACTCGTCGGCGTCGGGGTGCATGGGCGCGAGCACCGACGTCTCGAGTTTGGTGGGGAGCGGCAGGTACGGAAGAAGCCCAACCAGACCGAGGTTGACGCCCCACGGTATGGACACCGACAGCGGAAAAGTTTTGAGCCGCAGCACCTTGTCCAACCTCAGCGCCTTCGCCAACCGCTTACCACTGCTGAGTACCAGCAGGGACTCCCCCGCTCCTGCTGTGACGACGGGGACGACCGGCACCCCCGCCTCGATTGCCAAACGGGCGAACCCGGTCCGACCCGAGAACACTATGTCGTTGCGATGCCGCCACGATTTCAAAGCATCGACGTCACCGCCCGGGAAGACCAGGACACTGCTGCCCTCCGCAAAAGCGTCCAGGGCCGTTCGACGCCCGGCGGGCCTGGCACCGAACGGTTCGATCAGCTTCTCGGCATGCAGAGTCCACGCGATCTGGTGGGTCAGCGTGATCAACTCGCGGTCGATACCGAGCTCGTCGTATGCGGCCGCGAATGCGAACACGTTGAGATCGATGACTCCGCCGAACCCATGGTTGGCGACGAACAGCACCGGGGTATCCGGAACCGGTTGCGCTACGGTCACTTCCAATCGGTTGTAGAGGCGAACAGCACTGATGCTCGCCGCGCGAACGACTCGAGCGATGTTGTCCACCGCCGACTACCGGTCCAGTTGCAGGTCTGCCAGCGCGCCGGCGATCACGAAGCCTCCGGCAATTGCACAGCCGGCTGTTCTCGTTCGTTGCGGCAGGTGAGCGGTGAGCGCGAACGCCGCCGTGTCCCAGACGTCGACGGCCACACCTGCTCGCAGCAGAGTGCGCACGGCCTTCGGCGCGTACCGAGTTGCCGCATACAGCCCGCCGCCGATGTAGATTTCACGAATTCCGAAGGTGCGAGCCGCAGCTCGCGTCGTCGCTACCGCCGCGTCGGGCCCAGCGAGGAGTTCGTTGGCGCGAGTGGGCGCAACCATGTGGGCGATGCCGATCGCTGCCCGGGCGAGCCCGACCGCCTCGGGAAGACGACGAACCAGACCGGACGCAGAGCCGAAAGCCATGAAATTCCTTACGTAGTGGGAACAGCGGAGTCGCGAGCAAGCCGTCGGAGCAGGCCGACGGCCTTCTTCATACCGTAGGCAACGATGGTCGTGCGGCCGTCCTCGTGGTTCCACTGCAGCAGCGCCGATCCGTCGTCGACGGAACCCTCGAGCACGGTCGGATCACCCAGTAGCGGAAGAGGACCGACGACCTTGATGGACAGTCCCAGAATCTCGGTCCAGAAGTAGTCGTCGGCGGGCGCACACGTGGGTTCGAGGCCGAGTGCGGAGGCCGCGGCGACCTTGCCCTGCGCGACGGCATTCGACCAGAACGGCGCTCGACCGGAACCGGCACGTGAATACGCGACGTCGCCTGCGGCGAACACGTCGGGAACTGCTGTGGCGCAGCTCTCGTCGATGGCAACACCTCGATCGTCGGCAATTCTGGTGCCGGTCAACCACTCCGTCTCGGGCACATCACCGGCGCAGGTGACCACCACATCGGCGTCGAGGGTGCGGCCCGCGAACTCGATCCCGGTAACGGGGTTGCCCGTCAACGTAACCGGGCTGTCCGCGCGGAGAAACTCGACCGACGCGGCCTCGGCACGCGCGGTAATCGCGTCGGAAAGGTAGGTACCCAGTAGCCGTGTCAACGGAGGGTCGACGTCCACGACGGTGACCGCGATTCCGCGAGAGACGCACACACTGGCGACCTCCATGCCGAGGAATCCGGCACCGACGACGATCGCCGTCTGCGCCGCATCGAGTTTCGGACGTAGTGCCCGAACATCGTCGAAGGTCCGCAGCACCGTCTCGCCCGTTTGCCCGGGAGCCGCGATGCGACGTGCAGCCGCTCCGGTGGCGACGATCAACCGATCGTACGGAACATCGGCACCGGCGGCGGTCGTGACTGTGTGGGCCTCGGCATTCACCGATACGGCCCGATCACCGATCGTCTCGATCCCGAGGTCCGACAGATCCCACGTTTCCGCCTCGGCTGCTTCGCCTTTGAGCACGTGCTTGGACAACGGCGGCCGCGCGTAGCAACCGTCGGCATCGGCCCCGATCATCGTCAGTGGACCTTCGTGTCCGCGGGCCCTCAGTTCGCGGACAGCGGTGCACGCGGCTATGGAGTCTCCGACGACGACGATCCTGCTCTCGAGAGAGCTCACGCCTGTTCTCGCAGTGCCGCCACCGGGCACACGCCGACCGCAGACCGGGCCGAGGCCGCGAGGTCGTCGGGAATGTCGTTGCCATCGAAGGCGTAGTGCAGTTCGCCCTCGTCATCGAGGCTGAACACCTCGGGTGCCTGTTCGGCACAGATGCCGTGGCCCTCGCAGCGATCCCAATCGACGTCGATCCTCATGGCTGTGTCCCTTCTGCTGCCACCAATTTGAGCGGCAACCGTTCGTATCGATGAATGACGTTGTTGACAGCGCGTACGGGTGTACCTGCGGGAACGAACTTCTCTACCCGCTGCGCCAACACCCGGAGCATGGTCTGGGCTTCCAGACGAGCAAGCCCCTGGCCGGCGCACCCGTGCACGCCGGAACCGAAGCCGAGTTGACGCGCCGCGTCACGGGTGATGTCGAAGGCATCGGGGTTGTCCCATTCACGCTCGTCGCGGTTCGCCGACGCGTAGACCACCAGTACGCGAGCACCTTTCGGGATTCGTGATCCGTCGATCTCGACGTCACGGATCGCTCGACGCGAGAAGGCTCTGATCGGCGACTCGTATCGAACGACCTCGTTGATCGCATTGGGTATCAGGTCCGGGTCCTGCCTGATCGCCTGCCACTGCTCGGGGTGCCGCGCGAACAGGTCGAGGGCCCCGGAAATCGCTCCGATGGTGGTATCGAGCGAGGGACCGAGGTAGTCGATCATCAGCGCGGGACATGCCGACTTCTGAATCTTGTTGTCGTCGGCGGCCTTCAGAACGTCGTCGCCCATGCTTCCCCGAATCACCGATCGATCTCGCACCACGCGCCGCGAGAAGGCAAGCATCTCTGCGGCACCCTTGACGGCGGTGATCGAGTGTCGATTCACGGGGCCGAGGGAGTCGAATGTCGCACCCGCCCAACGGAGTAGATCCTCGCGGCCGTCCTCTGGCCACCCGACGAGATCGGGCACGATCGACATCGGCAGCGCTGTCGCGAGATCGTCCACGCCGTCGACGAACTGTTTCTTCAGTGCCGCGTCGACGATGTTGTTCGCTTTTTCCTCCACGGCCGCTTTCATCTTGCGCACGGCCTTCGGAGTGAGTCGATGCGCGAGCACCGATCGCTTGGTCGCATGCTCGTCGCCGTCACTGTTCAGTGTCGTTTCGCGGCCCAGCCGATTGGCGACGGGATTGAGTGCCACGCCGTCCCCCGAGATGAAGGTCTCGTCGTCGAGCAGCACCGCCTTGCAGTCCGCGTAGCGCGAGACGGCGAACACCTGCTGGCGCGGCAGCCACACCACCGGGCCGAGGGCGCGTAGCCGTGCGTAGTGGGGGTACGGATCGAGGATCGCATCGGTGGAGTACAGATCGGCGCGGTACTGCGGGATCGTCGCGTTCGTCGTCATGGGGTCCTTCGGTGCCGCCGGAAGTCGATACCCTGCCTTCGCAAGGTGTTGACGATATCGTCACTCATGGCACGGCAGTACGTCAAGGGTTTTTGACGAATTCGTCATCATTGATTCGCGATAGGCTGCACGGACCCCGCAGAGCAGGAGCAGATCGTGACCGAAGGCAACCGCGTCGAGCGCCGCAAGGCACGCACCAGAGCCGCGCTGATCCAGGCCGCCCAAGGATTACTCGCCAGCGGGAACACCAATGCACCCGTGCTCGAAATAACGCAGGCCGCCGACGTCAGCAACGGATCGTTCTACAACTATTTCGAGAGCAAAGAAGAACTGTGGCAGGCCGCCATCGACGCCGCTCTCGAGTCCGTCGGCGACTACCTCGATTCGCTCACCGTCGGTTTCGAGGACCCGGTCGAGAAATTCACCCAATCGTTCAGACTGTCCGGACGCCTGTTCCGCCTCGAACCGCAACTGAGCCGCGTACTGCTCAACTCCGAGGCCGCCGCGTTCGCCGCGGCCGGCGGCCTGGCACCACGGTCTCGTCGCGATATCGAATCGGCCGCAGCGCAAGGAAGATTCGACGTCGACGACCCGGATCTCGCCCTCGCGATAGTCGCCGGTTCACTGCTCTCCATGGGCCGCCTGCTCCTGGCGCAACCCGACCGCGACGAGGCGGCGACGGTCGACGGCACGACCGAGCGAGTGCTCCGCGCACTCGGCATTTCGACCGACGAGGCTCGCACACTGTGCAGTAGTCCACTGCCGGCGTCTTACAGCGGCGACGTCCACGCGGCCGTCGTACCCACTGCGTCCGTGCGGGACGTCAACGAAAGCTGATCGCGTACAGCTCTAGTCGTCGACGGCCCTGAGGGCCACGCTGAGGGCCTCCTGCGCCGACATGTCGGCCTCGACCGCGCCCTGCAACTCGGCATCGTCGACGCCGACTACCAGCGGGACATCGGCGTCGGTCTGCCCACGCACATCCGCGAGCCCTTGCTCGTGTTCCTTCGCGCGCCGATACACGACCATCGCTGCGTCTTGTTTCTCCTGCGCCGTGGCCATGCCGTCAGGCTCTCTGGTGCCGGGGTGGGCCGTGCTCGGCCGCCGGGTCCGGTGCCGGCCGAGCAATGGGCTCGTTCTTCCGACTCCCCCCGCCGGTATCCATGTCGAGAAAGTGCTGAAGTTCGTCGTGAATCGGAGTGTCCGTCATGGGCCTTGACCTTCTCGACCTTCGGTGCTGCAGATCGTTCGGCTTCGCTGAACCATTGATGATGCTCGGTGGACCGTGCTACCCCGACACTACGGCCATTCGGCATCCTGCCGTCCGACGACCGAATCGACCACCCGGGCCGCCAACACTGCAACTCGCGTGTTCTCTCGCTGCGATTGCTGCACCAAGGCGGCGAACGCGGCTTCGGGAGTGATCGATTGCGTTGCCATCAGGATGCCCTTGGCCTGCTCGATGGTCGCCCTGGTCGCCATTGCCGCACGAAGACCGACGACTTCCTGCTTCGCCTCAGCCGTGTGCCGGGAATTCCATACTGCCGCTTCGACCGACGTGACGAACATCTTCACCACCACTTCGTCGATATCGTTGAAGCCATCGGCATCGAACCCGTAGATGTTGAGCGAGCCTGCATGCTCGGAGTCGACTGCCAGCGGTGCCGACAGGTAACTCTGCACTCCGATGTCTGCTGCTGCGGCTGCGAATGCGGGCCAGCGAGTGGTGATGTCGTCGACTCGGACGCACACCAGTCGATCGTGGCGCGCCGCTTCGAGGCACGGCCCCTCGTCCGCGCGATACTGATCGGCATCGATATCGACCACGCGAGCGTCCGAGAAAGCAGCGGTGGCAGGATTCTCCGAATCATGATGCAGCAGGGTCACTCCCGCCATATCCGCCCCGGGAATTGCCACGACGGCCTGCTCGCACAGGCCCTGCAGCACAGTCTCGAATCGGCTGTGCTCGAGCAATATTCCGCGGAACACGTCGAGCGCCTCGAAGGTGTCTTCCGCGAAATACGTCGTCGCACCCGGCACGTGAGATCGCCTCGGGAGTGCCGCCGCGATCTGCTCGTCGAACGCGGCGGCGGCCGCTCTCTCGGCAGCCGAATCGTCCGGCGGTCCCTCGGATGTCCGATCGGTCACGTGGTCCCGCCCCCATACGATGCGGCCATCACACCCTTCGCCGTGAACGAGCAACCTACGGCGTTGGCCCTCGCCGAATGTTACAACCGTACGCCCGCTGTCAACCGGAACTGGATGGTTTCGACACCCCGTTAATCTATTGACTTTCGATAGATTCCTGTCGATACTCGCTACATGCTGAGTGGATATCGAGCGGTAGTCCTGTTGCTTCGCCTGTTTCTCGCCGCGTTGTTCGCGGTGCTGGTTCTGATGCAAGTCATGTCGTTGCCCGGCCAGTTCGCCCACATGGCCCAGGAATCTCCCGAATCCGCGTACCTGCGATGGCCGCTGACCATCGTGTCGATCTTCTGGGTGCTGTGCATTCAGGTGGTCGTGGTCGCGACATGGAAGCTGCTGACGATGGTGAACCGCAATGCCATCTTCACCCGCGCCTCGTTGGTGTGGGTCGACACGATCACGTGGTCGATCGTCGCGGCCTGGGTGGTGCTGGTCGCGGTGTTCCTCTACGTCGGATTCGGAGCCGACGACCCAGGCCTGCCGCTACTGCTCTTCCTGCTCGTCGTCATCGTCGCCGTCGCCGCACTGTTGATGGTCGTCATGAGGACACTGCTCAGGCAGGCCACGGAACTGCGCAGCGACATGGACGCGGTCATCTGATGGCCATCGTGGTGCGCATCGATGTTCAGTTGGCCAAGCAGAAGATGAGCGTCGGCGAGTTCGCCGAACGCGTGGGGCTGACGCCCGCCAACATCGCAGTCCTCAAGAACGGACGGGCCAAAGCCGTACGACTGAGCACCCTCGACGCCATGTGCCGGGTGCTGCACTGCCAACCCGGAGACCTCCTGGAATGGGTGGACGAATGACCACATCGAAGACGCGGAGAGGCAACGTCGTTGCCGTTCTCGTGGCCATCGTCATCGCCGCACTCGGAGGTGCCGCGTTCGTCCTCGGGGGAGCCGACGACTCCCCCGGCCTTCAGGGAATCGGGTTTCTACTCGTCGCCGCGGCCGGTTGGACGGCTGTGCGCACGGTGAATCGATTGGCGTGTCAGAACTACTGACCGGTGACATCCAGAGCGGCACCGACAATCGAATCGGTGTCGATGTGATGATGCTTGTACACCTCGTCCAGAGAGCCCACCTGACCGAAGTTGCTGACGCCCAACGACGTCGACGCCACGCGGTTCACGTTCGCAAGGAAGGCCAGCGTGTGCGGATGGCCGTCGAGGACGGTCACCATCGGTGTCGCCCGATCGGCCGGCAACAGCTGATCGAGAATCCACGACTCCGCGTCGCCGTGTCCCTGTCGAGCCTGGACAGCTCGATAGAGCTGGCCCGGACTCGTGATGCACAGGACGTCCGCGACAATGCCGATGCGCTCCAAACGTGCTGCGGCGTCGAGAGCTTCGGGCATGAGCGCACCCATCGCCGCGATCGTGACGGTGGCTCCGTCTCGCCGGACGAGCGGGTACCCGCCCGCCACCACCTGCTTGCGCCTGCGTTCGCGCGCCGCCGGATCGCTGGGCACGTCGGCCAACGTCTGATCGACCGGACGGGTCGACAGACGCAGGTACGCCGAGGTGCCGTCGGGACGACCCAACTTCGCGATGCTGGCGAGCAACGTCCACTCGACGTCGATGGCGAAAGCCGGCTCGTACGAGATGCACCCGGGCTGCTCCAGACCGATCGATGGAGTCTTGATCGACTGGTGCGCACCACCTTCCGCAGCCAACGTGACGCCTGACGGCGTACCGACCAGAATCGACTGACCGCCCGCGTAGATGCCGTACGACCACGGTTCGAGGGCGCGTTCGACGAACGGGTCGTACATCACCCCGATGGGGAACAACGGCTCTCCCCACCGGCTCCACGTCGCCCCGAGCTCACCCATCAATCCGACCAGATTGGTCTCTGCGATACCGAGTTCCATGTGTTGACCGGTGGGACCCTCACGCCAGTGCATGATGGTTTCGGCATCGTCACCGAACCAGTCGTGCCGCTCCGACGACGACCAGACACCGACCTTGTTGACCCAACCGCCGAGATTGGTGGTGGAGCTGACATCGGGACTGACCGTCACGACGCGTCGAGCCGCATCCGGGGCCTCACGCGTCAGGTCGATGAGGGTGCGGCCGAGCGCGGCCTGCGTCGTGGCCGTGCCCTTGGGAGTACGGCCGATGTCGGTGGGAACTGCAGGCGGTGCCGAGACGGGCACCGGCTCGCGGCGCAGCCGTTCGGCGACATCGGCGCACAACTGCCCGGCAGCTGTGGCGTCGTCGAAGCGGCCCCAGGGCGAGTCTGCATCCGTGCCGAGAGTCTCTGCGAGTGAGGCATATTCCTCGATCGTCAACAAGGAGGAATGGTTCTGCGGGTGCCCTTGTGTAGGGAGCCCGAAGCCTTTGACCGTGTAGGCGATGATGACCGTGGGCCGGGTGTCGTCGATCTGCGCATAGGCCTCGCGCAGCGCGTCGAGATCATGGCCGCCGAGATTGCGAATCGACTCGGTGAGAATCAGATCGTCGAGGTCACCGATGAGCGCGGTGATCGCCGCGGCATCGGAACCGTTGCCGGGCAGCCGATCTCGCAATTCGGACGCCGAGCACCGCAACAGCCGCTGATACTCGGGATTGGGCATGTCGAGGATGCGGCGCCGCAAGGCGTCGCCCCCGGTACGCGCGAACAGGTTCTCGAGCAGCCGACCGAACCGCACGGTGATGACCTGCCAGCCTGCCGCGTCGAACATCTTCTCGAGGCGACGCGCGGCGATGTTCGGCACCACTCGGTCGAGGGACTGCCGGTTGAGGTCGACGATCCAGACGATCTCGCCCAACTCACCGATGCCCGGATCGATGACGGCTTCCCACACGGCACCCTCGTCGAGCTCGGCGTCTCCGACGAGCGAATACTGCCGTCCGCGAAACCCACTCGGGGTGTCTGCGGAAAATGCGGAGTCGACGAAGCGGCGCGACATTGCGCCCCAAATAGGTGCCGTCGCACCGATACCCACCGATCCCGTCGAGTAGTCGACGGTATCGGGATCCTTGGCGCGCGACGGGTAGGACTGCAGACCACCGTACGAGCGCAGCGTCGTCAGATACTTCTCGTCCAGCTCACCGAGAAGGTAGTTGATGGCGTGCAGCACCGGCGACGCGTGCGGCTTGACCGACACTCGGTCGCCCGCTTCGAGCTGCTCGAACCACAGCGAGGTCATGATGGTGACCATCGACGCGCACGACGCCTGATGACCGCCCACCTTGAGACCCGTCGGATTGGGCCGGATTCGGTTGGCGTGGTGGATCATCGACGTCGACAGCCACAGCACCCGCTCGGAAATGTCGTGCAGGGTTTCGCGCCCCCCGGTGACCGAATCACCGTCGGTCGAATTGCCGGTGGTCGAGCTGAGGCTGGTCATGGCGAGCACTCCTGAAATAGGCGACGAAAGATTGCATCGAGTGGACGTGGCGGGACCGGATGGGTCCCGTCACTCCATGAGGCAAGCGTTCGGATTGCGAAGCGCCGAGTCAGTCGCGTCTGTGATGCAACCGGCGTCAGTCGATCAGAACCCGGCGGGCTGCGCAATAGAAGTCATCAATATTGAGCAATCTGCGCAATTTTCGGAATCGGCCTTTGCGGTTTCTGGTCGACCTGATCACCGCGGCCCGGCACCTCGGCGAGTCGCGGAATCGATGACAGCTTCGAATGCGTCGACGATCAGCGCGACCGACTCGTCCAGATCGAGATCCGCCGTCTCCAAGAAGGCATCGGCGGTTCGATCGAGAAAGCCTGTCCACCCCGAAATCGCAACAGCGACCAGCGGCGGCAACGGATCCGGAAGTTCGGCCAGGGCCGCGACCTGACGCTCACCCTCGGCGCGAGCCTGCCGGAGGGCGCTCTCGACGCCGGCCTCACCGAACTCCTCCTCCCGCACCACGCGCAAGTAGAGCGCTCGGTGATTCCGCAGAAACTCGATGTGCCGTCGGACGAATCCTTCCAGCCGCGCTCGGACGGTCCGCTCTTCGGACTGCGGCCCCTGCGCGTCGGACAACTTGCCCAGAACGTCGGCCAGCGCAGCCTGCACCAGGCCCTGCTTGTCGGTGAAGTAATAGAAGAGCAACCCGTGCGCCACACCCGCTCTGCGCGAGATCGCCGCCGCACTGATGTCTGCGCTGGCACCTTCGGAGATCATCTCGATCGCGGCGTCGATCAACGCCTGACGGCGATCGCGACGTGGGCGGGCACGCCGCGACTGCTCTGCATCGTCGACGTCGTTCGAGGGCACCGTCCGAGACTAATGCAGATCGAGTCGGCATTTGCGTCGACCTCTTGCGTTATGTGCGGCTCATCTGCAATATATGCAACCGAGCCGGAGTTGCCGCGCTCACCATCGAGGAGGTCCGATGATCACAGTGACCAGTGCCGCAGGCGGGATCGGACGGTTGCTCGTCCAGCAGCTGACCGCGCAGAAGATGCCCGTCCGCGCTGTCGTGAAGAACGACAGTCAGGCTGCGACCACCCGTCGAGACGGGGCAGCCGAGGTCGTCGTGGGCGATCTGCGGTCGCCCGACACGCTCGACAGAGCTCTGGCCGGAGCCGACGTGCTCTATCACGCGGCACCGACCCAGATCATCGACGAGAGACCGATCATCGAGTACCTGATCGCAACGACTCCGGCAAGTGGGTTGCAGCACATCGTGTTTCACTCCGTGATCCATCCGGACCTGCATCAGCTGACACACCACCACCAGAAGGACATCGCCGAAGGCCTGCTCCGGGAGAGCGGGATTCCCACCACGATTCTCAGGCCCTCGCACTACATGCAGAACTACCTGGAAGTGTGGGAGTTCCTGCAGGCGGGCGTCATGCCGTACCCGGTGTCGCCGGACAGTGTGATGGGTGTCGTCGATCTCGCCGACGTCGCCGAGGCCGCGGCGAACGTACTGATCGACCCGTCGCCGCACACCGGCCGCACCTACGACCTGTCCACGGTCGAACTCACCCGACACCAGATGGCCGAGATCTGGTCACGCGTGCTGGGGCATGCGGTGACCGCCATCCGAATCCCGCCCTCGTCGCTGACTAACTCGCTCGACGTGCTGCCTGCAGTCCCCACCGTCATCGGTCACGCCGTGCGATCGACGAAACTGAATTCGCTCGGGCACCTCGTTCGCGGCGCGCAGGCCGCTTCGAACCCCCGCGACATGAAGAATTGGCCGGAAGACGCACGTCAGGCGTATCGCACGATGATGACCCATTACGACAGCCATGGTCTGCCCGCGGGAGACCTGACGGTTCTTCCGACCCTGCTCGGACGAGCACCCACCTCGTACGAGGAGTTCGCCCGGCGCTCGGCCGCTGAGCTCGGGCGCTCGGACCGATGAGCCGCAGGGCTTTTCGCTACAGTCCGGACCGCTCGCTGGTCACCGGCGCGAGTTCCGGAATAGGCGCCGAGTTCGCGCGCGTGCTGGCCGCCCGCGGCTCCGATCTGCTGCTCGTCGCCCGACGGGAAGATCGTCTGACAGCGCTGGCGGACGAGGTCGAATCGACCTACGGTGTGCGCTGCCGAACAGTGCCCTGGGACTTGTCGGAGGAGGCCAGTGGTCGCCGGCTCCGCGCCATCGTTCCCGAGCGCATCGACCTCATCGTCAACAACGCAGGATTTGCGGTCCAAGGACCGTTCGTCGACGGCGACGCCGACGATTTCGAGCGGCTCGTCGCCGTCGACATCCGCGCGGTCGTGGACATCTGCTCGGCGTTCCTGCCGGACATGATCGCCCGCACAGCAGGCACCATCGTCAATGTGGCCAGCACGACGGCATTCCAACCTGTCCCGACTCTTGCCGTGTATGCGGCCGCCAAAGCCTTCGTGCTGAGCTTCAGCCAGTCGCTGTGGTACGAAGCAGCGCAACACGGAGTCAGAGTGTTCGCACTCAACCCCGGCCCCACCCACACCGAATTCTTCGACGTCATAGGCGATTCGGCCACAGCCACCGGTACCTACCAGACACCGGCCGACGTCGTCGCCACCGCCATGAAGGAACTCGACGCCAAACGGTCACGGCCACATATTGTTTCGGGTCGACGCAATGCTCTGCAGGCGGCGACGGCGGGTATCGTCCCCGCACGAGTTCTACTCCCGGCCCTCGCACGAATGCTGCACTAGACTGTCACGATCATGGCCAGGGTCTCGAGATTCACACTCGCCGATCGCCGAGAGGCGGTGGCACGGGCATTCGCGGGTTCCGAAAGCCCGGCAGCCGTGGCCACGGACTTGGGCATCCACACCACCACGCTGTACCGCTGGGCCGGGTCGTCGACCACGGACGAACCCGGGCCCGCACCGACGCGGCTCATCGAGGCCACCCAAGAGCTGCTTCGGCACGCCGACTACGCAGACATCACGATCGAAAGTGTCGCTGCCCGATGCGGCCTGGCACCCCGAACGGCCTTCCACCACTTCCCCAACAAACGCCAACTCTTTCAGGCCGCCGTCGACGACGCCGCCACCGTTCTGATCGAACGCATCCGTGAACGGTCTGCGGACGCAGGCTGGCCGAGCACCCCACTCGAACAGCTGCAGACATTTTTGCGAATAGCCGCCGAGAGCATCTACGAGACACCACGCACGCACGTGCTGTTCCGCAATCTCGGAGTCCCGAAATCCGAAGGCACAGCTGAGCGTTGGCACGACAGTTTCGTCGATGCCATCACCGAACTACTCCGCGCCGCCGCCGAAGCAGGGCAGATCGACAACGCCACAGACCTCCCCGCCTCAGCCCGACTGCTCACCGGTGCCATGCGCGGCATCCACACAGCGGTGTTCGACGGTGCCGACGCCGACACGGCTCTGACCCTCGTCGGCCGTGTTCACCTCCTGATCCCGCCCGCCTGATTCCCGGACGTCTTCTCACCTACGGCATCGGTCGACGCTCGCAACCTACTGACTGTCAGTCAATTTATTGACTGACAGTCAAACTGCACTTAATCTGGGTCACACTCCGATCGCGACGAAAGGTCGATTCATGAGCGCAACGCACGATGCACCGACGATCGAGACGCAACGGGTCGCGCCCGACTACATCGCGCATTGGGTCGTCAAATCGGCGCGAACCGAGGAGATGGTGCGCTGGTACGGCACGGTGTTCGGGGCCGAGATCGCCTACCAGGACGACGAGATCACGTTCTTGACCTGGGACGACGAGTCGCATCGACTCGCGATCATCGCCGTGCCCAAGCCGGTGAAGTTCCTGTTCCCCTTCGCCAAGCTGCGCCGCAAGGCCTACGGCATCGATCACATCGCCCTGACGTTCCGATCGCTGGAACGACTGCTGGAGAACTACGTGCGGCTCAAGCGCCAGGGCATCCTTCCGGTGTGGTCCATCAACCACGGGCCGACGATCTCGCTGTACTACGAGGACCCGGACGGTATTCGGCTCGAGTTCCAGGTGGAGAACTTCGACCCCGATCACACCGCGGCCTTCTTCTTCACCGAGGAATTCGCGCGCAATCCCATCGGCGTCAACATCGACCCCGACTACCTCCTCAGCCGACTCCGCAACGGAGCGACCCACGAGGAACTGCGGCAACGTGAGGCCGGAACCAGGCCCGGCCGGCCGGTGATCGCCAACAAGAAGACCATCACACCGAAAACTTTGTGACCGATTGCTAGGGGGGATCGAAAGCTATGCCCATCAACATCATTCGAACCACGGACGGCTGGTGGCGTCTCGACGGCGACCAGGCCGTCAAGATCGACACCACCGCGCAGACCACCCGTGAGCTACTGGGTGATCGCGCGGCCATCGAGGCGGCATCGGGGGTCGGGACGAACGTCGCCGAGCTCCGGCTCGTCTCGCCCATCACCGCACCCTGCCGAGTGGTGGCGCAGTTGCTGAACTACCGTTCCCATGCGATCGATGCCGGCTCCGACCCGAAGACCCTGCAGCCGAAGTTCTTTCGTAAGTCGTCCGCGTCGATCAGTGGCCCGAACGATCCCATTCGGCAGCCACCGGAGGTAGCTCTGCTCGACTACGAGATCGAGCTGGGCGTGGTGGTCGGTGCCGATATCCCCATCGGGACAACCGTCACCGACGACAACCTCGCGTCCTACGTGGCGGGCTTCGTCGTGGCCAACGACGTGTCGGCTCGGGAGATCCAGTTGACGAAAGTGCAGGTGTACGAGAGCAAGTCGTATCCCACCTTCACCCCACTCGGCCCTCGGCTGGTGCTGCTCGACAACGACGAGCTGCGACGACTGCCCGAGCTACGCATGACACTGGCGGTCAACGGGGAGATCCGTCAGGACCAGACCATCGGCGACGACCTCATCACTCCTCCCGCCGAGGCCTTCACCAGACTGGCCCGTTTTCAGAACATGACCGCAGGCGACGTCCTGTTGACCGGAACTCCGATCGGCACGGCAATCTCCGCGCCGCCCAAAGCAATCCAGAAGATCGGCGAACTCATCCCGCCGGCACTGAAGTGGAAGTTCTTCTTCGCACGCCAAGCCAAGAACCCGAAGTACCTTTCGGTCGACGACGTCGTCACTGCCACCATTCGCACTCCGGACGGGTCGATCGACCTGGGGACCCAGGAAGCCGTCGTCCGATGAGCACTCCTGTCGTCATCATCGGTGCCGGTCCGGCGGGGACCACTGCAGCGCTTCTGCTGGCGCGCAGGGGTATTCGAACGGTATTGCTGGAGCGTCGAACCAGTCCCTTGTTCCATCCGGCGGCTCACGTCATCAATGCTCGGACGCTGGAGATCTGGAACGAGTACAGCCCCGAACTGGCCAAGTCGATAGCGGCGATGTCGCCTCCGCACGAGCAGGTGAATCTGATCAGCTGGTACGGCGACCTGGCCGGTGACGCCATCGGGTCGATCGATCTGCTGTCCGATCCCGAACGCAAAGCCACCGTGGAAAGTCAAAGCCCGTACATGGTGTCGCACATCGGCCAGCACATTCTGATGCCCGCACTGTGGGACGCCGTGGACGCCGAACCGCTGATCGAATTTCGCCGCGGAGTCTCCGTCGAATCGGTCGAATCGAACTCCGGTGACGCGCGCGTCGCCTTCCGCACCCTCACGGGTGACGCCGCCGAAGTACGTGCGCCGTACGTCCTCGCTTGCGACGGCGCCAACAGCGCGACCCGCGACGCCGCCGGGATATCGCTGACCGGACCGGTACTCGCCAACATGGGCAGTGCGTTCTTCACGTCGACAACGCTGTTTCCCGACGACGCGCGTCCGCTGTTGAGTTGGATCTACACCCCGGACCTGTGCGGAGTGCTCATCTCGCACGCCGACCACCGCTACATCCTGATGACGGCCTATCTGCATCCAGCGCAGGAGATCGCCACGAACGGCCGTCGATTCTGGGAGAAGACGCTACCGAAGGCGTTGGGTACGAACGACTTCACGCTCGAATCGACGGGCACGTGGGTGATGACGTCGCAGACGGCCGACACCTTTCGCCACGATCGGCTGCTGTTGCTGGGCGATGCCGCTCACCGCTTTCCGCATACCGGCGGCTTCGGGCTCAATTCCGGAGTGCAGGATGCCCACAACCTCGCGTGGAAGCTCGATGCCGTGCTCTCTGGTGCGGCAGGCCCGGAGCTGCTGGACACCTACGACACCGAGCGCCGCCCGGTGGTGGAGAAGTTCGCCGAACAGAGTGTGGCCAACCACTTCCGCATGGACGACATCGGCAAGCGCGTCGGGATCACCAACGCCATGCTGGCCAAGGCAACTCAAGCCATGGGCCGGGCACCACTGAACAAGATTCCGGGCCGACTGATCGCGCCCATCGCGGCTGCAGCAACCCGCAAGCAGATGAGTCGGTCACGAAGCCTGCGCCCGGACGTCCCCGGGTCGGCGGAACTGCGTGCCGAGATCGCCGCGGCGATTCCACTGCAGTTGGAGCATTTCGTCTCCACCGGTCTGCAATTCGGCTACCTCTACGACAGTCCACTGATCGCGCAAGACGCGTCGACGAAGCCCGTGGAAGATGTTGTCGATTACGTGCCCACCACGTACCCCGGTGCGCGATTGCCGCACGCGCTCGTCTCGGCCGACGGGCAACTCGTCTCGCCGCACGACGTGTTGGACCCGAACATGTTGACGCTGTTCACCTTCGATGGTTCTGCGTGGGAGCCGGTGGTGGAGAGTATGCATGATGCACGCCCGGGTATGTCGCTCGTCGTGCTGGATGCACCCGTCGGCGTCGATCGCAACGAACTGATATCGCTGTACGAGGTAGGTGAGACCGGAGCGGTCCTCGTCCGACCCGACGGTCACGTCGCCTGGCGTACCAACGATTCGGGGAGTTCGCTGTCCGACTTCCTCGAAACGCAGTGGAGGAGGTACTACGCCGAGACCGTGTGACAGGCAAGGAGTTGTCAGGACCGGGAATCGATGCCGGATCGATTCCCGTTACCGAGGATCGTGGCCACTGCGGCGTCCACCGAGACACTGGAGTCCAGTATCGACACCGATTCGAGGCACCCCGCGACAAGGTGGATCAGCATCTCGACGACCGTGTCGATCTCGAAGGCGCTCTCGTCTTCCAGCCACCTGACGGTGGTCTCGTCGATGGCGGCGACGGCGGCCCGCCCGGCCATAGCGATCGCACTATTGTGCGGATCGAGACCGAGCAGCATCGCCCCGGCTGTGAGAACGCCGGCCCGAGCTTCCTCGAATACCTGCCACGCCTCCGGATCGGCCCCTCGGCCGCCCAGCACCATGCGTAGCGCCAGGCCCCGATGAGTGCGGAGATACGTGAGATGAGCTTTCAGCGCCGCACGCAACTGCACGTCGGGTTCCGCATCCGGGAGATCGACGAACGACTGGGACAACCCGTCGGCCGTCGCACGCATGGCCTCGAGATAGATGCCCCGCTTGTTACCGAAGTAGTGAAACAAGAGGCCGTGCGCGACATCGGCGGCCTCGACTATCTCGGTGACACCGACCTTGTCGTAAGGGTTCTCGGCGAAGAGGGCAACCGCGGTGTCGATCAACCGTCGACGAGTCTCCGCCGCCTGCGCAGAGCGCGCCTGCTTTCTCGAGGAGGCCTCCGGCACTGTAGATCCCATCTCATCGCGTCGGCTCACGGCACCTCCGTGAAACACTGACGAGCTTAGGCCATCGGCCCGGGCACGACGCGCGTCGACGTATAGGGCTTCATCATGTGCGGTCTCGATCAGATGATCGGGGTGATGTGGTCGTGCAGTTCGACCCCCAGCAGCGCCTTGCCGTAGGTCTCGATCGACACTCGCGGCAGCATCACCGCATGTCGCGCTCCGACATTCGAGTCACGCCAGATACGTTGCAGCGCATTGACATCTGCGAATGCTCCCGCTCCGGTGGCGTCCAACAGAATGTTCAACGCCTCGTTGATGCTGCGCAGTGCTGTTGCCGCGTCCCCGCGCACCCGTGCGCGTGAGAGCAAATCCGGATATTCAGCTGCGTCGGCCCACCGCATCACGTCGTCGGCGGCGCGATAGGCGTGCAGATGGGCGGTGTCTATCTTCAGCGCGGCCTCGGCAACCATCATCTGGAAGGCGACTGAATCGGCTTGGCGGTCGAACACCGTGTAGGCCAAGGACTTCTCTGCCGCTTTGGTTCGTACCAATTCCAAAGCAGCTCGGCCCATTCCGAGCTGTGGACCCACCAGAACCATCACCAGCATCGGCCCGAACGCGGACCGCGCGAAGGCCGAATCCGTGCGTTCGGCGACATACGATCCGCTGAAAGCCCCCATCATCGACAGCATCCGATGCTCGGGCACGAACACATCTTCGGCCACGACGGTGTTGCTGCCGGAGGCTCGCATGCCCGCCACGTACCAGGTGTCGTCGACGCGATAGTCGCTACGAGGGATCAGCGCCATGCCCTGATCCATCACCGATCCGTCTTCGTCCTCGATCACCACACCGCCCGTGCACCACGTCGAGTGCAGGCTCGCCGACGCGTACGGCCACTGACCACTGACCCGATACCCACCCTCCACCGGCTTCGCGACGGCCGTGGGCGACACGACGCCCGAAATGATGACGTCGGGCCCATCGGCATACACCTCCGCCTGCGCCTGCTCGGAGAACAAACCCAGCGCCCAATGGTTGACGTTGGACAACGTGGTGACCCAGGACGCGCCACCATCACCTTCGGCAACAGCGGCAGAGACGTCGAGCATCGTGCGTAGGCCGGATTCGAGTCCACCGAACCGGGTCGGTGCCGCGACCCGAAAGGCGCCCGCTCGCCGGAGGGCGTCGACGGTGTCGTCGGAGAGCCGACGGGCCCGCTCGTTCTCGGAGGCACCCTTCTTCAGCTCGGGCAGCAACGCGCGCACATTGACCAACACGGCTGCGCCGCTGTCGATGGGGTGGTTCTCGAGAACGGGCGGATTTGTGGCGGCAGTCATGGTGTTCCCTTCGATTCGGCCCCGAGTCACTGAGGCGGCAGGAGATCTGAGTCTCCCGACCGTACGAGTTAGTTGACTCGAAGTCAACGTTGACATCAAGTCAACAATGGTGCGTAATCGACAGGAACATCCGCCATCGAAAGGACCGTGATGACTACGACGACCACCATGAGCCGAGACATCGCCGCCTCGCCCGAGAAGGTCTGGAACACCGTCTCGGACGTCACCACGTTCGAGCACTGGCATGCCTTGCACGTCGGGTGGGAGGAACTACCACCGCAGACCATCGCGGTCGGAGCGGTGATGGTCGAAAAGATCAAGGTTGCGGCATTGGTCGACACCATCACCTTCGAGGTGAAAGCATTCGACCCGCCGCACGAAATCATCTTCGACGGCAAAGGATCGACCGGCTCGAAAATTCACATGCGCGTGGAATGCCAAGCGTCAGGCGAGAATACGACCGTCACCATCGACCTCGTCGTGTCCAGCCCGTTGCTGGTCGGGCCCATCGGCAAAGCGCTACAGGGGACATTCAAGAAGCGGCTCGGAGAAACCCTCGACGGACTCTCGACCTATGTCACACAGCCCTGACGCGGCGATGGACCGTCGACCGCCGTGATCGGAGCCTGATTCCCACCGTCACGACGGCGACGATCGCTGCGGCACATACAGCCGTCCATCCGACCGTGGCGTTCGTCAGCTCGCCGCCGAGACGCCCCTGCGCCAGCCATCCCAGGCCCCACACGATGGCGAGCATCGGAGCGATCGCTCCGTTCGAGCAACGCGCCAGAGTCACCCCGACCAGTGCTGCGACGGCCAGTACAACGACCGCCCACACCGTCGCGCCACCGGTGACTCCGAGATCGACCAGCCACGCCGAGATGTTGGCGATGGTGGCCACGCACACCCACCCGAGATAGAGGCCCATCGTGCCGTCGGTGATCACCGCGTCGACCACGGATTCCGGGCGCTGCTGTTGCAGGAGAACGAACACGCGCACGAGAGCGGCCAACAACGCAACGATGACCACCACGCTGAGCCACACCTGCCCGAACTGAATCGCAAGAATCCACGCAGGATTGAGCAACATCGACGCGATGACCGGTGCCCGCAAGGCGTCGTGACGTGCAGTTCGACCGGGTAGGAACTGCCAGACGGCATAGACGATGAGACCGGTGTAGATCACCGACCAGATCGAGAACGCGGGACCAGCGGGAGCCACCAGCGTCGACGTGGCACTGAGCGCCCCGCCGGCCGCCTCGGCAATGGGCGTCCCTATCCACGCGCCGGAGCCGAGAAACGACACCACAACCGCTACGACCGCACTGACAACGACGCCAATCCTCATGGCTGCGATAGTCCCCGAAAATCAGAAGCGACAAACCCTGAACTGCGATGCCGCTACGTTGTGCTGATGACATGGCGATGGACGGTGGGACTGATGCTCGTCGCCATCACCGCGGTCACCTGTGCGTCGCCGGTGTCGCTCGGACCCGCACGTCCGGCGGCCCAAATCGGATCAGCGGAGTCCTTCGAATGCCAGGTTCTTCAGCCGGTCGACAGACCGACCCCGGCTGTCGATCGGCCGATCCCTGGAACAATTCCGGAGGATTTTGTGCCGGCAACCGCGGTCATGTGCGAAGGCGGCGAAACCGTCGATCCCGACGGCACAGTCGCCTACCGCGAGCTACGCCGAGCGGGAGACTTCTCCACCGCGATACGTCTGCTGAACGAGCCGTCCGAACGCGAGCTGAATGCGGACCTGTGTCCGACCTACAGCGTGGCTGAACCCGATCAACTGTGGCTCGAAGACGCTCAAGGCAGAGCGATGCAACCGACTCTTCCCGTCGGAGAATGCGGCCTCGCGAAACAAGACGGAGTCGAGGCAATCCGGGCACTCGAGTTGGTGGACGTGGCGGAGCATCGCGACCCTGTTCTCCAACGGGCACGGCTCAGCGTGTCCAGTTGCTCCCCTCATTATGCCGACCCCGTCGTGGGTACCGAGCCCGCCACGGGACTGACGGTCGGCTACATGTATTGCTTGTTCTCCGGCAGGGTCCCTGTCGGCACCACAGATGAAATCGGGATATCGATCGAAGACTTGGCACCCGCCGGGCCCTGCTCGATGTCCGCAACGCGGACGGCGGTGACGACTTATGTTGCTGGATGGCCGTCGAACATTCGCAATTTCACCATCGAACTCGACGGATGCCGTCGCGTCATTCCCGACGGGTATGCGCCACTGCAGGCGACCGAGGAGTTGTTGGCTGCGTTCTGGTAGACACGCGATATGCCCGCATCCATTGCCTTGTCGTCTCGTCGACTCTTCGCAGCTGCGTGTGGGCTCACGCTGGTGACGGCCGTCGGATGCAGTTCGTCGCCCGCTGTGCCCGACTCGCCCGCGCCCGCAACGACGTCCGCAGCACAGTCGGGGTACGAGCTGACGGGTACTGCGGGGACGCTGCTCGAGTCGGAGGATTTCGGGTCCCGGTCGGCCAGGCTCACTGCGACGGGAGCGACCGTCTATCGCTTCGTGTACGAGTCGACGTCCGGTATCGATGATTCTGCGACTGCGGTCTCCGGTGTCGCCGCTGTTCCACCCGGTACACCTCCGGCAGGTGGATGGCCGATCGTCGTCTACGGCCACGGCACCACCGGCGTACAGGCCGACTGCGGGCCCTCCCTGTACCCCGACCTACTCGGATTGGACTCCACGGTCGAGGCTTTCACCGAACTCGGCTACGTCACGGTGTTGCCCGACTACCAAGGACTCGGTAGCGGAGACGGCACCCACCCGTACCTGGAGCCGCGCACTGCGGGCCACAACATGATCGACGCGGCTCGCGCCGTCCACAATGCCCTGCCCGAGACCTCTGCTCGGTGGGCGGCCGTCGGATTGTCGCAGGGCGGGCAAGCCGCTTGGGCTGCAAACGAATTGAACTCCAGCTATGGGCAAGGGCTGGAACTGATCGCCTCGGTCTCATTGTCCCCGCCCACGGATCTGACACCGCTGGCGCGTGCCGCCAGGGACGGCACCCTGACCACACCGCAGAAAGGGCTGCTGCCGTACCTGCTCTACGGGGCGCAACAGGTCGATCCCACCCTCGACCCTCGCGACTACAGCGGCACGGTGGCCCAGACCAACGCAGAACTGCTACTCGCGTGCCAGGGCACGAACACCGCAACCAAGGAGCGCGCGGTCAGCGAGATGGCACCGACGGAGTTCGCACCGAGATCCCCCGAGGCAGAACAGAAGCTGTTCGATCTGATCGGCCGCTACACCCTCCCGCAGGTACGAACCACCGTGCCGATGTTCGTCGCCTACGGTGCGCGCGACGACATCGTGCTACCGCAGTGGACGGCCGACGCCGTCCGCGCAGCGTGTGCGCTCGGCGATCGGGTTGTCGCTCAGGAACAAACAGAGCAGGGACACAATGTGAGCGACGACGCGGCCGTGCAATTCCTCGTCGCCGAATTCGCCGGTGCATCGGTTCCCAGCACGTGCTGACCAACGAAAGGATTCTTCGGTGAGCGAGAGGATCGCACGCTACACCCATGGCGGACTCGATTTCGACGTCCTCGACCAGGGACCTCTGGACGGACCGATTGTGTTGCTGCTACACGGCTTTCCCGAACGAGCCGCGTCGTGGTCCGCAGTGATGGACCAGCTGAACGAGGCGGGGTTCCGAACAATCGCGCCCGATCAGCGCGGGTACTCGCCGGGTGCCCGACCCAAACGCCGACGCGACTATCGCGTCGGTGCGCTCGTCAACGACGTCGTGGCCCTCATCGACGAAATCGGTGCCCCGGTGCATGTGGTCGGCCACGACTGGGGAGCGATGATCGCGTGGGTCACCGCAGGCCGACGCCCCGATCTGGTGTCGTCACTGACGGCATTCTCCGTCCCGCATCCCGGGTCGTTCATGACGGCTCTGCTCACCTCACGACAAATTCTGCACTCCTGGTACTTCGCATTCTTCCAACTGCCGGTGCTCCCCGAGAAATGGATGACACGGCCTGGCCAGAGGGCCGAAAAGTGGTATGAGAAAAGCGGTATGAATGCGGACGACCTGGAGCGCACGCGCACGGACGTCGTCGACTACGGCGCACTTCCCTTCGCTGTCACTTGGTATCGCGGACTGCCGTTCTCCAACCCTGGTATCGGCCGTCTGCGCATCACAGTCCCGACATCGATGGTGTGGAGTGACGGCGACACCTTCATCGGCCGCTCGGCCATCGAACGCGCACAACAGTACGTCGATGCCCGCTACACCCTGACTGTGCTTGCCGGAGTGACACATTGGATCCCGACTCAGGCACCGACCGAAGCCGCGCAGGCAATCATCGCCAACGCCTCATAGATGCCTGCGGCAGTGGTGCGGTTATGTGCCCTCTGCGGCGCATTGCCGCACCACTGCCGCAGGCACCACGGGCATACTGGAGTCATGGATTCCGTCGGACTTCTCACCGAACTGGTCACCCAGCCCACTGTGTCGGGTGATCCTCGTCCCCAGCGCTCATCGATGGACGCAATCGTGTCCGTACTCAGGGCCCGCGTCGGTGACCTTGCCATCGACGGCGATCCGGATGGTCCCCACCCATGGCTGTTGATCACCAATCCCTCCCCGCCGACGTCGAAGCGGTTGATGTTCGCGTGCCACGTGGACACCGTTCCGGCGGGCGATCTGTCGAATTGGCAGTTCGATCCCTTCGCCGCGGATATCGAACACGGTGTACTCCGTGGCCGCGGCACCTCGGACATGAAGGCCGGGCTTGTTGCCGCCACCGCTGCGGTGATGGACGCCTTCGGCAACGGGGTTCCTGCCGCCCTGTTGCTCACCAGCGACGAAGAGATCGGGTCACTCGGTGCGCGTGCCGCCCGCCACGCCGTCGCCGACTGCGCCGTGGGAGCGGTTGTGGTTCCCGAGGCGACAGGGAACCAGGTACACCTGGGGCATCGAGGAGCACTGTGGGTCGATGTAACCACCAAAGGCATTGCGGCACATGGCAGCACTCCACAACGGGGCGAGAGTGCAATCATGAAACTGGTCGACGTGTTGGCACGAGCCCGCACCGAGCTCCCGCTGTCTACGGATCAGTTCCTGGGCGCCGAAACGTTCAACGTGGGATTGATCGACGGCGGCTCGGCACCCAACATCGTTCCCGACACCGCACACGTCGTCGTCGACCATCGCACCGTCGGGGACGGCTCGGCACTGCTGTCCTGGTGGCGCGATCAACCCGAGGTCGATCACGCCGACGCTCGCATCGATCTGCCAGGAGTTCGCACACCCCAAGGCGACCGATGGGTGGATGGCCTTCCGCATACCGTTGCTACAGAACCGGTCACGTACTTCACCGACGCGTCCATCATCGGATCCGCTGCCCCCGGTGCCCCTATTGTCGTGTGGGGGCCGGGGACGCCGGCACTGATGCACGCCGCCGACGAAACCGTGACGCTCGACGAACTCGATGCGGCGATCGTGGCCTACACCGCGGCGACGCGTGCGTGGCCGACCGTCGACTGACGGACCACCAACTCCGGCTGCAACGCGATGTGCGCAGTGCCGGTGTGATCGCTGTTCATGGCCTGATCCAGTAGGCGAGTGGCCTCTTCAGCGATTCGTTCCTGCGGTTGCCGGATGGTGGTCAGCGGCGGATTGCTCAATGCAGAGAACGGAATGTCGTCGAACCCGGTGACCATCACATCGCCCGGGACCGACAATCCCAGAGCCTGGCAGCTCTGCAGCACCCCGAGGGCGATCAGGTCGTCCGCACCCACCACCGCATCGGGCCGCGTGGGAGAAGCGAGGATCGAGCGCGACGACTCACGCCCCCAGTCGATCGAATAATCACCCAACAACGTCCACTCGTCCCGCGTCCGAATCCCCACGCGCTCGGCATGGCGGAAGAAGCCCGCCCGCCGCAACTCCGTCGACGAATTGGTCAGCTCGGAACTGATGAACGCGGCACTCCGAACACCCTGTGCAGCAAGGTGATCCATGATCAGGCCCTGAGCGGCGTCATCATCGACGCCGACCCAATCGGTATGAGTATCGAGAGCGAAGCGGTCGAGCTGGACCACGGGGATCGCACGGGCCGACGCACGAACCGCCTCGGCGGAACGTTCTCCATGGCACGGGCTGATGATGATGCCGTCGACCTGACGCGAGACCAGACTACGCAGCCGTTGCGCCTCGACTTCCGGATCCGATCGCGAATCGCACAGGAACAACTGCAGTCCACGCTGCGAGAGAACATGTTCGACGTTGACGACGAGCGAGGTGAAGAACGGGTTGGCAATACTGGGCACCACCATCCCAACCGTGTCCGTGCGGTTGCGGCGCAGCGAACTGGCGATGATGTTGCCCGAATAGCCGAGATCGGCCGCCGCCTGCCGAATGCTCGCGGCCACGTCGTCCGACACCGGACGTGACCCCGAGAGCGCCCGGGACACCGTGGCTGTCGAGACGCCCGCGCGCTCCGCGACGTCGCGAATGGTTGCTTTGCGCATCCAACTCCTACTCTCGCGTGTGAACCGAGGCTAGCGAACCGCACGGTCGCTTGCGATGCTGTTTACACAGTAGAGGTAATCGTTTACATAAACGACTCGCGAATTCCTTGACACGACCCGGTGCCGATCGCCTACGGTGCATACATACGAGGCAATCGATTACATCGCCTCGGTCGACGACCACACCAGAGGAGCTCCCTACGTGAGTACGTCCCCGTCGGATCCGAACCCCTCAGCCTCGCTGGGGGTATTTCCGACCAAGCCGTCGGCGCTGGCCGAAATGTTCACCTCGGCACCTGCACTCATCGGCGCAATCCACCTGCCCGCACTGCCGGGCAGCCCGCACTACAAGGGCCAGCCCGTCTCCGAGATCGCAGCCTTCGCCGTGGAGGAGGCGCACGCATACATCGACAACGGATTCGATGGCGTCATCGTCGAAAATCATTGGGACATACCCTTCCTCAAGCCCGGAGAGCACGGATACGAAACAGCCGCCAGCATGGGTGTCGTCACCGCCTCCGTCGTCGGTGAGTTCGGCAGCAGAGTCGGAGTATCCATCCTGTCCAACGCGGGCGAATGCGGCGTGGCCGCAGCGTGGGCCGCCGGAGCGAGCTTCGTGCGGGTCAACCAGTGGGCAAACGCCTACATCGCCAACGAGGGATTCATCGAAGGCCAAGCAGCCAAGACCACCCGCTTTCGCCACCGCATCGGTGCCGACCCGGTCAAGATCTTCGCCGACGTGCACGTCAAGCACGGTGCCCACGCCATCGTTGCCGATCGCACCATCGCCGAACAGACCGAGGACGCGGAATTCTTCGACGCAGACGTCCTCATCGCCACCGGCTCGAGAACCGGTGACGCCGCCTCGGTCGACGAGGTGTCGGTCATCAAGAACAACACAGTGCTCCCCGTCATCATCGGATCGGGAATCACGGCGGCCAACGTCGCCGACCTGATGAACGAGTGCGACGGTGCCATCATCGCTTCTTCGGTGAAAGAGAACGCACGCTGGTGGGGCCGTGTCTCCGGCGAGAAGGTTCGCGACGTGTCCCGCGCAGCCGGGAAGTAGACGATGATCGTATTTTTCGGCTACGCCAACAACGATGTGACGGTTCATGTTCCGCATGTTCCGACCCTCGGAGAGAGGGTGCAGGCCACGACGATCGAGTCGATCGACGGCGGCATGAATGCCAACGCCGCAGTGTCGGCAGCCCGCATGGGAGCCCGCGTCGCGTTCGCCGGAGCGGTGGGCCCGGACATCCGATCCTCCGAATTCCTCGCGGCCCTCGAACGCGACGGAGTCGACACCAGCTGGGCACCGCGCGACGCATTCCTTTCCACCGCAGTGGTTCTCATCGCCGACGGCGGGGACCGATCGATCATCAGCCAGGACGACGCCAACGACGCAGGCAGACTACGCACGGTCCTCGACAAGCTCTCGATCGACGGTGGACGCGTGTTCCTCGACGGCTACCGCGCATCGATGCTCCCACCCACACTCCCCGACAACGTCGGCCTCGCCATCGACCTCGACGGCTGTGACGACCTCGACGCCGCACTGCACGCATTCGCCCTTGCCGACCACGTCATCGTCGGACGCAGTCTGTGGCAGAACAGCTTCGGCATTCCAGCCGAACGGTGGCCGATACTGACCGCCGAGCACGACACCCACCTCGTCGTCACCGACGGCGAACGCGGGTGGACCCTGGTCACACCCTCGGGTGAGACCATCACCGAACCGGCAGTACCGGTCGACGTCATAGATGCCGTCGGAGCCGGAGACTGCTTCTGCGGTACCTACATCGCCTTCATCGACGCGGGCGAACTCCCGATCCACGCAGCCCGAATGGCGGGAGCCTCGGCAGCTCTGGCCTGCGCCACAGCCGGACCACGCGGATGCCCCACGCCGACCGAACTCACCGACTTCACGACCACGCTCGCCACTGTCGACCTTCAGGAGACCCGATGATCAAACGCGCACTCCCCCTCGTTCTCGGTGCCGCACTCGCGCTCACCCTCACCTCGTGCGATTCCGCATCCAGCAGCGACACCGCGGGCGGAACCGACGCAGCTGCGTCGAGCATCCCGGATCCGAGCCGCGTCGCCGATTCGTGCGACGGTAAGAACGGTGCCCTCAAGGTCGGTCTCGTCACCATCAACCTCCAGGCGCTGTTCTTCAATCAGATCAACAATGCTGCCCAGAAAATCGCGGACCAGACCGGCGTAGAGCTGCAGATCATCAGCGGTAACGACGACTCGGTCAGCCAGGCCAACGCTTTCGACAATCTCATCGCCTCGGGCGTGGACGCGATCATCGTCGACGCCATCGACACGGACGGCATCAAGCCCTCGATCATCAAGGCTGATGCTGCGGGCATTCCGGTCGTCGCAGTCGACGCGACCGTCGACGATCCTGCCGTGGACACGCAGGTCGGCACCGCCAACGCCGAAGGCGGCGTTCAGATCGGCGACACCCTCACTGCGTTGGCGAACAACACCGGCACCGTGGGAATCGTCGGCGCACTCAACAGCACCATCCAGCTCGAACGTCAGAAGGGCTTCACCGATACCGTCTCGGCGGCCGGGATGACCGTCGGCACCGTGGTCGACGGCCGCAACATCCAGGAGAACGCGCAGACCGCAGCCGAGAACCTGCTCACCGGCAACCCGGACATGCAGTACGTGTACGCCACCGGGGAGCCTGCTCTGATCGGATTGGTCGCCGCGGTGAACAGCCAGAACGCCCAGGACCGAATTCAGGCCGTCGGCTGGGATCTGTCCGATCAGGCCGTCTCCGCTCTCAACGCAGGGTGGCTGAAAGGCGTCGTGCAGCAGAACACCTTCGAGTTCGGCTACGAGGCCATGAATGCCGCCATCGACCTCGGCTGCGGACGGACCGCACCAGCTGACATCCCGGTACCGACCCAGATCGTCACTCCGGAGAACGTCGGCGACTACATGTACTACCTGGAGAAGTAGCCCTATGGCACAACAAGACCTGACGGTCGCGCCACTGATCGAACTCTCGGGAATCACCAAATCGTACGGCCCGGTGAAATCGCTTCGCGGAGTCGACCTTCGACTCGCCCGCGGCGAAGTACTCGGCGTCGTCGGAGACAACGGCGCCGGCAAGTCGACGCTCATGAAGATCCTTGCCGGCGCCGTCCAACACGACGGTGGAGAGATGCGGGTGAACGGGGAACCGGTGCGCTTCTCGACACCGCTGGACGCGCAACAGAAAAAAATCGGCATCGTCTACCAAGACCTCGCCCTGTGCGACACCTTGGACGTCGCAAGCAATCTGTTCCTCGGCCGCGAGCCACGCAAAGGGCCGTTCCTCGATCGCCACGGGATGCACGAACGTTCCGCCAAGATTCTGGCGGACCTGCACGTGAAGGTGAAGTCGACCTACCAGGAGATCGGGCAACTGTCCGGTGGGCAACGCCAGACGGTGGCCATCGCACGCGCGGTCTCGTTTCGACCGGACGTGTTGATTCTGGACGAACCCACCGCCGCTCTTGCTGTGGCAGAGGTCGAATCAGTCCTCAAGCTCATCACCGACGTCGCAGCCCAAGGCGTCGGAGTCATCCTGGTGACGCACCGCCTACAGGACCTGTTCCGGGTCTGCGACCGCATCACCGTCATGTACGAGGGGCAGAGCGTCGACGATGTTCCGATCGGCGATCTGAACATCGAGTCGCTCGTCGGATTGATCACGCGCACGCCGGTTCCCCAGCGTTCACCCTCCTCGCCGGAAGGCCGCCCATGATCACCGTGGACAAGAAAGCCCAGCCGACCGTGGAGAAACTCGCGGCACGCCCGACTCTGTGGCAGCAGACCAACAAACCCACCCTGGCCATGCTGGCGGTCACCGTCGCAGTGGCCCTGGTGTTCTCGGTGACGACGTCCTCGTTCTTGACCTTCACCAACATCTCGAATCTCGCGACGCAGATTGCTCCGGTGCTCATCATCGCCGTTGCCATGACGTTCGTGATCACCACCGGTCAGATCGATCTGTCGGTCGGAGCGACCGTTGCCTTCGTCGCCGCGATGAGCGCCGAACTCATCCAAGCCGGAGTCGACTCGTCGGTGGTATTCGTCGCGGCACCTCTGATGGGTGCCGCATGGGGCTTGGTCAACGGTTGGCTCGCCGCGTATCAGGGCATTCCGCCGTTCATCGTCACCCTGGCAACCCTGTCCATCATCCGCGGCATCGCGTTGTACAGGACCGAGGGCTTCTCGGTGCCGATCACTCCCGGTACCGCCTTCGCGAAACTGGGTACGGCGTCGTGGCTGGGCTTTTCGGCAAGCGCATGGATTGCTCTGGCCGTAGTGATCGTCGGCGCTGTTGCGCTCAACCGCACACGATTCGGCCGCTACGTCACCGGAATCGGCTCGAACGTCGAATCCGTCCGACGCTCCGGCGTCAACACCCGTCGCGTGCTGATGATGACCCTGGTGTTCACCGGGCTCGCCGCGGGCATCGCGGGCCTATTGATCGCTGCACGACTCGGTTCGGGATCGGCCAACTCCGCCAATGGTTTCGAGCTCACCGTCATCACCGCAGTGGTGTTGGGAGGCACCAACCTGTTCGGCGGCCGGGGAACGGTCATCGGCACCGTCATCGGTGCAGTGTTGACCGGCATCATCGCCAACGGCCTGACGCTACTCGGTGTGAGCCCGTTCCTGACACCGATCATCACCGGTGTCGTTCTGCTCGTCGCCATCTGGATCAACATGCGCGGGCACTCTCTGGCTTCGCTGTTCAAGCACCTGCAGAGCGCACCGGGTAAGCAATGATCGTCCAGACCGTCACCGGGCCGATCGACTCCAGCGAACTGGGACTGGTGCTACCGCACGAGCATCTGCACAACGACGCCTCGACCGCGTATTCCGAAGCTGCCGACCCGGCTCTGGCGCAGTTGCTGTCCGGTCCGGTATCGGCGGACCGCGCCTGGCTGCTGCACGACAACCCGTACCACAGCGCAGACAACTGCCGAGTGGACGACGCGGCGGCCGTACTCGACGACCTGAAAGTGTTCGCGGACAACGGCGGTACCACGGTCGTCGACCTCACGCCGCCGGGCATCGGGCGGCGACCCGAGATCCTCGAGCACTACTCACGCGAGTCCGGAGTACGCGTCGTCATGGGTTCGGGCTGGTATCTCGAACCCACGCACCCGCCCGAGGTCACCGCGCTCGGTATCGACAACCTCGCGGCCCGGCTCATCGCCGAATTCACCGGCGACGGGCCGCGGCCGGGGGTGATCGGTGAGATCGGCGTTTCGCCGTCCTTCACCGACGCCGAGGCCAAAGCGCTGAGAGCCGCCTGCATCGCCCAAAGAGAAACCTACGTCCCTTTGTTCGTCCATCTCCCGGGCTGGCAACGCAGAGGACATCAAGTCCTCGACATCGTC
Organism: Rhodococcus sp. 05-2255-1e; assembly: GCF_002259025.1. Lineage (NCBI taxonomy): Bacteria > Bacillati > Actinomycetota > Actinomycetes > Mycobacteriales > Nocardiaceae > Rhodococcus > Rhodococcus sp. 05-2255-1e. The sequence goes on along the minus strand of NZ_NOZE01000033.1, from coordinate 185,521 downwards.
GTGGACGAGATGGGTGTCGACCCGGCAGCTGTGGTGCTCTGCCACATGGACCCCTCGGGCGACGACCCCGACTATCAGTGCGCCCTCGCCGATCGCGGCGTCTTCCTCGAGTTCGACATGATCGGCATGCCCTTCGAGTTCGCAGGCGAGGGCCAGTCGCCGTCGCCCGCCGATACGGCGTTCGCGATCTGCGGCCTCGTCGGTGGCGGCTATCGATCCCAGTTGCTGCTCAGTCACGACCTGTTTCTCAAGTCGATGCTCCGGAAGTTCGGTGGCAACGGATTGGCCTACGTTCCAGTCTCTTTCGCAGCGCGGCTGGTCCGCAGCGGAATGGATGCACACCACGTCTCCTCGCTCATGCAGGACAACCCCAGGTCGCTCTTCGAGAGCGCCGGAAAAGGATAGAGAACCACCATGGGTAAGAAAGTTCTGATCGCCGGCGAAAGCTGGATGACCTCGTCCACCCACGTCAAAGGCGTCGACGAATTCACCGTCCATTCCTACGTCGAAGGGGTCGGACCCCTGCGTGACGCACTCACCTCGCGCGGGCACGAAGTGGTTCACATGCCCGCGCACCTCGTTCCCACACAATTCCCCGGCACGGCCGAGGCCCTGTCCGAGTTCGACGTCATTGTGCTCTCGGATATCGGAGCCAATTCGATTCAGCTCGCGCCCAACGTGTTCGACCGTTTCCAGGCCGGCGACGACAGGCTTGCCGCACTGCGTGAGTGGGTGAGCAGCGGAGGAGGACTGATCATGATCGGCGGGTACCTGTCGTTCTCCGGTTTCCAAGCGCGCGCCGCGTATCGGCAGACTGTGCTCGCCGACGTATTGCCGGTGACACTGCTGGCCGAAGACGACCGAGTCGAGGCTCCCGGCGGAATGGTTCCCGATGTCGTCGACAGCACGCACGCCGCACTGGGTGCCAGCGGAACACAGTGGCCCGCCTTGCTCGGTTACAACCGAGTGGTGCCGAAGGAGGGCGCTGCCGTGCCCGCCACCATCAATGGAGATCCGCTCGTCGCGGTCGGCGAATACGGCTCGGGCCGATCCGCGGTCTTCACCTCCGATTGCTCGCCGCACTGGGCCCCGCCCGAGTTCTGCGAACAATGGCCCGGTTACACCGACCTGTTCGACGGCTTGATCACGTGGGTTGCCGGCGCGTGACCCGCTCGCAGCAACTCGTCGAGCGTCAACAGCCCAACCTCGCTGCTGCTCAGCAAGTTCGGTTCATCGTGCAATCGACGGACGGATCACTCTCCGATGAGGACTTTCGAAGGTACCTGGTGATCGAGGAGGCGTTCGTACTCACTGCAGTCCGCATTCTGGGGCTGGTCGTCGCGGAGTCGACGTCATTGGACGACGCGTCGGATCATGTGATGTCGATGTCGAACCTCGTCGGAGAACAGCGAGCGTACTTCGCCGGTCTCCGCGAGAAGTTTCCGTTCGACGGCAATACCGAAGAGTTGATCGCGAGTTCCTCGGCGCTGTCGGACTATGCCCTCGGACTCGTGCAGCGAGAAGGTAGAAGTGCCGCTCTGGTAGCGATGTTCGCTGCCGAGACTCTGTACTTGTCGTGGTGCCGAACTGCGCTGACGTTCTCCACCGAACGCGAACCGGCACTTCAAGAATGGATTGCCATGCACACCCGGTCGACCTTCGTCGCTCAGGTCGACGCACTGGCCCATGAAGTCGACCGCATGGACGCCGTGGACGACGAGACGCTCGACAGGTGGTTCGAGGGGATGCTGGCCGCCGAAAACGAATTTCACGACGCAGTGTGAGTGCCTGCGGCAGTGGTGCGGTTATGTGCCCTGGGCGGCGCATTGCCGCACCACTGCGCGAAGCGCACTCAGCTCTTCTGCGGCTCGATGGTCTTCTGCGTGTTGTCGTGGGCGATCTCGATCTTGCGCGGCTTCGCCCGCTCGGCCAGCGGGATGGTGACCGTCAGGACGCCGTTGTCGTAGGAGGCCGAGATCTTCTCCGCGTCGACGCCGTCTCCCAGGGAGAGTTGCCGACGGTACGTTCCGGCGAACCGCTCCGACGAAAGCCACTGCACACCATCACTACTCGGAGCGGTGCGATGCGCCGTCAGAGTGAGGGTGCCGCGGTCGATGTCGACGTCGATGGAGCCGGGATCGACGCCGGGTAGGTCGGCGTTGAGTACGTAATGGTCGTCGAGCTTGTACAGATCCATCGGCATGAATCTGGGCGCACGGTCCGAACCACTGGTCGCGCCGAGCATGCCGGCAGCAATGGAGTCGAGGTCACGGAACGGATCGAAGCGAAGCACAGCAACCACCTCCTGTACGACGAAGCGTCCGCCCCTGTGGCGGGCCGCCCTTCACTGTGCAGAACCCAAATTAGCACTCTCCACCGGAGAGTGCCAAGAGGTAGTTCAATTTTTTCCTGTGTCCAATTGCGTTGCAGTGGTGCAGCTGTGGGCTCAACTGCACCACTGCGGACATCTCAGGCTGCGTCGGCCAGTCTGACGAGATCGCGCCCCTTGGTTTCCGGTGCCAGGTACGACGACACCAGGGTGATCGCGGAGTAGATCACGAGCATCGCCGCGATGGGCCACCAGCTACCCGTCCATGCGGTGAGGCTGGCCGCGAGCAGCGGTCCGATGGCAGTGGCGAGGATGCCGCCGATCTCCTTGGACAGCGCGAGCTGCGTGAAGCGGGTACGTGCGCCGAACAGCTCCGCCATCGTCACGCTTTCGAGCGAGAACAGGCCGAGGACACCGAGGTTCAGAGCCAACACCATCGCGACGACGAGAGCTACGGTGTTGCCGCTGGTGACCATCAGCATCAGCGGGAACGCCAGGATCATGGTGAGCGCACTGAGCACCATGTACATCGGACGACGGCCGAACTTGTCGCCCAGGATGCCGATGATCGGAATGGTCGCGAAACCGATGAGCGAGCCGTAGACGATCGCGCTGGTGGCGATAGAACGATCGATCAGCAGCGTCGACGCGATGTAACCGACCAGGAACGTCTGAATCAGTCCGGAGTTGCCCGCCTGACCGAAACGCAGACCCAGCGCGATGAAGAACGCGCGCCCCTTCTTCTGCTTGAGACCGGACTCGAGAACGCTGACCTTCACGTCCTCGTCGGTCTTCTCGATCTCGTCGCGCGAGAGAGCCACACCGTCGACCACATCGGCACGCTCCTCGAAGACCGGGCTCTCCTTCAGGTTCGAGCGCAACCACACCGCGAAGATCATCAGGAAGAAGCTCGCGAGGAACGGCACTCGCCAGCCCCAGCTGAGCAACTGATCCTCGGACAGGACAGCGAGCAGCAGGGCCCAGATAGCCGAGGCCGCAAGGGTTCCGGAGTTGGTTCCCAGGGAGACCAGCGATGCGATGAGACCTCGACGCTTGTCCGGTGCGTATTCGACCAACATGACCGTCGCCCCGGCGATTTCGGCTCCGGCACCGAAGCCCTGGATCAGGCGGAGGGCAACGAGCAGGATCGGCGCCATGATGCCGATCGCGTCGTACGTCGGCAGTGCGCCGATGAGGGTGGTGGATGCGCCCATCATCGCAATGGTGATGAACAGGACCTTCTTTCGACCGATCCGATCGCCCATCCGGCCGAAGTAGATGGCACCGACCAGGCGGGCCACGTAGCCGACTCCATAAGTGGCCATGGCCGCGATCAAGCCGATCGCCGGGCTCACGTCGGGGAAGAAGATGCGATTGAAAACGATCGCGGCGGCGAGCGAATACAGCTGGAAGTCCATGAACTCCATTGCCGTACCCAGCCAACCGGACATCGCCGCCTTGGTGAGGTCTTTAGTGCTGCGAGTCGGGACGGCGGTGTTACCGCGATCGTCCGTCGACTCGTTGGTGTCCTGTGACATCCGAAGCTCCATTGCTGGTGATGATCGATGAGTTCATGATGCGAGTTCGCCGCGGCCTCCGCGAGACCTGTGCCTCATCGAGGAGGGTTGGTGGCGCTCGACACAGTAATATACAAGCACTGTTATACCAGCGAGTCAAATGTTTTCCGCTGCCGGCCCGGTGGACGCGATAGCTCGAACCGGCGATCCCGTGCCACCGCTGATCGGCAGCGGGATGAGATTGAGCAGGCACCAATCACCGAGCTGTGGCAGGTTGGCGAAGTTCTCACCGATGAACACACCCGACCCGAGCACGACCTCGTGCACCGGGAACGTCCGGTCACAGCCGGCAGCGTCGGGCGAGGGCGTGTCTGCCGCAATGAGAACCACACCGCGTTCGACGAGTTCGGACGCCAGGTCGACGTCGACGGACGGCCACCGGCGCATGAACCCGCTGTCACCCCACCTGGCTGCCCACCCGTGGTCTACGAGCACGCTGTCGCCGGCCTCGACAGGGCCCGCTGCACACTCGAAACGGCGAAGGTCCTCGATACCGACATTCCCCTCGCGTTCGAGAGGACGCAGAACTGCAGCGCGAGTGAGCACGTACGCGAACGTGGTGACGTCGTGCCCTCCATCCACGATATGAAGAGGCGCATCGAGATGAGTTCCCGTGTGCTCACCCATTGCCAGCTCGAAATGCGATGTCGGGTCTCCCCAGTCCAGCGACCCCCGTTGGACGTGGCGGTACGTGGGGTGGCCGGCGAATGCAGCCATCCCCTCGACCAAACGGTGGCTCAGCTCGACGCGGGTAAGGCCGGACATGGAGGCAGCGAGTGCCGCCATCCGTGCCCCTGCCTGCTCTGCGCTGTCGAACATCATTCCGCGACGACCGCCTGAGCGGTTTCACGAACACGGCTGAGCGCCCACAGTCCGATGATCGGGCCCGCAAGCAACACAGAGAAAGTGATCAGCCAACCGCCACTGTCGAGAACTATTCCTGTCACTGCCGACGTGATTGCGCCGCCGATACCGGTACACACTCCGATCATCAACCCCATCGCCGATCCAGCCTGCTTGGGAGCCGAGTCGATGACCAGCGAGTAGATCACGGGGTAGGGGGCATTCCTGAACAATCCCCAGACCAGCAACACGACCCACGCCTGCCATGCGTGTGCGATCAACAGCAACGGCAGGATCGACACGATCCAGCCGAACGTGAGAATAACGAGAATCTTTTTGCGGCCGAACTGATCCGACAAGGTGCCCCACAGGATCTGACCGAACCATCCCGTCAACCCGGATGCACCGGACACGAGAATCGCTTGGCCCGAGGACATATCGGTACGGTCGGTGAGGAAAATGACCAAGAAGGTAGAGAGCCCGAGTTCGCACCAGAGGAAACCGAAATTGACCACCATCACTCGACGTAGATTCGCAATACGGAGAGAGTCGGTGATTATCCGCAGCGGAGAACGCTTGTCCTCCTTGTGCTGGACGGATTCGAGCGGAGGCGTCAGTCCTCGGGCGCGAATCCATTCGTACACACGCTCTTGATTCTTCTTGGTCCCCAGGAATGCCTGAGCAACCATGATCGGTACGCCGATCAGAGGTATCAAGAGGAATGCAGTTTGCCAATCGGCGAACGTCACAATTGCCGCAATGACGGCAGGGCCGATGAATTGTCCGAGCGGGAAGCCGATGTGGTGCGTGCCGATGGCGAAGCCGCGATTCTCCTTTTGCCACCATTCCCCGACGATCGCAACATTCGTGGACTCACTGCCTCCGCGGCTGACTCCCATGACCACTCGCATGATTTGGAACGTCACCCAGCTCGAAGCCAGAGCAAACGTGAAGACGCCACCGATGACCGACAGCGCCATAGCTGCGATCCACACCCACGTCCGGCGATAGCCCGTTCCGACCACGTCGGACAACCAGCCGAATGCAAAAGCACCGAGAACGGTCCCGAGGAAGAACAAGGAGTTGACGAACCCGGCCGACGAATCCGTCAAGCCGAAATGATCTTTGACGAACGGCAGGACGGCCGGCAGGATCGCCGCGTCGATCGACGTCATCAAAATAGCCAGGGTAGTGATCAGCAATGTCCACCAGGACACCGGATGAGCTTTGATACGCCAACGCGACGGGGTGACCGTCTGCAGTTCGTCAGTACGATTCATGAGACTCTCTCGAAGAAAGCCGGCGCCAGAAATGAGCCGGTCCAACCGGAATGCCGCGTCCGTGATGCGCGCCACAGTAATATACAAGCACTGCAATACCACGGAGTCAACACCCGAGACGGATTACATTCAGCTGTGCAACCGAAATCCTCCTGCGGCGCGACCGTGCTCTGCCGATACAGCCCAATCATTGTCCTGGAGCAGGTTTCACCGCATGAGCCAACTTCCACCTACGCAGGTGACATCTGGAGGGCGAAATTGGTCCGCCGCATTCGAGGTCGAAATCCCACCCATCGGACAGAACGTCGAATGCAGACCGAACTACGCGGTGCCGAGCGCACTCGCAGAACGGGCCAGTTCCTCTATCGCGGCCCAGTCTCCCGCCTGCACCAATGAGCGCGGGGTGAGCCAGCTACCGCCGACACACACCACACTCGGCAACGCCAGGTAGTCGACGGCGTTCTGCGGGGTGATCCCACCGGTCGGGCAGAACGTCAAGTGCGGCAACGGGCCTGCCAGCGCGCCCAGTGCCGCTGCGCCACCGGAGAACTCGGCGGGAAAGAACTTCATCTCGGTCGATCCGGACTCGGCAACGGTCATAGCCTCGGTCGCAGTCGACACGCCCGACAGAACAGGCACCGGTAGCGTGCGTACCGCGTCGAGCAGACCCTTCGACGATCCGGGTGAGACCAGGAACCTCGAGCCGGCATCCACCGATCTCATGGCATCGTCGCGGTTCAACACCGTTCCCGCGCCGATGACCACTTCCGGCACGTCCGCAGCGATTGCCGCAATGGCACCGAGCCCGGCCTCGGACCGCAATGTCATCTCGATGATGCCGATACCGCCCGCAGAAAGTGCACGCGCCAGCGGCACTGCGTCCTCGACCCGATCGATGACCACCACAGGAATCACCGGGCTCACGCGCAATACGTCGCGAGCGGTAAGGCTTTCGCCAGAAATAGTGGGTTCGAAGGTCATACGAGTACTCGTTTCCACTCGCTCAGCGAGTTGGTCCGTAGGAAGTCGGTCCACGCAACGACCTGCGTGCCGAACGGTGACGCGGGCCCGAGATCGGACCCGAAGATGGACTCGACAGCGAGCAGGTCCGACGCCGACCCGGCCCGAGCCAACCGCGCCGACAACGGATCGTCCAGTGCACGTCCGGCTTCCGTCTCGGCGAGAACGAAGGCGCACCAGGCTGCGACGGCGAGTGCGAGCATGTCCGTCGAGCCATCCGCCGACGCCGCGTCCCGCACGGTTCCGAGTAGGCGCGGTCCGAGCTTCTGCGATCCGTCCATCGCCACCTGCCGGGTGGTGTGTTTCAGCGCCGGGTTGGCGAATCTCGTGCGGACCTCGTTGCCGTAGCCGACAGCGTCCATTCCGCCGGCCGTCGTCGGCGCAACATCTCGGAGAACCATGGCCCGGCATATCTCGTCGAGCTCCGGATCCTGGACCGCCTCGGCGATGGTGTTGTGTCCACGCAGAATTCCGAGGTAGGCCAACACCGAGTGGGTGGCATTGAGGACGCGCAACTTCATGGTCTCCCACGGCTCCACGTGTTCGACGAACTGCACGCCCACGCGTTCCCACGCCGGTCGCGGACCCGCGAAATCGTCCTCGATCACCCATTGCCGGAAGGGCTCGCACACCACCAGGGCGTCGTCGCGCAGTCCCGTTCGTCGTTCGTTGTCCGCCCTGTCCTCATCGGTGGTAGCCGGCACGATTCGATCGACCATGCTGCTGGGGAACGTGACTCGACGCGAAATCCATTCGGTCAGACCGTCGTTCATGCCGCGTGCGTCGACGAAGGCACGGACCAGTTCGGAGAGTATGCGCCCGTTCGACGGCAGGTTGTCGCAACACAACACCGTGAGGGGCGCATCGCCTGCCATACGTCGAGCCAGGCCCGCCACCAACTGTCCGGCAACGGTGCGCGGCGGCCTGCCTGCCAGATCCGCCGCGATCTCCGGATCGTCCAGGCGCAGTCGACCCGACGCGGGGTCGAGTCGATAGCCCTTCTCGGTGACCGTCAGCGTGACGATGTGCGTTGCGGGATCGGCGATGGCCTCGACCACCGCGCTGGGGTCAGCGGCCGCGTTTCGTACGTCGAGCATCGAACCGACGACGGTCGCCGTCGTCTCCTCGGTTCCCTTCTGCACCAGGGTGAACAACCCGTCCTGCGGGGCAAGCTGGTCCACCACGGTGTTACTGCGCTGAGTGAACCCGGTGATGCCCCAATTGGTCTCACCGGTCAGCAGCGCCGCCTCGTAGGTGAACGCGGCCTGATGCGCCCGATGGAATGCCCCGACGCCGAGATGCACGATTCCGCTGGACGTGGGACGAACGACCTCGGCGGTCGCATCGGACAATCGTGTGGCCACCGTCATGTCGTCACTCGTTCTCTGTGACGTCGTATTTCGGCCAGCGGTGCGATGAGGCCGGTGCCGCCCCGCCCGCCGACGCTCAGCGATGCCGCAGCAGCTGCCAGCGCTGCGGCCTCGCGAAGATCGTCGCCGAGCGCGAGACGGGCCGTCAGAGTGCCGGCGAACACATCTCCGGCACCGGTCTGGTCGATGACGTCGAGCGCGGGGATCACCGGTTGGTGCGCCGTCCCCGCAGCGGTGACGATGCTGGACCCTTCGGACCCTTGCGTGACCACCACGGAACGTGCACCCCAACCCATAAGGGAAGCTGCAGCAGCCTCCGGCTCGGTTGTGCCCAGAAGCAATTCGATCTCGCTCGGTGCCGATGGCACCATCACCTCGGTACAGGGAGCAACGCTCTGCAGGAATGCGCGGGCCTGGTCGGCCGTGGTCAACCTGGGGCGAAAGTTGGGGTCGTAGACGAATCTGCCCGAGCGCTGCGCCGCGTGCAGCATCGTGCGGGCGAGCGTCGGCGACAGTGCCGCAGCGATTCCGCCGCCCAGCACGGCACCCGCGTTCTCGATCACACCCTCGGGCAGGTCTGCCACATCGAGCTGACTGCCCACCGATCCGGCTCGGGCATAGGAGAACTGGCGATTCCCCTCCGGATCGATGTGCAGGAAGTAGACACCCTGCTGTCCAGGAACACGCCGAATGTAAGTGTCGTCGATGCCGAGTTCACGAATACGCCGACAGACGGCATCACCGAGTTCGTCGTCGGACACCCGCGCGATCAGGGCTACCGAAGCACCTGCAGCAGCGGCCGCGGCACCTGCGTTGACGACATCTCCCGACACCCCGAGCGCAGCACCTGCTCCGTGCCGGAAGGCCTCGGTGGTCGAGACCTCGACGAGGGGCTCGCCGAGCAGCACGACATCGAATTGCGTTGTGGTCATGTGGCGCTTCACCAATCGTGCATGCTGCCGTCGAGACGGCGATTGACGGGCAGATACTTGGGGTTGTACGGGTACTTCGCGGCAGCCTCTTCGTTCACCTCGACGCCGATGCCCGGCTTGTTTCCCGGATGCATGAAACCGTCGGTGAAGGTGTAGCTGGTCTGGAACACATCGCCGGTCGGGTCGACGTGCCCCATGTACTCCTGCACTCCGAAGTTGGGGATCGACAGATCGACATGCAATGCGGCTGCGAGGGAGACGGGCGAAAGATCGCCTGCCCCATGAGATCCGGACCGAACGCCGTACAGATCCGCCAACGAGAAGATTCTGCGCAGATGGGTGATGCCGCCGGCGTGTGAGACCGACGCTCGGATGTAGTCGATCCACCGGTTGGTGATCAGATCCTGGCAGTCCCAGATCGAGTTGAAAATCTCGCCGACGGCGATGGGGGTGGTCGTGTGTTGGCGAATGGTGGCGAAGGCACTCTGATCCTCGGCGGGAGTGGGATCTTCGATCCAGAACATCCGCATCTCTTCGAGGTCGCGACCCAGGCGTCCGGCCTCGATCGGACTCAGACGGTGATGGACGTCGTGCAGGAGATGGAAGTCGAACCCGTGACGTTCGCGCACGGCACCGAGCATCTGCGGTGCGAACCGCATGTACGGGGCGGTATCCCACGAATCTTCCTGCGGCGCAGCGCCGGAGGCTGGTTCGTAGAAACCGTCGACCGGAATTCCGTAGGTCTTCTTCAGGCCGGGAATGGCCGACTGGGCACGAATTGCTTTGTAGCCCTTATCGAGATGCGCTTGGACGTCGTCGAGCATCTCTTCGATGCTGCCGCCGCTGGCGTGGCCATAGACCATGATTCCGTCTCGTGCAGCACCACCGAGGAGCTGGTAGACCGGCATATCGGCGGCCTTGCCCTTGATGTCCCACAGTGCGACGTCGACGGCGGCGATGGCCGTCATGGTCACCGGGCCACGTCGCCAGTAGGCACCCTTGTACAGGTACTGCCAGATGTCTTCGATCCGATGGGGATCGCGTCCGATCAGAAGTGGCGCAATGTGGTCCTTCAAGTACGACTCGACTGCGAGCTCGCGTCCGTTCAGCGTCGCATCACCCCACCCGACGATGCCCTCGTCGGTGGTGATCTTGAGCGTGACGTAGTTGCGGCCCGGAGCCGTCACGATGACGGTGGCGTCGATGATTTTCATTGCGGTCCTTGCGAAGTGGTGTCGATGACGATCTTGAGCTGGGTGGGGTCGCTGAGCGCGGCCTCGAGCGCTGCGGCGGATTCGGCCAACGGGTACGTCGATGTGACGAGTGCCGCGAGGTCCACTCGCGCCGATCCGGCGAGCGCGATCGCGTCGGCGAATGCCGAAGGGCCGTAACGGAAGCACCCGCGGATGTCGAGCTCCCAGCGTTGTACTGCCCCGATCGGGAATTCGGCAGACGCGCGTCCGGGCACGCCGACGAGCGCCAGAATGCCCGCCGGGCCGAGCGAGCGTGCCGCGTCGGCAATGGCTCCGGGATGTCCCGAGCAGTCGAAGGCGATGTCGAAAGCGCCTTCCGGCAGTGCGTCTTTGCCGGAACGCATTGTCGTGGTGGCACCCAGCGCTGCCGCGACCTCGAGCCGAGCGGGTGCGACGTCGGTAATGGTCGTCTCCGACGCGCCCAGGGCGATGACCGTCTGCAGAACCAGTAGACCGATCGGCCCGGCACCGGTGATCGCGATGCGCTTGCCCAGCACCGACCCGACCCGTGCGGCAGCCCACGCTGCGACGGCCAGGGGCTCGATCAGCGCAGCGACGTCGTCGCCGATCGAATCCGGGAGTGGGTGCGCGAATTCGGCTGCGAGAACGACGGATTGCCGCAGCAGTCCGTGGTTCGGTGGGGATCCGAAACAGACAACGCTGGGGCAGACGTTGTAGTGACCGCTCAGGCTCAGCGGTGAGGTGCCGTTCGGAATCGCGGGTTCGATGGCCACTCGCTGGCCGATCCGGTCCTGGGACACGCCCGCGCCGACCTCGGTGACGACCCCGAATCCCTCGTGACCCAAGACGGTGGGCTGCGTCAGCGAGTTGGAGCCGTTGCGGCCGTCGGCGTAGTAGTGCAGGTCCGAGCCACACAGGCTCACGCCGTGTACCTCCACCCTGACCTGGCCGTCGCCGACCTGCATACGGTCGATCTTCTCGATCCGCAGGTCACGTGGACCGTGTAGGACGGCTGCCTCGTCGTTGCCGCTGATCACTGCCATCGCTGTAGAGCCTCCGCCGTAGTGCCTTGAATATCAGTACTACCATACTAGTGACGGCCAGCACTTCGTCAAGGCTTCGGCCCTGTGGGTCACCCACGAGGTCACGTTAGTCTTGACCGGTGAGCACACAGAGCAGCAGGAAAGTCACCGCACGGGAGCGGGCGTACCGAGAATTGCGCCTACGCATCGTGTCGCTGACGCTCCCCCCGGGTAGCCCGCTGTCGGAGAACGACCTCGCCGAGCAAATGTCCGTGAGCCGCACGCCCGTCCGCGAAAGCCTGATCCTCTTGGCCGAAGAGGGTCTGGTTCAGGTCTTCCCACAACTCGGCACCTTCGTCTCGCGGGTCGACACCGACCGTGTTGCCGATGCCCAATTCGTCCGGGAGGCAATCGAAACCGCATCTTTGAAAGATGCAGTCACGTCTCGCTCGGACCAGGACCTCGCTGCGTTGCGCGCCAATCTGGCAGCGCAGGCCGAGCCTGGAATCGACATGGACCAATTCTTCGAATTGGACGAGCAATTCCACCAGCTACTCCTCGCAGCCGGAGGACATTCCGCCGCATGGCGATCCGTCGAATCCGCGAAAGCTCATCTGGACCGGGCCCGACGACTCGGTCTGCGCGATACCCGTCCCATCCCCGACCTCATCGAACAACACACCGCAATAGTCGACGGCCTCGAAGCCCGAGACTTCGAGGCCGCCGCCCAGTCGATGCGCGAGCACCTGCGCGCCGTGTTCGCCGACGTCGAATACATCAAGAGCAAGAGCCCACACCTGTTCTCCAACAGCAACGAACGCCCGACGCGCAAGGTTGTCTCCAGCTGGGATTGAGTGCGGCTGCGCCGCAGTGGTGCGATTACGTGCCCTCGAGAGCACATAATCGCGCCACTGCCGCAGGCATTACAGGCGTTCGATGAGGGTGGCGTTCGAGAGCCCGCCGGCCTCGCACATCACCTGTAGGCCGTAACGCTGCTCGCGCTCGGCGAGCGCGTGGACCATGGTCGTCATGATTCGGGCACCGCTGCCGCCGAGCGGATGGCCGATGGCGATGGCCCCGCCGTTGACGTTGACCTTGTTCATGTCTGCGCCGGTTTCCTTCGCCCAGGCGAGCACAACCGACGCAAAGGCCTCGTTCACCTCGAACAGGTCGATGTCGTTCATCGTCAGCCCGGCTTTGGCGAGCACCTTCTTCGTCGCCGGAATGACTGCGGTGAGCATCATCAACGGATCGTCGCCGACCACCGCGAAGCTGTGCAGCCTCGCCATCGGAGTCAGGCCGAGTTCCTTCGCTTTCTCACTGGTCGTGATCATGACGGCCGCACTACCGTCGTTGACCTGACTTGCGTTGCCTGCGGTGATGTTCCAACCGATTTCCGGGAACCGCTGCGCCATGGCGTCGCTGTAGTAGGCCGGTCGCAGTCCCGCCAGCGCATCGAGTGTGGATCCGGTGCGGATTCCCTCGTCGCGGTCGAGCCCGCGGATTGCGGTGATCTCCCGCTTGAAACGCCCCTCTTCGGTGGCTGCGGCAGCCTTCGCATGACTCGACAGAGCGAACTCGTCCATCTCGGTACGGCTGATACCCCATCTCGCCGCGATCAATTCGGCACTGACGCCCTGCGGCACCAACCCTTCCGGATACCTCTCGATGAAACCGACACCTGCCGGATCCTCGGTTCCCACCAGGTTCGACCCCATCGGAATGCGGCTCATCGACTCCGAACCGGTAGCCACGGCCAGATCGTAAGCACCGGAGATCACGCCCTGTGCGGCGAAATGTATTGCCTGCTGGCTACTTCCGCATTGCCGATCGACGGTGGTTGCGGGTACGGATTCCGGATAGCCCGCCGCCAGCGCCGCGCGCCGAGTCATGTTCGACGCCTGATCCCCTACCGCGGTGACAACTCCGCCGATGACGTCGTCGATCTGGGTCGGGTCTATCCCAGTGCGCTGCACTACTTCCCGCAGACTGTGGGCCATCAGGTCGACTGGATGCTCGGGATGCAACGTGCCGTTCGCTTTGCCCCGTCCGACCGGGGTTCTGACTGCCTCGACGATGACTGCGTCTCTCATGACGGCTCCTTGTCCGATCGATCCGTTCCTATCGGATCGCTGACACCACGGTACGAGCTGGCTATAGATTTGTAAAGCCAGTAAGATCGTGGCATGCCCCTCCACATGGACGGCCCACTGTCCGATCTCGACAGCTGGACAGCAGGTGACCGTTGCTCCGTCGCACGCGCGCTGTCGGTGGTCGGTACCCGATCGACGATGCTGATCCTGCGAGAAGCGTTCTACGGAACCACCCGCTTCGATGACTTCAGCCGACGCGTCGGCATCACCGACGCCAGCAGTGCGGCCCGACTCAAAGAATTGGTCGACGCCGGAATCTTCGTCAAGAAGCCCTACCGCCCCGAAAAGGGCAGAACGCGCTACGAATACGTTCTGACGAGAATGGGCGAGGATCTGCTGCCCGTCGTACTCGGATTGATGCAGTGGGGCGACCAGTACCTGCAACAAGACGACGGACCGCTCGACGTCGTCGATTCCCGAGGCGAGCCCGTGCGCGTACGGGTCACCGACCGCATCGGTTCCGAAGTGCCGATGAACGAGCTGCGAGTACGCGTTGCCGGATGATTGCCGGGCCGACGCGTAGCGTCTCCGCCATGGACGATGAATCGTGCATCGAACCCGAGCATGACCCGCGAGCACAGTGGCGACAGCTACCAGACCCCGTGCAGCCCAGCCACGAGGGCCAGGCCCTGGAATCCGACACCTCCATTTGGGACCACAAACCCAAGAACGACCCGAGCATGGACATCGTTCGCTGACTTGCGCAAGTGCCTTCTTCGGGTCACACCGCCTCGACGGCGAGTGCGACTCCGATCACGATGAACAGGACACCGACCACTCGGTTCCAGAATGTCGACTTCGACGAACCACCGGTCAGACGGCCCACAGCCGCGGTGACCACCGCCCAGACCACCAAACCGATTGCCACATTCACGATTCCGAGTAACCCGATCTGCAGGGGAAGCGGTCCGTCGGCATCGACGAACTGCGGCAGCAGCGCGACGAAGAACAGAACGGCTTTGGGATTGAGCACGTTCGTCACCAGGCCCATGCGAAACCAGCGCACATCGGAGGTCGCACGCCTCTCCGACGACGACTGTCGCAGCGCGGAAATACCGAGCCACACCAGGTACAGACCCCCAAGAATCTGAATGATGCTCAGCGCCATCGGCGATCGTGAGATCAGCAGTGACAACCCCACCACCGCAGCGATCATGTGCACGCACAGTCCGGTCTGCGCGCCGAGGCCCGCTCGCCACCCGGCACTACGGCTGCTCGCTGCCGCCCGGGCCACCACCGCGAAGTCCGGACCGGGTATCGCGTAGGCCAACAGCACGACGCCGAGGAACGGTAACCATTGGATGTCCGTCATCGTCTCGACGGTATCTGATGCTTTTCGATAGGTAAACCGTTAGAATTAGCGAATGGACTGGAACTGGCTCGGCGACCACTTCGCGCTCGACGTGGTCAACACCGTGCAGTTGCAACGCGGCACCTACGTCGAACTGATCGCCTCCACCGCCGATCTCCAGGAATGGGCCGAGCTACAGGGTGCCCGGGTACCCGAAACAATCCCTGACGATGCCGACATCGACACATTCCGGCTGACGCGAGATCACATGCTGGCGCTACTACGGGCGGTGGCGTCGGACATGGAAGTTCCGGGAAACAGCGTCGACCACATCGACGACATTGCCCGACGCCATCCGGTGACCCGTCGGCTCGATCTCGGGGGCGGCGGTGGCGTCGGACATGTTGTGGGGACGTCGGATCCGGTCGACGCGATACGCGCCCGTGCAGCGTCAGCGGTCATCGATCTACTGAATGGCCCGGATCGCGCACGATTGTCACTCTGCGACGCTCCGCGATGCGGTCAACTGTTTCTGCAGGATCGGCCCAATCAGCAATGGTGTTGCAGCGCATGCGGAAATCGAGCACGTGCGGCACGACACCACGCAAAGGAGAAGCGCGGATCATGAACAGTTCAGTACGCCAGGTGGCTCAGCCGACACATTTACGCCCCTAGCAGCAATCCACACCCCCCACACGGGGCGTAAATTCCGAACAGGGGCGTAGATTGCGACCCCACCCACACATCCACGCCCCCACCGACACATCAGCTCCCCACATTCGGAAACCCGACGCCGATCGGAGTCAGAAATCCGAAACCGAGGAGCCAATACGCGGCAACAAGCGCAGCCAACACATTTACGCCCCTAGCAGCAATCCACACCCCCCACACGGGGCGTAAATTCCGAACAAGGGGCGCAGATGGCGACCCCACCCACACATCCACGCCCCCACCGACACATCAGCTCCCCACATTCGGAAACCCGACGCCGATCGGAGTCAGAAACCCGAAACCGAGGAGCCGATGCGCGGCAACAGGCTCAGCCCAATTGCACTGTCGCAGTGGCGCGGTGGCCGAAGATTCGCTTGCCCTCGAAGGTCGCGCCGATCGAGATGACGGCCGTACGGGACTCCTCGTCCTTCGACTTGATCTTGCCGCCGAAGACGATTTCGGCCGGCTTGTGTGTGTCCACCGGGATCGGAGTGGTGAATCGAACGGTGTAGTCCTTCACCGCGCCTGGGTCGCCGAGCCACTCGCTGATGAATCCGCCGCCGACACCCATGGTGAGCATGCCGTGCGCCAGGACGTTCTCGAGATCGATCATCTTGGCGAACTTCTCGTCCCAGTGAATCGGGTTCGCGTCACCGGCGACGCCGGCGTAGTTCACCAGATCTCCGCGAGTCAAACGCACTGTGCGCGTGGGCAACTCGTCTCCGACATTGACCTCGTCGAACTTCCGAGTGGGCTGACCGCGGTACTCCTCGACGATGAGCGGCTCGTGTTCCTGCGGAGTGGACAGGGTGTCGTGCTCACTCGCCTCGGCACTGCTGGTGTCGGTCGTCGCACCGAACATCACGATGTTGCGAGCCGCCTCGGAGATGGCCGGATCGATCTCGCCGGATCGCCCGACGAGCAGCGTGGTGTACGTGGTCTGCACCAGTTCGTTCTTCTGGTTGGACACGACGTTCTTGGTGATCATCATGTCTCGACCCATGACCGTCTTGAACGCGTCGAGGGAGACATCGCAGGTCAACTGGTCACCGGCCAGAATCGGCTTCTGGAACACCAGTACCTGATCGGTCTGCAGAATCTGGCTGAGGTCGTAGCCCTCGGCGATGGACTGCAACAGCTTCTTCTGCGCCAGAGTGCCGACCAACGACATGAACGTCAGCGGGGCCACCAGAGCGCTGTGGCCCAGCGCTGCTGCGGCATCGCCGTCCCAGTGGGCGGGGTGGAAATCCTGAACGGCACGGGCGTACTCGCGAACCTTCTCGCGGCCCACCTCGTAGTAGTCCTCGGTGCGGTAGTGATACCCGACCATGCTGCGCGCGTGCTCCGCCGGATCGAATGCTCCCGCATCGGATGCTGCTGCGCCGGACTCCGCTACCTGCTCTGCCACTGTTGCCCCACCGTCTCGTCCCTACTGTTCATCATTACCCGAGCAACCTACCCAACGACGACGCACGTTGGCCAGGAAGGGGCTCAGGCAGAACGGTGCCGCGGGGCGTCCCGGTACCCCACCATGCCCACCATCGCGGCCGGCTGAGTCAGCACCGACGCACTGCTCATCGCGCCGCGCGGACGGTGTTGGCGCGACGCGACGGCATCGATCGCCATCAGGGCAGCCCCGTGCGCAGTGAGGGACTCGGGATTGGCAGGCGCGACGACGGGCAACATCAGATCGCGTCGAAACATTCGACGAAGCGACGGCAGGTTGGCACATCCGCCCACCATCACCAACGCATTCACGGCGCAGGGTGCGTCGACGATGATGCTGGCCACCCAATCTTCCAGTGATCGGATACTGCGCTCGAGAACATCGTCGAACGTGTTGCGCCACAACCGGACCGGTCCGCCGACGAACGGCCCGGCGACCTCGGCCACCCGCAGGCGTGACAGCTGTTCGCGTGCCGTGCGAACGGACACCAGCAACTCCGCGCGTGCCCGTTCCGAGGCCAATTCGTCTGCCCCGTAGACGGACAGAAGGTAACGCGAGATCTGGGCGTCACACCCGATCCCGCCGAACAACGTGGTGCGGACCGAACTGTGCACCGCTCCCGTGGCAGGGTCGGCAATGGACACGGTGGTTCCCGACGCTCCGATGTCGCACACGGCCACGGTGCGCGCACCCTCGAGCATCCCCTTGCCGCGTAGATACCGAAGTTGTGCCCCGAGCTCCGACGCCACCAGCAGACGATCGGCCTCGTACGTGGAATATGCCGACGTGCGTCCGCGCGCACCGGGATCGTCCGGGACGGCGAGAACGATGTCCGGTCGATCCACCATCTGATCCCGCGACATCGAATCCAACAGATCGAGCGCGACCTGCAGATGGTCGTCGGGATCGAACGATCGCACGACGTGCGCAGAACGTACCGACTCGTCCGACGTATCCAGGGCTACACCCCGGGCAATGGCTGAACCCACCGAGACACCAAGGACAGATCTCATGTTCCCTCGACTCGCCTAGCTACTCCGACCTGGCGATCGTAGCGCCTCGAACCGTCGAGAAGTCGGTAACTGCCCTGTTCTATTCAACTTTCGGTTTGTTTTGGGATTCGTTACAACCACTCGGGCGACGAGTTGGGTCAGGCGACGTGCCCGAACCCGTCCCGACGGTCGGCGAGCAACGAGCCCCACTCTTCCTGCGCCGACGACATCGCGGCACAGCCCACGCCGTTGTCGGAGTCCATTCCTCGTGCCGCAGTGACGATGGATCGAGCCGACTGCACGAGAGAAACATCGAAACGGAAACTGTGCGCTGCCAATTCGGCGAACGCCTCATCCGGACTGCAGCCGCGCAAGGCAATGAGGACACCCACCGCCCTGTCGATGGTCGTGCGCGTCACCGGTTCTACTGCGGATTTGTCGGTCATCGAGAACTCACCGTCTACTGGTCGATCACCCGATGGTAGCCAGGCTCGAGCAGAAGTTCAGGTGTCCGAGTCGAATTCACACACCTGTCACATCACGGACTTTTCGAAGTAGCGAACCCGCTCGCTCACAACGGATTATCGATGAAATCGTCACTCGGCCGGATCGGTGACAGGTGGTTCCTCCATCCGAGGCACGGGCTCGGAATCCGTCGGCCCCGAAGGCTCCGTGGGTTCGGTCGGCCCCGAAGGCTCCGTCGGCTCCGTGGGCTCCGAAGGCTCCGTGGGCTCCGTCGGCTCCGTGGGCTCGGACGGACCCGGTTCCGTGGGATCGGGGACGTCCGTATCGGTGGGAGCTGTGGTTTCGTCGTCGGTCGGCGGAGTCTCGGTCTCGGGCTTCGAGATCTCTGTTTTCGTATCCCGACCGCCGGGGGCGGAATTGCCGCCACCCGAGTTGCCCCGTCCCGTCGACGACGAACTCGGTGCGTTCGACGTCGCACTCGGGGCCGCCGGGACCGCGTCGATCCAGATGTCGCCCGACCCGGAGCCGACGGTCGACACATCCAGAACACCCGCGTCGATCGGTGGAACCGCGGACGGCCCAGCCACAGGAACAACCGGCCCGGCGCTCGACGCCGGCCGACCAGGCGTCGATGGGGCGATGCTGGAATCTGCGGTATCGACTACTGCGTCCTGAGTCGGCGCGGGTGAGGAGAACGCCCACACGGTTGCCCCACTCAGAGCAGCCAGCACGGCAACACCCAATCCGACCATGGTCCATCGAGATCCCCGCGACGCAGCATCGAATTCTCCGGCCCGATCGTCCAAGCCGGGTTGCCCCGCAGCGATCTCGTCACCCGTCGGGCGGCCCGTCCTGGACGCGGCACCGACGACGGCGGCGGCCACGTCCAACGGGTACTCGTCGGGCAACCGCGGATCGTCCATCGCCAAGACCTCGACGTCGACGACGCGGTGGTCGGCCAGCGCGGCCCGAACGATCTCGCCGTGCAGAAGGTTGTCGCAGACCACGGCGGCACCGTCGACGATCAGGTCTCGTTGAGCTGCCTGTACACGCATGATTCCGAGAACCGTCGCAACGGCGTCACCGATTCCGCCGGGGGCAGCGGCGATCGACACGGGTCGCGAGGTGACCGGGCCCAGACCGGGCAGATCGGTTTCGACCAAGACGGCCGAGATCTCGTCGGTTCCGACGTGAACGCCCAACGCAACGGACATACCCGTCGACCCCCCTACTCGATTCGGCCTCACAGTACACTTCGAGGGCATAAACGGGGAAAACGATGGTTTGTGTGCGGGGTCAGAACTCCAGCTTGCTCGCCTCGTCACGAGCCAGTTCGGCTGCACGGCGCTCACGCTCGAAGAGGAGTCCGAACGTGAACCCGTTCTCGCCGGAGGTGGTTCCCGCTCGGGCCCCGAGTGTGCGCAGAATCTCCGCCGCGATGACGGCATCCTGATGCTCGCCCAAAACTTCTTGAATCTGCTTGTATCTCTTGATATTCGACTTGGACACCTTCTTGTCCACGACGGGTGCCACCAACTCGGCCGCATACCGAGCCCGCTTCGAGGCCTTCCTCGCGCGGTGCAGTTGCTCGTCGTCGGTGCCTCGCACAGCCTTCTCGGTGCGGTCTACGGCCTTCTTACCGGCCTTGCGCGCCAGCTTGATCAGCAACCGCTCGCTCACCTCGCCGTCGATCGGCAATCCCCTCGACCAGGCAGCCACGGTCGTGAGCAACTCTCGGTAGCGCTCGCCGTCGAGCTCGGCCATCGCGGCTTCGCGGTGTCGGATCTGCTCGGCCAGCAGGTCGTTCTCGATACGCGACGCCACCGGGCCCAGAACCAGTTCCGACGGAAGGTCTCGCAGCGCAGCTGCAAACCGCGCCCGCTGCACCTGTCGATCCCGCACCTCGCCGAGCAGGCTTGCATACCAAGATAATTCGGCTTCGAGTGCGGCCGCGGGCTCGTCCTCGAACACGCTACCGAAGACGCGAAGCGTACTGCGATAGCGCCTGATGGCCACCCGCGTGGAGTGAATCGGATCCAGTCCGCGGCGCAGATACACGTCGCCGGCCACGATGGCCTGCGCCTGCTCGTCGAGATAATCGACGAGCAACCGAAGCCCGTCGTGCGCCGGCTCCTCCCGAACCACCGACAGCGCACGGTTCAACTTGGACGGATGTGCCGACGGCGTCGCACCCGACGCGCGAAGCACCTTGCTCGCCTTCTTCAGGAACGATTCCGAGCCGGCGGGCCCGAGCTCGACCTCCACCTCACGCCACTGCGGCCCGGTCGCGCCGCCGATCAGGACGACCGACACCGCGTCGTCGGCGAATTCGGCCACGACGGCTCCGGTTGCATCGGTGACGGTACGAATCTTCCGACGCGTCGTCAGGGTGGCGACAGCCGACAACTGCTTGCCCATGACCGCCCCGCGCAGTACGTCGGCCAGCTCGTCGGGCACGACCTGCGGGTCGCCGTGGCCGAGTGGAAGCCTGATCTCGGTTCGCGCCTTCTCCGCAGGAACCTTTGCGTGCCAACCGTTGTCGGAGTCTCCGGTGCGTCGCCGAAGGGTGATCCCCCGACGCAGCAGATCGTGACCGGTGGTGTCGAAGTACTCGCTGACCAGTTCGGTGTCGGTCTCCACCGCCGCGCCGTCGGCAGGAACGAGCGAGGTGAGGGAGGGGAACTCGAAGTCTGCATCGACATCGAACTTGTCTTCGCGCTCGGTCTGTGACTCCATACCGACCATCCTGCCTCGAGGATGCGGCCCCGTGGCGGTCGAAACCGTAGATCTATTGCCGCCACGGCGAAACGAACGGCGGTGTCTACGGTCGCCGAGGCGTGGTTATCGTGGGTTTCGTCGGGGTCGAGGCGCGAGTGGTGGTGTGCGGCAACGTCGTTGTGGTCGGTGCAGTGGTTGTCGGCGCAGTGGTGGTCGGCGCAGTGGTGGTCGTGGGGTGAGTCGGAGCCGTCGTGGTGGTCGGAGCCGTGGTCGTCGTCGGAACTCGAGTGCCTTCACGCGCGGGCCGAAGGACAGTGACGTCAGGAATCGTGCGGGTTGGAAGCGGTGGCTCGGCACTGTTCGGCGAGGTGGGTGCAGGAGAGGACGCCGAGACTCCAGATGTCGGAGACGTCGAGGACGACGCGGCCACGTCCGTGGCCAACACCGAGGGCGGCGTCGACACGGACGGTGAGCCGTCCACCGCCGGCATCACAGCCTGCGATCGGGCGGAAGGCGACGCGTTCTGCGAGGTCGCGATCGACGGTTCGGGGGTGTCGTCGGTGGTTCGGGCCGCTGCCGCGACCACGGTTCCGGCCACGCACACCGCAACGAGCGCGGCGAGTGCGCCCCCGACGCGGCGGGACTTCGCTGCCCTGGCCATTCGCCTCGACGGGCTGCCGCTGTGCCGCGGACGACGGGAGGGAACGGCGGTCACGGCGGTCACGGCGGTCACGGCGGTCACGGCAGGGGCCGGTGCAGGCCTGGCTCCCACGGTCCGCGCGATCCCGGCCGCCCCACGGGCGGCCAACAATTCCGGCCGTTCCGGAACGTACACGGGCACCGACACGGCGTCGAACAGTGTCTGCCGAACGATCTGCATGTTGGCACCGCCGCCGACTGCGACGATCGCCTCCACGTGAACGCCGCTCGCGGCGACGGACTCGATCACGTCGACGGCTGTGAAGACTGCCGCACGAACGGCGTCGCCGATGAGCTCGTCGAGGTCGTGTCGCCACAACGAGGCGCGACCGCCGACGAACGGCCCGACGACAGAGACGCTGCGCAGGATCGACAGCTGGTGTTTGCCGTCTCGCACGTCGTGCACGAGCTGTCGACGAGCTGCCACCGTCAACGCCTCCGCCGCGCCGAACGTCTCGATCAGGTGGTCGCTGAGCACACGGTCGCAGTCGTCGCCGCGGAGTTCTTCGGTGCGATGCGAGGCCAGAACGCGACCGGACTCGACGTCGACTACCGACACGCTGGTGCCGGATGCGCCGACGTCGAACAGCGCGACGCAACGCTCTCCGGCGAGCACTCCGGTTTCTCGTAACGCGCCCAGCTGCGCACCCAGTTCGGATACGAGCACGATGCCGTCGGAGAAGTCCTCGCGGAAGGCCGTGTCGGGATCGCTCTCACGAAGGGCGAGCACCGGGTAGTGGCGAGCGGACGCGTATTCGTCTGCCGTGCTGTGCACCGATGCGACGACGGCATCCCAGGGATCCGGGGCGAGACCGTTGGGCGCAGGCCCGGTGGCAACCGGTTCGAGGACGTGGAGCACCGTGTCGACACCCGAGCTGTCGCTGATCACACTGCGGACGCCACTCGACCCCAGGGAAGCGCCGAGTACGGACGGATCGGGTACCGCGGACACGAGAAACCTCATTCTGGTAGGCCCCAACCCACGTTCGAGCACCAGAATACCGCTACAACCGGGAACTCACCAGGTTTCGTCCAACAAAACAGACCGAACGTTGGTCTATGTCACGTCCGACTGGATGAAGTTCAGATACGCCTTCGACGGAGTGGGACCACGCTGCCCCTGATACTTGGAGCCCACCGCGGCGCTGCCGTACGGATTCTCCGAGGGTGACGACAGCCGGAACAGACACAGCTGCCCGATCTTCATTCCCGGCCACAGCGTGATCGGCAGGTTGGCGACGTTGGACAACTCCAACGTGATGTGACCGCTGAATCCCGGGTCGATGAATCCTGCCGTCGAGTGGGTGAGCAGTCCCAGCCGGCCCAGAGAGCTCTTCCCCTCGAGTCGACCCGCCAGATAATCCGGCAACGTCGTCAGTTCGAGAGTGGAACCGAGGACGAATTCCCCCGGATGAAGAACGAACGGCTCACCCGCTCGTGGCTCCACCAACGTCGTCAGCTCGTCCTGCTGCTGGGACGGATCGATGTGGGTGTACCGGGTGTTGTTGAACACCCGGAACAGCTTGTCGAGTCGCACATCGACGCTCGACGGCTGCACCATCGAAGGATCGAAGGGATCGATCGCCAGGTTGCCCAGGGTCACTTCGGCACGAATGTCACGGTCGGAGAGCAGCACCACTGCAGGCTACTGGTCCTCACGGGCTTACGCGAAGCACCCGAGTGACCACTTCCACAGGTACGTGCGGACCGAACAGTCGGACAATCGATCGGTCACACCTCTCACATTCGGTGACACTCCCTCAGGAAGAGCCCCTATGTACATTCGACCCGAGCACATTCGAATCGACGTTCCTTCGTACTTCGATCATCCCTCCCAGTGCCACATTCTGGCCACGACTCCCACCCGAAGTCCCGCTTTGTGGACGCAATTTCTCGACGGTGCCGAAGAAAGCTATCGACGCCACGACGTGACACCAGCGCTCGAGATATCGACAATTCGCGACGGCGGGACCACCGCATTGTTCTTCGCCGCTCTCGACCGAACCGGAACGATCCTCGGCGGAGTTCGCGTTCAAGGGCCGTATTCTTCGGCCGATCAATCTCACGCACTCGTCGAATTCGCCGCGCATCCCGAGGGCCGACACCGCGTTCGCGCGATGCTCGACAGCCGCATCGAGGACGGGGTCGTCGAGATCAAGTCGGCGTGGGTTGCCCCGGGAGCACCCCGAGGCCGCGCCGTCACCACCATGATCGCGCAGTCACCGGCGTACAGCACAGCACTGCTGGGCGCTCGTTACGCGCTGGCCACTGCCGCCTCCCACGTCCGCGCCGCGTGGCTGCGCACCGGAGCAGCGATCGCAACGCACATCGAACCGGTGCCCTACCCCGACGACCGATACCGGACCGAGGTGTTCTGGTGGGACCGAACGACTCTCGCGTTCGATGCCGAACTCGAAACGTGGCGGCGCATGAAACGCAACACGGTCTCGCTGCTCGCGCAGCACGGCACGTCGAAGAACCTGCACTCGGCGGTGGCGTCGTGACGATTCCGAACACTGCCGAATACAGCTGGCAGCCTGTGATATTCGACGAGACGGTCGCCACACAGCGAGCCGCCCTGGACGAGCTACGGGGTGACACCTCGATCACCGTTCTCGACGAACGCGCCACCCAGCGAGCCGGACTGCATGCATTGTTGCCCAGCCCTGAGCAGAGCCTTCTCGACGAAAGCGACAGGTGGGTCTATTTCCCGTGGCGCAATACGGTCGTCGCCGTTCTCGGTCCGAATTCGTATCGGCACCTCCGACTGGACCGAAACAGAAACAAGATAACCCTCGAGGAACAGCAGAAATTGGGAGATCTCACGATCGGCGTCATCGGCTTGAGCGTCGGACACGCCATTGCGCACACTCTCGCACTCGAGGGAATCTGCGGAACTCTTCGCCTCGCGGATTTCGACGAGATAGAACTGTCGAACCTCAACAGGATTCCGGCGTCGATCATCGATCTGGGCGTCAACAAAGCGATCGTCGCTGCCCGGCGAATCGCCGAAATAGATCCGTACCTGACGGTGGAGGTCTTTCGGAACGGGATCGACGAGACCACGATCGACGAGTTCTTCGACGGACTCGACCTGCTCGTCGAGGAATGCGACTCCCTCGACATCAAGGTCCGCGCACGAGAGGCGGCCAGGTCGCGTCGAATCCCCGTACTGATGGAGACCTCCGATCGAGGTCTGCTGGACGTCGAGCGATTCGACCTCGAACCACAGCGACCGGTGTTTCACGGCGTCCTCGGCGACATCGCGTCCGCCGGCCTGCACGGACTCGGAACCCGCGACAAGATTCCCATCGTGCTCGATCAGCTCGACGCCTCCCTGCTCTCGGCTCGGATGGCGGCCTCGATGGTGGAGGTGGGCGAAACGATCGAGACGTGGCCCCAGCTGGGCGGCGACGTCCAACTCGGGGGTGCCACCATCGCCGCGGCGGTCCGACGCTTCGGGACCGGAGCGCACCTACCGTCCGGACGTATCCGCATCGATCTCGAGGTGCACCTCGACGGGCTGGACACGCCGGCCCCCACCCGCAGACAGGTCTCGGGTGATGCGGCCGGTCCGCAGAGTGTGGATTCCCGTGACTCGATACTCGAAGCAGCACGCCGAGCGCCTTCCGGTGGAAACAGTCAGCCGTGGACCTTCTCCTCGAACGGGCCGACCTTCCGGGTCGACGTCGATCGATCCCGAACGTCCACCCTCGATATCGCGTACCGCGGCAGCTTCGTCGCTGTGGGCGCAGCCGGATTCAACGCGCGCGTGGCCGCCGCCGCCCAGGGCACGCTCGCCGGCATCGAGATCACCGACGAGGCTGTCGAGCTCTCGTTGCGCGACGGTACCGCCGGACCGATCACCGATCGACGCCTCCTCGACGCCGTGCTCACCCGATCCACGGACCGCGAGCTCGGGTCACCGTCGACGCTGGACGATGCGGTGGTCGCCGATCTCGTTGCGGCCGCAGCCGCCGAAGGCGGACGTGCCGTGCTGTTGACGACGCGCGAGTCCATCACCGCGGCAGCAGACATTCTCGCGGCCGCCGATCGGATTCGGTATCTCACGCCGCATCTGCACCGAGAGATGTTCTCCGAACTGCGCTGGGCAGGCGATCCGGACCCGGATCGGGGCATCGACGTCGCCAGCCTCGGCATCGACGCCGCAGACCTGTCCACGCTGGACATCATCGGGCGGCCCGACGTCATGGCGCTCGTGGCTGCCTGGAACGCAGGCGCTGCTCTGGCCACCGACATGCGCGATCGGGTATCGGCGAGCTCCGCGCTCGCAGTGATCGTGGTGCCCGGATCGACTCCGGCGCATTACATCCGGGGTGGATTTGCAACGGAGAACGTTTGGGTGACTTCACATCTGCACGCACTGGCAGTTCAACCCGTCTCACCACCGTTCCTCTACGCGCGCACGATGGACGAGCACCGAGAATTGTCTCCGACCCACGCAGAGACGTTGCAGCAGTTGAACTTCGAGCTGCGGACGTTGGCGGATCTGGACGAGGCCGAGTCGATCGCTCTGGTGTTGCGGCTCGGCACTGCGCCACGAGGCGCGATATACAGTCGCAGAGTCGCGGTTTCGGCGTCCTTACCGGGGTAGAGTCCGGCATAGACCAGGGGGAACAGTCCTGCACTGCGTCTACAGGAGCGGTTCACGAGACCGCGTCGACGAGAGGCGGGAGTAGGGCCCTGGAGAACAGTCGGACACTCGAGGTCCTCGTCACCGGCGTCGCCACC
This sequence comes from Rhodococcus sp. 05-2255-1e, assembly GCF_002259025.1. NCBI lineage: Bacteria > Bacillati > Actinomycetota > Actinomycetes > Mycobacteriales > Nocardiaceae > Rhodococcus > Rhodococcus sp. 05-2255-1e. The sequence goes on along the minus strand of NZ_NOZE01000033.1, from coordinate 158,706 downwards.
GAACTCATGGGCGTCGACGCGGCGACGGTGCGAGAAGCATACCTGTCGGTACTGCGTCAGCTCGTGGACTACCTCGGCATCGATTTCAGCTTTCTCCGGCACCACGATTTCGATGCCCGGGCAACCAGACTCACCGCGGAATGGCCACCGCGCCTGAGCGTGCCCGATCCCGACCCCCTGGCCGTCGTGTACTTCGACGAGGCCGACTCGGTCTTCGCGATGGCCGAAACACTGTCCGAACCGGCAGTGTTTCGGCCAGACCCGGAGCAGGAGGACTATCGCCGACGCGTCGAGACCGCCTCGGGATTGAGCGCCACCTCGATGGCCGTCGTGCCGCTGCTGCACTCCGAACGCACCACCGGAATTCTGGGCTTCATCAAAGTGGGAGACCGGAGTTGGTCCGAAGCAGAACTGAACGCCCTCAAAGCAATTGCTGCTCTGCTGTCGCAATTGCAGGCGCGAGTCAGTGCCGAGGAACAGATCAGGTTCTCGGCCTTGCACGACGGTCTCACCTCACTCCCGAACCGCACCGCACTCACGCAGCACCTCCGTGACCGACTCGATCCGTCGATGCCCGGTCCGGTGGCGGTGTTGCACATCGACCTGGACCGCACCAAGGCGCTGAACGACTTTCTCGGACACCTCGCCGGCGACCAATATCTCCAGGCTGTCGCCGGGCGCCTGCAGGCGTTCGTCGACGAACCAGCGAGTCTCGCGGCCCGCCTGAGCGGCGACGAGTTCGTCGTGGTCCTGGCGGGCCCGTGCTCGCACCGCGTCGCCACCGACCATGCCCGCACGATCGCCGAGTCGATACAGGCACCGGTCACTCTCGGTGTCGAGAGAATCGGTCGCAGCGCCAGCATCGGAATCGCCTTCGGCGTGCCCGGCACCCACACCGCCGACTCTCTGCTCCGGCAAGCAGGGCAAGCCGCTCTGGTGGCCAAGCGTGCTGGTGGACATCACATCTCGCTGTTCACCGACGAGATGCACGCGCAATCCGAACTTCGCAACGACGTCGAGATCCATCTGCGTGACGCCATTGCAGGCGACTCGCTGACGTTGCACTTCCAACCCGAGGTCGACCTCGTCACCGGGCGCATCACTGCGGTGGAGGCACTGGTTCGGTGGCGTCACCCCACCCGCGGGCTGCTACCACCGTCGGCCTTCATTCCGGTGGCGGAGGAGACGAACCTCGCCGGCGAGCTCGGTCGGTGGGTTCTCGACCACGCGTGCCGGACCTTGGCTGCGTGGCAACGGGACATCCCCGGCCTCGACATCGTGATGCGCGTGAACATCTCGCCCGTACAGCTGGTCACCACCGGCTTTGCGGCCACCGTGGCGAGCGCCCTCGACGAATTCTCGATCGCGGGCTGCAACCTGTGCCTGGAGATCACCGAAGTGGCCGTCGTACAGGATCTTTCGCGTACTCGAGTGACGCTCCGAGAACTGCGAGACCTCGGTGTTCAGGTGGCGATCGACGACTTCGGTACCGGATACAGCTCGCTGTCACACCTCAAGGAACTGCCCGTCGACGCGCTCAAGATCGACCGCGCGTTCGTCACCGACCTCGGATCGGGAGCGACCGACGACCTCGCGATCGTCCAGTCGATCATCGGGCTCGCGCACGCCTTCGGCCTGAGCATCATCGCCGAAGGCGTCGAAACCGAGAGTGCCAGGAGCACATTGGTGGCCTTGGGCTGCACCCGCGCTCAGGGCTACCTCTTCTCCGAGCCGGTGCCTGCCGAGGACGCCCAGGCCCTGCTGCACGGTGTACGCATCGACGTCGGGCCACCCTGCTAATCTGGACGCCGCACCACACGCCGGTGTAGTTCATTGGTAGAACGCGACCTTCCCAAGGTTGAGAGGCGGGTTCGATTCCCGTCACCGGCTCCACGTTCCCCTTGTCGGCGGTAAACCCGTCTTTCGATCGATCCCTGCGTCTGCACCCTCGCCGTCACCGGTAGCTCGGTCGGCAATCGGCATGCGACACAATAATCGCTACAGAACTATTGTTGTGACTTTTATGCGTTCATGTCCGAATTCGTAGGGACATTTCACAACTGCAGGAATACCGTGTGGTCATGCGCGGACCACGCCGAAGTCTGATTCTTCTCGTCGTCGCACTCACCGCTGCACTGTCGGCCTTGTCGACCCAAGCGGCACCACCCGCACATGCCGGCCCACTCATGCCCATCGCCGCTGCACCGCCGCAACCCGACCACGCCGATGCCATTCGGTACGCGTCGACCAACCGCGACGCCGCCCCGCCCGGGGCCAACGACATGAGCTGCGTGCCCTCTGCCGAGCACCCCAATCCTGTCGTTCTCGTCCACGGCACCGACGCCACCGCCTACTCCGATTGGGCCGGCTTCTCCCCCATCCTGCAGGCCGCGGGCTTCTGCGTCTTCGCGATCAACTACGGCGCGTCGCCGGACGGTAAGTCAAACGGCTACGGCGTCATCGAAGACAGTGCAGCACAACTGAAATCGATGACGGCAACCATCCTCGACGCGACCGGCGCTGCGGCGGTGGACGTGGTGGGCTACTCGCAGGGTGCTGCCGTCGCCCGATACTTCGTCAACAGGCTCGGCGGGGCCGATGTCGTCGACCGATGGGTGGGAATCGCGTCACCGACCTACGGCGGCACCATGTACGGAGTCGCCCCCGTCGTACAAGCCGTGCCCGGCGCGACCGGTCTGGTAGCCGACGAATTCGGCCCTGGCCTCGCCCAGTTGATGGCCGGATCGGACTTTCTCGAAAACCTCAACGCCGGCGGCGACACCGTCCCCGGCGTCGACTACACCTCGATCGCCACCAAGGTCGACGAGGTCATTCAGCCGTATACCAATGCGCTGCTGCGAGATCCGGGAGCGCACAACATCGTGATCCAGGACGTGTGCCCCGACACCGAGGTCGCCCACTTCACCTTCACCTACGACCCGACCGCGCTGCGTCTGGCGCTCAACGCACTCGACCCCGCGAATGCCCGTCAGCCGTCCTGCGTTCCGGTACCCCTGGGAACGGGAATCCTCGACGTCGTGCTGGCCAGCCACTGACCCGTCAGGTCAGTAGCTGATGGGCTCGAAGCCCGACATAGAGTTCGGCGGCCTGCACGGGATCACGGAAGTCTCGACCGGTGAGTTCGGCGATACGACGCAATCGGTACAACACCGTATTGCGGTGGTAGTGCAGCTGTTCCGCGGCATCCTTGGTGGAGCCACCGCACGAGAACCACGCATCGAGAGTGGCGAGCAGACTCGTCCGCTCGGCGCGGGGCAACGCCAACAGATCGCCTAGAATCTGACGGGCCGCGATACGGCCGGATTTCGGGTCGCGCGCGAGCAGTAACGGCACCGGTACCGAGTCGTAGCGCACCGGCGTCGACGGCACAGAATCGGGAAAGCTGCACGACCGGGCCAGACGGGCCTGCCCCACGGCGTCACCGATTCCCGACGGAGACCGGAACACCGAACTGACACCGATCCGCCCCGGGCACAGTTCTCCGAAAGTGGCCAGTGCTGTATCGATGTCGGATTCCCGAGCGGCACAGAACAATCCGATGCTGCCGTCCACCTCGGCATCCCACACCGACTCGGTTCCCGCGGCCCGCAACCGAGCGACGACGCCTTCGATACCGAGTCCCGTCGACGAGGGTTCCTGGGAAACCACAGCAAAAAAGCCGCGATCCGGAATTCGGAACGCACGCAGGGCATCCGCCGCCGCGGCCGGATTCGCGGCATGATCGGCGAACAGCACCCGAATCAGCCGGCCGCGGGCTTCGGCGCTCTCGCGGGCTCGCATATCGGCGCTCTCTCGATACGCCTCGGCCGCCTCGTCGGAATACACGTCGACCAATGCCCACACCTGCGCCGCCATGTCCAGCAGCGCGTGGCTGGCCCGGCCGTGCGAACGCACCATCAACTCGTCCCAGACCAGCCGACCACCGAGCCGGAACGCGTGCAGCAATGCCGCCAGCGGTACACCTTGCTCGGCCTTGAGCCTGCCCGCCTGCTGCGCCGACTCGAGCCGAACCGGTGCACGCCCGGACAGCTTGCCCAACATCGAGGCCAGATTGCTGCGAGACGCTTCGTGAAGTTGATCCGCGGTGAGCAGCGTCGCCTCCAGATAGGCATGCTCGGCTCCCAGGATGCGCCGGACCAGTTCGCTCGCCAGCTCGTCGACGTCGTCGAGCATCGCCGCCGCCAGCTCGGTCGGTGACGGATGCAGAGCGGACTCGGTGGTGGTCATGACTGAACCATAGCCCGGCCGATGTAAGCCACACCACACCCAAACTGTGCGACGGCACAATCCGCTGCGCTCGATTGACAGCGGCGGCCCATAGCCTGCCGCCCCGAATGCGACCAGAATCACACTCGAAGCCGTGTATCCGAACGACGAGTGGAGACGAAAAGTTGACCAGCGAAGTCACCCCGCATCTGCAGCCTGTACCGACGAACGGACCGGACGCCACCCTGGCGGTCGATACCGCTCTTGCCGACCTCGACGCAGGCGAGCAGACCTGGGGCAGGCTCGGCCTGGCCGACCGCCGGGCACTGCTCGAGCGCATGCACGCCCTCACCACGACGCATGCGCAGGAATGGGTCACCGCCGCCGCGTCGGTCAAAGGCCTCGACCCCTCGTCCAACCTGCTCGGTGAGGAATGGCTCTCCGGCCCGTACTCGCTTCTCGGCGGTCTCGGCACGCTCGCGCACACCCTCTCCGCGCTCGAGGCAGGCAGCAGCCCGCTGGCCGGAGCGAAGTTCGGAACAGCCCCGGGCGGACGAACGACCGTATCGGTGTTGCCGCTCAACAACTTCGAGAAACTACTGCTCAACGGGTTCAGTGCCGAGGTGTGGCTCCAGCCCGGAATCGACCGTGCCACGGCACAGCGCACCGCAGGCCTCGCCCAACTCGACCCGACGCGCACCGCGGGCGTCGGCGTCGTCCTGGGCGCGGGCAACATCACCTCGATCGCCCCGCTCGACGCACTCTACGAACTGATCGCCTTCAACCGCGTCGTCGCGCTCAAGCTCAACCCCATCATGGACCCACTGCTGCCGGTCTTCGAGAAGATCCTCGCCCCATTGGTGGACATCGGCGCGCTGCGTCTGCTTACCGGTGGAGCCGACGTCGGCACCTACCTGGTCAACCACGATCGCGTCGACCACGTCCACATGACGGGCAGCGCAATCACCCACGACGCCATCGTCTTCGGCCCGGGACCCGACGGTGCCGCCCGTAAGGCGGCGAACCGGCCGATCCTGACCAAGGAGATCTCCAGTGAACTCGGTGGCGTTTCACCCACCATCGTGTTGCCGGGCGAGTGGAGCCGCGCGGACATCGAGTTCCAAGCCGAACACGTAGCTACCCAGCGACTGCACAACAGCGGATACAACTGTGTCGCTTCGCAGGTCGTCGTGCTGTCCTCGGAATGGAAGCAGCGCGACGAGTTCATCGCAGCCCTGCGCGCCGCACTCGACCGGGCACCTGCCCGCGCCCCCTACTACCCGGGCAGCGACAGACGGGTGTCCGACGCCACCGCCACGTACCCGTCGGCCGAACGGCTCGGCGACGGCGGTGGCCGCGTGCTCATCACCGACCTCGATCCCGGCGAGTACGCACCGCTCCTGCAGACCGAGTACTTCGCACCCGTCATGGGCGTCATCGAGTTGCCCTACAGCGGAGCAGCATTCGCCGCCAAGGCCGTCCAGACGGCCAACGAGGAGTTCACCGGCACCCTCGGCATCAACATCATCGGCACGCCGAGCACCATCAAGGAACTCGGTGAGAAGTTCGACTCCATGCTTGCAGACCTGCGGTACGGCACCATTGCCGTCAATGCCTGGACCGCCCTCGGATTCCTCACCGCATCGGCCACCTGGGGCGCGTTCCCCGGCCACACCGTCGACGATGTGCAGAGCGGAATCGGCATCGTGCACAACGCATTACTGATCGACGGTGCCGAACGGACCGTGGTGCGCGGACCCTTCCGCCCACTGTCGAGGTCGCTGATCAGCGGAGAGATGTCCATCTCCCCCAAGCCGCCGTGGTTCGTCACCAACAAAACCGCAGCATCGACCGGGAAACTGCTCACCGCATTCGCCGGAGCACCGTCCTGGACCAAACTCCCGGCAATATTCGCCTCCGCCCTGCGCGGCTGAGCAGCGTCCAACGACAGCTGCCGACGAACCCTGAGGACAATCATGAGCACACAGAACACAACCGCCGACTACATCGTCGTGGGCGCGGGCTCGGCCGGCGCAGTGGTGGCCAACCGGCTCAGCGCCGATCCCCGCAACAGCGTGATCCTGCTCGAGGCAGGCCCGGAAGACAAGAACAAGTTCGCCCACATCCCCGCCGCGTTCTCCAAACTCTTTCGTACCGAGGTCGATTGGGACTACCTCACCGAACCGCAGCCGGGGCTACGCGACCGCAGCATCTACTGGCCGCGCGGCAAGATGCTCGGCGGCTCGTCGTCGATGAACGCCATGATGTGGGTACGCGGATTCGCCGCCGACTACGACGAGTGGGCGGCCAACTCCGACGACTCGTGGTCGTTCCGCAACCTCGTCGGATACTTCCGCAAGATCGAGAACATCGAGGGCACAACCGAACTGGACGCCGGAACCGGCGGGCCGCTGATCGTCTCCCACCAGCGCAGCTCACGCCCGCTCACCTCGTCCTTCCTCTCCGCCGTCGAGGAAGCCGGCTACTCGGTCGAAACACCCAACCTGCCCGAACCCACGGGCTTCAGCCGCACCATGGTCAACCAGAAACGCGGTGCCCGCTGGAGCACCGCCGACGCCTACCTTCGCCCGGCGAAGAAGCGCACCAACCTCACCGTCCTCACCGAGGCACAGGCCACCCGGGTTCTCTTCGAGGGCAGCGCCGCCGTCGGCGTCGAATACACCTCCGACGGCATCACCCATACGGTGCGCGCACACAAGGAAGTCGTTCTGTCCGGCGGAGCCATCAACACACCGCAGCTGCTGATGCTCTCCGGCATCGGAGACAAGGAGCAGCTCGGAGCCCACGGCATCACCGTCCGGCACCACTCGCCGGACGTCGGGCAGAACCTCCTCGACCACCTGGCCGCCCTCATCGGATGGAAGACCGAGAAGGACTCCCTCTTCCATGCCGAGAAGATTCCCGAACTCATCAACTATCTCGCGCGCCGACGCGGCATGCTCACCTCCAACGTCGCGGAGGCATACGGCTTCATCCGGAGCCGCGAAGATCTGCCGCTGCCGGACCTCGAGCTCATCTTCGGACCGGCCCCGTTCTTCGACGAAGGCCTGATCGCCGCCGACGCACACGCCGCGGTCATCGGCACCGTCCTGCTGCAACCCAAGAGCAGAGGCGAGATCACGCTCCGGTCCGCCGACCCTCTGGCCAAGCCCATCGTCGAGCCGCGTTACCTCAGCGACCCCGACGGAATGGACCGCAAGGCCATGATCGAGGGACTGCGCGTATGCGTCGCGCTGTCGGAGACCCCGTCCCTGAAGGGCCAGCTCGGGGACGTCGTACGCCCCCGGGTGGCGTCGAACATCTCACCGGCGGATCTGCTCACCGAGGCCCTGGAGCAGAACGCGCACACTCTGTACCACCCGGTGGGCACCGCGCGGATGGGCAACGATGCCGGCAGCGTCGTCGACGCCGCGCTGCGGGTTCGGGGCGTCGACCGCCTCCGGGTCGCCGACGCATCGATCATGCCCAGCATCATCCGCGGCCACACCCATGCACCGTCGGTGATCATCGGCGAACGAGCCGCGGATCTGATCCTGGGCTGAGCCGAACGTGAACATGTCTGGTTTGACCGTTCGCGCGGTGGGGTAACAGGTCGGCACGCTTCAATGCAGGCATCGCGATGAAGACCCATCCGATCGGCAAGCAGCGCCGAATAACCCACAACGCTCGAGAGACGAGCACGGAAGGTTGACCGACATGTTCACTGTTCGTAAAGCTTTGGCCGCCACCGCAATCGGTGCACTCACCATCGTCCCGCTCGCCGCGTGCTCCAGCGACGACGCATCCAGCACCACCGACGCAGCCACCTCCTCGGAATCGTCGGCCATGGAGACCACCGAGAGCACCCCCGAGCCCGCAGCCGAGGTCGACGACCTCAGCAACGGCGTCGACACCGCAGTTGCTCTCGACCCCGGCTTCCTGGGCGCGCTGACCACCCTCGGCCTCACGCCGGGCGTAGTCGGAACCGCAACTCTCGCAGACGGTTCCATTCGCTTCCCGATCACCGGTGGCGACGTGAAGTACTGGGAGCCCGGCACGGTCGACCCCTACGTGCAGGGCGAGATCAACCACGACGGCAGCGGATTGTCGCTGACCGCAGGCGAGACCGTGGTCGAGCTGACCAACTTCGACATCGATCCGGGCACGTCGCTGCTCACCGGTGACGTCACGGTCAACGGCGAAGAGGCTGCTGCCGACGCCGTGCTGTTCGACCTCGACGGCCGCACCCTGCAGCCGTTGGCAACCGGCCCCGAGAACACTGCCATCCTGCAGGGCACGCAGGTGAAGATCTCGGAGACCGCAGCCGGACTGCTCAACGACACGTTCAAGACCGACGCTGTCACCCCGGGACTGCTCGTCGGCGTTGCGACCATCACGGTCAAGACCGCCGCATAGTCAGCTCCTGAACCCGTGCGCGGGCAGTCACCGACGACGTCGGTGCTGCTCGCGCTCTGGTGCTTTCACAGACGTTTCGTAAAACGCGACAGGGGACCGGGAATGAGAGCCTTCCGACGGATATACGGTGGCCACCCTCTGCATGCCGTCGGCCTGCTGCTCTCTTTCGCTCTGGTCGGCTACGTCGTCCACATCGCCGGGCCGAAAACGTTGTGGAACAGCGACATCTGGTGGCATTCCATCGCCGTCTGGTTCTTCGGATCGGTGCTGCTGCACGACGCGGTCCTGTTCCCGCTGTACTCGGCGGCCGATCGCCTTGTCACCGGGCTCGGACGACTGCAGCTGACCGTCTCGCCCGTCAACTACATTCGCGTCCCGGCTCTCGGCACAGCGCTGACGTTCTTGATGTTCTTCCCCGGAATACTGTCCCAGGGCGCGGAGACCTATCGTGCGGCAACAGGTTTGACCCAAGACCCCTTCTTGGAACGATGGCTGGTTCTGACAACGGTGTTGTTCGCCGCCAGCGCCGTCGTCTACTTCATTCGCCTCACCGTGGTACGGAGCCGAACATGAGCGTCACCGCAGACACCCTTTTCCATCGCGCCGCCGCTGGATTGCCCTGCTGGATCGGCGATTCCGACGGCTCGAGAGAACGTCTGCCCACAGCCCGCTGGATGGGCGGAAGCGCATCCTCGGAAGAGGATCGCCGAGCCGACCACGCCATGATCAGCCGATGTACCGGATCCACCATCGATCTCGGATGCGGACCCGGCCGGCTGACCGAAGCTCTTGCCCGCCGAGGACTCTCGGCGCTCGGCGTCGACACGTCCAAGGCTGCCGTCGACCTGACCATCGGCCGCGGCGGAAACGCCGTTCTCCGTGACCTGTTCGAGCCTCTGCCCGGCACCGGCACGTGGTCGTGTGTGCTGCTCGCCGACGGCAACATCGGCATCGGCGGGGATCCGGTGCGCCTGCTACGCCGAGCCGCCGATCTGCTGGCACCACACGGAGCCATCATCGCCGAGGTGGACGAACCGAGTGACTCCGGCATTCGGCACCGCACCGTCCGCTGGGAAACCGACACCATGGTCGGCGATTGGTTCGCCTGGTCGAGTGTCAGCGCCGACGCCACCGCCGACCTCGCCCGCGCCGCCGGCTTGCAGATGGTGGACGTGGCTCCGATCGACGGCCGCTGGTTCGCGCAGATGACTCCGGCTCCACTCACCAATTCGTGAACAGCAGATGATTGACGGCCAAGGCCCCGATCACCTGCAGCGCCAACCAGAATCGATGTGTTCGACGCGGCAGCACCGCCGGGGCGATCAACATCCACATCGCGAACGGCAGCCAGATTCGCTCCGTCTCCGCTTTGCTCAGCTGACTCAGATCGGCCATCACCACCGCCGCGAGGCCGCCGAGCACCAACAGGTTGATCGGCTGCACCCGCGCGGCGATGCGTGGGAAGGCCGCCGGCACAGCGACGCCGAGCGCGCAGAACAGTGCAGCGAAGTTCGCCCAGCCCCAGTACTCGAACGGACGATCCTTGGCGATGCCCTGGTAGTACCGCTCCTGCACCAGCTCGTACCCGTCGTACCACCAGAATCCGTACGCCGTGAAGATTCCCGCAACGAGCAGGGCACCGATCACCGCGCCGAGGAACGGCAGAACCTTTCGGCCCGCTATCAGCACCGCGACCGCCGGCAGACCCATCAACACCAGGCCGTAGTTCAAATAGATTCCGAATCCGAGAAGCACTCCCGCACCGATGGATGCGGGCCACAGCCAGCGCTTCGTCGAGACCGCCAGCAGCGCGATACCCCACGCCGCGACCCCGGCATAGAACGCGTCGGCGGAGACGGCGATCCAGATCGCTGCCGGTGCGATCGCCACGAACGGTGCTGCGCGCCTGGCCATGTCCTCGTCGCCCAGAACACCCAGCGTGAGAACCACGGCAACTGCGGCACTGGTTCCCACCAACACGCACAGCGTTGCCGCCCAGGCCCCGCCGCTCAGACCGAGACGGTCGAGCCAGACGAACGTCAGCAGCGCACCGGGCGGATGGCCCGAGACGTGAGTGGTCCACGAATCCGCCTGGTAATCCAGAATGCGCTCGGAGAATCCGCGCAGTGTCGCGGGGATGTCGGTGATGCCGGGCACCTCGTGCAGGTACTCGTCCGTCGAGGCCAACCGGTCGACGAACCCACGCTTCCAACCGTCGACCATCGCCAGCGCCATCGTCCACGCCGCCGACGCACCCCAGACGACGAACAACAGCCGCGTCCAGGACAGGCGTCGAGCCACGGTCGGTCCCCACAGCACGGTCGCCACCGCGATGAGGACGGCGAACGGCGTTCCCCATCCGACATGAACCTCACGAAAACCGAACAGCGGTGCGGCGTCGGCGAAATCGCGCACCTGCTGCGGTGTTCTGTTGATGATCGGGGTGACGATCTCGTTGCCCAGATACGGAACGACGAACGCGACGGCAACGAGCGCGACGGCCAGCGCACCGGCGACGGCTTCTCTCCAGTAACGGATAGTGTTTTCTCCCTGCGGACTTGAAGACGAACACGGTTTCGGACCAGCATATCGACCGACGGTGATGGAGGATGGGTAGATGAACACGCAAGCGGAGTTACAGGCCGAGATCGCGGTGATCGGCGGCAGTGGCTTCTACTCGTTCTTCGCCGACGACGCCGAAGAGATCGAGCTGGACACGCCCTACGGATCACCGAGCGCACCGATCACCGTCGGGGAGGTGGAAGGACGACGAGTTGCCTTTCTACCTCGACACGGCCGCGCTCACGAATACTCGCCGCACACCCTGCCGTATCGGGCCAACATGTGGGCGCTGCGCATGCTCGGTGTCAGCCGCGTGTTCGCCCCGTGTGCCGTGGGATCGTTGGTGGCCGAATACGGCCCGGGAACCGTCGTGATTCCGGATCAACTCGTCGATCGGACGTCCGGCCGTACCCAGACCTACTTCGACAACGGCGGCATCCACGTCGAATTCGCCGATCCCTACTGCGCGGAGTTACGCAGCGCGGCCGTCCAGGGGTCCGCGGTCGACGGCGGTGTCATGGTGGTCGTCGAGGGTCCCCGGTTCTCCACTCGCGCCGAGAGCCAATGGTTCGCGCGCCAAGGTTGGACACTGGTGAACATGACCGGTCATCCCGAAGCCGTCCTGGCCCGCGAACTCGAACTCTGTTACGCGCCGATAGCGTTGGTGACCGACCTCGACGCCGGGATCGAATCCGGTCAGGGAGTCAAAGCAGTGGACGTGTTCGCCGAATTCCAGAAGAACATCGAACCGCTCAAGGCGCTCGTCCGATCCGCGGTGCGCGACGCGCCGACCGGCGAGTGCCCGCACTGCCGGGTGCACGCCGGAGTCACACTGCCGGTCGAGCTGCCATGACTCGCGTACTGCTCACCGGCGCAGCCGGATTCATCGGGGGCCACATTCTCGACGCAGCGCGCGGCACCGATCTCGAGATGGTTGCCGTCGACGCCATGTTGGGTTCGGCCCACGGACCCGGCGCGACAGCCGAGGGCATCACCGATCTGGATGTGCGAGACAAGGATTCACTCGTCGAAGCGCTACGCGGTGTGGATGTCGTGTGCCATCAAGCTGCTGTCGTCGGCGCAGGCGTCGACGCCGCGGACGCGCCGGCATACGCCAGTCACAACGACTTCGGAACCGCAGTCCTGCTCGCGGCGATGTACGAGGCAGGGTGTTCCCGCCTGGTACTGGCATCGTCGATGGTGGTCTACGGCGAAGGGCGCTACCTCAATTCCTCCGGCGAGACCGTCGTCCCGCGACCGCGTACCCGAGCCGATCTGGACGCCGGGCTGTTCGACAACCGCGACCCTGCGTCCGGCGAGCCACTCGATTGGCTACTGGTCGAGGAAGATTCACCGCTGCAACCGCGCAGCACCTACGCAGCGAGCAAACTGGCGCAGGAGAATTACGCCTCCGCGTGGGCACTGTCGACCGGTGGTTCCGTCGTCGCGCTGCGCTACCACAACGTGTACGGCCCGCACATGCCGCGCAACACCCCGTATTCCGGTGTGGCGGCAATGTTCCGGTCCTCGCTCGAACTCGGCAAGCCGCCCACGGTCTACGAGGACGGCAAGCAGGCCCGCGATTTCGTCCACGTGCACGACGTGGCAGCAGCGAACATCGCGTCCATCTCCGCCGAACTGAACGGCTTCACCGCGCTCAACGTGTGCTCGGGTCATCCGATCACCATCGGGGAGGTGGCGTCCGTTCTCGCCGACGCCAGGGGTGGACCAGCCCCCGAGGTCACCGGCCAGTACCGAGCCGGGGACGTACGGCACATCGTCGCCAGTCCACAGCGGGCAGAACAGGTTCTGGGATTTCGCGCGCAGATCCTGCCGCAGGACGGTCTCACCGCGTTCGCCGATGCACCGTTGCGCGACGCCGAGGGAACGGGCCCGCCCCGTGTCTGAGCCCGGATCGGTCACAGTCGTCATTCCCTGCATGAACGAAGCCGAATCGCTTCCGGCCGTGCTGGATTCGATCCCGCCGGGATATCGAACGATCGTCGTGGACAACAACTCGACCGACGCCACCGCCGCGGTGGCAGCCGCCCACGGCGCTGCAGTGGTAGCGGAAACCGTCCCCGGATACGGAGCTGCCGTGCACGCGGGCGTCCTCGCCGCCGACACCGATATCGTCTGCGTGCTCGACGGAGACGGCTCGATGGACCCGCGCGACCTACCCACCCTGGTGGCTGCACTGAACAGCGCAGACCTGGCCGTCGGCCGTCGCCGGCCCGCCAAGGGAAGCTCCCCGCTGCACGCAAAAATCGGCAATGCCGTTCTGTCTCTTCGACTTCGGACCAAGTACAACTTGCCCGTACACGACCTCGGTGCCATCCGAGCGGTCCGCCGACAAGCACTACTCGACCTCGATGTCACCGACCGACGCTCCGGCTACCCGCTGCAGCTGCTCGTGCTCGCGGCCGAGGCCGGCTGGACCGTCGTCGAACACGACGTGGACTACCGACCACGAACCGCAGGCACGTCCAAGGTCTCGGGCTCGGTCCGCGGCACCATCGTGGCCGTGCGCGACTTCTGGAAGGTGCTCTCGTGACCGTCACCGCCCTCGTCGTGGCCAAAGCACCCGTTCCAGGACTTGCCAAGACTCGCCTCGCCGCCACGATCGGCGACGCGGCCGCCGCCGAGGTGGCAGCTGCCGCGCTGCTGGACACCCTCGACGCCGTCGCGGCAGCGGACGTCGACCACCGCGTCGTGGCCCTCACCGGCCATCTTCACGACGCGGCCCGCGCCGAGGAACTCACCCGAGCCCTCGCGTCGTTCACCGTGATCCCGCAGCGCGGCGACGGACTGGGCGAACGGCTGGCGAATGCGCACGCCGACGCCGCACCCGCGGGTGCGGTACTTCAGATCGGAATGGACACCCCGCAGGTCACCGGGCGACTGCTCAGCGACGCAGCCGCGCTGCTGGCCGACACCGATCTACTCGGTGCCGCCGAGGACGGCGGTTGGTGGATCCTGGGTCTACGGAATCCTGCTCAGGCCCGGGCATTGCTGGACGTACCGATGTCGGCACCGTCGACGGGCGACGACACTCGGGTGGCACTGACCGCTGCGGGAGCCGAGGTCACCATGGTGTCGCAATTGCGAGATGTGGATTTCGAGTCCGATCTCGATGTGGTGTCGAATATGTGCACACCGAACAGTCGCTTTCGCCGAGTCGTCGAACAATTACGCAAAACTCATTGATTTTTGTTTTCGAGAAGGACACGAAAACAATCCGTCGGGTCTCTACATCTGTTGGGGAACAAGAAGCTTCACTTTGTCGCATTTGCCGGACCGCACGCGATGTATATCGAACAGCAACACTTCATAACCACCGTTTCACGGCGATTTCTCAGACATCAGTGCTACAAAGTGTCCATGACCGGGTTGCTGATAGGCGTAGTCGTCTGGATGGTGTGCGCTGCAATAGTCGCCACTGTCCTCGGCCGCGTCGCGCACCGAGGAGATTCCGAGGAACTCGGATCCACCATCGAGTGGAATATCGACGGTCTCGATCGCGAAGTTCAACACGAGAACTGACGGTCTCAGTCGACTCGATCGACCAATTCGATCAGGATTGCCGACGCTGCGGCCAACGTTTCCCGCTGCCGAGCCGACAACTCGTCCAACTGTTCGGCGAGAGCGATTTCGCGAGACGCCACTTCGTCGCGAGCAGTCGCAACGCCCGCCTCGGTCAACTGCAGCACCACCTGCCTGCCGTCGGTCGGGTGCGGCTCACGGACAATCAGGCCGGCCTCGACCAACTGATGCGACGACCGCGACACCGACGGCGGCTTGATTCGCTCCCGAGAAGCCAGTTCACCGGTCGTCATCGGGCCCTCACGAAGCAACGTCGTCAGAATCGACAACTGAGCCACCGGCAACCGGTCGCTCGAATGCCGCAGACGCAGTCTCCGATTCAGCCGCATCGCACTGACGGACAGATCCCGCGCCAGTTGGGAATCGGGTAGATCACTCACGGTGTCCAGATTACGACACGGAGGTGCATTCGCCCGATTCGCGAAACCGGGCTCGAGTCGATTTACCCCACCTATAACAAACCGCTGCTATGGTTCCGAGGTGTTATCGGGGAAACACCATGAAACGGGGCAATTTTGACACGCGTGGGATCCAGAGTCCTGACAGTCGCAGCACTGACGGTGACCGCATCGGTGCTGGTCACAGGACCAACGGCCCTCGCCGACCCCAACGCGATCAACCCCATCGCCGGTCTCAACGGAACATTCGGATTACCGCAACTGCACGGCCGCGCACAGGCCGTCGCCCAGGTGACCGGAATGTCGAGCCCGAACATGACCCAAAACGTCAACATGATCGGCACCGACCTCGGCATCATGTGGGACAACGGCCGAGGCGAGGTCCTGACCGCCTTCGGCGACACCGCAGGCGTCGGCGTCCCCAACCTCCTGCAAGGCAGCCTCTGGTCCTGGCGCAGCAACGCCATCGTCCGCAGCAACGACCGAAACCTCGCCGACGGCATGAACTTCGACAGCGTCGTCAAGGACGCCGTCGGACAGACCAAAGAAGTCGTCCCCAGCCCCAAGATCCCCTTCGTCGAAATCAGCCGAATCCCCACCGCCGGAGTCGCCGTGGGCGACACCCAGTACCTCAACCTCATGTCGGTCAAGAACTGGGGACCCGCAGGTACCTGGGACACCAACTTCTCCGGCCTCGCCGCCTCGACCGACAACGGAGAGAACTGGGCCGCACTACCCGAGACCCACAGGCCCAGCGCCGGCGGAGATCGAAACTTCCAGCAAAGCGCCTACCTGAAGGACAACGGATACATCTACCAGTACGGCACACCGCCGGGTCGCTCCACACTCGGCCACGTCGCTCGCGTCAGAGAAGCGGACATCACGAGGCTCGGCGAATACGAATATTGGACGGGTAAGGACTGGAAGAAGGGCGATCCCGCAGCGGCCGCCCCCATCGTCGACGGCGTCGGCGAACTGTCGGTTGCATACAACGCCGCTGTGGGCCAGTACCTGATGATGACCACCGACAACGCCAATTCCATTGTGCTGCGGCGCTCTTCGTCGCCCGTCGGACCGTGGAGCCCACCCGAGGTACTGGTCGACACTCGCGAGATCAGCTCGATCTACGCCCCGTACATCCACCCGTTCTCGACGGGCCGCGACCTCTACTTCTTGGCGACGGTGTTCCAGAACTACAACGTGCTGTTGCTGCGGGCCACGCTGTAGCAGTTCCCATTAGGCTTCCGGCGTGGACGCTGCCGAATGGGATCGCAAGTACGAACGCCGAGAACTCGTCTACGGCGAGGCTCCGAATGCCACTTTGGTCGAAGTCGCGACGACAATCCCGCGCGGTCGAGCCCTCGATCTGGCGGCCGGCCAAGGTCGCAACGCCATCTGGCTCGCGACGCGCGGCTGGACCGTGGACGCCGTCGACTTCTCGTCGGTGGCATTGACGCGGGCGAGTCGAGTGGCCGAGTCGGCCCCGCGGTCGGTGCGCGAGCGCCTGACCTGGATACACGCCGATGTGACGAAGCTGGCAACCGAGCCCAACTATGACCTGGTGCTCATGTTCTACCTCCATTTGCCTCCGGACGAGCGACGCCGAGCCGTATCGGCTGCGGTGTCCGCGTTGAAACCTGATGGAATCCTCATGATTCTCGGCCATCACTCGTCGAACATCACCGACGGCGTCGGCGGTCCACAGGAACCCGAGATCCTGTACACGCCAGAGGATCTGGCGGCGGACGTCGGGGACCGACTCACCGTCACCACGGCCGAGAACCGGTATCGAGACGTGACCGACGGCACAGCGATCGACGCTCTATTACTGGCGAGTAGGTCCGCCCTTGGCAGCGGAACCGATCGGGGGTAATATCCGTTAAGTTACCGACGAGTAGCTAACTTGGGCGGTACTCACGAGACCGCACCACCGACTGGAGAGCGAACGAGCAATGGGCCATTACAAGAGCAACCTCCGGGACCTCGAATTCAATCTCTTCGAGCTGTTCGGACTCGACGAGACCCTCGAGGGCGACAACTTCGGCGACATGGACGGTGAAGTAGCCCGTGACATGCTGCGCGAGGTAGTACGCCTGGCCGAGGGCCCCCTGGCGGAATCCTTCGCGGACGCCGACCGCAACCCCCCGGTCTTCGATCCCGAGACCCACAGCCTGAAGCTGCCCGAATCCTTCAAGAAGTCCTACAAGGCCCTCGCCGACGGTGAGTGGTGGCGCGTCGGCCTCGACGAAGAGGTCGGCGGCATGGCAGCGCCTCGTAACCTCCTGTGGGGCATCAACGAGATGCTCCTCGGCTCGCAGCCCGCCGCCTTCATGTACTCCGCAGGCCCCGGCTTCGCAAACATCCTGTACCACAACGGAACCGACGAGCAGAAGGAATGGGCCAAGGTCGCCGTCGAGCGCCAGTGGGGTGCCACCATGGTCCTCACCGAGCCCGACGCCGGATCCGACGTCGGCGCAGGACGCACCAAGGCGATCAAGCAGGACGACGGCTCCTGGCACATCGAGGGAGTCAAGCGCTTCATCACCTCGGCCGTCTCCGACGACCTCTTCGAGAACATCTTCCACCTCGTGCTCGCCCGCCCCGAAGGTGCCGGACCGGGCACCAAGGGCCTGAGCCTGTTCTTCGTTCCGTCCATCCTCTTCGACTTCGAGAAGGGTGAACTGGGAGAGCGCAACGGTGCCTTCGTCACCGGCGTCGAGCACAAGATGGGCCTCAAGGCCTCCGCAACCTGTGAGCTCACCTTCGGTGGCCACGGCGTCCCCGCCAAGGGCTGGCTCGTCGGCGAGGTCCACAAGGGCATCGCGCAGATGTTCGACGTCATCGAGCACGCTCGAATGATGGTGGGCACCAAGGCAATCGGCACCCTCTCCACCGGCTACCTCAACGCACTCGAGTACGCCAAGGAACGCGTCCAGGGCGCAGACCTGACGCAGATGACCGACAAGACCGCACCGCGCGTCACCATCACGCACCACCCCGACGTGCGCCGCAGCCTCATGATGCAGAAGGCGTACTCCGAGGGCCTGCGCGCGGTGTACCTCTACACCGCCGCACACCAGGACCCGATCACCGCCAAGCAGGTCTCGGACGCCGACGAAGACATCGCCTACCGCGTCAACGATCTGCTGCTGCCCATCGTCAAGGGCGTCGGCTCGGAGATCGCCTACCAGGTGCTCGCCGAATCGCTGCAGACCTTCGGTGGCTCCGGCTTCCTGCAGGACTACCCCGTCGAGCAGTACATCCGCGACGCCAAGATCGACTCGCTGTACGAGGGCACCACCGCCATCCAGGCGCAGGACTTCTTCTTCCGCAAGATCGCCCGCGACCGCGGCGTAGCCCTGGCTCACGTTGCCGGACAGATCAAGTCGTTCATCGACAGCGAAGCAGGCAACGGACGCCTCAAGGCCGAGCGCGCACTGCTGGCCACCGCCCTCGAGGACGTCCAGGCCATCGTCACCTCGATGACCCAGCACCTCATGGGCGCACAGGACCAGCCCACCGAGCTGTACAAGGTCGGCCTGGCATCGGTGCGTTTCCTCATGGGCTTCGGCGACCTGCTCATCGGCTGGCTGCTGCTGCGTCAGTCCGAAATCGCCATCGCCGCACTGGACAACGGCGCAGAGGGTAAGGACAAGGCGTTCTACGAGGGCAAGATCGCAGTGGCCTCGTTCTTCGCCAAGAACATCCTGCCGCAGCTCACCGCCACGCGCGCCATCCTCACCAACATCGACAACGACATCATGGAACTGGACGAAGCAGCATTCTGATTCCCTGAAACCTTCGACGGCCGCACCTGTTCATCGGGTGCGGCCGTTGTTGTTCGTGCGCCGTCGGTCTCGCCTCGGTTGACGGCCTGCGTAGCGGCGCAAACGCGCGCGCGTTTGTCAGATGCGCGCGAATTCTGCGGGATACTAAGGCAATTCCGCGCGCGTTCGGCAAATGCGCGCGCGTTTGCGACCTAGCCGGGGCCGATGGACTTCACGCGCCACGGTCACCGAACCCGACCCACGTAGACGCTCCCCCGTAGACGCTTCCCCCAGCCCTGGCGCAAACGCGCGCGCGTTTGTCAGATGCGCGCGGATTCTGCGGAATAGTTAGGCGATTTCGCGCGCGTTCGGCAAATGCGTGCGCGTTTGCTCCCGACTCGATGTAATTCGCACGCTGCCTCGCGGTGGCGGCAAGGCAGCGGCCCGTTCTACAGCTCGGGCAACGCGAGCCACCAACTCTGCTGGATTCGCCAGGTCCGCCCAGGTCCAGCGCACCACCGGATATCCGAGATCGCGCACCGCGTCCTCCCGTACCTTCTCCCTGAACACCACGTCGCCGGGGTTCTCATCCTGTCGTAAGTATTTCGTGTACTTGGCTTTACCGTCGAACTCGCATACGACGAGGCCATTGACCATCCAATCGATCCGTGCCACCGATCGCCCACTTGGATCCAGGATCTCCACCTGAGACTCGACGTCGAATCCACCCTGGCGCAGTATGATTCGACTCTGCGATTCCCCCGGGTTCTCGCTGCGCCCGTCCATGAGGTTCACGGCTCGTCGCGCCTGCGCCACACATTTCCAGCCCCGAGCCCGCTGCAACTCCGCGTCGAGCTCACTCTCGTCACAGCACTTCAGCGCCACGTCACCTGCGATTACCGCAGACAGCAGCGTCTCGGTTCGAGCAAGGTCGACCACTGTCCGAGCCAGCGAGGTCACCGAGACACCGTCGACCGTCACGCTCGATAAGGACGGTGCACAGTGCACGGTCACAGCCGTATTCGTACGACCGCCGCCGCGGCGGTGTCGGGTGACGTGAACCTTGTCCAATCCGCCAGTGGGTAAGGGTAATCCGTGCAGTAGTGCAGCCGAACGGTGACTGACGACGTAACCACCGGACAAGATCGGCAAAACCGCATCGATCAACAGTCTGTGCCGCTCCTGTTCTGTCAGCCCGGCCAATCTCGACGACGGAACGTAGACGCCATTCACAAAGCGCTCCCAGCCACCCCGCTCATACATTGCGCGCAACTCGTGATCGGCGCTCCCGTCTGCCAGCGCCTCGGAGCGTCGAATCATTCGGTCGTCCTTCATGCTCCGAGTCTCGGCCATGCGTCGACGGAGTCGAGCTCGAAAGCTGACGACTGTGCACAACTCCGGGCTTGTGGATGAATACAGGTACCGGCGTACCAGTTCGCCTAGCTGTCAGTCCCGCAAACGCGCGCGCATTTGTCAGGTGCGCGCAGAATTGTCGACTATTCGGCCACTATTTCGCGCGCGTTCAGCACGTGCGCGCGCGTTTGCGAAGCAGACGGAGCCGAAACAGGTGGACGAGCAAACGAGGCCGCACCGAGCGAAGCGCAGCTGCACCACCAGGAGAACCGGCTCGGCAAAGCGTCGCTGGCAGACTTCACGAGACCGACCTGACAAACGCGCGCGCATTTGTCAGATGCGCGCAGAATTGCCCACGATTGGGCCACTATTTCGCGCGCGTTCAGCAAGTGCGCGCGCGTTTGCGAAAACCGGAGGGCGAACCGAACAGGCCGAAGGTGGGCGGACAGGGCCGAACCGGTGGGCGAACCGAACAGGCCGAAGGTGGGCGGACAGGGCCGAACCGGTGGGCGGGCCGAACAGGTTGAAGGGGGCCGAACCAAGTCGAAGCGAGACTACTGCTGAAGTTTGCGGAACTTGCTGCCGTGGAACACGATTGGATTGACTTCACTCTGTACTTCGAGGGAATGGATGCGTAGCAACACTATTGCGTGATCGCCCGCTGGGATTTGTTGCTCGACGGTGGTGTCGAGCCAGGCGGTGGCACCGACGATGAAGGCCGCGCCTCCGTCGGTGACGGTGAGGTCGAGACCGGCGAAGCGGTCACCGGTCTTCGCAGCCAAAGTGCGGACGGCATCGTTGTGTGCTTCCCCGAGCACGCTGACGCCGATGTTCGGCGCAACTTCCAGCTTCGGCCACGTGGTCGACGTGTTCTGGATGCACACCGCTACCAACGGTGGATCGATCGACACCGACACGAAGCTGCTGGCCGCCAAGCCCACCAGGGCACCGTCGATTTTCGCAGCGATCGCCACGACGCCACTGGGGAACTGCGCGTACGCCTCACGAAGTGTCTGTTGATCGAGGACGGTGCGTGTGAGCGTCATGGAGAATGCTCCCTTTCGATCGTGCGGTGCCGAGCGCACCTCTACTGTTGCAACCTCGTCGCGGCGGCATTCGTTCCGGGCATACGTCTACATCCAGCAAACACCCGATCGAGCGTCGACGCCACAGTCCGAATCCGCGTGATTCGAAGTGACACGTCGAGCACAGGACGTCACTCGTCGTCGTTCGGGCGCGGGGGGTCGTCGGGTTCGGGGGCCGGAGCCGGACGATCGGGCTGGACGCATTTGACGATCGGAATGGGGTCGTATTTCACGGTTCTCGTGTTGCGGGAGATCTCCCTGCCCGACGCGGCGTCGCTGATCACCCGGGTGTCACTGGCGGTGAATCCCGGTCCCCCGCCGGACGCGACGCAGCCGGCACCGGCCGGCAATGTCACGGTATTGGGCGAGGTGGGCCGCGTCCGGGGCCCGGTGATCGATTCGACGTCGACGGTTTTGGTGCCCCACAGCCGGACGGTGACGCTGGACGAATCCGCGAACGACTCGATCACCACGCCAGTGTCGTTGGGGTTGGTGAACTTCAGGTCGATGGCACCTTCGAAGACCGTCGCCTCCCGGGCCTCGGGGTATCGACTGATGTAGTAGCTGTGCTCGGTGTGGTCGGTGTCTTCCATACCCGCGAAGTACGACGCGTTGTACAGCGTCGTCGCGAATTGGCTGATGCCGCCGCCGACGGCACGATCGGGTCGACCGTTGTCGATGATTCCCGATTCGACGAAGCCCTGAGCGGTCCCGCGCGGACCGGTGTACCCGTTGAGCGAGAACGTCTCCTTCGGCTTGACCAGCGCGCCGTTGACGATCTGCGCGGTGAGACCGATGTTGACGCCCGACGCGTACTCGAAACCTCCGGTCGTGTACTCCGCGACCACCTCTCGCACGCCGAGATTCTCAGCCGCTTCGGTGGTGAGGGCAGGCGGCGCCGGTTCGTAGACGGCCTCGGTCGAGCGCGGACCGTCCGCAGCCAGCAGGGCGGGAAGCTGTTCGAGGGTCTTGTTCCACTCGACCAGCTCACCCATCACTCCGGGAACGACGGTGGGAGCTCCGCCGGAGAACGTGAACGACGCATCCTTGGGCGGAACTTCGGTGCGGACCAGCTGCGGAGCGAGAATGCCGGTGGCGATACCGGTGTCGTAGATCGGCGTGAGGCCGCCCTGCCCGTCCGGGTCGAAGCGCAGCACCTCACCCACACGGTCCACCGGCAACGTTGCATCCACGTTCTGGCGACCTTCGATGACCACCGGTGCCGACACTGCGGGGACCGCGACGTTCGACAGTGCCTGATCGACCGCATCCTGGGTCACGGTGACAGGGGTGGATTCGTAGACGACCTCGGTCGCACCCGTCGACCACTCGGTCTGCAGATTTCGACGCGTCCCGTCGGCGTCCAGAACTCGCCCGGCCAGCGGTTCGACGGCTACCGGGGTGGCACCTTCGAAGACGACGTCGCCTTCGACGGGCGCACGGTCCGTCTCCGCTCGCAGGCCGTCGATGGCTACCGAGAGTGCCTGCTCGTCGGTGGTCGAGACGACGCCGATCTCCCGGCTTCCGAACAGCGATGTCAGACGCGTGATCGGGTTGATGGGCTGCGTCCCCGCGCGATCGAGCGTCGCGTTCCAATCGACTCCCAGCCCGGCCGCGGCAGGCAACACCTCGACCTGCCGGTCGTCGATGCCCACCTGAATCGGCTCCTCCGCCCGAGGTCCCAATTCGGCACGCAGTACGGCCTCGGCGTCGGAATGACTCTTGCCGCCTACCTCGATACCGGCAACGGTCACACCGCGCGGAACCCGATCGCTGGAGGCAATCCAGTCCGCCGCGTACAGCAGCCCGAGGACGGCAACCACCGCGCCGGTACCGATGGCAATCTTCTTCCACGGCGGCGTGGAAGAAGATCCGTTGTGCTCCGCCGAACCGTTCTCAGGGGGAGTAGAGGGAGGTTCAGTCGGTGGCTGAGGTTGCCCGGCGTCAGAAGCGGACGGCAGAACAACGGGCTGCGCCACCGTCGGCGATTCGTCCGCCACCGGTGCGGGCTGCGCGTCCGCGCCGGGTGCAGCAGACTCGGCCTCGTCGATCTGGTCGACGTCCGAATTACCGGCGGTATCGAGGTCGGCAACCGGCTCGGATCGGTCGACCTCGGCGGTGCCATCGGATGCGGTTCCGTCGGCCTGTGTCAGCTCGGCTTCGTCAGCCTCGACTTCGTTCGCCTCGGATTCCGTGGCGTCCTGGCCCTCGGAGACCGGCTGCACTGCATGCTTCGGTGCCTCGGCATCGTCGCGGATGGCCCCGAACACCTCGGTCGGCGTGTCGTACGGCGGTACGTCGGGGCGTGGCTCGGCACCTTTCGGCGCGTCACCCGACCTACTGTTGCCCTCGCTCACATTCGACCCTTCCAGGACCGTCGATACATATTCCGGCCTGCTGCGCGGCGTACCCCGCGAACGAGCTTACGCAAACCGCACAGCACCGCTCGTTCCGAGACCCTCGCATGCGCCGTACGCAAAAGGCCCCGCACTGCTGCCGGGTCGGGGGTCAGGCAGCAGTACGGAGCCACACGGAATATATGCAGACTTCAACCACTCGTTACAGCGAGTTCGGAATTGCCATCGTCATTTCATTCGATTGAATGAACCGTGGGTCGTCGAACCGTCGTCCTGCTCCACGGCCCGCGCCCAATGTCCCGTCCTGACCAGCGCAAGAGTGAGCAGAAGCCGGTCGCGTGCATCCGTCAGATCACGCCCGGTCAACTCCTCGATTCGGCGCACCCTGTAGATGACGGTGTTGCGATGGCAGTAGAGCGCCTTCGCAGCGTTGGTGGGCGAACCGTCCGAAGCGAGCATGTGCGCCAACGTGTCGAGCAACGTTTCTCGGTGGGGCTCCGGATGTGTGAACAGCGCGCCGAGCGCATGGCGAACCAATAGTTCCGACGACTGATCGTCGGCGGCCATGATCACCCTCGGCAAACGGTCCGTCGCCAACGCGACACCACTGTCTTCGGTGATGGTCTCGGCCGTCAGTGCCGCCAGGCGATACGCCGCTGCGAACGACGCCACCCCCTCGGGCGAATGCGCCACACCGACCGGGCCGACCGCCCGCGCGGCTAGGGCGTCGATGACCGATCTCCACGATCCGGTCCCGAGTGCCACGAGCGCGAATTGGTGCCCGTCCCGAGTGTTCCAGTGGGACACTGCGCCGATCTGGTCCATCGCGTCCTCGGGCGCGGGGAGCGGAGGCGACCCCTGATCGTCGAGCGGGCCGACCACGCAGGCGATCTGCTGTGAGGCCGACAGGCCGAGGGTCGCGCGGGCCTCGATCACGAAAGCCGGATCACCGCCTCGGCCCGACCGGAGACCGTCCAAGATCACCAGCACATTGGCGAGATCACGCTGCTGCATACGCGCGCTCTCCTGGCGGTACGCCTCGACGAGAGTTTCGTACTGACTGTCCAGCGCTCTCCACAACTGCTGGCCGGCGACGAGCAGGAGATGCTCGTCGATCACGGACCTGCATTGTTCACGCTCGAGCATCAACTCTTCCCACAGCGTCCGACTCCCGAGCGTGTACGCCTTCAGCACCAACTCCATCGGAATGCCTTGGCGCGCACGCTCTCTCCCGGTGCGACGCCATACCTCTCGGGCGTTGTCGCCCGCGGCCGCAAGACCGGACAGCGTGCGTAGGCCCTGGCTGATATGCGCGCGAGTACTGCGACGAATTTCGCCGGCGATGTCAGGAGTGGAGCTTGCCAGGTATGCGGGTTCCTGCTCTATCAGCGCCAGCGTGATCGAGTCGGCGATCGCATCCGCCCGCGGCAACAGCGCGGCCCACGCATCGCGAATCTTCTCCTGGTCGGAGGGCTTCACTGCGCCGCGCGCAGCGGATCGCGACGTCGCGCGCCGCACCCCGGGAGAAGCCATCCGCTCATTTTTGCGCACAGAGCCCACATCACAGGGTGAATTGACCGTTACTGGTGCCCAGACACCCAAACATTCTGTGCGGAGCGCCCATACCGCGCGTTGTGCTGGACGCCCCATAGTGGACCCAACAGATTGTGAGGTGCATCACTTGAAATCTCTCGACACGATGGATCCGGTCCTCACCATGACGGACGTCGACGTGTCCTTCGGCGGCATCGTCGCGCTCTCCGGAGTGACCATCGAGGTGCGACCCGGCGAAGTCCTCGGCGTCATCGGACCCAATGGGGCAGGCAAGACCACACTGTTCAACGTTGCGTGCGGTCTCGTTCGACCCCAATCGGGAACCCTGGGCCGACACGGCGAAACCTTGAGCCGCCTGCGCCCACACGACCTGCCCCGGCTCGGCATGAGCCGAACGCTGCAGGGACTGGGACTGTTCGATCGAATGACCGTGCTGGACAACGTCATGGTCGGGGCCGACCGAACGGCACGCACCGGAATCCTCAGCGGCCTCCTGGGCCTTCCCTCGAGCGCGGCCGACGACGCGGCGGTCCGCTCGACCGCCATGAACACCCTGGAACGACTGCGCATCGACGGCTACGCGCACCGGCTGCCACCGAGCCTGCCCTACGCGGTGCGCAAACGCGTGGCCCTCGCGCGCGCACTGGTGAGCGAACCGTCGCTGATCCTGCTCGACGAACCCGCCTCGGGCCTGTCCAACGACGAAATGAGCGAACTAGGTGACGAGATCCGCTCTCTCACAGCAGTAAACAAGGATTCACAGCCGGACCGACCGGCAACATCGGTCATGCTCGTCGAACACCACATGGACCTCGTCATGACCGTGTGCGACCGGATCTACGTCCTGGACTTCGGCAAGGTCATCGCCCAGGGCACACCGGATCGGATTCGCGAGGATCCGGCCGTACTGGCCGCATATCTCGGAAACGAGGTGGCACATGACAACTGACGCGACACACCTGAAGATCACCGACCTCACCGTGCACTACGGGCCGGTCACCGCCCTCGATTCGGTGTCGATGACCGTCACCGCGGGCACGATCACCGCCGTACTCGGAGCGAACGGTGCCGGAAAGACCACGCTGCTGCGCACTGTCTCCGGCCTCCTGAAGCCGACGTCGGGACGCATCGAGCTCGCCGGCGTCGACATCGTCGGCATACCTCCGGATCGCATGTCCCGTAAAGGGCTTGCACACGTGCCCGAAGGTCGGGGCGTGATAGCCGAATTGACCGTCGACGAGAATCTTCGCCTCGGTGCGTTGGGACGCAACAGAAGTCACGACGCCGTGACCCTCGATCGGATCTACGACATGTTCCCGCCGCTGACCGGACGCCGAACCTCGTCGGCGCACACGCTGTCGGGCGGAGAACGGCAGATGTTGGTGATCGGTCGAGCGCTGATGGCAACGCCGTCGGTTCTTCTCCTCGACGAACCGTCGCTCGGGTTGGCACCGAAAGTCGCCGCTCAGATCTTCGAAACGCTGCGCGCACTCGTCGATTCCGAATCGATGACGGTCGTGCTCGTCGAACAGAACGCACGAAGTGCACTGTCCATCGCCGAACATGCCGTCGTCCTCGATCTGGGCAAGGTCGCGGTGGAAGGCCCGGCCGACACCTTGGCCGGGGACGACGCCCTCCGACACGCCTATCTCGGGTTCTAGAGCAAGCCGAAAGGACGCCAGCCACAGTGCAACAACTGCTCACCATCCTCATCAACGGCGTGACGACAGGCATGGTCTATGCCGCGTTCGCCCTCGCTCTCGTCCTCATCTGGCGATCGACCCGCATCGTCAACTTCGCCCAGGCACCGATGGCCATGATCACCACGTACGTCGCACTGGTCGTCATCGACGCCGGTTACTCGTACTGGTTGGGCTTCGGAGTCGCGCTGCTCAGCGGACTGCTGTTGGGAGCGTTGATCGAACGACTCGTCATTCGGTTCGTCGACAGCTCCTCGCACATCAACCCGGTGATTCTGACGCTCGGGTTGTTCATCATCATCCACGCGGTTGCGGCCATCATCTTCGGGAACCAATTTCGTTCGTTCCCAGCACCGTTCGGTCTCACCGGCCAGAAGGTCGGGGAGATCAACGTGGCCCTGACCGGATACGACGTGTTCAAGATCGTCGCCGTTCTCGTGGTCCTGGGCTTGCTGATTCTGCTGTTCCGGTTCACCGATCTGGGACTGAAGATGCGCGCCAGCGCATTCGAGCAGGAGGTGGCCAAGCTGCTCGGAGTCCGGGTGAGTCGAATGCTCACGCTCGGTTGGGCTTTGGCCGCAGTCGTCGGATCGCTGGCCGGGCTGCTCATTGCCGGCGGCTCTCTGGTGCACCCCGGGTACATGGACTCGATCGTCGTCTTCGGTTTCGTCGCAGCCGTTCTCGGCGGTCTCGACAGCCCGGCAGGTGCAGTGGTCGGAGGCCTGCTGATGGGCGTCGGGCTCAGTTTCGTCAGCGGCTACCTCGGCCAGGACCTCGTGTCGAGCGCGGCGTTGATCATTCTGATCGTCGTTCTCCTCGTCCGCCCGAGCGGGTTGTTCGCCAGCGCAGCAGCCAGGAGGGTATGACGTGAACGCAACTCTCACTCGAATCACGGCCACCCCGGTACGACGCCACTTCCTCTGCGCTGTCATCGGACTCGTCGTCATCGTCCTGGCGCTCGAATCACTGAGCACCTTCCGTCAGAGTCAGCTGACGTCGGTCGCGTACCTGGCGATCGCAGCCGGCGGATTGACCGTGCTGACCGGTCTGAGCGGGCAGCTCTCACTCGGGCACGGTGCGTTCATGGCCGTCGGTGCGTACACCGCGGCATTGATGCTGCGGGCCAACGATTCCGGATGGTCGGTGCCCCTCGTACTGCTGGCCGCCACCGTGATCTCTGCGCTGGTGGGCGTGGTCGTGGGAGTGGCCGCCGCCCGACTGCACGGCCCGTACCTGGCCGGTGCGACGCTGGCGCTCGCCGTCGCCGTACCGGGACTGGCTCTGTACTTCTCGGACTACCTCGGCGGTGAACAGGGTCTCGTCGTCCCGGCCCCGAAAGTGCCGGACCTGATCGACGACATGATGTTCTTCGTCACCGGAAACGAGCTCAGCGGAACCAAATTCGTCGCCTACGTCAGCTGGGTGCTGCTCGTCGTCGTGTTCTTCCTGTTGGCGAACGTCTCGTCGAGCCGGATCGGCCGTCGCTGGCGGGCCGTTCGGGACGACGAAGTAGCCGCCGAGCTGTCCGGGATCGATCTCGGGCGGGCACGCATCCTGGCGTTCGTCGTCAGCGCCGCATGCGCGGGTGCCGGAGGTGCCGTCCTCGCGATGTCGGCGCGGATCGCGGCCCCGAGCGGGTTCACTCTGACGCTCTCCCTGACATTGCTCTCCGCCGTCGTCATCGGCGGGCTCGGCACTCTGTCCGGGGCATTGATCGGGGCGCTGCTGCTCACCTACATCCCACCGGTGGTCACCAACCTCGGACTCGATCTGGGGCTGAGCAGTCTGCAATCCGCCGAACTCGCACCACTGGTGACCGGCATCTTCACCGTCCTGGTCATCCTGTTCGCCCCACTGGGTCTGGTGGGCACGTTTCGAAGGTTGCGTTCAACCAGAAAAGAGATGAAATGAAGAAGTTCGGATCGGTGGCGGTCAGAACGACCGCACTCGTCGCCGTCGTCTCGTTGGCCGCAGCGTGCGGTGCAGGCGGAAGAGACGAGGCAACAGAATCCTCGGAAGGCTCGACGATCGGCATCACCGACACCTCGGTGAAGATCGGAGCCCACTTCCCCCTGACCGGGGTCGCAGCACCCGGGTACAGCGAAATACCCACGGGCGCAAAGGCTTACTTCGACTACGTCAATGCCGCGGGCGGCGTCAACGGCAGGCAGATCGAGTACGTCGTTCGTGACGACTCCTACGATCCGACGACCACCACCCAGGTCGTCAACGAACTCGTCCTCCAGGACGAAGTGTTCGCCGTCGTCGGTGGACTCGGCACAGCGACGCACAGCGCAGTCATCGACTTCCTGAACGAGGAGGGTGTGCCGGATCTCTTCGTCTCCTCCGGCGCCATCATGTGGGGCAACGACCCCGAGAAGTACCCCAATACCTTCGGCTGGCAGCCCGATTACCAGGTCGAGGGCAAGATCATCGGCGACTGGGTGACGAAGAACCGGCCCGACGCCAAGGTCGGACTGTTCCTTCAGGACGACGATCTCGGCAGGGACAGCGAAGCCGCGGTACGCCAGTATCTCGACGACCAGATCGTCGAGGTCGTGCGCTATACCTCCGGCAACACCGATGTCGCACCACAGATCGCCGCTCTACAGGGTGCCGGAGCCGACCTCGTGCTCGGCTTCAACGTCCCGTCGTACACCGCGCTGAGCCAACTGACCGCGATGCGGCTCAACTACGATCCCGAGTGGTTCTACAGTTCGATCGGCTCCGACGTCGACCTGGTCGGTTCTCTGCTCGGACGCTTCTCCCAGGGCGCGGTCACCAACGGTGCCCAGTCCCTCGAAGGCATGATTTCGCTCGAATACATCCCCGGCGTCGACTCCCCCGAGAATCCGTGGACGCAACTGTGGCAGAAGGTCTGGGCTCAGAACGGAACAGGTGACCCACTGACCAACTACCGCATCTACGGACTCAGCCAGGCCTACGCGTTCGTGCAGGCTCTTCAGGCGGCAGGCGAGAATCCCACTCGTGAGGGCATCGTCTCCGCGATCCAGGACGGCGGAATGGACTTCCAGGGCCCGCAGCTGGCCCCGTTCCGATACTCCGAAGAAAGTCACCTCGGAATTTCCGGAGCCAGTGTCTTCCAGATCCGCGGAGGTGTACCCGAGTACCTGACTCCCGTGTTGCAGACCGACATCGGAGACTCGGCAGTGGAGGAATACACCGGGGACGAATCGACTCCGCCGGAGAGCGGCATACCCGGCTGATCGGACACGAAAAGGCACGCAGAGCTCGCTCTNNG
>NZ_NOZE01000033.1:0-128324 GCF_002259025.1 Rhodococcus sp. 05-2255-1e | reverse complement strand
ACATCGGAGACTCGGCAGTGGAGGAATACACCGGGGACGAATCGACTCCGCCGGAGAGCGGCATACCCGGCTGATCGGACACGAAAAGGCACGCAGAGCGAGCTCTGCGTGCCTTTTCCACGTTGTGATCAGCAGATCCGAAAACCCCTCGTTTGCCGGATCCGCCGACCCTGTGACCCCCAGATCGTGTCCCCGTAGCGGGGAGCAGCCGAAGCTGCGGTGATCAGCGCTCGATGATGGCGGTGACGCCCTGGCCACCGGCCGCGCAGATCGAGATCAGGCCGCGGCCCGAACCCTTTTCGGCCAGCATCTTCGCCAGCGATGCGACGATGCGTCCACCGGTTGCGGCGAACGGGTGGCCCGCGGCGAGCGAGGATCCGTTGACGTTGAGCTTGCTGCGGTCGATGGAACCGAGCGCACCGTCGAGTCCCAGACGCTCCTTGCAGTACGCGTCGCTCTCGAACGCCTGCAGCGTCGCGAGCACCACCGAAGCGAACGCCTCGTGGATCTCGTAGTAGTCGAAGTCCTGCAGCGTCAGACCGTTACGGGCGAGCAGACGCGGAATCGCGTATGTCGGGGCCATCAACAGGCCGTCCTTGAACGATCCGTTGCCGTGGATGTAATCGACCGCTGCAGTCTCGGAATCGACGAGGTGCGCCAGCACCGGCAGGTTGCGCTCGGCAGCCCATTCGTCGCTCGACAGCAGCGCAGCCGACGCGCCGTCGGTCAGCGGAGTCGAGTTGCCGGCCGTCATGGTGGCGTCACCCAGCTTGGTTCCGAAGACCGGCTTGAGGGTGGCCAGCTTCTCGACGGTCGATCCCGGACGCAGGTTGTCGTCGCGGGTCAGGCCGAGGAACGGCGTCACCAGGTCGTCGAAGAATCCGCGGTCGTACGCGGCTGCCATGTTGTGGTGGCTCGCTGCGGCCAGTTCGTCCTGGTCCTCGCGGCGGATACCGAATTCCTTCGCGGTGATGGCGGCGTGATCACCCATCGACAGGCCGGTACGCGGCTCACCGTTGCGGGGGATCTCGATGCCGAGCATGCCGGGACGGACGTTGCCGAGCAGCTTGAGGCGAGCGGTGGTGCTCTTCGCCCGGTTGAGCGAGAGCAGGAACTCGCGCAGTTCGTCGTTGACGCCGATCGGAGCGTCGGACGTCGTGTCCACGCCGCCGCCGATACCGGCGTCGATCCGGCCCGAGGCGATGGCGTCGCCGACGGCGATGATCGACTGCAGACCGGTACCGCAGGCCTGCTGGATGTCGAATGCCGGGGTGTACGGGCTCAGCGCGCTGCCGAGCACGACCTCACGGGTGAGGTTGAAGTCCCGGGAGTGCTTGAGCACGGCACCGGCTGCGACGAGGCCGAGACGCTCGCCCTGCAGACCGAATCGCGATACGAGACCGTCGATGGTGGCGGTGAGCATGTCTTGGTTGGACGCCAGCGCGTACTTCTTGTCCGAACGCGCGAACGGAATGCGGTTGCCACCGACGATTGCGACCGGTCGTAGCTGCTTGCTTGTCACTGACGTCTCCAAACATCGTCCCCAGCATGTGGGGAATGGCCCTGGTGGAGTTTCATCTTACTGGCGAGTAAGTTGGTTGTCGACACCCGGTCGTGCGCCTCGCCCTCAGAGCGAGCAGCGCTGAATGAAAGGTACGACAGTGGCAGCCTCCAAGGGAGCCCCAGATCTCTACTCAACGTTCCTCGCGTCCGCGCCGGGAGCCTTCATCGCCAAGCAGGCCGGCCTGCCGCAGCCCGAGAAGCTGCGCCGCTACAAGGCAGGCGAGCCGCCACTGGCCGGACCGGTCCTGATCGGCGGCAGCGGCCGCCTCGTCGAGCCGCTGCGTGAGCTGCTCTCGGACTACCCGCAGTCGCAGCCCCACGACGACAAGCACGGCGGATTGGTGTTCGACGCCACCGGCATCGGTAACGTCGCCGAGCTCGAGCAGCTGTTCAAGTTCTTCCAGCCGGTCATCCGCAACCTGGCACCGTCCGCTCGCGTCGTCGTCATCGGCACTACTCCCGAAGAAACGTCGAGCGTCGACGAGCACATCGCGCAGCGCGCCCTCGAAGGCTTCACCCGCAGCGTGGGCAAAGAGGTCAAGCGCGGCGCGACGGCTCAGCTCGTCTACATCTCCCCCAACGCGTCGACCGGACTCTCCGGTCTCGAATCCACCCTGCGATTCCTGCTGTCGGCCAAGTCCGCCTTCGTCGACGGCCAGGTCATCGCCGTCGGCGACGCCGACTCGCAGGCACCGGCCTCGTGGGACAAGCCGCTCGCCGGCAAGGTCGCCGTCGTCACCGGCGCTGCCCGCGGCATCGGTGCCACCATCGCCGAGGTTCTCGCCCGTGACGGAGCCACCGTCATCGCCGCAGACATTCCCGCAGCGGGAGAAGCACTCTCGCAGACGGCCAACAAGGTCGGCGGTACCTCGCTGGCCCTCGACGTCACCTCCCCCGACGCCGGCCAGGTCCTCTCGAAGCACCTGCTCGAGCGCCACGGCGGTGCCGACATCATCGTGCACAACGCCGGCATCACCCGCGACAAGACCCTCGCGAACATGGACGACGCCCGCTGGAACTCCGTCATCGGCGTCAATCTTGCTGCACCGCAACGCATCACCGACGAGCTGGTGGCATCCGGCGCACTCAAGGAGGGTGGCCGCGTCGTCGACGTCTCCTCCATCGCCGGTATCGCGGGCAACCGTGGCCAGACCAACTACGGCACCTCCAAGGCCGGCGTCATCGGCCTGGTGCATGCATCCGCACCGGTGCTCGCGAAGAAGAACATCACCATCAACGCGGTTGCTCCCGGCTTCATCGAGACCGCGATGACGGCGGCCATCCCGTTCGCCACCCGCGAGGCCGGACGGCGCATGAGCTCGCTGCTGCAGGGCGGCGAGACCGTCGACGTCGCGGAGTTGGTCTCCTACTTCGCTTCTCCCGCATCCAACGCCGTCACCGGGCAGGTCGTGCGCGTGTGCGGCCAGAGCCTCCTCGGCGCATGAGCACCGTCACGCTCACCGAGCAGCCGAAGACGTCCCAGATCTACACCTCGGCTGCACTGGGTGCCTTGCCCTTCCTCGGGTCCAAGTCGAAGACGGTGCCCAGCACCGTGTTCGAGCTCAAGGGCCTGCGAGTGGACCAGGACAACCTGGCCGGCTACTGCCGCGCGACGGGGCTGCGATTCGGCGATCAGCTCCCGATCACCTACCCGTTCACGCTCGTGTTCCCGACAGTGATGAAACTGATGGTGTCCAAGGGCTTTCCGTTCGCCGCCATCGGTTCGGTGCACGCCGAGAACGTCATCGAGCAGTTCCGCGGCATCTCGGCATCGGAGCCGCTGGATATCCGAGTGCACGCGGAGAATCTGCGCGAGCACCGCAAGGGCTTGCTGGTCGACCTGATCAGCGAGGTCAAGGTGGGACGCGAACTGGTCTGGAAGCAGACCTCGAGCTTCCTGAGCCTGCAGAAGACCTCGCTCTCGGGTGGACCCCGTGAAACACCGCCTGCAGACGAGGTACCGCCGCCCCCGACCCGCACCCTGCGCGTCGATCAGCGGATCATCAGCCGGTACGCGGCCATCTCCGGAGACCGCAACCCAATCCACGTATCCTCGCTCGGTGCAAAGGCTTTCGGCTTCCCGAAGACCATCGCACACGGAATGTGGAGTGCTGCAGCGGTACTGCAGACGGTCGAAGGCCGCATCCCGGAGGCCGTGAAGTACAGCATCCGATTCGGCAAGCCGATCATCCTGCCCGCGACGGTGAACGCATACGCCGATGCCGTCGGCACCGGCTGGGACCTGTCACTGAAGAACCCGAAGAAGGGTTACCCGCATCTGACGGGAACCCTGCGCTGAGTTAGCTCGAACTCGAAGTTATGGACGGATTTCCTCGGATTTCCGTCCATAACTTCGAGTTCGGCTGTGTAGGTGGCGGCAGGAGTGGAGCCTGCGGAACGACCCGGGCGGCCAGCTAGGTTGTGGCAGTTTTCTTGCCGGCGAGTCCGCGCCACGCCAGGTTTTCCAGGAGGTCCGCTGCGGCGTCGACCTCGATTTCTCCGCCTGCCACGCGGTCGGCCACAGCCTCACCGGCCCCGACCAGTGCTACGGCCATCAACCCGAAGTTCTGTGACTGTTCCGGGTCTCTGGTGCTCATCGCCAGCAGACCTGCGGTCAGCTCGATCAACCGGTCTCGGCTGCTCTGCACCTGCGAGGCAAAAGCCTGCTGACCGATCGCCTGGCGGTAGAGCACCATCCACGACTTTCGGTTCTCTCCGACGAAGCCGAGAAAACCGACCAGCGCACGGCGCAGTTGTTCGCGCGGCGTCAGGGTCGGGTCTGCAGCGGGCGTCAGGGCCTCGACGAACTTAAGGCCCTCACGATGGATGCACGCCGCGAACAGCTCGTCCTTCGAGCCGTAGTACAGATAGAGCATCGGCTTGGAGATGGCCGCCTTCTTGGCGATCGAATCCATCGATGTCTCGTGAAACCCGTTGTCGGAGAACACATCCACTGCCGCGTCGAGCATCTGTTGCTCACGGACGGCGCGGGGCAGTCTCTTGGTGCCGCCAGCCATGGATCCTCCAATACGTACGAAGCACTAGACGTTACTCCACAGTAAGGTCGAGCGACGACCGATCAGGCTCCGCACGCCCCTTTGAACCGAGCAACCGTCGCCGCCGCCTCGTCCACCTGGGCTGCGGGAAGGCGTCCCGTCGCCACAGCGTCCTCCAGATTGTCCAACACCGCCGGCACCTGATCGGTGGTCAGCCACAACGCCACGTCTGCTCCGGCAACCAACGCCGACTCGACCGCGTCGACGATCCCGAGCCGGGCCGTGATCGCTGCCATGCCACTGAGGTCGTCGGTGAAGATCGGACCGTCGAACGGCGCGGCACCGTATCCGACGCCGTCACGAAGCAACGCCATGGCCGCAGGGCTGATGCTGGCGGGAACACCGGGGTCGGTCAGTCCGGGCACGTCGAGGTGGCCGACCATGACGCCCACTCCGGTGGTGTCGAGCGCGGCGAACGGCAGCAGATCCTTGGCTTTCAGCTCGTCGAGCGGCGGCGTAGTGACGGCCCCGGTGTGCGAGTCACCCGAACCCGAGCCGTGCCCGGGAAAGTGCTTGATGACCGGCTCGACACCCGCATCCTTCAACCCCTTCGCGTACGCCCCCGCGTACTCGATGACGACCTGCGGATCGTCGGAGAACGAGCGGTCGCCGATGACGGAATCATCGGGCTGAGCACTGACGTCGACAACCGGCGCGAAGTCGACGGTGACGCCGAGATCCTTCAGTCCCCGGCCTCGCCTCAAGGCCTCCTGATACGCCTCGTCCACCGACATCGTCTGCGCCAGTTCCCGCGCCGACGGTGCCGCACCCAACAGATCGGCAACCCGCGACACGCGTCCGCCTTCTTCGTCGATCGTCACCATCGGTGCCACCGCGGACGCGTCGAGCACCTGCGGAACCTCACGGTTGCCGAGCATCGACTCGTCGGTCCAGCTGCCGACGAAGATCCCGCCCACCTGCTCGGTGGACATGATCCGAACCGCGTCCTGTGTTCCGGTGACGCCCACGGTGAGCAACTGAGCGAGACGTTGCCGCTCGGTCAGACCGGCGACGAAGGTGACACACGCATCGGCCGGCGGAGGCGTCGACTGCGGGACCGTCGTCTGCGGAGCGGTCGTCGTCGAGGACGGAGCCGACTGTGTCGAGGCCACCTGCGACGATTCACTGGAACACGAGACGAGCAACCCCACCCCGACCGTCACTGCTGCAGCGGACCGAACCGAAAACCGAAGTCGCATGGAATACGACGGTAGCCGAGAAGTTGCGTGCTGCTGACCGCCCTCCGGTTGGGATCAATGCGACTTTGTTGCACTCCGAGCGACCGAAACCCACATTGATCCGGGGCGGGGGCGGGGTAATCTGGACGAAAGCGACATGAGGAGAATCACCACCATGACTGCTGACCTCATACTCATTGCCTACGACGGTTCCGACAACGCCAAACGAGCCATCGACTATGCGGGACGGTTTCTCACCACCTCTCGCGCGATCGTCGTCACGGCCTGGGAACCGATGGTGCGGCAAGCAGCGCGGATGTCGGGTCTGTCGGGTGTCATGCAGCCCGAATGGGTGCCGGACGACGAGGCCGAGGACGTCGCTCTCACCGATGCGAAGGTGACCAACAGCGAGGGCGTCGCCCTGGCCGAGGCCGCAGGCCTGAAGGTGGAAGGCCAGTGCACCGAATGCACCACCGCCATCTGGAGCGCGATCGTGGAGAAGGCCGACGAGATGAACGTCGACATCATCGTCACCGGCACCAGGGGCACCACGGGGCTGCGGGCCCTACTGCAGAGCTCGGTGGCCGAGCACGTGCTGCGGCACAGCCATCGACCCGTGCTGATCGTTCCTCCCGGAAAGTAACGCGTCCACCGGCCGGTTCACGGGGTGCAGGTGATACCGTGATGCCCGCGTGGGGGACAACCTCGCCCACTGCTTCACTGAGCCGACTGACTGGAGAACCGAGATGAAGTTCGCTGTCCCGGGTGTCATTGCCGCCGTCGTCGGAGCCGTACTGGGTGCCGGGGTCGTATTCGGAGTCACCGCCGGTGCAGCAGACAACTCTCGGCCGGACATCGATCGCACCGGAAACGCCGACTCGTCCTTGCTGAACCAGGTTGAGTACGGCAGCCGCTGACGCTGGTCGCTCACGTGGATCGTTGATCTCGGCCGAGCCGCTCGGTCGGATTTGGCTCTTCGGAGTCTCCGCTCTCGCATTCCTGCTCACGTTTCTGCAGGTCCCGGGCTTCACCGTCGCCGATACCAAGTACGACCTGGCGCAGAACCCTCTCGGATTTCTCGAACGCGCCTCGCATCAATGGAACAGCGCCGCACCGCTGGGCCAGGTGCAGAATCAGGCCTACGGCTACTTCTTCCCGCACGGGGCGTTCTTCGCCGGCGGTGATCTGCTGTCGATTCCGCCGTGGATCACCCAACGCATCTGGTGGGCGCTGCTACTCGTCGCCGGCTTCTGGGGAATCGTCCGGCTCGCCGAGGCACTCGGTGTCGGCAGTCGCACTTCCCGTCTGATCGCAGCGACAGCATTCGTGCTGTCCCCCAGGGTGATCACCACTCTGGCGTCGATCTCCTCGGAGACGATGCCGATGATGCTCGCGCCGTGGGTGCTCGTTCCCATCGTTCGTTACCTGAACAGTCGGTCCGCAACGAACACGGTTCGGCGTGCGGCGGCACAATCGGCGCTGGCCGTGGCGTTGATGGGCGCGGTCAATGCCGTCGCGACGGCCGCCGCCGTTCTGGTGGCCGTCATCTGGCTGCTGTGCCATCGACCGAACCGCCGCTGGCTGGTGTTCGCGGCCTGGTGGACCGGCTTTCTGGTGCTGGCGACACTGTGGTGGATCGTCCCACTGCTGTTGCTGGGCAAGGTCTCTCCGCCGTTCCTCGACTACATCGAATCGTCCGGCACGACGACCCAGTGGACGTCGCTGACCGAGGTGCTGCGCGGTACCGGCAGCTGGACCCCGTTCGTCTCTCCCGAGCGGGTGGCGGGCGCCGTGCTGGTGACTCAGCCTGCTGCCGTGATCGCGACCGGCTTGATCGCGGCCGCAGGCATTGCGGGTCTGGCGATGCGCTCGATGCCGGCCCGCGGCCGATTGACGGTCATGTTGTTCGTCGGCCTCGTTGGCCTGGGCGCAGGGTTCGTCGGCGATCTCGACGGTCCGTTCGCGGCAACCGTGCGAGTGTTCCTCGATTCCGCGGGCGCACCTCTGCGCAACATTCACAAACTAGAGCCGGTCATCCGAATCCCGTTGGTACTCGGCCTCGCTCATCTGCTGGCCCGGGTTCCACTGCCGGGTTCGGTTCAACGGCCGACGTGGCGAGCGGCCGTCGCGCATCCCGAGAAGCACCCGATGATGGCGGTGACCGCGCTGGTCCTGGTGGCGCTGACGCTCTCGACGGCGCTGGCGTGGACGGGCAAGCTCGCGCCGCGCGGTGCGTACGAGGCCGTGCCGCAGTACTGGCACGACGCCGCCGACTGGCTCACCGACCATGCCTCCGGCTCGAGTCCCGACGGTTCCGACGCGCAGCGTGCACTGATCGTGCCCGGCGCACCGTTTGCTCTGCAGACCTGGGGCCTGACGCGCGACGAGCCGTTGCAGGCTCTCGCGACCACGCCCTGGGCCGTCCGAGATGCGGTGCCGCTCACGCCGCCCGGTGCCATTCGCGCCCTCGACTCGGTGCAACGACTCTTCGCCGACGGCAGGCCGTCGACCGGCTTGGCCGATACCCTTGTGGGACAGGGCATCAGCTACGTCGTCGTGCGCAACGACCTGGATCCGGAGGATTCGCGGTCCACCCGACCGGCGTCCGTCCACCGCGTGCTCGACGGTTCGCCGGGGCTCGAGAAGGTGGCAGAGTTCGGCGAGGACGTGGCACCGGGTCAGGTGGACGGGGTGGTTCTGGACGGCGATCTACGGCCTCCGTATCCGGCCGTAGAGATCTACGCGGTCGATGCCGCAGCGGACGTACCTGCCTCCGGTCCGTACACGGTCGATGTGGATCGAGTGCCGGTGGTGCAGGGCGGCCCCGAGTCGATTCTGCGATCGAACGAGTTGCGCAACAACGGTGTTCGCCTGCCCGTTCCGGCCGGACCGACGCTGTTGGCGTCGGATGCAGCTGCTGCCGGCCTGCCCGTCGATTCGGTGACGGTGACCGACACACCGATGAATCGCGAGACCGACTTCGGTCAGGTGGACAATCACAACTCCGCGTTGCGGGCCGCCGACGAGCCCCGTCGTTCGCTCAACGAGGTGCCCGATTATCCGGTGTACGGGGCGCAGACCGTGGACGCCGAGTGGGAAGGCGCGACGTTGACCGCGTCGAGTTCGGCGTCGGACGCGACTCAGATCGGGGGCAGTGTGCCCGGCAGCGGGGTCGCGGCGGCAGTGGACGGTGACCTGGCCACCGGTTGGATCAGCAACGGCATCGAACGCGCTGTGGGGCAATGGCTTCAACTCGATTTCGATACTCCGGTGCGCGGCGGGTTGCTGCACATGCGGACCAGCCCGGGAACGATCGGAGACCCGGTCAAGTGGGTCGAGGTCACCACTCCGAACGGCTCGACGGCGGCCCGGGTGGACAAGCCGGGAGACCCGATGACGGTGTCGCTGCCCGGTGGGGAAACTCCGTGGCTGCGCATCACCGCGAAGTCGACGGTCGACGGCACCCGGGGCAGTCAGTTCGGCATCAGCGAGGTGTCGGTGGACGACTACTCCGATCGAGACAACCCCAAGCCGGTCTCCATCGTGCATCGCGCGGTACTGCCACCCACTCCCGCGGGCGCGAGCGTCGACGCGTGGGAGCTGGGCCAAGAATTTCCGGGCCGCTCCGGTTGCCTGGACACCGACGATCGAATCCGGTGCAGCAGTGGACTGTCCAAGTCGCCGGAGGAACTGGGCCGCTTCTCGCGCACGATCGACGTCCCGATGGGCACCGCGGTGATCCCCGAGCTGACGGTACGCACGCGGCAGTCCCCCGAGCTCGAGGCCCTGCTGGCCCAGCCCGGCCGGCCGTTGGCGAGCGGGGCGTCCGACGTCGCGGACCTCGACGGCTCTGCCTTCGCCGCCACCGACGGCGACCCGCGTACGTCGTGGACGGCGCCGGAGAAGTCGATCACCGATCGAGCCGGCACCGACCCCACTCTCACCATCCAATTGCCCGCTCCGACACTGGTGGACGGGCTCGAGCTGAGCCCCAGCCTCGGCGCGCTGCCTGCCCACCCCACGCGGGTGGCAGTGAATCTGGGCAACGGTCCGATGGTGCGCGATGTGGATACCGACGGTTCGACGACACTCGCGTTGGCACCGTACGTGACCGACAGGATCGTGCTGTCCATCGTGGACTGGGACGGCGTACTCGACCGAAACTCGTTGGGCTTCATCCAATCTCAGCCGCCCGGATTTGCCGAGGTCACACCGTTGTCCGCCGGTGAGCCGATCGGGCCGCCATACGACGGTGACCGGCAGATCACGGTCGACTGCTTCGACGGGCCCCTGGTGTCCATCGCGGGGCAGACGGTGCGCACCTCGGTGACGGCCACCGCAGACCAATTCCGTTCCGGCGCAGCTCTACCCGCATCGGTCTGCGACGCGGACACCCCGGTGAACGACAACTTCGTCAATCCCGTGTCGCTCCCCGAGGGACGCCAGGACATCGTCGTCGAACCCGGAGCGTCGTTCTTCGTCGACGGGCTTCGACTGCGCACCATGCCCATTCCGGCGTTGTGGCCGGACACGTCTGCACCGCAGGCGGCGCGCACCACAGCATGGAGCCCCGATCACCGCGAAGTGACCCTCACCTCGAGCACCTCGGATCGCCTGCTCGTCATCCCCGAAAGCAACAACAGCGGCTGGCGGGCAACGACACCCGGAGGGACCGAACTGACCCCGGTGGTCGTCGACGGCTGGCAGCAGGCCTGGATCGTCCCGGCCGGGGCGTCGGGCACGGTGTCGTTGGATTTCACCACCGACCGCTGGTATCGACTCGGGATCTTCGGCGGACTACTGCTGTTGATTCCGTTGCTGATCGCGGCGCTGCGACGGCCTCGCGGCGTCGTCGATCCGGGCCCCGCGCCCAGGCCCTGGCGTAGCACTCCGGTGGCGTTCGCGGCGCTGCTCGGCGCGGCGATCGTGCTGGCAGGCGTCGTCGGAGCGATCTCGGTGCTGGTTCTCGGTGTCGGCTCGGCGCTGCTGAACCGCCGTTACGGGTCGGAGCTCACGTCTCGCGTATCGGTGTGCGCAGCAGGTGGATTCGCTCTGCTGGGGGCAGCGCTGCTCTCACTCGGGCCGTGGCGGTCGGCCGACGGATATGTGGGCGGGTCCTACGCGGTGCAGCTGGCATCGTTGATCGGCATCGTCGCGTTGGCCGTCAGCGCGATGCGGAAGCCATGACCGCCTTCTTCGGCGCGAACCTGCGCCGGGCCGGCTCTTCCACCAGCGCATAGCTCGCGGCAGCGACCGGAATCGACAGCGCCAAGGTCACCGTCAGCACGAACCACATGCCGCCGGAGAAGGGGACGATGCCGAACACCGGGAACACGACGGCGAGCACGGCCAGGTGCCAGATGAAGATCCCGTACGACCAGCGGCCGAGGGTCAGCATCACCGGATGCTCGAACACCCGATGCCTGCGGCCGGAATCGGCCAGCACCAACGGCGAAAGCATCGCGAACGCCAGCACGGCACCGAAGACGATCTTGAGCTCGAACTGCCACGGCTCGGGCCGCACCAATCCTTGTGGGCCCGCCAGCGGCGTCGCCGACAGAACGAATGCCGTCACCGCGATCGCGGGCATCA
Organism: Rhodococcus sp. 05-2255-1e; assembly: GCF_002259025.1. Lineage (NCBI taxonomy): Bacteria > Bacillati > Actinomycetota > Actinomycetes > Mycobacteriales > Nocardiaceae > Rhodococcus > Rhodococcus sp. 05-2255-1e. Next base: position 116,935 of record NZ_NOZE01000033.1, on the reverse strand, counting down.
CCCATGTGCGACGCGCCCAACGATGCACCCACATCTGCGGACCGACCGATACTTCGGCGAGCACCATGCCGGCGGCGAACCACGGGAAGTAGCCGGGCAACCAGTTGTCGTGATGGATGGCTTCCGGTGTCGCGATCGGAATGAACGCCCAGGAGAGCGTCACCGCGGACGCAGCGAGCAGAACCCACACTCGGTACCTCGCCGACGATCCCCGAAGCCGGATCATCAGCCAGGCGAACAGCGGCAGCAATAGATAGAACGCCACTTCGACCGACAACGACCACATCTGCGTCATGCCCTCGGTCAGTGTCAACGGTACGAACACCTGGGTCAGCGACAGGTTGGCCAGCCACACCCGATAGTCCCCGCCTGCGTGCGGCAGAAACAGCAGGACGAGCACCGTGACCACCCAGTAGGCGGGCAGGATGCGCACTGCGCGTGACCAGAAGTAGCGGCGAGTGGGCTGCGCCTGCGTGAGTCCGCGGGCCTGCGCGGCATGCGGGCGCCACAGCAGAAATCCCGACAGCGCGAAGAAGATCGCCACCGTGAGATCGAACCGGCCCCAGACTCGGCCCATCAGCGGGGAATTGGCGGCCCCGGTCTGGAATGCGACGTGGGTGACGACGATGCCGAGCGCGGCAACTGCCCGCATCCCCTCCAGAGCGGGCACGAAGGCACGCAACGGTACGACGGACGCCGAGTGGACTCGAGTGCTCATGGTGGCTCAAGTGTGCCGTGTCGAACCGGCATGGACGAGACCGGTGCCACTGTCGACTGTTACTGTCACCTGCGACGTGTCGTAAGAAATCGGGCAGCGCATCGGGGAATTCGTACGATCCCGCCTGCGGTGTCTTCCAGTGAAGCGGTCGACTAAGGAGATTCAGCATGGCGGAGCGCTCAGGGCCGAGCCGGATATTGGCCCTTTTCCTCATCGGCTTGGGCGCATTTCTGGTGGTTGCCGCCATCCTCATCCCCACCTACACCGTCTCGGCGCTCGAGAAGACTCCGCTCGACCTCGAGGTCACCACCGTCTCCACCGGCACCGGAAGCGTCCTCGACGCGCGGTCGCTGGCAGCCGGTCGCGCCGTGGTCGATCAGAACGTTCCGCTGACCTCACAGCGATTCGTCACCGTCGAGGATCCCTCCGACGCCGACATCATGACTCTTCAGGCCGGACAGACGTTGCGCCGCACCGACAAGCAGGCCGACACCGGACTGCTGACCGCCACGGTCGACCGCGTGACCATCGATCGCAAGACCTCGATGCCCGTCGAAAGCCCGATCGGCACCATTCAGGTGGCAGGCGACAAGCCGGCCGAGGAAGTGGCCCACACCGGTCTGCAGTACAAGTTCCCGTTCAACGCCGAGCAGAAGAGCTACCCGTACTTCGACGTCAACGCGCGCGCCTCGAAGGACATCGACTTCGTCGAGGAAACCGAGATCAACGGCACGCCGGTGTACCAGTACCAGCAGACCGTCGGACCGGTCGACCTGTCGACCGTGGTGAACCTGCCGACCAACAAGGTCACGCTGCCCGCCGACACCTGGGGCGTCGAAGGTGGAACCGCACCGGTGACGATGACCCGCTGGTACGAGAACACCCGCACCCTGTGGGTCGAGCCCAAGACCGGCGTCGTCGTCAAGGGCGAAGAGCAGATCCACCAGTACTACGGCCGTGAGGCAGGCCGTCCCGAGGTCGACGTACTGAAGGCCCCGATCACGTTCGACGAGAACACCGTCGAGTACCAGATCCAGCAGGCCAAGGACGGACAGGACAAGCTGTCGCTCTTCGGCCGCACCGTTCCGATCGTCGCCGGCATCCTCGGTGTCATCTCGCTGATCGCCGGAGTCGTTCTGCTGCTGCGCGGCGGCGGCAACGGTGGACACCGTCAGCCGGCCCGCACCGACACCGGTCCCCGCCCGACCCCCAGTGGCGGCACCGCACCGAACCGCGACTGGACGACCGATCGTACGGAAGAGATTCCGAGGACGAACCTCTCCAAGGAGTAAGTGCCTATGCAGGAGTGGAGCCTGCGGAACGACCAGATAGCCAGTGGCGTGGTTGTGTGCCCCAGCGGGGACATGACCACGCCACTGGCGTTTTCGGCCACTCAGGCCGTCGAGAGGATTCCGTACTGGTGTGGTTGCCGCATCAGTACGAGGTCTTTGCGGCGCACGACGTTGGTGGGGTACGCCCCACCCAGGCTCGTGGTGTCCACGACGCAGGTCGCGTGGCCCGGTGCGTCGCTCTCCACGAGGGCTTCGGTTCGGGGGAAGGCGAAGGTGTCGGGCCCGAATACTCCGCTGTGTCCGGCAATTCCGCGGTCGGTGTCGATCGAGTTGGCGAACGCGAAGTACACGTTGTTCTCGCCTGCCCGGACGCGCATGTGATGCCAGTGCGTGGGATCGGCTCCGGTGGGAATCTCTGCTGCATGAGGTATGTCGGTTCCCGGGTGAGAGCCGACGAAGGTGCCGGCGAGTGCGGCCGGGCAAACGATCAGATCACAGCCACGCAGCGCCAGAATTCGGCCGGCCTCCGGCAACAGTGCATCGTGACCGACGAGCATTCCCACTCTCCCGACGGGAAGGTCGACGACGATCCAGCGGTCGCCCGCATCGAACAGCGAGGTGTGTTCGACGGACAGATGGATCTGGCGGTACGCCGTGCAGGTTCCGTCCGGCTGAACCAGCACTGCGGAGTTGTACACCCGATCGGAACCGATGTCGTGCTCGGCCACACCGACGACCATCGAAACACCATGCCGGGCAGCGATATCGACGACGCGTGAGAGCGACGTCCCGTCGATCGACTCCCCGACCTCGCGCGGCGGGCGATCCGCGGAGACCGGCCCGGTGACGGACAGTTCGGGAAACACGATGAGATCGCTCGCGCCTGCAAGGCCGGCGGCCCACTGCTCGATGTCGTCGAGATTGCCGTCGATCGACGTCCCCGGAGTGCATTGCACGACGCTCACCGACGAAGTCCGCCCGGCCGGTAAGGGCGAGTGGCCGTAGAGGGTGAAGAAATCGAGCGGGTTCCACGCGTACGTGTTGGTCTGCAGTTCACGGTACAGATTCGGCCTGCGCACGGGCCCGGCCTCTCGTGTGCGACGAATGTCGATGTCGCCGAGGACAATACCGTCACCGACGTCGAGGCGGCCGGCCACGTTTCCGTCGGGTTCGATGATGCAGGTGCCGCCGCTGAACTGAACGGTTCGTTCGAGACCCCAGCGGTTGCTCTCGATGACGTAGCAGTTGTTCTCGAAGGCACGACTGATCCAGTAGGGGGCGGGAGTGCGTTCGGCGAGCCAGTTGCTGATGTGGCAGATCACGTCGGCACCCTGAAGCGCAGCCACTCGCGCCGTCTCCAGGAAGTGCAGATCCATGCAGATGAGCAGTGCGATGCGACCGAGCGGGGTCTCGAACACCTGGTGCCCGAGATCGCCTGGGGCCGCCCATTTGGGCTCGGCGATGTACGGATGCGTCTTGCGGTGTGTGCCGACGATTCCCTCGGGACCGATGAGAACTGCACTGTTGTAGAACAATCCGCTCGTCGCATCGACTTCGGGCATGCCCACGACGATGTAGCAGTTACGACGGGACGCGATCTCGGCGAACGTCTCGGTGGTGGGGCCGGGGATCTGTTCGACGACGGTTGCCGCTTCCTCGGTGTCGTGGAAGCAGTAGCCGGTGGTTGCCATCTCGGGTGTCGTGATCAGGCGCGCCCCGTCCGACGCCGCCTTCTCCACGAGATCGCTCAGAGCGGCGACGTTCGATTCCTTCGCGAACAGCGTGGGCTCGAATTGTACGGCTGCTGCAGTGAATGTCATGACGCCACAATCCTTTCGGCGATGAGGGTATCGTTCGATTTCGGTGGTTCGTAGAACTGTCCGCGGGTTGCCATCGTGAGCGGAACGTAGAGAAGAGGACCGAGAAGCATGGCGATGAACGACGCGTAATACGACGGGTAGAGTCCGAACACGCCGAGCCCGCCCACCGCGACGCCCGCTGCCATGGCGACGATGCCGCAGGGGTTCCAATTGCGCACTCGCCCTTCGCGGAACTCGATGTTGTCGCGGGGTGCCAGGCCGAGCAGTCTTCTGCATACGAAGTAGTCCGCGAGCAGAATGAAGATCCAGGTGTTGGTCATGATGCCGGTGACGGCCAGGAACTTGTCGGTGTACTGCAGAATGTTGACGGGGTAGCACAGCACGCCCACCACCAGTAGCGCCACCATCCACCATTGACGCCCGACCTTTCTGGGCGAGAGCACATCCCACGCGTTGGACAGGGCCAGGGATCCGGAGTACAGGTTCATGACGTTGATGCGGACCTGGGTGACCACCGCGAAGATCACGCCGAGCAGACCCATGACGATGGCGAAGTACAGTCCCGGGTCGGTGGCCGAGAGTTCCGGTGTTGCAGTGGTTCCGGTGAAATGACGCAGCATCGTGAAACCGAGGAACACACCGAGAATCATCACGACGACGATCATCAGCAGTTCTGCCAGCATGAGTCCGGCCGTTCCCACATAGCTGACGCTCTTCTTGACGAACCGTCCGTAGTCGGTGGCGATGAGTGCTTGGAACACGACCTGCCCGTTCGCGAGGCTGAAGGCCTGCCACAGTGCGGTGGCGGTGAATCCACCGGTCGCTTCCCATTCGCCGGGCCCGACGAGTACGTAACCGCTGGCGAGCATGTACATACCGACGGCGAACAGGATCAGGAAGATCGGCATCCCGAAGCGCTGCAGAATGTTCATCGAGTGCATACCGCGCCAGGAGAAGAACAGCGCCACGAGTGCGACCAGCGCGAATACCACTGTGGCCCAGGCGGAGTCGATATCGATCCCCGCGAGCTCACTGAGCCCGTGCGAGACGATGCTGCCCTCGAAGATGAAGTAGAACACGTAGTTGACCGCGTAGACGAGCGAGGCGACGGCAGAACCCTTGGTTCCGAACCCGAGCCCGCGGGTGAGCAGTGGCAGCGACAGACCCTCTTGGCTGGCGATACGCATGATGAGGCTGCCGACGAGCGTCGCACCGATCACCATGTACGCCACGGGGATCAGGAACATCGGCCATCCCACCAGAAACCCGATCTGGCCGCCGAGGGCGAACCAGAACATCGCGGTCACGTTGCCGGTGAGGACCAGCAGGATCGCCGGCCGCCGCCAGCGTTGGTCGTCGGGCACTCGGGAGGTTGCGTAGCTTTCGATCTGATCGTCGAGGCTGGTCGCTGGCCCCTCGAAGTATTTCTTCATGTTCATGAACGGGTGTCCACTTCGGTTCGCGGCGAGAGCGCTGGCTGCGCTGCATCGAAACAATACTTTCCGTGGACACTATTGCAATGTGAAACATGTTAAAAAGAGATCACGAAAGCGGCCGACCTGGCAGGTTACGGCGGAGACCGCGTCCGAGACCGGACGCCGAGAAAGGTCAGTGGGTGATCGAGGCCGTCTTCGCGTTGGTCTCGAGGGCCCGGAGCAGAGACTGCAACAGCTCACGATCCGACTCCGACGGGAAGACCGTCGCCGCGGCGTCGTTCATCATCGGGGCGGCCGCGTCGTGCTTCGCTTTCCCACGGGCAGTCAAGCGAATCAGCACCTGCCGACGATCGACGGTGCCGGTACGGCGGTGCACCAGATTGTTGGAGACCAGCCGGTTGACCGCCTTGGTCAACGTCGGCGGGGAGAGCAATGCGAACTCCGCCGTCTCGGCCATCGTGTGTCCCTCACCGTCGGACAACAGCGACAGCACTCGCCATTCTTCGAGGTCCAATTCCCACGGCACGAGGGTGGCGCGCAATCGATCCGACACGGCCCGCTCGACCACGGTGAGCAAACGCGCTGCCGACGCAGCATCCTGGTGATCCACGTGATCGTCCCCCTGCTCGGTTCCTGCGTCGGCGCTACAGTCTCTCTCAGCGATTCTATGGTGAAGCGAACCGCGAAGAGACACCGAGCGGACGGACGGCACGATGAACAGCGATCGGTTCGACACGTTTCGCGTCGGCCTGATCTTTCCGATGTCCGGACCGTTCGGCATCATCGGACCGTCGAGCGAGCTGTCGGCCCAGCTGGCCAGGGACGAACTCAACGCCTCGGCCGGCGTGTTGGGCCGCCGCGTCGAGTTGATGTCCATCGACGGCGGCCGCGATCCGGTGACGGTGGCCCACGAGGTCGCGACGCTGCTCGATGCCGGTGCCCTCGATGCGGTGGCGGGGATGCACACCTCGGCGGTACGGCGAGCCGTCATTCCGGTGACGCTCGGACGGATTCCGTACGTGTACACCTCCATGTACGAGGGCGGCGACCGCTACCCGGGACTGTTCATCACCGGTGAGACGCCTGCCAACCAACTGGTCCCGGCGCTGGAGTTCCTCGTTCGCGAATTCGGACGACGCCGCTGGGCGATAGTCGGAAACGACTACGTCTGGCCCCGAAAGAGCGCTTCCATCACGGCAACTCGGCTCCGTGGGCTGGGCGCATCGGTGGTGCACGCGGAGTTCGCACCGGTCGGCACGAGCGACTTCGCAAGGACCGTCACCGCGATCGAGCGGTCGGGTGCCGACGCGACCGTGGTCCTCCTCATCGGCGACGACGCAGTCCATTTTCATCAGCAATTCGCCGGGGCCGGGCTGGACGCGCACTGCATCCGTCTCAGTCCACTGATGGACGAGAACATGTTGCTGGCGGCCGGCGGCGAGAACACCCACGGGCTGTACGTCGCGTCCGGCTATTTCGAAACCCTCGCCACCGAAGCAAGTTTGGGATTCTCGGCTCGTTTCGCTCGTTCATTCGGGGTCGATGCGCCGATCGTAGGCGCACTGGGACAGTCGTGCTACGAGGGCATCAAACTGCTGGGCGCGCTGGTGAACAGGGCAGGCACAGCAGATGTTCGCATCATCGAATCCGTATCCGATTCGGTGTCGTTCACCGGTGCCCGTGGGCACCTGTTTCTGTCCGACGGCCACGTCTCGCAACCGATCTATCTGGCGTTGGCGGGTGCTGTCGACTTCGAGATCATCGGCGAGATCCGGCCCGCGCGCGACTGATTCTGTCGCCGAACAGGACAACGCCGCACACGACGGCCATCGTGACCGCGGCGGTAACGGCTGCGACGGTGACGAACTGGGCCAGGGTGGAGGCCACGAACAGCAACAGCAGCACCTCGACCGCGAGGGCGAACCAGGCGACGAGGGCCAGGCGGGTGCGCTCCCCCGCGATTGCCCACAGCAGCGCGCTCTGCAGTACCGCCAGGCACGCCCCCTGCAACACGAAGAGCCACACGTATTGCTGCACACCGGAATACGTGTCACCGACAACCAAAGGAAGTAGCGGCGACGCCAGCGCGCCCCCGAGTACCAGTACCGTGCCGAGTCCGGCGACGACGGTCAGCGCCGATCGCACTGCGGCAGCCGAGTGCAGCGGGTTCGCCATGCGCGGATACAACACCACTCCGACCGCCTGCGGCAGCCAGAACGCCGCTTTGGACGCGACGGCACCGACCGCGTACAGCCCGGCCTCGGTACTGCTGAGCAACGACCGAGCCAGCACCAGATCCACTGCGGACATCGCGATCAGCACCAACTGCACCTGCGAGGCCTGCAGCACCGTCAGAACGGTCACCCTGGTTTCCGACACCGCGTTCACCGGCGCTCCGGCGGCCGACCGCGCGCCGACGGCCACCACGCCGATACCGGCCGCCGTGGCCAGCAGCACCGAACCCGGGCCGCCGCCGAGCAGCAACACGACCACCGCCGGCGCCACCTTGCCGAAACCGGCCGCCGCCAACACCACGCTCAGTGCGCCGAACCGGCCGCGTCCTTGCAGAAGCCCCTGCTCCGCGGCCAACAGCACCAGCACCGGCGCAGCGATCACGGCCGACACCGTGGCCGCTGCGGAGACGTCCATGGCCGCCGACAAAGCCGGGGACACAGCGAGAGCCAGCACACCCACGACCGCCGCACAGCGGTAGCCGACGCCACGCAGCTCGCGCGAACTGCGGCCGCGCACCACCTCGCGCGCGACGACGGACTGCAACGCCAACGCCGGGACCGCCAGAACCAATTGCACCGCAAGAAGACTCGCGAACTCGCCGTATCCCTCGACGCCGAGCATGCGACTCGCGAGCACCTGCAGCAGATACGCCACGACATTGGCGAACATCGAGCCGGCCGTCACCATCCCCATCCCGGCGACGGACGCACCCGCCGGGTGGTCTGCCTCGGACGAGGCGCGAAACGACATGCGTCCACGGTATAGGGTGCCGATCATGGCGTGGTCGAGGTCGAGGTGGACGCCGCCGCTCTACAGCCTGCTGCTCTCGCTCGTCGTTCTCGGGCCACTGCTCGGCCCTGGGTATCTCCTGCTGCGCGACGCCGTCAGCACCCCCCGTTCCTACTTCACCGACTCCGCCTGGGGAATCGCCGACGCGGCCGCGCGGGCCGTGCCGCAGGATGCCGCGATCGCGGCCCTGACCACGGTGTTCGACGGTGGCCTTGTGGTCAAGGCCGTTCTGCTGCTGGCGTTGTGGACGGCCGGCTGGGGCGCGGCGGTGATGGCGCAGAAGATGCTGCCCACCGCGCCACTGCCGGCCCTGCTCGTCGCGTCGACGGTGGCCGTGTGGAACCCCTACGTCGCCGAACGCCTGCTGCAGGGACATTGGAGTCTGCTCGTCGGCTACGCCGCCCTCCCGTGGACGGTGGTCGCCGCACTCGCGGTCAGGTCCGGTCGCTCCTGGTGGGCCCTCGCCGTCTGCCTGGCCGCGGCCGGGCTCACCCCCACCGGCGCGCTGCTGGCGGCAACCGTCGCGCTACTCGTCGTCGCCCTCCCCGGGGGTGCCCGACGCGGCCTGCGCGTGGTCGCCACCCTCGCGATCGCCGCCGTCGCGTCGGTGCCGTGGCTGGCGGCGACGATGGTGTCGGGCGGTGGCGTCGAACCGGCGGATCCGGCGGGTTGGGCCGCGTTCGCAGCACGCGCCGAACCGGGTCTGGGCACGGTGGGTAGTCTGGCCGGTCTCGGCGGCATCTGGAACTCAGACGCCGTACCCGGTTCTCGGACAGGACTTTTCGCTGTCATGGGGACGGTCCTGTTGCTGACCGTCGTCGCTCTCGGGATACGGCCGCTGTATCGCCGTCGACGCAATCCGGTGATCGTGGGCCTGGGTGTCGTTGCACTCGCTGCCATCGTGCTTCCTGCGCTGGCAGCAACCGGACCGGGGTTGGCGGCGGCTCGCGTACTGGGCGACACCGTCCCCGGGGCCGGTCTGCTCCGCGATTCGCAGAAGTGGGTCGCGCTGGCCATGCCGATGTACGCCCTCGCCGCTGCGGCCGGTATCAGCTGGTTGGCGTCCCGACGCACCCGATTCGGCAACGCGTGGCTCCCGGGGGGCGTTGCCGTGCTGGCGTTGCTCGTTGCGCTCCCCGACCTCGGCTGGGGCGTCGGCAGCGCACTGAAACCGGTGACGTACCCGCAGTCGTGGCAAGCGGTGTCGGCGGAACTCGCCGACCAGGACGGCGACGTGGCCGTCCTTCCCGCCGGAATGTTTCGCCGCTTTCCCTACAGCGGCTCAGCACCCGTTCTCGATCCCGCACCCCGCATGCTGCCGGTCGACGTGCTGCAGACCGGTGAACTCCTCGTCGCAGGCGGCACGGTCCGCGGGGAAGGAAAACGGGCGACGGACGTGCAGAACGCCCTGCTCGCAGGCGACTCCGCGGACACTCTGGCGGCCCTGGGGGTCGGCTGGGTACTGGTGGAGAGCACGACTCCGGGCGAGCTCGGCAATGCGCAGCAGACGTTGGACCGACTCGACGCCGTCTACTCCGACGAGGAACTGACCCTCTATCGGGTGCCGGATCCGGCGATGCTCGAAAGTCGTTCGGCGACAGCCGTTGTGCTCGCACATCTGGCGTGGGCACTGCTGATGCTCGGCGGACTAGCGGTAGGACTCCTGAGCCGATTCGGCAGGCGTGTGCGCGTCGGCCGCCCCCACCAGGCCTGACGACCAGGTGCCGCGCGTCGTCCCGTCGAGCACTGAGAACACGCCGTCGGCGCACTGGCCCCAGGAGAACTCACCCGCGCGGACTCGTGCCTTCTCACCGAGGCGAGTGCGGGCCTCGGCATCCTGCAGCAGTTCGGCGACGGCACCGGTCAGCGCGGACACATCGCGGTCCTCCGCTCCGGATGTCGAACCACCCACGAGAACACCGGTGACGCCGTCGATGATCGAATCGGTGAGTCCCTTGGAGCTGCGATAGCCCACCGTGGGAACACCGTGCTGGGCAGCTTCGACGACGGCGAGGCCCCAGCCCTCCTTGCGGGAGGGCATCACATGCACCCACGACCGACCGAGCAGTGCATGCTTGCGCTCCTCGTCGACGTGACCGTGGAAGGTGACGTATCGATCGACGCCCAGGCTCGTGACGTACTCGCGAAGATTCCGTTCCCACCATCCGCCGCCGATGACGTCGAGATGGATGTCGGGAATGCTGCCGCGCAGTGCAGCCACGACGTCGATCGCGTCCTCGATCTGCTTGTGTGGAACCAGCCTCGACAGCACGGACAAGGACGGGTGCGGCGTGCGGGTGTCCTCGCCGCCTTCCGGTACAGACACTGGGATGTCGTCGGCACCGTTGCGGACCACGGCGATGCGCTCCCGGTCGACACCGAGAGCGATCAGCTCGTCTGCAGAAGGCAACGACACTGTCAGGTACTGATTGCGGCGGTGCACCTTCGGCGAGATCGTCGACTCGAGCCACCAGCCGAGCTTTGCCATCATCGGGCCCGCCACCGGCCACTGCTCGCGGTGACAGTGATGCACCAGCAGCGTCACCGGCACACCGAGTACTGCGCGGGAGAAGAACGGAATGCCGTTCTGGGTGTCGATCACGGCATCCGGGGAGATCCCCTTGAGCGGCCCGAAACCGAGCCGGCCGGCGGCGATGGCGCCCAGAGCGCGGGGATACACCGACAGGCGACCACCACCGCGACTGATCCGGATGCCGTCGACGATCTCCTCGGCCGGAGCACCGGGATAGGACGCCGTCCGCAGCGTGACGCGGACACCGCGTCGAGCCAGGCCCGCGCCTACTTGCTCGAGGTAGCGCTCGCTGCCGCCGCCCTGCGGATGCCCGGTATCGCGCCAGCACAGCAACAGAACCTCGCGCACCGCTCGCTTCACCCCATCCACCGTGCTCGCTTCTCGACCGTCGTCGAATACCGCTGCCACACTAACCGCTAGGGTTCGTTTTCGTGACTTCCGCCGTGACACGACTGTTCGCCTCTCGCGCGACACTGCGTCGCTCGGTGAAGCTCCTGAAGGACTTCGGGCACGAGCAGAGTTCTCCGGACATCTTCTACGGTGCCCTGGCCCGTGATTCCGTCGAACTGATCGGAGACCTGTACCGCGGCCTGACCGGCACCGACATGTCGGCAGCGACCGTGCTCGACGTCGGCGGCGGACCGGGATACTTCGCCGACGTCTTCGGCGCGAGTTGCGCGCGCTATCTGCCCGTCGAACCCGACGCCTCGGAAATGCACGCCGCCGGACTGCAGATCCCCGGTTCGGTGCGCGGCTCCGGCATGGCATTGCCCTTCCGCGACGACAGCGTCGACATCTGCTTCTCGTCGAACGTCGCCGAACATGTCCGCGAGCCGTGGACCATGGCCGAGGAAATGTTGCGCGTCACCAAACCCGGCGGCCTCACGGTGCTCTCGTACACCATCTGGTTCGGCCCGTTCGGCGGCCACGAGACCCGGCCGTGGCACTATCTCGGCGGCGAATACGCGGCCCGACGCTACGCCCGCACCACCGGGCACGAACCCAAGAACCGATTCGGCGAATCCCTGTTCGACATCAGCGCGGCAGACGGATTGCGTTGGGCGCGAAGCACTCCCGATGCAACGCTACTGGCCGCGTTTCCGCGCTATCACCCGCGCTGGGCATGGTGGATGATGCGCGTACCGATACTCCGCGAGTTCCTCGGCAGCAACCTCGTCCTGGTCCTGAAACCGAACGCATACCCAATGGGTCATTCCGCAGGCTCCACTCCCGCATAACCTGGATCGATGACGGCACTCGCGCTCGACATCGGCGGCACCAAGATGACAGCGGCACTCGTCGGCGACGACGGACGTCCGCAGCACCCGGAGACAGTTCCGACACCGGCCACCGGCGTGTGGGAGGCCTGTGCCGAACTGCTGCACGGGGTCGTCGGAAGCGTCGACGTGACGCGGGTCGGGGTCGCGTGTTCCGGTCCGGTCGACCTCGTCACCGGGTCGGTCGCGCCGATCAACGTCGACGAGTGGAAGAACGGGTTCGGCCTGCGCGAGCACATCTCCGCCGCACTGCCCGACGCCGAGGTACGTCTGGCCATGGACGGCAGCGCAGCAGCATTGGGTGAGCATCGATTCGGTGCCGCTGTCGGGATACCGGACGTGCTGAGCCTCGTGGTGTCCACCGGCATCGGCGGGGGCCTGGTGCTGGGCGGGAAAATCGTCGCCGGCGCCACGGGCAATGCCGGGCACATCGGCCACATCGTCGTTCCCGGTTCGACGACGCCCTGCGCGTGCGGCGGAATCGGGTGCGTCGAGACCGTCTCCAGCGGCCCCTCGGCGGTGCGGTGGGCTCGGGAGCAGGGCTGGCCGGGGAACACCGGTGTCGAACTGGCTGCGGATGCCGCCGCGGGCGAACCGCTTGCCGTCACCGCATTGCAACGGGCCGGAGTGGCTCTCGGTCAGGCCATCGCATCGGCGGTCGCACTGGTGGACGTCCGGATGGTGGTGATCGGCGGCGGCTTCGCTCAGGCCGGCCCCCCGCTGTGGGATCCGATCCGGGAGTCGATCGCCTTGCACGCGCGCCTGAAGTTCCTCGACGGCCTGCAGGTGGTGCCGGCTGCGTTGGGCGGACTCGGCACCCTGCACGGCGCGGCCGCTCTCACCGCCTGATCTTGCATACTTCGAAAGCCAGAACGGGGCCCACCCCTCGGTGAGCCCCGTTCTGTCTCGTGAATACTACGCGCCCAGACGCTGCTTGAGGGCGTCGAATTCGTCCTGAATTCCGGTGGGCAGTTTCTCGCCGACGAAGTCGAACCACTCCTGGATCAGCGGGATCTCGGCCTTCCACTCGTCGGTGTTCACCACGAGTGCCTCGGCGACGTCGTCGACGGTCGTGTCGAGGCCGTCGATGTCGAGTGCCTCGGCCGTGGGGACGACACCGATCGGGGTCTCGACGCCCGCGGCCTTGTGCTCGATGCGCTCGACGATCCACTTGAGCACGCGCGAGTTCTCACCGAATCCGGGCCACAGGAAGCGCTTGTCGTCGCCGCGACGGAACCAGTTGACGTAGAACACCTTCGGCAGCTTGGACTCGTCGGCGTTCTTGCCGAGGTCGATCCAGTGCTGGAAGTAGTCGCCCACGTTGTAACCGAGGAACGGCAGCATGGCCATCGGGTCGCGTCGGACGGTACCGACGGTGCCCTCGGCGGCAGCGGTCTGCTCGGAGCCGACGGTGGCTCCCATGAACACTCCGTGCTGCCAGTCGCGAGCCTCGGTCACCAACGGAACGGTGGTCTTGCGTCGTCCACCGAACAGGATCGCCGAGATCGGCACGCCCTGCGGGTCGTCCCACTCGGGAGCCATCGACGGGCACTGAGCCATCGGCACGCAGTACCGCGAGTTCGGATGTGCGGCATCGGTTCCGGACTCGGGCGTCCAGTCGTTGCCCTTCCAGTCGATCAGGTGATCGGGCTTGCCTTCGAGGCCTTCCCACCACACGTCGCCGTCGTCGGTCAGGCCGACGTTGGTGAACACCGAGTTGCCCTGATCGATGGTCTTCATCGCGTTCGGGTTGGAATCCCAGTTGGTGCCCGGAGCGACACCGAAGAAACCGAACTCCGGGTTGACGGCGTAGAGACGACCGTCCTCACCGAAGCGCATCCACGCGATGTCGTCACCGATGGTCTCGGCACGCCAGCCCGGAATGGTCGGCTGAATCATCGCGAGGTTGGTCTTACCGCACGCGGACGGGAATGCCGCCGCGATGTAGTACGCCTTGTCCTCGGGGGAGATCAGCTTGAGGATCAGCATGTGCTCGGCGAGCCAGCCCTCGTCGTGGGCCATGGCCGACGCGATACGCAGCGAGTAGCACTTCTTGCCCAGCAGCGCGTTGCCGCCGTAACCGGATCCGTAGCTCCAGATCTCGCGGTCCTCGGGGAAGTGGGTGATGTATTTGGTGTCGTTGCAGGGCCACGGCACGTCGGCCTGACCCTCGACCAGCGGAGCACCGAGCGAGTGCAGCGCCTTCACGTAGAACCCGTCGTCGCCGATCTTGTCCAGAGCGGCCTGACCCATGCGGGTCATCACACGCATGGAGATGACGACGTACTCCGAATCGGTGAGCTCGACGCCCAACTTGGGATCGGCAGCGTCCAACGGTCCCATGCAGAACGGAACGACGTACATGGTCCGTCCGCGCATGCAACCGCGGTACAGCTCGGTCATCAACGACCGCATCTCCGACGGGTCCATCCAGTTGTTGGTGGGACCGGCGTCGATCTCTTCCTTGGAACAGATGTACGTGCGCGACTCGACGCGGGCCACGTCCGACGGATCGGAGTTGCCGAGGAACGAGTTGGGCTTCTTCTCGTCGTTGAGACGGGTGAAGGTTCCTGCCTCGACCAGCTTGTCGGTCAGGCGCTCCCATTCGGCGTCGGATCCGTCAGCGAACACCACGGAGTCCGGTTCGGTCAGTTCGGCTACCTGAGCAACCCAGGCAAGCAGTTCTTTGTGTCGAGTCGGCACGCTGTCGGTGCCGCTCAAACCGGGAATGGTCGCTGAGGTCATCTAACTCTCCTGGGGTTAGCCGGAACCGGGAAGAATTCGCACGATCGCTGTGGGCAAGCACGCACGAGTAGATCTCGGTTTTCCCCTCTCGGCGGGGCGCTGCTCGGCCGTTCGAGCTGCAGTACACCATGTTACTGGATACAGCAAGCTGAGGACCGAGCGCCGGATGTCCTGTTGATCAGGTTAACGCCGAGCGACGTGATTCCAGAAACAGGGTGTTGTCCGATTGGTCACAAGACCGATTCAGATAGGGAAAGACCGACGCAAGAAGCCATCCACCAGCGCCGATGCAAATCAGACCGAATGGCCTACAGTCGGCCGGATTCGGACGATCTGCCCTGCCCGAAACCGTTCGCTTCCCGAAAAATCTCCCAGGATTCGTAGTGCCCGTCACGGTCGAAGGCGGTGAACTTGTCTGTCACACCGTCTCCATCGACATCCGTTCCCACCGTCGTTCCGGCCTCCGTCGTCCGAACGGAAGTCTCGTGACGACCGTCGCCGTCGAGATCGAACCAGTCCGTCGAGACGTATCCGCCACCATCGCCCGACGCGTCCTCGGCCGGCTCGTTCGTCTCGAAACCGCCCACTGCGAAGCCATCCACCGCGATCATCGACGCTCCTCACTGTCGGGTCCCTGTTCGCCGCCTGCGAACCTGTTCGGACGTGCACCTACCCGCTTCGACGCATCGGTGCGCCGATCGGTTCCGGATCGCCGGGAGAGAATTCGACGGGCTTCGACGGCACGACCGAGTCGCGCCCGGACCCGCGAAATCGCTCCAGCCCGCGCTCGAGTGCAGCCAGATCCCGATCGCAGGCCGAGAGCAGCGCCGATCTGTGATCGGCGAGCGTGCGAAGTTCGGCGTCGATCTCGGCCAGCGACAGATCGATACGTGCCGCCGCCTCCCGGTCCGCCGAGGTCAACGCCGACGCGAGTGCGGACTCGGCGTCGAGAATGCGAGAGAGCAGCCGCTGTTCCACGTCCGATTTCACGCGAGCCAGACTTTCCTGGGTCCAGCCGCGAAGGTGCGCACGGTCGGCGACGAGTGCGCGTGAGCGGGTCAACCACCACGCGATCGCGGCACCGATGGCCAGTGAGACGATCGTGTTGGCGACGGCCAAGGTAGGAATCAGAGCCAGGGGCGAAACGACGAGCCGACCCAGTCCCACCCCTGCCGAGGCCCCCAGTGCGACCATCAGGACGTCCTCGATCCCGCGTCGCCTGGTCGGTTCGCCGATGTCGATCTCACCGCCTGCAGTACCGGATTCGGGCACCGTGTCGACGAGCCCGAGTTCGACTTCCACGGCGCGGAGACCGGTGGACAAGGCAGCGTCGGCGCGTGCTCGAACTGCCTGTACGGATTCGGCGAGGTGCCCGGGCAGATGGCCGAGTTCGGCCCGCCGCGATCCCTCTATCGTCTGCCGTACCCGCGCGCCGAGCATCCGAACGTCCTCGGCCGCAGCGTGAAGACAGTCGACCCGAACCCGTTGAATACGGTTGTGCAGCAATGCTCTTCGGTCACCACCGAGATGTTCACGTTCATCGAGTAGCCGCGCCCGCCGGGCACGCAGAGGGGCGGTGTCACCACCTCCGGTCACTGCGCGAGCTTCGGCCACGATGGCGGCCTTCGCCTCTGCGGCAGATTCCTGCACTGCAGCAACGTATTTACGCTGGGCCCCTACCGCCGCGGCCTGCATCAGCAACGCGTCGATGCTGTCGGCGATTGCCCCGAAACCCGACTCCGCGAACACGGCAGCATCGCCGCTCTCCCTACCGGCTCGTGCCAACCGTGCCGAGACCGGATGAACGGAGTGTTCCACCGCACGCGGAACACGCTCGGCGACGATCTCGATATCGGCGTCGACCACTTCGCGCCACCGGCGATGCACATCGATCTTGTTGACCACCAATACAACCGGTGTCGATTCGAAGGCAGGACGCCAGCGCTCGACGTCGGCACGGCCGACCGGAGCCGACGCATCGACGACGATCACGACCACCGCGGCCTCCTCGACCGAGTCGGCGAACCCGATCTCCGCGCCGTCGCGCCGGGTGAGCAGATGGCATATCTCGGTCTTGCCGGATGCTGCGGTGCCGGTGACGTGAATGCCCGCAGGTCGGCTGCTGCGTGCACGGTCGATGCGTACGAGGGATTCCGAGTTCCGTCGACGCAGAACGCCTTTCAGATCGTCCGGCAGCGGGAACCGGTTCGGATCGGTCACGGTCGGAGCATCCGCACATAGCCGCGGCACAGGGCCAGGGCGGAGCGCCGGACGGAGTCGTCCTCCGAGGTGGCGGCACACCGCTTCCACACCAATGCCTGCTCCAGCAGGGCCTGCTCCGAGCCCGTCTCGATCGGCACCGCCAATCGCGCTGCAGCACAGCGCATATCGGCAGCCACCGCCTCGTCAGAAGCCAGATAGGATTCGACGGCCCCTCGAACGTCACGGTGACGGGCGGATATCTGCAGCAGTTGTTCGTGCAGGTCGTCGTCGCGGGCCGTCGCAGCAGCCGAGACAGTGTCGGACACCACCGTCGTCACGGCGTCGACGCCGGTGGCCTCCCACAGCTCACGCAGTACATCTGCGTCGGACACCCCGCTGCGCCGCCGGAGCGCCTCGACCAGCAGGGCGAGACCGCGTAATTCCACACGGTCCAGCAGTGCCTCTCGGCGCGGCGTCGAGAGCGGAATATCAGCACTCAGAAACCGATCGACCGTCATCAGATCCCCAGTACGCAGCGCACCGGCCGCGACGGCCCGCACATCGGCCATGTCCACAGCGAAGCCTCGGGCCGCGCCGCCCAGGCCCGCTGCAACAGATCCCATCACCGGCAGCACTTTTCGCCCCAGTTGCTCGGATGCCGCTGCGGCCGTCGCCGCAGGTTCGTCGAGAGTGTCGGCCTTGTTCAGCAGGATCACGGTGTGTGCCGGCGGTCCGCCGGGTCGAGCAGAGAGGAAGGTGATGTCGTCCGGGGACACGGCACCGGCCAGCACGTGGACGAGCACGTCGACATCGGATGCGGTGCGCCTCTGCTGCACCTCCGCGGCACGCGGGATATCGGCCCATCCGCTCTCGTGCAACCGGACCTCGAACCCGTCGGTATGCAGTCGCGCGGCATCGAGCACCGAGACAATCACCGACTTCCCGACTCCGACGCGGCCGGAGACGTGCACCTCCAGCGGCCGCAGACGCCGCTCGACAGCATTCTCGACAGCCTTCCGGCCTGCGCCGGCCCCGGCCGCGTCCACCTCTTCCGAGCGCACACGCAATCGCCCCAGACCTGCCTCGGCACCGTCCATCATCGATCCCCCCGGAAACGACCCACCGAACGGCCACATCGAGATGTGCGATCGGCTCGTCGAGCACGATCGGCCACGTGGCCCGCAGCCCCCTGCTGCGGCACCGATTCTGGCACACGACGGCCGTTCCGGACGGGCCGTCGAGAATTACACCGTTGTAGTTATAGGACGCGGTCCTACCGCTGATCAGCGATGGAACGGCAAGTCTCAACTTCAACTCGAGACCCACCTGTCACACACTCCGCCGATGCGCGACAATGGACCGGTGAACGAGCCACAGGACACCTCTGCCGACACCGGAGACAACTCGGTGCAGACCCAGGAACGAGGCTCGCGGCTGTACCCCAGAGTGACCAGTTTCCGCTCCCGCCGCGGAGCGCTGACCGACGCTCAGCAGAGCACCTGGGACAACCTGTGGCCGCGCATCGGCCGCGATGTCGCCGACGAGCAGATCGACATCGACGCCTGGTTCGGGCGCAGCGGTCCGGCGATTCTCGAGATCGGGTCGGGCACGGGCACGGCCACCACGGCAATGGCGATGGCCGAGCCGCACGTCAACCTCATGGCCGTCGAGGTCTACCGACCCGGGCTCGCGCAGACTCTGCAGCAGATCGAGCGCGAGAACATCGAGAACGTCAGGTTGTTCCGCGGCGACGCGATGGACGTCCTCGAGAACATGCTGACCTCGGAGTCGTTGACCGGCGTTCGCGTCTTCTTCCCGGACCCGTGGCCCAAGGTGCGCCACCACAAGCGTCGTCTCCTGCAGGGCCCCACGTTCGCGATGATCGCGGATCGCCTGAAGCCGGGCGGCGTTCTGCACGTGGCCACCGATCACGCCGAATACGCTGAGTGGATTGCCGAGGCCGGGAACGCCGAGCCCGGCCTGACCGTTCTCGATTGGGAGTCGCCCATGACGCACGAGCGGCCGGTGACCAAGTTCGAGGGCAAGGCCCAGCAGGTGGGCAGCTCGGTGACGGAATTGATCTGGGGAAAGAAGACAGCATGAGCGTCAGTACGGACATGCCCGACACCGTGATCGATCCCGCCGAGCTCGGGGCGATCGGTGAGTCCCGCCACAGCAAGCGAGTCCTGCTCGTGTGGGATGCACCCAACCTGGACATGGGTCTCGGCGCGATCCTGGGTGGCCGGCCCACCGCTGCCTACCGCCCACGATTCGATGCGCTGGGCCGATGGCTGCTCAGCCGCACCGCCGAACTGTCCACCTCGGGCACCGCGACGCTCGAGCCCGAGGCAACGGTGTTCACCAACATTGCACCCGGCAGCGCCGACGTCGTCCGCCCCTGGGTCGAAGCATTGCGTAACGTGGGCTTCGCGGTGTTCGCCAAGCCCAAGGTCGACGAAGACAGTGATGTCGACGCCGACATGCTCGACCACATCGACTTCCGCAACCGTGACGGCGGCCTCGCCGGTGTCATGGTCGCGTCCGCCGACGGTCAGGCGTTCAAGGGGCCGTTGGAGGCCATCGCAGCAACCGGAGTACCCGTTCAGGTACTGGGATTCCGGGAGCACGCAAGCTGGGCTGTCACGTCGGACATCCTGGAATTCCTCGACCTCGAGGACATTCCCGGCGTCTTCCGTGAGCCACTGCCTCGGGTGAGTCTCGATTCGCTCCCCGACGAGGGCGCGTGGCTGCAGCCCTTCCGACCGCTGTCCGCCCTGCTCGTCGGGCGCCAAGGAGTTTCTTAAGTGTTCGCCAGATGGGGAGACATCGTCTACCGCCTGCGGTACACCGTTATCGGTGTCATGGTGGCCGGGCTGTTGGGCTTCGCTGCCTACGGTCTCGATCTCAACAGCCATCTCAGTCAGAGCGGTTGGGACGATCCGACCTCGGAATCGGCCCAGGCTGCCCGTCTGGCGGACACGACGTTCGGACGCGACAAGCAGGGTGACGTCATCGTCCTCTACACCGCGCCCGAAGGGTCGTCGATCGACGATCCGGAATTCCAGTCGAAGGTCGTCTCGAGCCTCGAATCGCTCCCCGTCGACCATCCCGACCAGATCGAGAAGGTCAACGGCACCTACTTCAAGGTGCCCGGCGCACCCAACCTCGCGGCTCTCGGTACCAACGACAAGCAACATGCCATCGCCAGCATCGCCATGAAGGGTGCCGACGACACCGAACTGACCAACAACTTCCAGGCCGTCAAGGACGCCTTCTACATCGACGGCGTCGACGTGCAGGTGACCGGGCTTCAGGCCGTGGCCGGCGCACTGCAGTCGACGATGGCCGGCGACATCCACCGCATGGAACTGCTGGCGATTCCCGCCGTCGCAGTCCTGCTGTTCTTCATCTTCGGCGGCGTCGTCGCTGCGGCGCTCCCGCTGATCATCGGCGGTCTGACGGTCGTCGGAGCCAACGGCATCGTCAAGGTGTTCACCAACTTCACCGAGGTCAACTCGTTCGTCGCGCCCGTGGTCTCGCTCGTCGGACTCGGGTTGGCCATCGACTACGGACTCTTCATCGTCTCGAGATTCCGCGAGGAACTCGGTGACGGACATACGACGCCACAGGCCGTGCGCCGTACCGTCATGACGGCGGGTCGCACCGTGGTGTTCTCCGCGACGATGATCGTCGCTTCCCTCGGTGGCCTGCTGCTGTTTCCGCAGGGCTTCCTGAAATCCGTCGCATACGGATCCATCGCCACCGTCGCGCTCGCAGCGCTGACGGCCATCACGATCCTGCCCGCGATGCTCGCCATCCTCGGCCCACGCGTCGACGCCCTCGGTCTGAAGTTCATGCGCAAGACCAAGTCGAGCGAAGAGATCGAGAACGGCATGTGGGGCAAGCTCACCCGCTGGGTGATGCGCAACCCCGTCAAGGTCACCGTGCCCATCGTGCTCGGATTGGTCCTTCTGACGCTGCCCGTCGGCAACATCAAATTCGGTGGCATCAACGAGACCTATCTACCGCCGGACAACGTCACCCGCGTCGCGCAGGGAGAGTTCGACAGCCTGTTCCCCGGCCAGCGCACCGAACCCATCAAGATGGTCATCGAGGGCGCGCAGGGTCCAACGCTCGGCGCGATCACCACGCAGGCGAACAACGCTCCCGGATTGATCGAGAAGTTCACCCCCGTCGGTGCCAGCAAGGACGGCGTCATCGTCTTCAAGGCCGGGTTGACCGATCGCAACGACTCGAAACCGGCCATCGACTTCCTCCGCAGCATCGACGTGCCCGACGGCGCGACGGTCATGATCGGAGGTACCCCGGCAATCGAGCAGGACTCGATCAGCGCACTCATCGACAAGCTGCCACTGATGGCCGTGCTGGTGGTGTTCATCGTGACGATGCTGATGTTCCTGACGTTCGGATCGCTGGTGCTGCCGATCAAGGCGGTGCTCATGACCGTTCTCGGCCTCGGTGCCACCATGGGCATCCTGACGTGGATCTTCATCGAAGGTCACGGGGCGGGGCTGATGAACTTCACCCCGGGGCCGATCATGGCTCCGGTGCTGGTGCTGATCATCTCGATTGTGTTCGGCCTGTCCACGGACTACGAGGTGTTCCTACTCTCCAGAATGGTCGAGGCACGCGAAAAGGGTGCCAGCACAAGCGAAGCCATCCGCATCGGAACCTCGCATACCGGACGCATCATCACCGCGGCGGCACTGATCCTCATCGTCGTCACCGGCGCGTTCGCGTTCTCCGATCTGGTGATGATGAAGTACATCGCCTACGGCATGATCGCCGCCCTCATCATCGACGCGACGCTGATTCGCATGTTCCTCGTGCCCGCCACGATGAAGCTGCTCGGCGACGACTGCTGGTGGGCTCCGCAGTGGATGAAGCGCATTCAGCGCAAGCTCGGCCTCGGCGAGACCATCCTCGAAGACGAGCTGCTGCCCACCGGAGACGTGCCCGAACTCGCCCTCGCGGGCGGCGCACCCTCGTCGACCGTCGCACCCCCGATGCGTCCGACACCGCGCCGCGGTGAGCCCCTCACCGAACCCATCCCGGTGGTGGCACCGCACGGAGGCGGACCGATCCGTGCCACGCACGCCGCGAAGGAAGAGTCGCGTCGAAGCGTGACCGGCCGGCCGGCGACGCCACCCGAGCCGACCCGCGCGGCACCGACCACTCCCCCGAAGCAGGCTGAGCCCCAGCCCGATTCGGTGCAGCCGTACTCGTCGCAGGCCTACTCGCCCCAGGCTCGCCCGTCGCAGGCTTACTCGCCGCAGGCACCCGCGGCGCGTCCCACTCCGCCGCGTCCTGCCGAACCGCGCCCACCTGTATCCGGGCCGACTCGGGCTCAGCAAGTTCCGCCGCGTCCGCACGTCGAACCCGAACCGACTCAGGCAGCGGACGTCGTTCGACCCGCTCCCCCGAGTGCCGCACCCGCACCCGCACCCGAACAGTCGCCTCAACCGCCGAGTGCACCCCCGAGCCGCACCCGCGGCACGCGAGCGGGACGGGCCGAGGAGCCGGATTCGCGATCCATCGAAAGTTGGCTGGCCG
This sequence comes from Rhodococcus sp. 05-2255-1e, assembly GCF_002259025.1. NCBI lineage: Bacteria > Bacillati > Actinomycetota > Actinomycetes > Mycobacteriales > Nocardiaceae > Rhodococcus > Rhodococcus sp. 05-2255-1e. Next base: position 94,314 of record NZ_NOZE01000033.1, on the reverse strand, counting down.
ATCTGCGAGCCCCGAGCGCATCGCAGGCACCACGGCCGAGCACTCCGCGAAGCGAGTCGCCCACCAACGGCTCCCACGGCTCTGACAGCCACGCCTCGAATGGTCACGGCTCGAACGGTCACAGCGCCGGTGCCAACGGGTCCTCGTCCAACGGCTCGACCACCAACGGGGCTGCTACCAACGGCGCTGCTACCAACGGGGCTGCCACGAACGGGGCCGACAAGCACGGCACCAACGGCTCGAGCACCGGCACCCACGGCGGCACAGCTGGCGGACGCAACGGTTCCGGGCGAAACGGCAACGCCGACAACGGGTCCGAACGCCGTGGCTCGAACGGAAACGGCATCGACCGCAACGGTTCGGACAGCAGTGGTTCCAACAGCAGTGGTTCCAACAGCAGTGGCTCCAACAGCAGTGGTTCCGACCACCGCACCTCGGAACGACATGACACCGAAAGCAACGGCAACGGTGTCGGGGCCAGTTCGGAATCGGATCGCGAGGAGAAGCCGTCCGGTCGTCGTGCCGCTCCGTCCACCGAAGGCGGCGACAGTGGCCGCCACCGCGGCGGCGACAACCGCCAGGTGCTCAGTGTCAGCGAACTGTTGGCTCGGGAGCGCAACCGCTCACGCTGACGCGAGCCGTCACAGCCGGGAGCCACCCCTCCCCCGCAACGCGTGAATGGACCACTGCACCGTCGAGACGTGTGCAGTGGTCCGTTCACTCAGCGGGGGTCAGGAAGCAGCGGGGGTCAGGAGGTGACCGCGCCCTCTCGGTCCGCGAATACCTTGGCGTATCGGGTCCCCGCGATCAGCAGCAACAAGCCGACTGCAATGAAGGCGATGACGCGGAACAGGCCGTCCAGGGCGACGAGGTCGAACAGGAACAGTTTGGCGATGGAGGCGGCGGTCAGCGAAAGTCCGGCCAGCAGTGCCAGGTGAGCGTGGGCAATACTCCGTAAGCCGAAGGCCAGCAGGGCGAATGCTGCGATCATCCACTCGATCGTGGCGGCGGTGTGCCCGGCGGTGAATCCGGTGGTGTTGCCGCCGATCGAGGTTCCCAGGCTCACTGTGGCCGAGGTGAGGCCGTACAGGGCGAGCACACCGGAGACGATGGCGAGGGTCTGCATTCCGTCGTCAATGAGTTTCAGTTCGGTCAGGACATAGGCGAACGCGAATGCTGTTGCAGCGAGCAGTATTCCGCCGATGATGATGCCCGCGTTCCCGGCAGCGTGATCGGAGTCCAGGAGAGCCTCCGGCGGGGAGATCGAGACGAAGGTCAACGCGCCGATCACACCGAACGCGCTTCCGATCAGGTACGCCAACGACGAGCGAGTGCGGTGGGCCGCGGCGAACAGCGCCAGGGCAACCGCGAACAGCACGACCGGACGCACGTCGACCGTCGTCGATTCGACAGCGGCCTGCAGCATTGCCACGGCACCGATGATCGCGACGGTGATGCGGGCATGCGCCGGCAGCCAGTGCACCAGCAGCACGATCGCCAGTGCCGCGGCCACCAGAACCAACTGCACGGTCACGGTGGTCCACCGATCGAACACGCTCGCCGAGATCAGAAGCGGTAGCGCGGCAAGAGCGGTCATGACGGTGGCTACCACGTCGGAGACGTTGCGGCGCAGCAGTTCCAGAGACATACCCATTCCGGACGCGGCCACCAGGACGACGACGAGAAGCAGTCGATAGTCGGTCGGTTCGGACAGGTCGGTTCCGACCAGCGCAATCAGGACCGTGCTTACGAGGGGAAGGGTTCGGACGATCTGCAGCAGCGGCCAATCACGGCCGATCTGAGCCGGGAAGCTCGCAATGTAGGTGGCGACGAAGAACGCGATCAGGGCCAGGGTCGGACCGTCGGTCAGGACGGGGCCACACGCCGCGACTCCGGCGAGGATCAACACCGCCATCGGCTGCGACTTCCACTGCACTGCGAGAGCTGTTCCCGCAGCGGCAATTCCGAATGCAGCAATCAACCCGATCATCGGATCGAGCCAGCCGTACAGGACGGACGTCGCCAGAACGTCGAGGTACAGACCCGCAATACCCGTAGCGGCCAGAGCAATTCCGCCGACGCGTCCTCCGGAGCGACCGAACACTCGCACGCCGGAACCATCAGTGCGAGGGAGAACACCCCGCCTGCGGCGACGCGCAGAGGCGGCCCGAACCACCCGGCCTGTGCGGCCAGAACCAGCAGCATCACGACGCCGACGAGCGTCACACCTGCGCCCGCAACGGCGAGCAGGCGACTGATGACGCCGTCCCGTTGCCACCACGGCTCACGAGGTGGAACGGGTGGCCGCGGCGCGACCACCGGCCCTCGCAACGGCGGGGCTGCCATGGACCGGCCGACCGCAGGAGGCGGCGTGACCGGAGGTGCCGACACCGGGCCGCGCGCGGCATAGGGCTGCTGCGGTGCAGGCATCTGGGGCGGCGAGAACGTCTGCGGAGGGACGGTCGGCGCAGACGACCGCGGTACCGGCTGTGGCCTGGCGGGAGCCGAAACGGGCACGGAAGTGGGTGCGGTACCGAGCTGCGACTGCAATGTATGCAGGTCGACGGCCACCTGACGCATGTGGTCGCCCAAGGAATCGAAGCGGCTGGACAGGCGCGCGACGAGTTGCGGGTCCAGCCCGGAGTTCTGGGAAGAAGTCATGGGATAGATCCTGCGGGCCGGGCGGCTCGATAGCCTGAGTAGTGCTACTCGGATCCCTCGAGTAGTCCAGCCCGACTATCCGAAAATTTTACGGAACGAGCTACCGAAGGGGTGCTTGACGGTGAGGGAACCGAAGCGGACCTTCCCGGTGAGCACCACGTGCAGCGGTCCGTACGGCGGGCCGGTGCGCACCTTGTTGGTGACGGTACCTGCGACGGCCTCGGCGCCGTTGACGTCGGCGGTGGCTTCCGTCGGGAGGATCACGGTGACGGAGCTGCAGTAGTCGTCGACGTGGATGTCGACGACCTGGCTGACCATGACGGCCTGCGTGAAGTCGAGTGTCACCGACGACAGCCGCGTCACCACGTTCAACCGGCGCGGTACGTTCCACGGGCCTTTGCGGGTGATGGTGGACATGCTGCCGCGCACCGTGTCCGGGGTACCGCCGCCGTGTCCCCAGTGCTCCTGCACGACGCGGCGCGGCGTCGGTTGTGGGGTGGGATCGGCGAAGGGTTTCGGCGACGGGAGGTGCTCGCCGGCGATCTGCATGCCCGGTAGATCGGCGAGTACCGAGTTCAGTTCGCCCCGGGTCTTCGACGCCAGAGCGGTGTCCATTCTTTCGGTGAACTCACCGAGCGACAACATGCCTTGGCCGACTGCTCGTTGCAGCAGCTGCCCGACGTGCTCGCGTTCGGCATCGGACACTCGCAGATCCCTTGCCTCCATGGGCCCAGGGTAGCGAAGTTCTCAGGCGGCGTGCCCGCGGAGAACCGACAACATTCCGTGTACCGATGCGGGCCAGCCGAACTCTTCGGCGCGTACTCTCGCCGCGATCCGGCGTCCGTCGGCCGGAAGTCGAAGCAGCCGTTGGATTTCCGCTGCGAAGCCGTCGGCGGTGTTGATCGAGGATCCACCGCATTGCGGGGTGACGATCTGGGCCAGTGCCGAGGTTTCGGAGACGACGACGGGCGTGCCCGCGGCGAGCGATTCCAATGCCGCGAGGCCGAATGTCTCGTGCGGCCCCGGCGCGAGAGCGATGTCTGCCGAGGCGAGCAGCTCGGCGACGGCCGACCTGCCGTCGACGAAGCCGAGGAAGTCGACGGGCAGCCCGCGGGCGCGTCGTTCCAGGCCCGCTCGTCGGGGGCCGTCGCCGGCGATGACCAACCGAGCCCGCATACCCGAATCGCAGAGCGCGGCAAGCGAATCGATGCTGGTCTCGACATGCTTTTCCACCGACAGTCGGCCGCAGTGGACCAGCAGCCGGTCGGCGCTACCCAGCCATGCCGAGCGCGCGCCGGCTCGGCGTCGTCGGGGATGGAACAGCTCGAGATCGACGCCGAGCGGGACTCGACGAACGTTGGGCGTTCCGATTCGATCGAATTCCTGCTGTGCGAACTCGGTGGTGCAGACGACGGCGTCGTACGACTCGGCAGTGCGTCGGTTGGCCGCGTCGGCGAGGGGCCGGGCGTATCGCATCGGCATCGTCTGAGCCAACAGACGGTCGAGGCGCTCGTGAGAGATCATCACGCTGCGGATGTCGCGACGCGACGCCCACCTGCCCATTCCGCGCAGGGTCAGCCGGTCCGACACTTCGATCACGTCCGGACGTAGACCCGACGCGATCGAGGCCACTCGCCGCGGGTCGGCCACACGGTAGCCGCCGGTGAACGGAACTTTCGGTGCCGGCACCTCGACGCGCGTCACTCCCGACTGCAGCGTCGTCTCACTCCACCGGGCACCCGGCACGATCAGCGTGACGTCGTGACCAGCGGCCACGTAGCCCGATCCCAGCTGATCGACGGCCGTCCGCAGACCGCCGGACCGCGGCCCGTAGAAGTTCGCCAGTTGAACGATGCGCACCTGCTCAGTCTCTCCAGCCGGACGTCCACCCGATGCCCCGGCGGTGGATGGTGACCGAACGTTCGGCGAATATCCGTGTGGAGACGGCTACCAGCGGGTAGGTGAGGGCTATGCGAGTGACACTGCAATCCACCGGAGACGCCCCGGCACCCGAGGTCTGGGAGCGTTACATGGACCCGACGGTCTGGAAGACCTGGGCTCCGCAGATCATGGGCGTCGAATACCGCGGTGAACGCCTCGACTCCGATACCTCCGGCCGAGTGCTGGGGCCGTTGGGGGTGCCGATCGACTTCGAGGTGCACTCGGTGGACGAACACTCGTGGACGTGGGCGTGGTCGGCGTGGTTCCAGAACCGAGCCATCGGCGTGGATCTGACACACGGAGTCGTCTCACGACCCAGTGGAACCAGGGCGTGGATCACCATCGACGGCCCGCTGCCGCTGGTTCTGCCCTACCTGCCGATCGCCAAATTCGCGCTCGGCAGGCTGTGTGCCCAGTAGGGGCTACTCGGACCGGGTGACGGTCTTCTCGTCGCTCTTGTCGGCCACTTCGGTCGGCTCCGGCGTCGGAAGCTCGGACTCCTCGCCCGACCCGTCCAGATGGCCGTCGAATTCGTCGATGGCCTCGGCGCGCTCGTCACCGGTCTGATCCTGGTCGGCGTCGACACCCTTCGTGTGCTCGGCCGGATCGACTGTCGTGTCCACTGCTTCGTTGTCGGTCATGGGGTCAAGAGTGCCCGTCGGGCCGGGTCGCAAACCCCTACAGACCCTTTTCGATGGCGTACCGGGTCAATTCGACGCGGTTGGCCAGCTGCAGTTTTCGCAGTGTCGCCTGCACGTGGTTCTCGACCGTCCGGTGGCTGAGCGTCAAACGGGTCGCAATCTGCTTGGCGCTGAGCCCTTTTGCGACCAGTCTGAGCACCTCGGTCTCGCGCTCGGTCAACGTGGGGCGGGTATCGGACTCCGGCTCCGGCGACGACGACATCCGCCGGAATTCGCCGAGAACCAGACCGGCCAGACCCGGGGTGAACACCGCTTGTCCGGCTGCGGTAGCGCGGACGGCGTCGAACAGTTCCTCCGCCGAGGCACTCTTGACGAGGTAACCCGTCGCACCTGCCTTGATCGCGTCGAGCACGTCACTGCGTTCCGCCGACGCCGAGAGCACCAGAATCGTGGATTTCGGGGACGCGTCGAGCACTGCGACGGTGGCATCGGCACCGTTCCCGTCGGGCAGATGCATGTCCATGAGGACGACGTCGGGAGTGGTCGCTCGGGCGCGGCGTCCGGCCGCGGCTACTCCGTCCGCGGTGGCGACCACCCGAAATCCGGCGGCCTCGAGATCCCGGGCGACGCCGTCACGCCACATGGGGTGATCGTCGACGACCATCACCGCGATCTCGGCATTCGGATTCTCGTCGCCGGTCATCTCGCTCCTCTCGTTCGCGGAACCCGAATTTCCCATTCGGTGCCCTCGCCCTCTCCGGTGTCGAGTATCGCAGTACCGCCGAGAGATTCGACCCGGCCGAGGATGGATTTCGAGACGCCCATCCGGCCCTCGGCCTCGGCGGCGGCGAGCCGTCCGGCGGGTATTCCGAGGCCGTCGTCACGAATGCTCAGGATCAGCTCTCCGTCGACGTCTTCGAGCAGTACGTAGGCCTTCGCATCGGCACCTGCGTGAAGCTCGACGTTGGACAGGGCAGTGGTCACGACGGCAGCGAGTTCCTCGGCGACGTCGGATTCGACGAGCACCGGGTCGGCGGGAGTCGACACCGAGATCGACGTGCCGGCCTGGGTGCGCAGCAGGGCGCGCACGTCGACGATCGATCCGGTGTGATCGTCGCGCGGAGCCGACTGTTCGGAGATCAGTACGCGCAGAGCGACTTCCTGCTCACCGGCGAGCTCCGCGAGTTCGGCTGCCGGCCCGCCTATTTCGAGACCTCGACGGCGGACGAGGGCCAGCACCTGCAGAACCCCGTCGTGCACCTGTCGGGCCAGCCGCTCACGCTCCTCGGTGATCGCGGCCAACCGTGCCGCACTGCGCAATTCCTCGTGGGCGCGCCGGGCGGTGTTCGACGCCAATCCCAACGCGAGCCCGGCCGACAGCAGCACCGGGGCGGTGGCGTCCGACCACAGGTCGGTGTCGAACCGGTCTCGTACCAGGGCACTGACCAACGACATCACCACACCCGAGGCGATACCGCCCTTGGGCCCCAACAGAATTGCGGCGGAGATGACGGCGTTGGTGGCCCACAGGGTGGTGGGCAGGGTCTGGCGGGTGCTGTACCAATCGTAGTCGGCCACCAACCGCGTCGACGCCATCAGGGCGATCACGATGATCTGATCTGCGAGCACCACCTGCCAGCGCGGCAGGGTGGCCCGCGAGAGCAGGAGTGCCGAAGCCCCGGACCATACGGCCATCAGGGCGACCAACGCCCAACTCAGCCGCGGGTTGGTGTAGTTGTCGACGGTCGCAGCCTGATAGCTGACGGCGTACACGAGAGTGACCAGGCGGAAGGCCTGCGAGGCCCGCCACAGCGGGCTGTCGGGATCGGCCGAGTTCAGCGTCGGCCGCACTCGGTCAGTCGTCCGCATCGGTCTTCGGGTCTGCAGTGTTCAGCTCCCCCTTGGCAAGTCGATCGGGCTCGGACGAACCGGGAGGGGTGTCCGGGTCGCTGGGTTCGGCGGAGTACAGCGTGTCGCTGACATCGAGTTCCTCGTACACCTCGTCGGGGTCGTCGGCGAGCAGCGACCGGACGGCGGTGTTGAGCACCGCGACGATCGGGACCGCCAGCAAGCCGCCGACGATGCCCGCGAGCAGAATGCCGACGGTGATGGACAGCACGACGGCCAGTGGGTGCAGCCGAACGGCGCGGCCGAGCAGAAGTGGCTGCAGCACGTGGCCTTCGAGCTGCATGACCGCTATCACGATGCCCAGGGTGATGACGGCGGTGATGAGCCCCTTCGTCACCAGCGCGATGAACACTGCGACGAATCCGGTCAGCACGGCACCGATGATCGGAATGAAGGCACCGATGAACACCAGTGAGGCCAACGGAAGTGCCAGCGGTACACCGAGAATGGCGAGCCCGGCTCCGATGCCCACGGCGTCGGCTGCGGCGACGGCCACCGTCGCGCGAACGTATCCCACGAGCGACCCGAAGCCTTGGATGCCGGCTGTGCGAATCTTCTTGCGCGCCGTCGTCGGTGCGAGCCGGGTGACGAACTGCCAGATCTGATCACCGCCGTACAGGAAGAAGATCAGCGTGAACAGCGTCAGCAACGCCCCGGTCAGAATTTCGCCGATCACCGTCGCCGTGGTCAACGCCCCACTGGTGACGGCCTCCTGGTTGTCCTGGATGACCTTGACCAGATTGTCGGTCGCCTGCCGAATCTGGTCTTCGCTGATGTGCAGCGGCCCGTTGCTGAGCCACTCCTCGACGCTGTTGATCGATTGGGTGAACTGATCGCCCACCTGCGGCAGCCCCTCGATGAACTGCTCGACGATGAACGTCATGATTCCGGCGACGACGCCGATGCTGGCGATGATCACGATGATCACCGCAGCGACACGCGGCACTCCTCGACGCTGCATCCAATCGACGATCGGCACCAGCAGAGCGGCCGCCAGCAGCGCCAGACCCAGCGGGATGACCACCGTGCTCAGTTTGGCGATCACATACGCAAAAGTGATGAATCCGGCAAACAGGACCAGCAGTCGCCACGTCCATTCCGCCCCAACCCGTACCAGCGGATGCACCGAATCTGCGGCCGAAGTGAGGCGCGGGGACGCCCCCGTACCTTGCGCCCGCAACTCGTCGGTGCTCACCCGCTAAATTTAACCTGTGCTGGCATCTTTCCGAGCGGTCTCGCTCACCCTGAAGAGTCGCTGGCCGCTCTATATGCTCTCGATGCTCATCGCCAATGTGTTCGGTGCCGTGCTCGTATTCGCCTTCGTTCGCTACGGTCTGCCCATTCCGGAGTCGCAATCGATCGTCGCCGACCGCGTCCGCAACGTGTACATCTTCGGGGCATACCTCGGTGTGGCGCTCGTGGTCAGCCTGATCTACGCGTACACACTGCTGCGCTCGGTCATCAGGTGGCAGCTCCGCGGCGGCCCGCCCACCCGCAAGGAACAGATGACGACGCTGCACGCGCCGCTGCGTCAGGCCATCGTGCACCTGATTCTGTGGATCATCGGCGGCATCATCTTCGTGCTGCTGACCATCGCGGAGATGCCGTCGCTGTCCATCGCCGTCATCGTCACCGTCGGCATGGCCGCCACCGTCACCTTCGGTTTCACCTACATGCTCGGCGAACGCATTCTGCGCCCGGTCGCAGCACTGGCACTGAGCGAAGGCCGCTTCGACCGCACGATGACGCCCGGCGTCGGTACCCGCATGGCCATGACGTGGGGCCTGGGCACGTTGATGCCCGTCATCGGCATCATCTTGCTGTGTGCCACCCAGCTGACGACCGACCTGGTGTTCTCGCCGAACGCACTGGCCGTGGCCATCATCCTGCTCAGCGTGCTGGCCATCGTGCAGGCCTTCGTCCTGTCGATGCTCACGGCGAGCCAGATCTCCGACCCGATCAGCCAACTGCACAACGCCATCGAACGCGTGCAGCGCGGCGAGACCGACGTCGAGGTCGACGTGTTCGACGGCAGCGAGATCGGTCGCCTCCAGGTCGGCTTCAACCGCATGATGGAGGAATCCGCCGAGCGACGCGTCCTGCGTCAGCTGTTCGGCCAGCACGTCGGCGAGGACGTGGCGCGTCGAGCACTGCAGTTCGGTACCGAGCTGGGTGGCGAGACACGATTCGTCGCCGTGCTGTTCGTCGACATGGTCGGATCCACCGCCACCGCGTCGGAACGCCCGCCGAGTGAGGTCGTGGTGTTGCTCAACGAGTTCTTCCGGGTGGTCGTCGACGTCGTCGGACGCCACCACGGCTTCGTCAACAAATTCATGGGCGACGCGGCGCTGGCGATCTTCGGGGCACCACTCGACCGTCCCGACGCTCCCACCGCGGCCTTGGCCGCGGCGCGTGAACTGCGTTTCGCTCTGGACGAGATCACCGGACTCGACATCGGCATCGGGGTGTCGGCGGGACTGGCCGTCGCCGGCAACATCGGCGCGTCCGAGCGCTTCGAGTACACGGTCATCGGAGACCCGGTCAACGAGGCGTCGCGGCTCACCGAACTGGCGAAACTGCGGCCCGGACGCGTTCTGGCATCCACCTCGGCCCTGTACTTCGCCGACGACGAGGAGCAGGAACAGTGGGAGTTGGGCGACCAGGTGCAACTGCGTGGCCGACGACGGGCAACCCACCTGGCCTGGCCGGTGGAGTATCCCGACTCCCCCTCGAGTGACGGTTAGTCTGACAGGATGCCCGACCCCAGCTCGACCAGCGGACCCGCAGCGCGGCGCCCGCGAAACCGGCTGAGATGGGTCAAGTGGATCGCCGCAATTGCCCTGGTCGCTCTGCTGGTGGGCGAGGCAATCTACCTGTGGCCACGGCTGCACGAATCCTGGACAGCAGTACGAGAAATCCATTGGGGCTGGCTGGCTGCGTGCGTATTTGCCCAAGCCGTGTCGCTCAGCGCGTTCGGCCGAGTCCAGAAGCAGCTGCTCGACGCGGGCGGCGTGCAGGTGCGGCAACGCAAGTCCGTGGCCGTCATCTACGGCAGCACCGCAATGTCGCTCACTCTGCCCGCCGGCCAGGTGTTCTCGACGGCCTTCACCTACCGCGAGACCCGACGCTGGGGTGCGAGTCCGGTTGTCGCCTCGTGGCAGCTCGCCATCTCCGGCGTCATCGCCGCGGCCGGGTTGGCGGTGCTCGGCGTTGCCGGCGGACTGGTTGTCGGTAGTTCGTTCAATACCTTCACCGTGGTGCTCCCGATCATCGGCGTCATCGCGATCGTGGCCGCTGTCCGATACATCTCGAACCACCCGGAATCCATCAAACAGTTCGCCCGCTGGGGTCTGCGCAAGTACAACGCGTTCCGCAACCACGATCTCGACGCCGGAGCCGAGGCCATCGACAAGGTCATCGGCCAGATCCAATCCGTACAGCTCGGCAAACGGGACGGCGCGCTCACACTGTCCTGGTCGGCCGTGCACCGGCTCGCGGACGTCGCGTGCCTGGCGTTCGCATGTTTCGCCGTCGGCGCAGATCCACGGCTGTCCGGGCTGTTCATCGCATTCGCGGCGGGCAAGGCCGTCGGATCCGTCCCGCTCGCACCCGGTGGCCTGGTGGTCGTCGACGCCACCCTCATCGCGTTCCTGACCAGCGCCGCGTCCATCACCGCATCTCAGGCAGTGGCGTCGGCCCTGGTCTATCGCGGGGTCAGCTTCATCTTGGTCGCCATCGTCGGGTGGATCGTGTTCCTCGTCCTGTTCCGTAAGCACCAGCACGCCGATCTCGAATTCGACATCGCCCTCGAGCGGCAGGAGACCTCCGATCTCGGCCGAGCCGCCGAGCACGATCGCGACTCCAAAGGCGATCCGGAGACCGCGTAGCCCCGTGCCGTTCGGTATGGCATCCGTCACTTTTCGTTCACCCGGAATATATACGGACCCCGGTCCGCTTGTGTACTATGAGTTTGAAACTTCAACCCAACAAGGAGTCCTCATGACCACCGCCATCGCGCTTCCCGAGCTCACCGCAGGCACCTGGGCCATCGATCCCACCCACTCCACCGTCGGATTCACCGTCCGCCACCTGGTGGTCAGCAAGGTCCGCGGCCGTTTCCAGAACTTCAGCGGCACCGTCACCGTCGCCGCCGACGGCACCCCGTCCGTCGACGCCCAGATCGACGTCACCTCGATCACCACCGACAACGAGCAGCGCGACGGCCACCTCAAGACCGCCGACTTCTTCGAGGTCGAGAAGTTCCCGACCGCGACGTTCAAGTCCACCTCGGTCAAGGCCGACGGCGGAGACTTCGTCGTCACCGGAGACTTCACCCTCCACGGCGTCACCAAGTCCATCGACCTCAAGCTCGAGTTCAACGGCGTCAACGCCGGCATGGGCAACGGACCGGTCGCAGGCTTCGAAGCCAGCACCACCATCAACCGCAAGGACTTCGGCATCAGCATCGACATGCCCCTCGAAGGCGGCGGCGCAGTCGTCGGCGACAAGATCGCACTGAACCTCGACATCGAGGCCGGCCTCCAGGCGTAAGTTTCACCCCCGCCTCCCGCCCCCCCAGGTCCGGATCAATGTGGGTTTCAGTCGGTTGGACTGCAACAAAGGCGCATTGATCCGGAAGGGGAGGGGTGATCCGGACCTGGGGGGGCGGGATCCAGTGGCATCGAACGGCCCGCACCTGCACTCGTAGGCGCGGGCCGTTCGCATCGGTGTCCTACAGTGGGCCCGTGAAGTTTCGTTCCCCGGCCGTCGCTGCCGTCCTCGATCTCGTCATGATCGTGCTGTTCGCCGCGATCGGCCGTCGCAGTCACGACGAAGCCACCGCGCTGTCCGGCCTGTTCCACACCGCGTGGCCGTTCGTCGTCGGTGCCGCTATCGGCTGGATCGCGACGTTCGCTCTGTACCGCAACAAGTTCGACGCGTTCCTCGTTGTTCCGACGGGCATTCTGGTGTGGGTCACCACGGTCGTCGGAGGCATGATCCTGCGCACGGCGACAGGTCAGGGAACCGCAACCGCGTTCATCGTCGTTGCGACGATCTCCACCGCGGTTCTGCTGCTCGGCTGGCGCGCGATCGCCAGATTCATTCCCTCGGTTCGGTGACAGGGACCTTTTCGCGATAGGATCATTCACGGTGCGCCGGGAAGTCTGGTCGGCAATTGTTCTGTGCTGCGCACATGTCCGTCGACTCGGCGGACGCGCTCAGCACGACGTTGCTACCGAAAGGCGTTGTTCCCGTGTCTGATTCACCGATTCCCAAAGAGAGATTGCCGCTGTTCTCTCGCGGTTCCTGGTCCGAGGCCGACCGCATCGCACAGGTCTTGCGCAAAGAGACCGTCGGCGGCGCATTGCTTCTCGTTGCCACCGTGGTCGCGCTCGTGTGGGCCAACTCACCGTGGTCCGCCGCCTACGACTCATTGATGAGCACTCGCGTCGGGCCGTCGGCTCTGCATCTCGATCTGACTCTGTCGACGTGGGCCGCCGATGGGCTGTTGGCCATCTTCTTCTTCGTCGTCGGGCTCGAACTCAAACGCGAGTTCGTTGCCGGTGATCTGCGCGATCCGGCACGCGCCGCACTGCCGGTGGCCGCTGCTGTCGGCGGAATGGTAGTTCCCGCAGTCATTTTCGTGCTGTTCAACCTCGGCACCGGGGATGGCGCTCTGCTCGGCTGGGCCATTCCCACCGCGACCGATATCGCGTTCGCGGTGGCCGTTCTCGCCGTGATCAGCACGCATCTGCCGACAGCGCTGCGAACCTTCCTGCTGACTCTGGCCGTGGTCGACGACCTTTTGGCCGTCAGCGTCATCGCGATCTTCTACACCGATGACATCAACTTCATCGCCCTCGGCCTGACGCTGATCCCGCTCGCGCTGTTTGCGGTCGCCGTGCAGATGCGCGTCCGCTCGTGGTGGGTGCTCATCCCCCTGGCCGTGGTGACGTGGGTGCTCATGCACGAGTCGGGTGTCCACGCCACCGTCGCAGGCGTTTTGCTCGGCTTCGCCGTCCCGGTGATCCGGAGCAAGGCGAACGGCGGCCCCGATGCGGGCCCCGGTCTCGCCGAGCATTTCGAGCACAAGATCCGGCCGATCTCCGCGGGTATCGCTGTGCCGCTGTTCGCCTTCTGTGCAGCCGGTGTGACTGTCGGCGGCTTCTCCGGCCTGGCCAGCGCCCTGACCGACCCGATTGCCATCGGCATCATTGCCGGCCTCGTCATCGGCAAGGCCATCGGCATCTTCGGCACCACCTACCTGGTCTCACGCTTCACCCGGGCCACGTTGGACGCCGGCTTGAAATGGCTCGACGTCTTCGGCGTCGCGATGCTCGCCGGTATCGGTTTCACGGTGTCGCTGCTGATTGGCGATCTGGCATTCGGTGAAGGAACAGAGCGCGACGACCACGTGAAGGTCGGTGTGCTGACCGGTTCGATCATCGCCGCAACCATCGCGTCGATCATTCTGCGTACCCGCAACAAGGCGTACCGCGACTTCTACATCGAAGAGACACGCGACGACGACCACGACGGAATTCCGGACGTGTATCAGCAGAAGAAGTAGACCGCGGCCGACATCTGGTCTGTTGCCACTGGTGTAGGGCCTCTACAGTTGTCGCCGTGATCGACATCCGGGTCCAGGCATGACCGACCCACAGCCGCTGGCCCGTCGACTGGGCCTTGTCGATGCAGTCGTCATCGGTGTCGGCTCGATGGTCGGGGCGGGGGTGTTCGCGTCGTTCGCTCCCGCGTCGGCCGCAGCGGGTGCCGGCTTGCTGATCGGCCTCGCCATCGCGGCTGTCGTCGCGTTCTGCAACGCGACGTCGTCCGCGCAACTCGCCGCCCAGTATCCGACGTCGGGCGGGACGTACATCTACGGTCGTGAACAACTCGGTGAGTGGCCCGGCTTCCTCGCCGGCTGGACCTTCGTCATCGGCAAGACCGCAAGCTCGGCGGCCATGGCGATGGTGTTCGCGGCCTACGTCGCCCCTTCCGGCTATACGAAAGTCGTTGCGATTCTTGCCATTGTCGCGTTGACGGTGGTGAACTACTTCGGCATCACTCGCACGGCGCTCCTGACGAAGATCCTCGTCACCGCGGTGCTCGCCATCCTCGTCGTCGGGGTGGTTCTGGGCTTCGCCGGCTCGCCGGGCAACGGCATCGGCGCTTCGGGATCCCTCACCGGGGACGGCTGGTACGGAATTCTGCAGTCCGCGGGATTGCTGTTCTTCGCCTTCGCCGGCTACGCGCGCATCGCCACCCTCGGCGAGGAAGTGGTGCGGCCCGAGCGCACCATTCCACGGGCCATCGTCTCTGCACTCGGCATCGCGTTGCTGATCTATGCAGCGGTTGCCGTGACATTGTTGACGGTATTGGGCCCGGACCTGCTGGCCTCGTCGTCGGCTCCGCTGGTCGATCTCGTTGTGACGTCCGGGTATTCGTGGGCATCACCCGTCATGCGCATCGGTGCCGGACTGGCCGCGCTCGGAGCGTTACTGGCCTTGATCGCCGGTATCGGACGCACGTCGTTGGCGATGGCCCGCCACCATGATCTGCCGTCGTATCTGACCGCGGTCCACCCTCGCTACTCGGTGCCGCACCGGGCCGAGATCACTCTGGCGGCGATCGTCGGTGCCGCAATTCTCGTCGTGGATCTTCGTGACGCCATCGGCTTCTCGTCCTTCGGGGTGCTGCTGTACTACCTCGTCGCCAACGTCAGCGCGTACACCCAGGGCACCGAACACCGACGCTATCCGCGCCCCCTGCAGGCGCTCGGAGCGCTCGGGTGCCTGGTTCTCATTGCCACGCTGCCCTTGTCGTCGATCGCGATCGGCACCGTTGTCGTACTGCTCGGCGTCCTCTACCGTCTGGTCCGGGTTCAGCGACTGTTCACTTGACGGCTGATTCGACAAGGGTCAATATAGACCAATGTCGAATCAGGACCTGACCTCCTCGGCCGGCGCATGCTGTTCGCCGCTCGTCCACGAACCGCTGACCGTGGACTGGGCCGGGGATCTGGCCCGCATGTTCAAGGCGTTGGGCGATCCTGTGCGCCTGCGGTTGCTCAGCCTCGTCGCCAGTCATGCCGGCGGCGAAGCGTGCGTGTGTGACATATCCCCTGCTTTCGACCTGTCGCAACCGACGATCTCCCACCACCTCAAGGTGCTCCGCGAAGCCGGGCTGCTCGACTGTGAGCGACGCGGAACCTGGGTGTACTACTGGGTCGTTCCAGCTGCCTTGCAACAACTGTCGTCGGTACTCACCGCAGCGGACCCCACGGTGGTCACGGTATGAGCACCACCACGGACACCGCCGTCGTCGGCAAACTCTCCACGCTCGATCGGTTCCTCCCGGTGTGGATCGGTGTCGCCATGGTCGTCGGCCTGATCCTGGGACGCATGATCCCCGAGCTGAACGACGCGTTGTCCTCCATCTCCGTCGACGGGGTGTCGCTGCCGATCGCCGTCGGCCTGCTCGTCATGATGTATCCGGTACTGGCCAAGGTCCGCTACGACCGCCTCGACACCGTCACCGGGGACAGGCGACTGCTGATCGGATCGCTCGTTCTCAACTGGATCCTCGGACCGGCGCTGATGTTCGCTCTCGCATGGCTTTTCCTGCCGGACCTGCCCGAGTACCGGACCGGCCTGATCATCGTCGGCCTCGCTCGATGCATCGCGATGGTCATCATCTGGAACGACCTCGCCTGCGGAGACCGTGAGGCCGCGGCCGTGCTCGTGGCGATCAACTCGGTGTTCCAGGTCTTCATGTTCGCCGTCCTCGGATGGTTCTACCTCTCGGTACTGCCCGGCTGGCTCGGCCTGGAGCAGACCACGATCGAAGCGTCGCCGTGGCAGATCGCGAAATCGGTGCTGATCTTCCTCGGAATCCCGCTGATAGCCGGATTTGCATCGCGCTTCTTCGGTGAACGCGCCAAGGGCCGCACATGGTACGAGGAGAAGTTCATCCCGAGGATCGCCCCGTGGGCTCTCTACGGGCTGTTGTTCACCATCGTCGTTCTCTTTGCGCTACAGGGTGATCGGATCACGTCACAGCCCTGGGACGTGGTGCGCATCGCGCTGCCCCTGCTGGTCTACTTCGCGGTGATGTGGGGCGGCGGTTACGCACTCGGGGCCGCCATGGGCCTGGGCTACGAACGCACTACCACCCTCGCATTCACCGCTGCGGGCAACAACTTCGAGCTCGCCATCGCCGTCGCCATCGCCACCTACGGCGCAACGTCCGGGCAGGCGCTCGCCGGAGTCGTCGGTCCGCTCATCGAGGTGCCGGTCCTGGTCGGCCTCGTCTATGTCTCCCTCGCCTTGCGGAAGCGGTTCTCCCCCAGCCTTTCCACGACCACGTCATCGAAGGATTCCTGATGTCCGAGACACCCAGCGTGCTGTTCGTCTGCGTCCACAACGCCGGCCGCTCTCAGATGGCCGCCGGATTTCTGACTCATCTTGCCGGCGATACCGTCGAGGTACGTTCTGCCGGTAGCGCTCCCGCGGACACCATCAACTCGGCAGCGGTGGAGGCCATGGCCGAGGTCGGTATCGACATCTCGTCGCAGTCGCCGAAGATCCTGACCACCGAGGCCGTCGAGACGTCCGACGTCGTCATCACCATGGGCTGTGGCGACGCGTGCCCGGTGTTCCCTGGCGTGAGCTACCGCGACTGGGCACTGGCCGATCCGGCAGGAAAAGGCGTCGAGGCAGTGCGCCCGATTCGCGACGAGATCAAGCGTCGGATCGAAGACCTGATCGCCGAACTGGTTCCAGCGAAGCAGAGTTCGGCATCATGACGACACCCAGCGTGCTGTTCGTCTGCGTCAAGAACGGCGGCAAATCACAGATGGCGGCCGGCCTGATGCGCAAGACGGTCGGCAATTCGGTCGAAGTGCACTCTGCCGGAACCGAACCCGGTAGCGCAGTCAACGCACTGTCCGCCGAGGCACTCCTCGAAGTCGGCGTCGATCTGTCGGGTGAAGTACCGAAACCGATCGACCCCGCTCTGCTCGCCCGGATGGACTACGTCGTCACCCTCGGCGGTGAGGCCAAGGTAGACGTGGTCGACGGCCCCGGATTCGAGAACTGGGACACCGACGAACCGTCCGAACGCGGTATCGACGGCATCGAGCGAATGCGTCTGGTGCGTGACGACATCGCAGGCCGCGTCGGAGAACTGGCATCCCGATTGCGCAGCGCGGAAACCTGATCCGAATGAACACCGAGGTGGTGGTGATCGGCGGCGGTCAAGCAGGACTGGCCGCCGGCTACTACCTGCGACGAGCCGGGCTGGACTTCGTCATCCTCGACAACCAGACGCACGCCGGCGGTTCCTGGCAGGACTACTGGCCGTCGCTACATCTGTTCTCGCCAACCGAGTACTCGCGACTACCCGGTTGGCCGATGCCGCCGTGGCACAGTGGTTTTCCTCCGGCATCGCATGTGGTGGACTATCTGCGGGCGTACGAGAAGAAGTACGACTTGCCGGTGCACAGGCCCGTCGACGTGAAGTCCGTGCATAGTACGACCGAGGGCTATCGAGTCGACACCGACGGCGAGTCGTACGGTGCCGCAGCAGTCGTCAGTGCGACGGGAACGTGGTCTCGGCCGTTCTGGCCGAGCTACCCGGGTATGCGTGATTTCGGGGGCACGCAACTGCATGCCGCCGACTACCGAACGCCGGATCAGTTCGTGGGCAAGCGAGTAGGAATTGTCGGCGGCGGAAACTCGGCGGCTCAGATACTCGCCGAGATCTCCACGGTCGCGCAGACCCTGTGGTTCACCAACCGCGAGCCGAGGTTTCTGCCCGACGACGTCGACGGTCGGGTGCTGTTCGATGTGGCCAGCGATCGGTCCCGCACTCTGGCGGCAGGCGGGCCCGATACCGGAGGGGTCGCCGGTCTGGGCGACATCGTCATGGTCCCGCCGGTGCGGGAGGCCAGGGATCGCGGAGTGCTGCACGCCCGGCCGATGTTCACCGCGATCACCACCGACGGTGTCACCGACGGACAAACGACGGAGAAACTGGATGTAATCCTCTTATGCACAGGATTCCGACCCGCACTGCGGCATCTGCAGCCGCTGCATTTGCACACCGAAGGATCGGGAATCATGTTGGACGGCAATCACGTCCGCGGTGAACCGACGCTGGTGTTCCTGGGCTACGGCGACTGGACCGGCCCGGCCTCGGCGACGCTCATCGGCGTCGGCCGGACCGCACGCGCAGCAGTGGACACTCTCGTTCGACGAGGAAAGGTAGATCAGTCATGAACGAATACCCCGTAGTGGTGGTCGGCGCAGGCCCCATCGGTCTCGCTGCCGCGGCGCACCTGACCGAAACCGGTTCTGCCGTCATCGTTCTCGAACGTGGACCATTGGCCGGATCGGCAGTGTCCGAATGGAATCACGTGCGGCTGTTCTCTCCGTGGTCCGAGATCGTCGACCCGGCTGCCGCCCGACTGCTCGAACCCACCGGTTGGACTCCGCCGGACGGCGACACCTACGCCACCGGACGCGAATGGGTGGAGCACTATCTCGCGCCCCTCGCTGCTGTGCTCGGCGATACCGTCCGAGTCGACTCCGAAGTGGTCGGCGTCGCCCGCCGGGGACGCGACCGCGTCGTCGACGCCGGACGCGACACCGAACCACTGTCGGTGCATGTTCGCCACTCCGACGGCAGCGAGGAACGCATCCTCGCTCGCGCCGTGGTCGACGCGTCGGGCACCTGGGGATCGCCGAATCCGTTGGGAAGCGAGGGACTTCCGGCCATCGGCGAGAAGGCCGCCGCCGACCGCATCGACTACCGAGTCCCCGATCTGGCCGATCCGGCGATTCGCTCCCAGTTCGCGGGCAAGCACACCGTCATCGCCGGTAGCGGCCACTCCGCGCTGACCGCCATCATCACCTTCGCAGAGCTCGCCGCCGACGAGCCCGGCACGACGCTCACCTGGGCCGTGCGTCGAGGCGTCACCGCGGAGGTCTTCGGCGGCGGTGCGGCCGACGAACTCGCGGCGCGAGGCGCACTCGGCCAGCGCGCGAAGAAGGCCGTCGACGACGGTTACCTCACCGTGGTCTCCGGATTTCGCACCGAAGCCGTTGCTGTGCAGGGTGATCGGCTCGCCCTCGTGGGCGACGGCGGCACCCGTATCGAGAACGTCGACCGCGTCGTCGCACTGACCGGGTTCCGTCCGGATCTTTCGTGGTTGTCCGAAGTGCGCCTCGATCTCGATCCCACTCTGCAGGCACCGAAGTTCGTCGCCGAACTGGTGGATCCGAACATCCACTCCTGCGGCTCGGTGTCACCACACGGAGTCGAGGAGCTCACTCAGCCCGAGCCCGGCCTGTACCTGGTTGGCATGAAGAGCTACGGCCGCGCGCCGACATTCCTGGCGATGACCGGATACGAGCAGGTGCGCAGCATCGCCGCCGAACTGGCAGGCGATCACGAGGGCGCGCGAAAAGTGGAGCTGTCGTTGCCCGACACGGGCGTCTGCGGTGGGGCCGGCCTGTTCGACGAGCCCGACGCCCCCACGACCGGTGGATGCTGCGGTGCCCCGGCGGCTCCGGAAGCTGAGGCACAACTGATCTGAGTGTCCACTATTTCGTTCCGGAAGCGGGATCGCGCCTCCCGGCTGAAATGGTGGACACTCAGATCACCTACGACGTCAGCCGAATGCCTGGTATCCCAACCAGCCGGCGAGGCCGAGTCCCAGAATGCCGACGCCGACGCGGAGCACGATCGGTGAGATCACCTTGACGGTCGGTGGCCCGCAGGCACCGCCGACGAAGCAGCCGATTGCGAGAGCCAGAGCGGCCCACCAGTTCACGTGGCCGGAGAACGAGAAGATGATCGCCGCAATGAGATTGGCGATGCCGAGGAAGAAGCTCTTCAGAATGCTTGCGCGCCAGAACGTATCGGACGTACAGATCAGCGCCAGAGCCAGGAAGATGACCCCGGCACCGGCTCCGAAGTAGCCCCCGTAGATGGCGACGGCGAACAACGCCAGCGGGTACAGCGTCGGAAATTGCCTGCCGCCGGACAGCGTTCGGATTTTCGGCTGCAGCAGCAGCGCAATCGCAGCCATCGCGACCAGGAACGGCACGATCACCTCGAACGATCCCTCTGGAGTGACGAGCAACAGGATGGCCCCGGTGGTCCCGCCGAGCGCCGAGTAGACGGCGTAGCGAATCAGCTGTTTGCCGTCCTTGGCGAGTTCGGCCGACGAGCTCGTAGTGGCACCCACTCCGGCAGCAACCAGCGCGACGGTGTTGGTGACGTTCGCCGAGACCGCGGGAAGCCCTACCGCCAACAGCGCCGGATAGGACACGAGGGATGCGAGCCCGGTGACGAACCCGATGAGGCCGGCGAAGAACCCGGCCACCACCAGTAGTCCGAAATCGAGCACAGTCACCGGACAAAACTACCGTGCCTAACGATCGAGCCCCTATTCGACGGGGTTCGCCATCTCCTGCAGCAAGCGGCTCGTCATCCGCACTGCCTGATCCCCACCGTCGGCGTCCTCGATGTAGACGGCGAAGGCAACATCGCCGCTGGTCGCGAGCACGAAGCGATCATCGCCGCTCTCTCCGGCAAATCCCTGCACGCCGTCGAACGTATCGAGACCACTGCTGTTCGACGATGCGGCCACGATCTCATGCAAGCGGGCTGCAGCGTCAGGGCCCATGGGCTCGGCTGCGCGGTCTGCCACTGCAGTCTGCCCGGCAACGATGGCCGGCGTGGGCGCGCTGCCGCGGGAGATCGCTGCTGCCATCTGGGCAAGTCCGAACGGTGTCACCGTCGCCTCGGCTCCGGACGCGGTGGAGACGTTCCGAATACCGTCGATCGCGCTCCGGCTGTCGGCGGGGGTGCCGGTGTAGGCGTCGAGACCGGGCATCGCATAGTGAATTCCCAGACCCAGGCGTGCCGCCGCGTCTTCCGCACTGTCGTCGCCGCGGTCGGCCTGTACGGCTTTGATCAACTCCGACGCGGTGCCGGCCGGATAGGAGCCGGCGAACACCACGTCGCCCTGCTCGTTGGCGTAACTGTTCTGTGCCGCACCAAGAATCGCACCGGTCGACGTGGACACCGCCACGATCGACGCGGATGTACCCGCCATCACCACAGCGTTCTCGGCCGCGAGTTGGACGCGCGGATCGAGCGTTGCGTGCAGGTCCGGTCCGCCCGGTCCTTGGAATCCCACGCGTCGTTCACCGGTTCCGTCGACGGTGTAGGTGTCGACGGCCCAGCCTGCGGTGGCGTCGCGGCCGGATTGCCATGCGGCGCGCAGGGAGTCGAGCACAGGGGAGGTGATTCGACGGTCGTCGACGATGAGCTTCGGCTGCGGGGCGACCACCACTCCCGGCACCGCTCGCAGATCGTCTTCGAGAACGGCGAAGTCGTCGTCGCGCAGTGTCACTGCGGTGATCGGAGCTCCGTGGGCCGAATCGAGTTCCTTCAGTAGCGATTCGGAGGTGATCAGCGGCGCGACGACGTCGATGACATCGGCGAGTTGCTGAGTCGACGCCGCCGGATCACTGATCTGGGCGGGGTCGAGAGAGATGGCGTTGATGGTCCGCTCACTCATCAGCACGTTGTTCGCGGAATCGAAGATCAACGGCGGAGCGGCGTCGGTGCGGGTGTAGCGAACCGACCCACCGGAGGTCAGATCCGGAACGAGCGTGGCCGGATCCCACGCGATACGCCAGCCGACACTGAGCTTCTTGGTTGCGCCCTGAGCGCTGTACTTCCAGTCCTTGCCCTCGCCGAAATTCCAGGCAGACGCGAGCGTGAAGAATCCGCTCTCGTCGGAGAGATCCATGTACTGAGTCAGGTCGAAGTCGCCCGTCGATCTACCGTCGGCCGACAAACCGTCGAACATCTGATTCAGAGCTGCCGTCGCGGCGTTCGGGTACGTCGTCAGTGCGGCCGCCGCCGCGACATCGCGGTTGTCCAGCGCGTCGACGAATTTGGAGACCAATACCTCGGCCTCGCTCGGTGGGCGGTCGACCATCCAGAACACGGCCGAGACCGACAGCGTCGCCGATGCTGCAACTGCGACGAGGTAGCGACCGCGGACCTTGCGCGGGCCACGACGGACACGACTCATAGAACTCATGAGTCACAATATTCACTGTAGTCACACGAGTAACAAGCACGGGATTCATACAAGCCGGTCACGATTGAGATACGGAGTGGTCCGTTTACCTCGGGCTGTTACCTCAGAAAGCGTCCTGCAGCCTCGATGGCGGGTGCCGAACTTCCCGCGTTGTTCACGAAGACCGCGAACGCGAGATCACCGGAGATTCCGACGAACCAGCCGTGCGCTCCTTCGTTGTTCGGCCCGAATTCGGCGGTTCCGGTCTTGCCGAGCAGACCCGGAATGTCGTTCAGTGCCGTGGCCGTACCACCGGTGATGGTCTCGCGCATCATGGCCTTGATCTGCTCGGTGACCTGTGGGTTCACCGCTGCCGGCTGCATGTTTCCCACGCCGGGCTTGCCCGAGACGACCGTCGGCGGGAGCAATCCGTTGTTCGCGATCGACGACGCGACCAGCGCCATACCGAACGGTGACGCAGTCACCTGCCCTTGGCCGATGGCGGATTCGACGCGCTGCGCCGGGGTGTCGGCCGACGGCACCGAACCGGTGACGGTCGTCAGGCCCGGGGTCACGTAGTCGACGCCGAGGCCGTACTGCGCGGCCGCGTCGGTCAGACCGTTCGGCGGCAGGGCGACGCCGAGTCTGCCCATCGTCGTGTTGCACGATTTCGCGAAGGCAGTGTGCAGTGGAACGTCGCCGAGCGCGAAGTTGTCGTCGTTGGGAATCTGACGTCCCTCGATGTTTTCCGTCGCCGGGCACGGCAACACGGTGTCGGGGGTGACGGCACCGGATTGCAGAGCAGCCGAGGTGGTCACCGTCTTGAAGGTCGACCCGGGCGGGTAGAGACCGGTCAGAGCAATCGGGCCCTCCGCATCCGCTGCGGCGTTCTGTGCGACGGCGAGAACCTCTCCGGTGGACGGCCGAAGCGCGACGATCGCAGCCTGCTGCGGCACCGACGCCAGGGCGTTCTCGGCCTTGATCTGCAACGCCGAGTCGACGGTGGTCGCGATGTCGTCACCGGTGGAGGCATCGCGACCGGCAAGCTGGGTGACGGTGTTGTCGGCAGCGACCGATTGGATCGCCCAGCCTCGATTGGCCGCCTGCTCCTGTTCCCACAGCGTCGTCAGGTCGCTGAGAACCGGCGAGACAAGATTGCGATCGGTGGCCAGCAGGCGAGTCTGCGGCGCCAGGGTGACTCCCGGAACGGCCGCGAGCTGCGCTCCGATGGGATCGATATCCGCCTGACGGAGCGAGACTATGGTCGCCGAATTACCTTGTGCAGCAGCAACAGACGACGCAACAGACTGGGCGGTGATCCCGGGAACGACGGATCCGACGAGAGCGGCGACGGCCACCGGATCGGCCGTCGCATCGACGTTGACGAGGGTGACGACCTGCTGCGACATGAGCTCGCCGCCGTTGGCATCGAACACCCTGGGCGCGACCAGCGCGTCGGTCGGGGTGAATCGGACCGAGGAATCGGCCGTCAGTCCGGGGACCAAGATGGCCGGGTCCCAGGTGATCTTCCACCCTTGCGGAGTCTCTGCCGCGGTCGCAGACGTCGTGTAGTTCCACTCCTTCGGCTGGCCGTCCGGTTCCGCCGTGCCGTCGGTGGTGGTCGAGAAGCGCCAACCGGCGTTCAGCGTGAACGTGCCCGCATCCTCGTTCGCGTCGACAGCCTCGAAATCGGGAGTGGCCGTCACCGTTCCGCCGCCGGACAGCCCGTCGTACAGCTGGGTGAGAGCGGCGCTCGCGCCCGCGGGATCGGTCGTCAGCGCGGCTGCCTGATCGATGTTCGAGCTGCTGACGGCGGCCGCGAACTGCTCGGCGACCGTCTGCGGCTGATCGGGCCCGCTGTTTCCGCAGGCAGCGACCACCAGCGCCAGTACGGACACGATTGCGGCCAGAGTCGTCGGTCTTCTCGTTGTGCGCACGGAGTCGATCATGCCCCAGGCCTCCGACGAATCGGCGGTGGCGCGAACCCGAGATGGGGTGTAATCATGTAATCAGTATTACGAACCTACAGAGGAGTCACCATGAAACCCAATGGACGCTCGTTCGGTCGCCCCGGCGGCTGGCAGCACGCAGATGTTCCCGACGCCACCGATGCCGGCGACTGGTTCGGCGGCAGATTGCCCGACAGCTGGTTCGAGGGCACCGCGTCGGTCGAGGTGGATCGCGAAGAGATCGTTGTGGTCGGGACGTTGGCCACCGAGGAGGGCAGTTCACCTGCCGCCACCGAAGGCCGCATCGCCCGATTCCGAGAAGGCACCCGGGCCGAGCGCATGCAGATTGCCGACGAGGCCGAGAAGCGCTACGGACGCAAGGTCGCCTGGGGCGTTCGGACCGATTCCGAGGTAGTCCTATTCACCCATCTGGCCGTCCCGGTCATGACCCGCCTGCGTCAGCCCGAACGACGCGTCCTCGACACCCTCGTCGATGCCGGAGTCGCGCGGTCTCGTGCAGACGCTCTGTCGTGGGCCGTGAAGTTGGTCGGCGAGCACACACAAGACTGGTTGGACGAACTGCGCGGAGCCATGTCGACAGTGGACGAACTACGCAAGAAGGGACCCTCGGTCTAAATCGCTTGCGAATTGCCCACGTTCGGCATTAGCGTGGAGATCGCCTTGTTGCCCACAGATTCGGAGAGGCCATTGCTCTTCCAAAGGTTCTAGACGCCTGCAGTTCGACCGCACGCACACCTTTGGAGCATCCATGCCTCATTCATCTTCCCTCTCTGTCTCCGATCTGACGTTCTCCTGGCCCGACGGCGACCCCGTGTTCGACGCGTTGTCGGCCATCTTCCCCAGCGGCACAACAGGTCTCGTCGGTTCGAACGGTGCCGGAAAGTCGACCCTCCTGAGATTGCTCGCCGGAGAACTGACACCGCAGCGCGGTTCGATCTCGATGCCCGGCGTCCTGGGTTATCTCCGTCAGGACATCGCACTCGACCCCGAGCTCCCGGTGGATCGCGTGCTGGCCATCGATTCGGTCCGAGAGGCATTGCATCGCATCGAATCCGGTACATCTTCCGAGGACGATTTCGCCATCGTCGGATCGGCCTGGGACGTCGAGGAGCGCGCGCTGGCGTTGCTGAACAAGCTCGGTCTGGGCGGCATCGTCGGCACCCTCGACGACCTGGATCGACCGGTCGGCACGCTGTCCGGTGGCGAAGCGATGCTGCTGGCTCTCACCGCGCAGTTGCTCGCCGAACCAGACGTACTGCTGTTGGACGAGCCGACGAACAACTTGGATCGCGTTGCACGAGAACGACTGTATGCGGCCGTGGACGGATACTCGGGGGTGCTCGTCGTCTGCAGCCACGACCTCGAATTGCTCGAGCGTGTCGATACCATCGCCGAGGTCCGCGCCGAACGCAGCGGCACCTCTCGAGTACGCCTGTTCGGTGGAAACTACACGCACTACCGATCGGTGATCGACGCCGAGCAGGAAGCCGCTCGGGCGAGCGTCCGAGACGCCAAGAACGACGTGCGCAAGCAGGAACGCGAATTGGTCGACACACAAATCAAACTGGATCGCAGGTTGCGCTACGGCAAGAAGATGGCGGAGCAGAAGCGCGTACCGCCGGTCCTTGCGGGCCGACGCAAGCGGGCCGCGCAGGAATCGGCCGGCAAACTACGCGGTACCCACGGCGATCGCGTCGACGATGCCCGAACGTCACTGTCTGCCGCCGAGGATCTTCTTCGCGACGACCGCGAGATACGCGTCGACCTACCCGCAACGAAAGTTCATCCGGGACAGGTAGTTCTGACTCATGACGACGTTCACATCGTCGGTCCCGAACGCATCGCGCTCGTCGGGCCGAACGGAAGTGGCAAGACCACCCTGCTGCGCAGTCTCGACACCGCCGAGGCCGAAGTGCCGTGGAAATACCTTCCGCAACGCCTCGACATCTTCGACGAATCACGCACCGTTGCCGAGAACATCGCCGACGTGGCACCGCACGCCACCGCCGAACAGATCCGTGGACAACTGGCACGATTCCTCTTCCGCGGATCCGACGCCGACGCCGTCGTCTCCACCCTCTCCGGAGGCGAACGACTGCGAGCCGCACTGGCACGAATCCTGCTGGCCGAGCCTGCACCGAAACTTCTGATGCTCGACGAGCCCACCAACAACCTCGACATCACCAGCCGCCAACACCTCATCGACGCACTGAACACATTCGAGGGTGCACTGATCATCGCCAGCCACGATCGCCCGTTCCTCGACGCGATCGCCCCTACCCGCACCATCGACCTGACGCCGATCGCCCAGCCCACCGAGTCGGCCGAGTCGGCCGCGGAAACACCCACCCGGGAGGAGTCAATGTGACGTTCGGTGGCCTTTTCGGGGGTCAATGTCACGTTGAGTGGACTTCCAGGGTCAGAATCGGAAGGTGGAATACGCCTCGAATGCAGATGATGGGACGCAGATCGCGTACACGGTGGTGGGGTCCGGGCCGCCGTTGTTGATGGTGCACGGCAGTTTCCTGACGCACACGATCTGGCGGACGTTCGGGTACGTCAAGGCGTTGCGCGGGACTCGGCAGCTCATACTGGTCGACAGTCGCGGTCATGGCCGCAGCGAGAAGCCCCATACTCCCGACGCCTATGCCATGGCCAATATCGTCGGAGATCTGACGTCGGTTCTCGACGCGGTCGGCGCTCCGACCGTCGACTATCTCGGCTATTCGTTCGGTGCGCGGGCCGGTCTCGCGTTGATGGCGGCGAGGCCCGAACGCGTGCGTTCCCTCGCGGTGGGCGGCGGTAGTCACGGCGCTCAGGCGGGAGCGTTCGACAGGCTCTTCTTCCCGGGCTGCGCGGACGTGTTGGAGCGCAGCGGCATGGACGGGTTCCTCGAGGCGTGGAACGAGCACCGCATGTTCCCCATCGACCCGGGAACACGAGCGGTGTTCTCCGCCAACGACGCTCAGGCCATGGCCGCGTACATCCGCGCATGCGACGCCGATCCCGGCCTACCCGACGACGTCCTGCAGCACTTCACGCAACCGTCGCTGTTCTACGTCGGCAGCGAGGATCGAACCCGACTGGGCGACACCCGTGCCGCCGCCGCGCTGGTGCCCGACTCCGAACTGCACATCGTTCGCGGGTTCGACCATGCGACGACGATGGCCGCATCGGCCGAGGTGCTCGAATTCCTCGAGCGGTTCTGGAGCAACTGATCTGAACGCCCACAATTCGCCTCCAGAATCGGGATCCCGCCTCCAGCAGCCAATAATGGGCGCTCACCTCACCTACGACAACCGACCCTGCCGGCCCCACCCACAACTGATCTGAGTGTCCACAATTCGCGTCGAGAATCGGGATCCCGCCACCAACAACCAATAGTGGGCGCTCACGTCACCTACGACAACCGACCCTGCCGGCCCCACCCACCACTGATCTGAGCGCCCACAATTCCCGTCCAGAATCGGGATCCCGCCTCCCACCGCGAAAAGTGGACGCTCACCTCACCTCTTCAGCGCGGGGAACTGGTCGTCACGCCACTCGCTGTCCAGTGGTCCGACGGCCGCGTCCTCGCGGGCGCGCAACTCCACGCGGCGGATCTTGCCCGAAATAGTTTTGGGTAGCTCGAAGAACTCGATACGCCGAACTCGCAGGAACGGGGCCAGGTGCTCGCGGGCGTACTTCAAGATCTCGAATGCCGTGTCTTCGTTGGGTTCCCATCCAGCTGCGAGCGCAACATACGCCTTGGGGACGGCCAACCGCGTCTCGTCGGGAGCCGGAACGACGGCCGCCTCGGCCACCGCGGGGTGTTCGATCAGCACGCTTTCGAGCTCGAACGGGGAGATCTTGTAGTCCGAGGCCTTGAACACGTCGTCGGTGCGGCCGACGTAGGTGATGTAGCCCTCGGAATCCCGCGATGCGACGTCACCGGTGTGGTAGTAACCGTCGGCCATGACGGCAGCGTTGCGTTCGGGGTCGCCGAGATAGCCGGTCATCAGGTTGAACGGCTGCCGCGCCAGGTCGAGGCAGATTTCGCCCTCGTCGGCCAGTTCGCCGGTGGTGGGGTCGACGATCACCACGGGGACGCCGGGCAGTGGCCGACCCATCGATCCGGACTTCAGCACCGCACCCGGCGTATTGGCAACCAGTGCAGTGGTTTCGGTCTGGCCGAAGCCGTCCCTGATGTTCAGGCCCCAGTCCTGCTGCACCCGCGAGATCACCTCTGGGTTGAGCGGCTCACCGGCACCGATTGCCTCACGCAGTGAACCACCCCCGCCGGCAAGGTCTGCCTGAATCAGCATGCGCCACACGGTCGGTGGCGCGCAGAATGTCGTCACCTCGGCCCGGCGGATTTGCTCGAGCAATGCCTTCGCGTCGAACTTGCCGTAGTTGTAGATGAAGATGGTCGCCTCGGCGATCCACGGTGCGAAGAAGCAGCTCCACGCATGCTTGGCCCAGCCCGGCGAGCTGATGTTCAGGTGCACGTCGCCCGGGCGTAGTCCCAGGAAGTACATCGTGCTCAAATGCCCTGCGGGATAGGATATCTGAGTGTGTTCGACGAGTTTCGGCTTGCTGGTGGTACCGGAGGTGAAGTACATCAGCAGGCGGTCGGTGGGTGCGGTGACGGACTCGAACGGCCTGGCCTCGACGGAGCGGGCATCCGAATAGTCGACCCAACCGTCGTGGGCGGTAGTGGCGATTCGCAGATAGTCTCCGGGCACGTCGTCGAATTTGCCGGTGTCCGAGGGGTTCACGATCACGGCGCGCGCATTGCCGCGCACCACTCGGTCGGTCAGGTCGGCGGGCCCGATGGCCGTGGTCGTCGGCATCAAGACCGCTCCGAGCTTCATCACCGCGAGCATCGACTCCCAGAGTTCCACCTGGTTGCCCAGCATCAGGATCACCGAGTCGCCGCGGCCGATTCCCTGCAGTTCGAGCCAACGAGCCACCTGATCGGAGCGACGCGCCATGTCGTCGAAACTGTATTTGGCCTCGCTGCCGTCCTCTTCGACGATCCACAGCGCGGTGCCGTCGTTGCCACGGGCAATCGCGTCGAACCAGTCGATGGCCCAGTTGAACGTCTCGCCGAACGACGGCCATTCGAAAGTCGCTACCGCACGGTCGTAATCGCCGTAGGTGTCGAGCAAGAGATCGCGTGCGTTTCTGAATGCCGTATATGCCGAGTCGACCATGTTTCCTCCTGCGCCTGTGATGCCCATCACCGCCACGGTAGGGGAGATGAACAATTCCTCGCTACCCCTGAACGGGGGTGGCAACTCGGCTAGCCTCGATCACCGTGGCCATCCGATTCTTTGCGATCGCGTGCGTACTGGGGATCATTCACGCCGCGTTCTCCGCCTATTGGGCTGCGGGTGGTCGATGGATGCTCGACACTGTCGGTGCCTTCGCCACGGAGTGGGCCGACTTCGAACCGGCAACGGCACGAACGGCACTGCTGGTGCTTGCCCTCGTCAAACTCGCCGCAGCAATTCTTCCGGCCCTCGCCTATCTGAACCGGCCGCGCCTGGCAGCACAGAACCGGACGAGGGTGCCGTCGTTGATCTTCGGCATATCCTGGCCCGGCTCGGTACTGCTGATTCTCTGGGGCGGTGCGTCGTTCATCGGAGCGGTGATCGGATTGGTCGTCTCGGACGAGAACCGATCGGTCAAGTACGGTCACCTGTTCTTCGACGGCATCTTCCTGCTCTGGGGCGCAGCGCTTCTGACGGCACTGATCCTGTCCAGAAAAGCCCCGTACCAACCGCGTTAGATGCGCTCCCCCGTCTCAGGGTGGAAGAGGTGGATCGCACCGTCGAGTCGCGTCAGCCCGATGCTCTCGCCGATCTTGGCCGGAGCTCGGACGGCCGAGCGGGCGACGAGTGAGACCGGCCCGCCGTCGAGCCCCCTGACCTTCGGGTCGTCGAGGTGTGCGTAGAGGTAGGACTCGCTGCCGAGTTCCTCGATCAGATCCACCTTGCCCTCGAAGCCTTCGCCGCCGCCCTGCACGATGCCGAGCTGCTCCGGGCGTAGCCCGACGGTGACGTTGTCGAGGCCGAGGCTCGCGAGCTTGGTCAGCTCGTCGCGTTCGAGCGGAAGCAGGAACGAGCCGATCTGAACGCCACCCGAGCCGATGGGAACCGTCATCAGGTTCATTGCAGGCGAACCGATGAAGCCGGCGACGAATGCGTTGACGGGGTTGTCGTACAGATCTGTGGGAGAGGCGAACTGCTGCAGTTTGCCACCGCGCAACACGGCAACGCGATCACCCATCGTCATGGCCTCGACCTGGTCGTGGGTGACGTAGACCGTCGTGGTGCCGAGTCGACGCTGCAACGCCGCGATCTGCGTTCGCGTCTGGACTCGCAGTTTCGCGTCGAGGTTGGACAGGGGCTCGTCCATACAGAACACCTGCGGCTCACGAACGATGGCACGCCCCATGGCAACTCGCTGACGCTGACCACCCGAGAGCTTGCCGGGCTTGCGATCCAGGTACTCGGTGAGGTCAAGGATCTTTGCGGCCTCGGCCACCTTCTTCGTGCGCTCCTCGAGGGACACCCCACGCATCTTCAGGGCGAAACCCATGTTCTCCCCGACGGTCTTGTTGGGGTACAGGGCGTAGTTCTGGAACACCATCGCGATGTCGCGGTCCTTCGACGGCACACCCACCATGTTCTTGCCACCGATCTCGATGGCACCACCGTCGATCTCCTCGAGACCGGCGAGCATCCGCAGAGCAGTGGACTTGCCGGAGCCGGAAGGCCCGACCAGCACGACGAATTCGCCGTCCTGGATGTCGAGGTCGAGTGAATCGACGGCGAGCTTGTCGGCACCTTCGTAGACGCAGGATGCCTTCTTGTACGTGATTGCAGCCATGAGACTTTCTCCTACTTGATTGCGCCGAAGGACAGGCCGCGCACGAGCTTGTTCTGCGCGAACCATCCGGCAAGGACGACGGGAAGTGCTGCGAACGTCGCAGCTGCGGAAAGCTGGGCCCAGTACAGGCCCTGACCGGTGATGAATCCGACGAGGTACACCGGAATCGTCTGGGCCTGAACGGCAGTGAGGTTGACCGCGAAGAAGAACTCGTTCCACGAGAAGATGACGCAGATCAACGACGTGGCCGCGATGCCGGGCGAGACCAGCGGCAGGATCACCTCACGTACCGAGGTCCACAGTGACGCGCCGTCCATACTCGCGGCTTCGAGCAGTTCGCTCGGCACTTCGAGGAAGAACGATCGCATCATCCACACGGCGATCGGAAGATTCATCGCGGTGTACAGCACGACCAAAGTCCAGATGTTGTCGAGCATTCCGATGTCACCGACGATGACGTACAGCGGGACGATCGCGGCGACGACGGGCAGCATCTTGGTGGAGATGAAGAAGAACAGCACGTCCTTCGTCTTCTTGACCGGACGCAGCGACAGCGCGAAGGCAGCCGGAACACCCAGCAGCAGAACGAAGATCGTCGAGACGACGGTCGCGAACGCCGAGTTCAGCAACGTCGTGCCGATGCCGCTCTCCAGGACCCCTCGATACTGATCGAGGGTAGGTGTGAAGAACAGCTTGGGCGGGTCGGAGTAGGCGTCGGCCTCCTGCTTGAAACCGGTGAGGACCATCCACAGCACCGGGAAGAAGAACGCGATGCCTGCGACCCAGGCGACGAAGGACCAGATGGAACCCGGGCCCCACTTGCTCTTGCGCTTGATCGGCGCGGAAGTAGTTGTCTTGTCCACAGTTGCGGTACTCATCACGCAGCCTCCTCGGTTCCGCTGAAGCTCTTGAAGATCAGTCTCAGCGCCAGGGTGCTGACGATGATGGTGGCCACGACGGTGACGACGCCCATGGCCGCGGCCTGACCGATGTCGAAGCCGAGGAACGCTCGCTGGTAGATGTAGAACGGCAGGTTCGCACTCGCCACACCCGGTCCGCCGGAGGTCATCATGTAGACCGCGTCGAAGGTGTTGACCAGATAGATGGCCCCGAGCACCGCGCCGAGCTCGATGAATCGGCGCAGATGCGGGAGGGTCAGCTCACGGAAGAGCTTGACCGGCCCTGCCCCGTCGACCCGTGCCGCCTCGGCGATGTCCTTCGGCATCGACTGCAGGCCGGCCAGGATCAGCAGCATCATGAACGGGGTCCACTGCCAGATCAGGTTCGCCATGACGGCGGGCAATGGGTAGCGCGAGACCCAGTCGATCTGATCGACACCGAACGGGCTCAGCGCGAAGTTGATCAGGCCGAAGACGGGATCGAACATCGTGGTCTTCCAGATCAACGCGCCGGCTACCGGGGTGATGAGGAACGGGGTGATCAGTAGGGTGCGAATCAGGCTGCGGCCGATGAACTTCCGGTCCAACAGCAGAGCCAGGAACAACCCGAGAACCACCGAGATGATGACGGTTCCGACGATCATGATCACCGTGTTGAGGGCGACCTCACGGAACTGGCTGTCCTGGAACACCGCGACGTAGTTGTTGAGCCAGTTGAACTTCTGCGAACCCGGTCGCACGAGGTTCCACGACTGCGTCGAGTAGTACAACGTGAACAGGAACGGAACCTGGGTGACGAGAATGGCGAACACCATGGCCGGCAGCAGCGGGCCGCGGCGACGCCACCCTTCGGCCTTGGAGATCGTCCTCGGTCTCGGTACGAACTCCTCGGAATCGGCCTGCGCCGATCGTGTTGCGGTGGTGGTCATCCCTGGTCCTCCTGGTACGTCTTACCGACCACTTCGGCGTATTGCTGCGCTTGTTCGAGCGCGTCGTGGACGCTGATTCGTCCTGCTACTGCGGCGCTGATCTGTTGACTGACACGGGTTCCGAGGTCCTGGAACTCGGGAATGGTCAGGAACTGCACTCCGGTGTACGGAACCGGATCCACAGTGGGATTGTTCGGATCCGCGCCGTTGATCGAATCGAGGGTGACCTGACCGTACGCAGCGGACGCCTCCTCGTATTCGGGAATCTGGTAGGTCGACAGACGGCTGCCGGGAGGCACTCGCTCCCAACCCAATTCGTTGCCGACCTTGTTCAGGTATTCCTTGCTGGTCATCCACGAGACGAACTTCCAGGCGTCGTCCGGATTCTCGGACGTCTTCGGGATTCCGAGGGCCCAGGAGTACAGCCACCCGTTGTCGCCCTTGGCGGCCGACGGTGCCTTGGCGTATCCGATCTTGCCGACGACGTTCGACGACGTCGGGTCTTCGAGGACCGACACTGCAGATGTGGCGTCGTACCACATTGCCGTATTTCCCTGCGACAGTTGCGTTCCGCATTCGCTGAAACCGCTCGTCGCTGCGCCTGCCTGACCGTGCTCACGTACCAGGTCGACGTAGAACTGAACGGCCTGTTCCACCTCTGGGCTGTTGAGCTGTGCGTTCCAGTTCTCGTCGAACCACCGGCCACCGAATGCGTTGATGACGGTATCCAACGGGGCCAGTACTTCACCCCAACCGGGTTTGCCGCGCAAACAGATTCCCGATACGTCCGGGCTGTCGAGCTTCGCGGCGGCGTCGGCGACTTCCTGCCAGGTGGGCTCTTCCGGCATGGTGATGCCGGCAGCCTCCATCAGGTCCTTCCGGTACATCAGGAAGGAGGATTCGCCGTAGAACGGCACCGAGTACATGCTCCCCTCGTACGACAGCGACTCCTTCAGGGTGGGAATGAAGTCGTCCTCGTCGTAGCCCGGTGTTGCGTCGGCATACTCGGACAGGTTCGTCAGCCAGCCGTTCTCGGCCCACTGCGGGGTCTCGAAGTTGCTGATCATCACCACGTCGAACTCGCCGCCGCCGGTGGCGACCGAGGCGGTGATCTTGGCCCGCGCCTCGTTCTCCGACAGCGACACGAACTTCAGATTGATGCCGGGATTCTCCGCCTCGAACTCCGGAGCGAGCGAAATGGCGTCGGACATCTGTGAATTGGAGACGATCGCGACGGTGATCGTCTTGCCGTCACCGTCACCACCGAACGAGCCGGCTCCGGCGCAGCCGGACAGCACCAAGGTTGTCGCAAGCGATGCCGCGACAGCCACTTTCGGTAAAACCCTCACTGAAATACCTTTCCATTGGAGGTCGCCGTTGCAGGAGCTTGCGCAACGAGCCAGCGTGCACTTTCGATGTCGGTCACCAGGATCGAGGCCAGTCCGCCGCGCAGAGCACCGAGGAGCGCCTCGTGTTTACGTTGCCCACCGGTGACGAGCACAGCCCGATCACACGCCCTGATGGCGTCGAGCCCCACCGACACGGTTCGGCCGGGGAGTGATCCTCCGGTATCGATGCCGTCGGCGTCGTAGAACCGTCCGCCGATCTCGCCGACTGCACCGAGGCGGCGCAATTCTTCGAGCACGTCGAGGTCGATGAAGCTGCCCTCGAACAAGGTGGTGGACGTGGAAACGGGACCGATGCCGTACATCATCACATCGGCATCGGTCCCGGCTTTGAGGGCGCGAGAGATCACGGAATCCTGCTCCAACGCAACGACTGTCGCCTGATCGGCGTACAGCGGCGCGTTGAGCCTGATGGGTGTCGCTTGCAGGTACGCAGCGCACCGTCCGAGTGTGTACTCGACACCGGTCTGATAGTCGGCCGAGGTGATGGAGCCGTCGAGTTGTACCACCGCAGCACATTTGGTGGATCGGGTCTTCAGCGAGCTCGCCACCGCCACCGTTTCGGGGCCCCAGGTGAACCCCAGGACGTCGCGATCCTTGAGTCGACGCGAGAGCAACGTCGCTGCCGCTCGGCCGAGGGATCCGTAGCCGGTGTCCGTGCCGTCGATGACGTCCGAGACGACCAACACCTCGGTGAGTCCGAACTTCGCTTCGAGCTCACGCTCGACGTCCGCGTGCACGGTGCCCTGCAGATCGTCGGGGACGTTGATCTCGATCGTCACGAGCCCCTGGGAACGAGCCCGCGCGACCAACCGTCCTGCAGTCGGGCGCGAGACGCCCAGTTTCACGGCGATCTCGGCCTGCGTCGCGCCTTCGAGGTGGTACATCGTGGCGGCGCGCAGAGCCAGCCGGAGATCTTCTCCCGACCGCGCGGACTTCGCCCCACCGGGCTCCGATCCGTCCATGACGCCTCCCTGACCAGTGAGCAAATGCTCAGCTCGTGTTCATCTGCTCACTAAGCTAACATTAAGGTGTGATCTACACAACACCCCCTCGCATCCAGCGGCCCGTGCCACAGACCATGCAGGCCAGCGTGCTCACCGGCGTGCACGAGATACGAATGGAAGACCGGCCGGTGCCGACCCCAGCCCACGACGAGGTACTGGTCCAGGTCACCGCCGTCGGCGTGTGCGGGTCCGATGCGCATTACTACCGGGAGGGACGCATCGGCGAGTACGTGGTCGACGGCCCGCTGGTCCTCGGTCACGAGGCGGCCGGTGTGATCGTCGCGGTCGGCTCCGATGTGTCCGACGCCCGCGTCGGGCAGCGGGTGTCCATCGAACCGCAGCGTCCCGATCCCACCAGCGCCCAGTCGCGCGCCGGCCGCTACAACCTGTGCCCGGCCATGGAATTCTTCGCCACGCCGCCGATCGACGGTGCGCTGGCAGAGTACGTACTGATCCAGTCGGTATTCGCCCACGACGTCCCCGACTCGATCTCCGACGAGGCCGCAGCACTGTTCGAGCCACTGTCGGTCGGTATCGCGTCGGCGCAGAAGGCAGGAATCACCGCCGGATCCAGCGTGCTCATCGCCGGCGCAGGCCCGGTCGGCATCGTCACCGCCCAGGTGGCCCGTGCTTTCGGTGCCACCGAGGTGATCGTCAGTGACATCGACGCACCGAGACGTGACAATGCCGCGAAACTCGGTGCGACGCGGGTGCTCGATCCAGCAGTGGACGACGTGCGTGCGCTGGAAGTGGACGCGTTCATCGACGCATCGGGTGCTGCTCGGGCCGTCGTCGACGGCATTCATGCTGTGCGGCCGGCGGGTACCGTCGTACTGGTGGGCATGGGCGGTTCGGATTACCCGCTCCCCATCTCACTGATTCAGAACCGAGAACTGGTTCTCACCGGCGTCTTTCGGTACGCCAACACGTGGCCGATCGCGCGCGAGCTCGTCCTGGCCGGTCGCGTCGACCTCGATGCTATGGTCACCGCGCGTTTCGGCCTCGATCGCGTCGAGGATGCCTTGAATGCAGACAAGCAACCCGGCAGCATCAAAGCCGTTGTGATTCCCGGTCTTTCCCAGAGCCCATCGAAGGAGACGAACGTATGAAGTTGAACTCGCGCAATCTCGACGACTTCATCGAGGACGTGGCCGTTCCCACCTACGACCGTTCCGACGTCACCGTGGGCATCGTGCATTTCGGTGTCGGCGGTTTCCATCGAGCACATCAGGCGATGTACATCGACCGGCTGTTGCAACAGGGGCAAGGGTCCGAGTGGGGCATCTGTGGAGTGGGCGTACTTCCCGGAGACCGCCGGATGAAGGACGTGATGGAGGCGCAGAACTGCCTGTACACGTTGGCGCTCAAGCATTCCGACGGCACGTGGGACACCCGCGTCATCGGATCCATCGTCGAATATCTCTTCGCGCCCGACGACGCAGAGGCCGTCATCGAGAAGATGGCCGCGGAGACCACGAGAATCGTCTCTCTCACGATCACCGAGGGCGGCTACAACTTCTCCGCGACGACGGGCGAGTTCGACGTCGAGAACCCCGCCATCGTCGCCGATCTCGTGGACGGGGCCGTTCCGGCAACCACATTCGGGCTCGTCGTGGAGGCATTGTCACGGCGCAAGGAACGCGGACTGAAACCGTTCACGATCATGTCGTGCGACAACATCGAAGGCAACGGCCACATCGCACAATCGACATTCACCACCTTCGCCCGCCTGAAGGATCCAGCTCTCGCAGAGTGGATCGCCGCAGAAGGGGCGTTCCCCAACTCCATGGTCGACCGCATCACTCCGGTCACGACACCGGAAGTGATCGAGGAACTCTCGGCTCGCTACGCCATCGACGATCAGTGGCCCGTAGCCGGTGAGCCGTTCACACAGTGGGTGCTCGAGGACAACTTCACGCTGGGACGCCCGCCTCTCGAGGACGTCGGAGTTCAGGTTGTCGACGACGTCACGCCGTACGAGCTGATGAAGCTACGGCTGCTCAACGCCAGCCATCAGGCGCTCGCGTATTTCGGCTACCTCAGCGGATTTCGACTGGTGCACGAAGTCTGTCAGGACCCGCAGTTCGCCGCGTTCCTGCTCGCCTACATGGACGAGGAAGCAACGCCCACGTTGCAACCCGTTCCCGGCATCGACCTCGCCGAATACAAGCACACGCTCATCGAACGGTTCTCCAACCCGGAAATCCGCGACACCGTCGCACGCCTGTGCGCCGAGTCCTCGGATCGAATTCCCAAGTGGCTCTTGCCCGTCATCCGCAAGAATCTCGAGGGCGGCGATGAGATCACTCGCTCCACCGCAGTCGTTGCCAGTTGGGCACGCTACGCCGAGGCAGTCGACGAGGCCGGTGAGCCCATCGACATCGTCGATCAACTGAAGGATTCACTCGTTCCGATCGCGCAGAGTCAGCGAGAGAATCCGACGGCCTTCATCGCCAATCGCGCAGTGTTCGGCGATCTGATCGACAACGACCGTTTCGTCGCCGAGTACACGAAACAGTTGGCCTCACTTCAGAAGAACGGTGCGCGCGCGACCCTGGAGGCGCTCATGTCGACTCGCTGAATTTTTCGGTGTCTCGAACCTGGCCGGAGACGATGACGGTATCGCCTGCGCCGATCACCGTGTCTGCCGTGGCGTAGGTGAACCCTTCACCCGGACGCTTGACTGCAACGACGGTTACTCCGTGCTTGGTGCGAATTCCACTCTCGCCCAGAGTTTTTCCTAGCAGCGAGGCCGGGGGCGACGTCTTCGCCATGGCAAAGCCGTCGTCGAACTCGATGTAGTCCATCATCCGACCACGTACCAGGTGAGCTACTCGCTTACCCATGTCGTGCTCGGGCCTGACGACGTGGTGGACGCCGATCTGGCTGAGAATCTTGGCGTGCGCGTTGCTCAGAGCCTTGGCCCAGATGGTCGACATCGACAGATTCACCAGAGCCGATGCGGTGAGCAGGCTCGCTTCGAGATTGGAACCGATGCCCACGACGGCGCGGTCGTACTCGTGTACCGAAAGTTGTCGCAACGACTCCTCGTCGGTGGTATCGGCCACCACAGCATGCGTCAAACGGTCTGCCACGCGTTGCACTACGGCCTCGTCGCTGTCGACGCCGAGCACCTCGACTCCCTGGCTCATCAGTTCCAGCGCCAGCGACTTACCGAAGCGGCCGAGACCGAGAACGACGACGACGTCGGAGGACGGTTTGCTAGCCAATGAACGGCCTTTCCGTGGGAAGCGTGTAGCGCCGACCGCGGTCGCGGGCGGCGAGAGCACTGACCAGAGTGATGGAACCGATGCGGCCCAGATACATCAGGACGATCAGAATCATCTGGCCCCAGCCCGGCAACTGCGCGGTGATTCCGGTGGACAGGCCCACCGTCGCGAATGCCGAGACGACCTCGAAGAGAAGCACGTCGAGGTCGAAGTTCGTGCCGGCCAACAGCGCCACCACCGGCAGCATGATGAGGGCCACCCCGATCAACGCGACGGTCAATGCCTGACGTTGCACCCGAGGATCTATTCGACGGTCGAACACCGTCACCTCGCGGTCACCGCGGATTTCGGCCACGATGACGAACAGCAGCAAGGCAAATGTGGTGACCTTGATGCCGCCTGCCGTACCGCCGCTGCCACCACCGATGAACATCAGGACATCGGTGATCAAGAGGGTCGCGTTGTCCACATCCGCGTAATCGACACTGTTGAAGCCTGCGGTGCGGGGCATGACGCCCTGGAACGTCGCGACGAGCATCTTGTCCCAGAACCCGAATCCGCCCAGGGTTCTCGACCACTCGAAAAGCAACACCACCGTCGGACCGAGAACCAACAGAACGGCGGTGACGGACAACGTCATCCGGGTGTGCAAGGTCCAGCGCTTGCGAGAACGAACGCCGCGGGCACGCGATCGGATACGACGGGCGATCTCGAACAGAACCGGAAACCCGATGCCGCCCAGCACGACCGCGATCAACAACGGCACACAGATCCACGGGTCGGTGGCGAACCCGATCATGTTGTCGCTGAAGAGCGCGAATCCGGCGTTGTTGAACGCCGACACGGAATGGAAGATCCCCAGCCAGATTGCGCGGCCGAGGGGCTCGTCGTATCCGAAGAAGAAGCGCGCCGACAGACAGAGCGCGACAACACCCTCGATGATCAGACTGGTGCGAAACACACCCACGACGACGCTACGAACGTCGCCCAGCCCGGATGTGCGTACCTCGGCTGCCGCATTCAACCTGCCCCGAAGACCGATCCGATCCGCCAGGAGCAACCCGACCAAGGACGCGATCGTCATGATCCCGAACCCGCCGATCTGAATCAGGCCGAGAATGACGCCCTGGCCGAGACCCGACCAGTACACCGGGGTGTCCACCACGATCAGACCCGTCAGGCTCACCGCCGAGGTGGACGTGAACAGCGCCTGCAGAATGCCGGTGTCGTTTCCAGGCACGGTAGCCGCCGGAACCATCAGGATGCCCGCACCGAGGAGTATGGCCACCGCGAAACCCGTTGCCATCACTCTGACCGGCGTCGGCCTGAAGAGCGCGAACCGTCGTGATGCCTGGTGAGCGTCTGTCACCCGGCAGACAGTACCGGTGGGACGAGCCGCTTCGCGGCACGTGCGCGGAACTTCGTAGCAGGGGTCGAGTTTCCGCGCACATGCGCGTCAGCGCACCACTGCCTTCGCCACCGTCCAGGCCCGGCCCTGCTCGCTCAGTGTGAATCCCAGCCCCGGGCGAGCGGACAGGTGCATCCGGCCATCCCGCGTCTCGAGGTGCTCGTCGAACAATGGGTCCAACCAGTCGAAGTGCTCCACCCATGTCTGCAGTGGGTACACCGCTGCGAGGTGCAGATGAATCTCCATCGCAAAGTGCGGGGCGAGCTGCACATTGTGGTGTTCGGCCAACCCGGCCAATTTCAGGAACTGGGTGATGCCGCCGATGCGGGGTGCATCGGGCTGCAGGATGTCGACCGCGCCGGCCTCGAGGAGACGGACATGCTCGCCGACGCTGGCCAGCATCTCCCCCGTCGCAATGGAGGTGTCGAAATTCCTGGCCAGCATCGCATGCCCCTCGGCGTCGTAGGCATCGAGCGGTTCTTCGATCCAGACGAGGTCGAATTGCTCGAGGATGCGGCACATGCGGTTCGCCGTCGGACGATCCCACTGTTGATTCGCGTCGACCATCAGCGGGACGTCGTCACCGAGAAACTCGCGTACCGCGGTGACGCGGGAGATGTCGGTGCGCCAATCAGGTTGGCCCACCTTCAGTTTGATACCGCCGATTCCGTTCGCGAGCGACCCGGCCGCGTTGTCCATGACCTCCTCGATCGGAGTATGCAGAAATCCACCGGAGGTGTTGTACGTCTGCACCGAATCGCGGGACGCGCCGATCAGCTTCGCCAGCGGTAACCCGGCGCGCTTGGCTTTGAGATCCCACAGGGCAATATCGATCGCAGCGATGGCCTGTGTCGCAACGCCACTGCGGCCGACCGACGCTCCGGCCCACACCAACTTGGTCCAGACCTTGCCGATATCGTTCGGGTCCTCACCGATGAGCACCGGCGCGATCTCCTGGGCGTGCGCGAACTGGGCAGGCCCACCCGCCCGCTTCGAATAGCTGAAACCGATTCCCTCATGGCCCTGTTCGGTACGGATCTCGACGAACAGAAACACCACCTCGGTCATCGCCTTCTGTCGACCGGTGAGAACCTTGGCGTCGCTGATCGGATTGCGCAGCGGCAGCACGATCGAGGACAGCGTCACCTCGGAGATGCTGTCGACGGACGCGTCACCGGATGCGAGGGCCCGAATCGCCGCATCGGGCGCGGTGAGACCGCTCGAGGGCTTGTCGATGTACGTTGTCATCTCACATCTCCTGTGATTGCGAAGGGTGTTGCCTCACAGCCTAATTCGGGTTCCGATACGCGTCCAACACAATTCAGCGGGCCATCGATACGGCAAGTGCATTGATATTAGACGCGATGTCGGCGACCCGGCCGACGAACGTGTGATGCGTGACGCCCGACGAGTGCGGCGTCATCAGCACGTTCTCCAGGTCGCGGAACGGCAGGGAACTGGGCTCACCACGCCCGTCCGGCCCCGGGTAGCTGTACCAGACATCGATGGCGGCGGCGGCAATCTCGTTGCGAGACAGGGCGTCGAACAGTGGTTGTTCCTGAATCAGCGGGCCTCGACCGACGTTGACGACGACCCCTCCGCTTCCCAGCCTGCACAGTTCCTCGGCACCGATCATGCCGCGGGTGTGCTCGTTCAGTGGTGCGGAAACCACGAGTACATCGGCGAACTCGGCAAGCTTTCCCAAATCCTGTGCATCCGACACCCATTCGAGACCCTCGTTCGAGACCCGACCGCTTCCGGTGACGGCAGCACCGGTTGCCCCGTATGCCCGAAACAGCTGCCAGGTCTGCCGGCCGATGTGTCCGAACCCGACGAACCCGATCCGCGCACCGCTCAGCGACAACGGCTGTGGGATGGTCGGGTCGTACACGGATGTGGCAAACAATCCCGAGCGGAGGGCGCGGTCTTGCTCCAGGAACTTTCGTCGCAACATCACCGTTGCCGCGACGACGTATTCGGCAATCGACTGCTCGTGGTGAAAGGTGTTGCACACCTGCACATCGGGCCGCATTCCGGATCGATCCACGTTGTCGGTACCGGCACCGGCAACGTGAACCATCCGCAGCCTCGGGGCAGCCGCGCCCATGGCCGCACTGAACTTGCCGCCGACATAGACGTCGGCGTCGTGGAGATGGGCGATCACGTCCTGCTCGTCGAAGGGAACGCTCCACACCACCTCGGCGTTCGTCGGTAGACCCGCCTCGAACTGCTCGCGATGCGGCACGACGTTGCGGTCACCGACGACGATCTTCATCGACGCACCAGAACGTTTGGAACCAGAACTCATCGAACGAGGGCCGGGCGCTTGCTGTCGAATGTCCAGCCCTCGATCAGGTACTGCATGCCGG
Organism: Rhodococcus sp. 05-2255-1e; assembly: GCF_002259025.1. Classification (NCBI taxonomy): domain Bacteria; kingdom Bacillati; phylum Actinomycetota; class Actinomycetes; order Mycobacteriales; family Nocardiaceae; genus Rhodococcus; species Rhodococcus sp. 05-2255-1e. Next base: position 51,963 of record NZ_NOZE01000033.1, on the reverse strand, counting down.
TGGCGTCGTCTCGGGCCCCCAGTCCTTCCTTCTGGTACAGCTCGTGCGCCGCATCGATCTGCTCGAAGTCGAGTTCGACACCCAGACCCGGCTTGTCGGGCACCGTGAGGTAGCCATCCTCGATCGTGAACGGCTCCTTGGTCACTCGCTGCCCGTCCTGCCAGATCCAGTGGGTGTCGATGGCGGTGATGTTCCCGGGAGCTGCAGCAGCGACATGCGTGAACATCGCCAGGGAGACGTCGAAGTGGTTGTTGGAGTGCGATCCCCACGTCAGGCCCCACGCGTCGCAGAGCTGCGCGACACGCACCGACCCGGCCATCGTCCAGAAGTGTGGATCGGCCAGCGGGATGTCCACGGCACCGGACCGGACGGTGTGGCCCATCTCGCGCCAGTCCGTCGCGATCATGTTGGTCGCGGTCTGTAACCCGGTGGCCCGCTTGAACTCCGTCATCACCTCGCGGCCCGAGAAACCACCCTCGGGGCCGACGGGATCCTCGGCGTACGCCAGCACGTCACGCAGCCCTCGGCAGGTCTCGATCGCATCCTTCAGCAACCAGCCGCCGTTGGGATCCAACGTGATTCGCGCCTCGGGAAAGCGCTCGGCCAGAGCACGAACAGCGGCGGCCTCCTCGGGTGCCGGCAGTGCACCACCCTTGAGCTTGAAATCTTGGAACCCGTAGCGTGCCTGCGCAGCCTCGGCGAGGCGCACGATCGACTCCGGATCCATCGCCTCCTCGTGCCTGATCCGCAGCCAGTCGTCGGCTCCGGCCGCCTCGTCGGCGCTGCTCCGATACGCGAGATCGGTCTTGTTGCGATCGGCGACGAAGAACAGGTAGCCCAGCGCCTGCACCTTCTCGCGCTGCTGCCCCTCGCCCAACAACGCCGCGACGCTGACGCCGAGATGCTGACCGAGCAGATCCAACAATGCCGATTCCACTGCGGTCACCGCATGAATGGCGATCCGCAGATCGAACGTCTGCGCGCCGCGGCCACCGGCATCACGATCTGTGAACGCGCGACGCATGGCGGCCAGCACCGCGTTGTACCGGCCGATGTTCTGCCCCTCGACCAGCACGCGCGCGTCCTCGAGCGTCTGCCGAATCGGCTCCCCGCCCGGCACTTCGCCGACGCCGGTGCGCCCGTCCGAGTCGGTGAGCACCACCAGATTGCGGGTGAAATACGGCGCGTGTGCGCCGCTGAGGTTCAGCAACATGTCGTCGTGACCGGCAATGGGAATGACACGCATTTCCGTGACGACGGGGGTGCTGGTGTGGACGACCATGCCCGACCTTTCTCGCATACCTCTGGTGATTCGGCTCACAGACGACACTAGGGCCAGCTATCGATTCCCGTCCAACACCATCTGCGCATCGACTGATGCAGTCGAGGTATCGAGGACCGGCATCCACGCGCAGTTAGACGGTCGGCGAGGCGATACCGAGACTGCATCAAACACAACATTTTTAGACTTGGACATGTATCAATCCGGCTTCTACGGTGGTGAGTTATGAGCCAGGTCACGGCCTCGGCGTCACTGCACGTACCGCACCACAGCCTTAGGAGTCACCCCATGACAGCGTCGACGACACAGTCCACCGACCTCACCGGTCGGATGATCATCGCCGGCGTTCCGGTTTTCGGTGCCGGGACGCAGATTCACGGAATCGATCCCGGTACCGGAGAGAATCTCGAACCCGCCTACGGCCACGGCGACGACTCGGATGTCGAGCGGGCCTGTGCCGCAGCGGCCGACGCCTTCGCCGACTACCGCGCCACCTCGTCGGACACTCGCGCACGGTTTCTCGAGACCATCGCCGACAACATCGCGGCCCTGGGCGACACGCTCATCGAGCGCACTGTCGCCGAGTCCGGTCTGCCGCTGGCACGCATCACCGGCGAGGTCGGCCGCACCACCGGTCAACTCCGTCTTTTCGCTTCGGTTCTGCGCGAGGGCAGTTGGAACGGAGCCCGCATCGATCCGGCCCAGCCCGAGCGCAGCCCGCTGCCGCGCGCAGACATCCGCCAGCGTCAGATCCCCCTCGGGCCGGTTGCCGTGTTCGGTGCCAGCAACTTTCCCCTCGCCTTCTCCGTCGCCGGTGGCGACACCGCTTCTGCCCTCGCTGCCGGCTGCCCGGTGGTCGTCAAGGCGCACGACGCTCACCCGGGAACCTCCGAATTGGTCGCCCGCGCCATCACCGACGCGATTGTCTCCACCGGAATGCCCTCCGGCACATTCTCGTTGCTGTTCGGCTCCGGCCGCGGACTCGGCACCGCTCTGGTCACCGACCCCCGCATCAAGGCCGTCGGATTCACCGGATCACGTTCGGGTGGAACAGCTCTCGTCGCCGCAGCGGCGGGTCGTCGTGAGCCCATCCCGGTGTACGCCGAGATGAGTTCCATCAATCCGGTGTTCGTCATGGACGGTGCACTCGCCACCCGTGGAGCCGAATTGGGCTGCGCGTTCGTCGCATCGCTGACGATGGGCTCGGGTCAGTTCTGCACCAACCCCGGTCTGGTCATTGCCGTCGACGGCCCGGGCTTGCAGTCGTTCATCGACGCCGCTGCCGCCGCAGTGCAAGAATCCGCTCCCTCCACGATGCTGACGCCGAACATCGCCTCGAGCTACGCCGAGGGTGTGCGAACACTGTCCGACGCGGTGACGGTGGTAGCGCGGGGATCCGACACCGACGCCCCGAATGCCTGCCGCGCAGCGCTGTTCGACACCGATGCGGCCACGTTCCTCACCTCGGAGGCAGCGCAGGCCGAGGTGTTCGGCGCGTCGAGCCTCGTCGTGCGCTGTGCAGATGCTCAGCAGGTTCGGCGGGTGGCGGCACAGCTGGAAGGTCAGCTCACCGCCACCATTCATGCCGACGAATCCGATCATTCCGAGGCCGGAAAGCTGCTCTCGGTGCTCGAACTCAAGGCCGGCCGGATCCTGTTCGACGGATGGCCCACCGGAGTCGAGGTCGGCCATGCCATGGTGCACGGCGGGCCGTTCCCCGCGACCTCGGACTCCCGCACCACGTCGGTCGGATCGCTCGCGATCGAACGCTTCCTGCGCCCGGTCGCGTACCAGGACGTACCGAAATCGTTGTTGCCCAACGCCATCGCGGACGGAAACCCGGACGGCATCTTCCGCCGCATCGACGGCCAGCTCACCCAAGACTGACACACCCCACCTAGTTCTCGAGGAGACCCCCATGCTCGACGGAGTTCTGTTCTTCCCCGTCACCCCGTTCACCGCATCCGGTGAGGTCGATTACGACCTCCTGGCCGCTCACATCACGAAGGGTGTCGATGCGGGACCCGGTGGAGTGTTCATCGCCTGCGGCACCGGCGAATTCCACGCCCTCGAACTCGAGGAGTTCGGCAAGATCGTCCGCACCGCAGTCGACAGCGTCGCAGGCCGCGTTCCTGTCTACGCCGGTGCAGGCGGATCCGTCGCTCAGGCAAAGGCATTCGCACACGCGGCGAAGGCCAACGGAGCCGACGGCATCCTGTTGCTGCCGCCGTACCTGGTGACGATGCCGCAAGCCGGTCTCGTCAATTACACCAAGGCCATTGCCGCCGCATCGGATCTGCCGCTGATCGTCTACAACCGAGGCAACGCTCGCTTCACCGAGGAGTCCGCCGTCGAGGTTGCGCAGCTTCCCACCGTCGTCGGATTCAAGGACGGCACCGGCGATCTCGATCAGGTCGGCCGCATCGTCCGCGCGGTACTGGACGCTCTGGAGCCGTCGGGCAAGCCCTTCCAGTTCTTCAACGGACTACCCACCGCCGAGGTCTCCCAGCAGGCGTACCGAGCGATCGGTGTCACGCTGTATTCCTCCGCGACATTCGCGTTCGCACCCGAACTGGCACTGGCGTTCTACCGCTCTCTCGACAGCGGAAACGAAAAGCTCACTGCCGCACTGCTCCGCGAGTTCTTCCACCCGCTCGTGCGCTTGCGCGACAAGGTTCCCGGCTACGCCGTCTCTCTCATCAAGGCCGGCGTGACGATGGAGGGCATCGAAGCAGGGCCGGTTCGCCCACCCCTGGTGGACATCAGCGCACCGCACCTCGAGGAACTCACCGCAATCGTTGCCGCCGGCCGGGCCGTGCTGGCAGACGAGCTCGCGGTGCACTGATGCAAGAACCGGTACTGATCACCGGCGCTCGAATCACACCGATCGCTTTCGTCGATCCTCCGTTGCTCAACACCGTCGGCGTGCATCAGCCGTATGCGCTCCGCGCGATCATTCAGCTGGACACCGACGCCGGTGTCGTCGGACTCGGTGAAACGTACGCCGACACTGCTCATCTGGCTCGACTGGAAGCGGCCTCCACCGCCATCTCCGGTCTGGACGTGTTCGCGCTCAACGAGATCCGAGATGCCATCGATGCCGTCCTGGGAACCCTGTCGATCACAGGCGGCGACGGCGTCGCAGGCATGATCACCACAGCCAGCACCACCGATCGGGTGTTCTCCCCCTTCGAGATCGCGTGCCTGGACGTGCAGGGCAAGGTCCTGGGTCGACCGGTGTCCGACCTGCTCGGCGGCAAGGTTCGGGACTCCGTTCCGTTCAGTGCGTATCTGTTCTACAAGTGGGCAGCTCATCCCGGCCAGGAGCCCGACGAATGGGGCGAGGCGATCGATCCGGACGGATTGGTTCGTCAGGCCCGAAAGATGATCGACGAGTACGGCTTCGGGGCAATCAAGGTCAAGGGCGGCGTCTTTGCGCCCGACGAGGAGATCGCCGGAATCAAGGCGCTCCGGCAGGCGTTCCCGGAGCTACCGTTGCGGTTGGATCCCAACGCCGCCTGGACTGTCGACACATCCATCCGGGTAGCCGCCGAACTCGACGGCATCGTCGAATATCTCGAAGATCCCACACCCGGGCTCGACGGGATGGCCGAGGTTGCGCGCGAAGCCAAGATGCCGCTGGCGACGAACATGTGTGTCGTTGCCTTCGATCACCTGAAGCCTGCCGTGGTGAAGGATTCGGTGCAGGTGGTGTTGTCAGACCATCACTATTGGGGTGGACTGCAGCGATCGAGGTTGCTCGCCGGAATCTGCGAGACGTTCGAGATGGGACTGTCGATGCACTCGAACAGCCACCTCGGGATCAGTCTGGCCGCCATGGTTCATCTCGCAGCGGCGACACCGAACTTGACCTATGCCTGCGACACGCATTGGCCCTGGAAGAACGAGGATGTCGTCGTGCCGGGCGTGTTGAACTTCGTCGACGGCGCAGTGGCCGTTCCCACCGGACCCGGTCTGGGCATCGAGATCGACGAGGACGCGCTCGCGGCGCTGCATCAGCAGTACCTCGACTGCGGAATTCGTGACCGCGACGACACCGGATACATGCAGAGCATCGATCCGAGCTTCGAGAACACCTGCCCGCGCTGGTAGGGCTAGGCTCGCTCCGGGTCGTGGGGATCCGTGCGAGAGGTTTGTCGTGTGAACACCGGTTGGCAGTATTCCCCCACGCCGGTCGCGCGAACGTCCGGGGTCAACTGTCTCGTCAGTGGGCTGGTGGGTGTCGTGACCGTCGTCGGGGCTTCGCCTCGGGCGGCGACTGTGCTGCTCGTCCTGGCGGTGGCCTGGTGCGCGCTGGGGATCTACATGGTCGCGGCGGCACCGGTGCTGTCTCGTCGCCTCTACCTGGCGATGCACCTGTCCGGTCTGACGAGCATCGCCCTGTTCTGCACCGCGGCGGGCGGGGCGATCCCGGCCATGTCCGGTATCTTCCTCCAGCTACTTCTGGTGACGCCGGCTTTCATCGTGCTGCCCAACCGCATCGCCTGGCGGACGACGGTTCTCAATGCCGTGTACGTCGCATACTTGGGTGCCGTCGTCGGTGGTATTCATCCCGTCCTGGTGATCAACGCCCAACTGGTGCTCGTCGCCGTCGCGATCTCCGCGGCCTGGGTCCAGAGCGTGGCTTCGACCTCCGAAATCGACCATCTCACCCAGCTCGCGAACCGACGACGCCTCACCCGCGAGTTGGACGCTCGGCCGGGCACAGTGGGAAGCGGGAAGATCGATGCCATCGCGGTGGTGGACATCGACTACTTCAAGGTGATCAACGACGACCGCGGTCATGCGGCCGGTGATCATGCCCTCCAGACGGTCTCCTCCGCGTTGCGCAACTGCCTGCCCCCGCAGTATCTGCTCAGTCGCTCGGGCGGCGACGAATTCACGGTGTTGTGCACAACGGGCACATCCATGGAACTGAGTGACGCCGTCGACCGCGTCCGGAGGGAGCTGCCAGCGGACCTGACGATCTCGGTGGGCGTAGCGGGCCGGCAGGGCAGCGAATCGGCGCGCACCACCCTCGAGCGCGCCGACCGCGCACTCTACGAGTCGAAGAATCAGGGCCGAAATCGCACCACCATCCACGACTGAGGCGGTCGCACCGCATCGAACATCGCCTGCCCGGTCCCGATGCAGACAGGTCCGAGGACGTGGTTACTCCGACGTCACCGTGTACATCCACAGGGGTGGTCACATCGATCCGTGCGAGCAGCCGTTGTTTCCGATCTTCGTCGAAGATCAGCTCGAGTTCCTGAAGAGGACTGTGCCGATGCGCTAACTCTTTCGATCTTCGGGTTCTGTGTTCGTCAGCGGCGCGACGATATTGGCGAGCATGGTCGCGATCGTGGCGACGACGATGCGTCGTTCTGCGGCGTAGCCGCTCTGGTACCAGGTCATGGCGGTGTGGCTGATGGCGCCGATGGCAGCGGTGGCGAGCAGGTCCACGTCGAGCTCCGGGCCCGACGGCACATCACCGGCGAACGTGCGGAGGTAGCCGAGCAGCAGGGTGCCGAATTGCTGCATCACCGTCAGATACGTCTGCTCGACGCGAGGACTGACGCCGAGCACCTCCATCCACACCACGCGGGCGAGGTGCGGGTCCTCGATGACCCGGAAGAACGGTTCGAGCAACTGCTCGGTGACGGCCCTCAGGTCAGCGTCCCGATCCACCTGCACAATCGCGTCGGACACCGAATTCGTCAGGTCTGCAATGCATTCCGCGTAGACGGCGAGCAGAAGATCCTCGGTCTTGTCGAAGTATTGATAGAAGTGCCGGTCAGCGATCTTGGCTTCGCGGCACAGTCCACGGACGGTTGCGGCGCGGTACCCGACGCTGCCGAACACCCGCAGTCCCGCGTCCAGCAGCTGTCGCCGCCTGCGATCGTCGCGGTCGGCCGCGCTTTCACCGCCGTAGGCGCGGCCGGCCGCTTCGGACACGGTGCTCATGACCGCCGGGCATCCAGTTCGGCAGTCAGACGGATCAATTCGGCGTCCCGCTCCATCGCGGCGTCCATGATCGGGTTGACGATGCCGCGCAATATCGAGATCGGGATCCAGCGACCGGGCACGGCGATGCGCGCCGCCCGGCGTCCGATGCCTCGTACGGCCACGCGGGCAAGCTTGTCCGGTGTGATCGGGCGGAGCAGTGGCGAGGGAAAGGCGCGGGCAGTCATCGCCGTCGCGACGGTGTCGCCGCCGAACGCAACGTCGGCGATCGGCGTCGCCACCCACCCCGGATACAGCACGCCCGCTGTCGCTTTCGTGCCCGCGAGTTCCGCACGCAGAGCACGACCGAGTTGTTCCACCGCCGCCTTCGATGCCGCGTACGGTGCGTTCGCCAGACCGTTGAGGTAGGCGTACGTCGAGGAGGTGAGCAGCACATAGCCCCCGGACTCGACGATGTGCGGCAGCGCCGCTCGCACCGTGTTCCACACACCGACGAGATTGACCCCGATGACTCTCTCGAAAACACCATCGTCGACGGAACGGATCGTCGATGCCTGTGCACCGCTGGAGATTCCGGCGTTGGCCATCACGATGTCGAGCGAGCCGAAGGTGTCGATCGCGGTGGCGACCGCCGCGTCGAGTTGCTCTCGCACGGTGACGTCGGCATGGGCGATCGCTACGCGCTGGTTGCCCAGCTTCGCAGCAACCGATTCGAGATCGGTCGACTCCATGTCGACCAGAACGATCGAGGCACCGCGCCGATGCAGTGCTGCCGCCACAGCAGAGCCGATACCGCCTGCCGCCCCGGTGATCAGCGCTACCTGGCCCGAATGATTCTTCATGCCGATACCTCGCCCTTCGTCGTCACGTCGGTGGACGACCGATGGATGTGATGGGCTTCCGGCCGAAAGCGCTTGGCCCACCGTCGGAACGTGAAGCTGAAGCCGGGGAACATTGCGACGACATGCCCGGATTTCGACTGGTACCAGCTGTGGCAGCCGCCGTCCTTCCAGACGGTGCCGTCCATCTCGCGGTGAATCGTGTCGGTGTACTCCTGCTCGGCGGCGGCAGTGACCTCGATGGCGGTTGCACCCGCGTGCTGAACTGCGTCGACGGCTCGCACGATGTACTCCATCTGCGCCTCGATGAGGAAGATGGCGGAGGTGTGCCCGATTCCGGTGTTCGGTCCGGTGACCACGAACAGGTTGGGGAAACCGGGAATCGTGGTGCCGAGGTAGGCGCGGGGATAGGGATCCCAGACCTCGGACAGCGCCCGGCCGTCCCGCCCGATCACCGGATACGAGATGACCCCGTCGGTGGCGTCGTATCCGGTCGACCACACCAGCAGGTCGACGTCGACGTGTTCCCCCGAGGTGGTCACGATCCCGGTTTCGGTGATCTCGGCGATACCGTCGTTCTTGTCGTGCAGGGTCACGTTCGGCTGCCCCAGTGCGGGATACAGCGTGTTGGACAGCAGCACCCGCTTGCACCCGATGGTGTAGTCGGGGGTAACTTTCGCCCGAAGCTGGGAGTCCGGAACCTGAGACTCGATGTGCGCGAGGGCAGTTCGCTGGGCAACGGCCTTCAGCATCCGCCGCGAGTACTTGAATCCGATGATGCGGGTCTCGAGACTCCAGTAGATGCCGGCTCGCACCAGCCGTCGAATGGGCTCGAATCGCAGCAACTTTCGTTGCAGCGGCGTGAATTCGCGATCGTGCCGCGGCATCACCCAGTGTGGCGTGCGCTGGAAGACGTGCAACGCCTCGACGTCGGGCTGGATCGCGGGGATCACCTGTGCGGCGCTGGCACCGCTACCGACGATGGCTACCCGTTTTCCGGCGTGATCGTAGGAGGTGTCCCAGTCGTTGGTGTGGAACTGCTTGCCGCGGAACGCCTCTCGGCCCGAGAATGGTGGGATCACCGGGGTGCTGAGCGGCCCGGACGCATTGACGACGAACTTCGCTGCGTAATCACCGCGCGATGTGGTGATCAGCCAGTGATCGGCGACCCATTGGATCTTCTGAACGTCGGTGTCGGCATGTGTGCGTTGCGGCAGCCCGTTGGACTCGAGCACGTGCTGGGTGTAGCGCTCGAGTTCCTCCCGCTCGGCGAACATGCGCGACCACTCGAACGGCTCGGAGGCAATGGAGTACAGGGGACTCTGCACGTCGACTGCCGCGCCCGGGTAGCGATTCTGCTTCCAGGTCCCACCGAGAAAGGGCCTTCGCTCGAGAATGACGAGGTCGTCGATACCGCGGTCGAGCAGGGCTTTGGCGGCGCATTGACCTCCGAAGCCGCTACCGATGATCACCACGGTGTGAATACGCATATCGACGAACCCCTCCAGCACAAGACGCAATCCGATGTTGCGTGTCATCACATTAAAGTGATGACGCTCGATTCCGCAATGGTCCTTTGTATCGAGGTGCCCCCACCGGTGAACGCGCGCCGACAAGCCGGCGTGCCGATTGCGAACTACCGGCCGGGCAGGACGTCGCCCGTATCAGGCCGGCCCGATGGTAGCTGCGACCACTCGTTCGTCGCTTCGATCCACCGGCCCTCCGCGCGTGGACGCATCGAAGTCGACGACGCGCGGAAACGCCGAGCTCTGTCCGTGTCCGAGTCCCGGATCATGGCCGGTCAGCACGACGTCGGAGTTGGCGACGATGCGGTGGATCGAATCCATTGCGGCGACGACGTCCGTGACGATCCCGGGTGGCGTATTGAGTCTGATGTTCTCCGGTGAATTCATTGCGTCGCCGCAGATGGCGGCAACACCCTCGGCAGTGTTGACCAAGATGGTCTGGATGCCCGGGCAATGGCCTGGCGTCTGCATGGACCTGATGCCGGGAGCGATGTCGAAGTACTTGCCCTCGATCAACGTGTAGTGAAACGGCGTGAGGTCTCCGGCAAGCCATCGGCCGGTGTAGATGCTGTCCTGGAGTTCGAAAGGCTCGGCTGCGCTGTCCCATTCGATGCGTGAAACGAAGAATTTTGCGTGCGCGAAGAGCGGGTTGTTGTCGCTGTGGTCGTAATGCAGGTGGGTATTGACGACGATGCCGATGTCCTCCGGCGTGAGGCCGACCGTTCCCAACGATCCGACGATCGTCTCGTCGGCCGCCTGACGACATGGTGCGACGTTGTCGGCGACCCATCCGGGATCGGCGATCCCGGTGTCGACCAGAATATTCGGGATCGACTCGCCCTGAATCAGGTACGCCCACACGGGTACCCAGATGGACTCGCCGAAGCCGTGCATGTACGTCTGCGAGCTTCGGTCCACCTCCAGCCACCCTTGACGCAGAGCAGTGACTCGATAGATCGGAATCGATCCGTTGGACGATGCGGAATGGTTCACCGTGATACTCCCAGTCATGCGCGCAGGCGCGGGGTTCGTGAATTGGCGAGCAACAGCACGAGCAGAATCAATCCGGTCACGATTTGTCGTACCGCGTTGCCCACTCCCACAGTCAACAGGAAAGTGGTCAGCACCTGTAGCGCGATAGCTCCTGCCGCCGTGCGAATCACGTTGCCGTCACCGCCCGACAGCGCTGCACCGCCGATGACGGCGGCCGAAATCGTCAGAATTTGGTAGTCGGCACCGAGTGAGAGATTCGCCGTCCCTGCGTAGCCGAGCAGGAGAATGCCTGCGACGCCGGCAAGTACACCAGCCCCGACGAAGGCAGTGATCACGACGCGCTGGACGGGTATTCCGCTGAGCCGGGCCGCCTCGCGGTTGCTACCGACGAGGAGCAGCTGACGCCCGAACCGGCTGCGGTGGAGAAAGACCGCCAACAGTCCTACCAGGACGACGGCGATCAGCGTGATCGGTCTGATGCCACCGATGCTGGCGGACGAGAGGTTCAACAGCACGGCGGGCACCGATCCGGCGGGCGTACCTCCTTGGGCGATGGCGAAGGTGAGGCCGGAGGCGATGACGAGGGTGCCGAGAGTGACGACCAGCGCGGGCAGTCGGAACACGGTGACGATCGTTCCGTTCACGAGGCCGAACAGGGCGCCGACCACGACGACGACCACCAGTGCAACCGGCATCATGGACGGCCCACCTGCCATGGCCATGTATGCGAGCACGGCCGTCAACGACATCACCGCACCGATGGACAGGTCGATTCCGAAGTCACCGGCGATGATGACCAGAGTCTGCCCCGCGGCCGCGATCGCCAGAATGGCGGCGACCGCCAAGATGTCGTTGAGGTTCTGCCACGTCGCGTAGCCCGGTGACAGCACGCCACCCAAGACGAACAGGATCACTGCGGTGGCGACCGCGGGAATCCAGGTGGCCCGCCGGATGCGTGCCCGCAGTCCTGGCCCCGTAACGATCCGCTCGGTCGATGGTGTGACGGTCATGATCGTGCCTTTCTGGCCCGGGCAGCGCGGGTGGTCGCCGCGAGTGCAACGACGATGATCACTCCCGACGCAAGTTGCTGGAAGTAGGTGGGGACATTCAGCGCATCGATGAGAACACCGACCAGGCCCAGAGCTGCGGCTCCCAACAGCGGACCGACGGGGTCGAGAAGGCCTCCTCGAAGTGCCGCACCGCCGAGCACGGCTCCCGCAACAGCGTTGAGGGTGAACGTGACTCCGATGGTGGGGTCTGCGGACGCAACGGACAGCGTGAACAGCACGCCGGCAACACCTGCGAGCACCCCAGCTGTGGTGAAAGCCAGAACCGTCGTGCGTGACACGTCGATCAAGGCCGAATATGCACGGCTACGGTCGCTTCCGACAGCACGCATCTGCACGCCCAGCGGAGACTTGGCCACCACTACCGCCACCGTGACGACGAGGACGACAGCCAACAGCGGCAAGGACAGCAATGCGGGAGCGCCGTAGGCACCGACCGCCGCCGAACTGACGCTTCCGCCGGGTTTGGGGAAGAACCACAGACCGATACCCGTGACAACGAATCCGCTTGCGAGCGTGGCGAGTAGCGGCTGAAGGCGGGCGTAGGCCACGAGGAGCCCGTTGATCAAACCGAACAGCCCGGTCACCGCGACCGCGATCGTTGCTGCCAGTGCGAACGGTAGACCCTGGGAACACAATCCTGGTTCCGAGCATGCGGCAGCCGCACCGCTGGGACCTGCCGTGAAGAGCGAGAAGCCTACCGAGCCGAGCAACACCGTGAGGATGTTCGCCATGCCCATCAGTGGACCGATGGACAGGTCGATGCTCCCGACCGACATCACGAAACCTACCCCGATCGCCAGGCAGATCGATGGCGCAAAGATCGCCAGAAACCCCGAAAGTGATGGTGCACTGACGAATTGCGGTCGTAGCACCGTACAGACGAGCAACATGGCCACGAACAGAACGAGGACGGGAAGACCCGGCCACCGGCGCACCTGCTGCAGACGGGTGGACGACCCGTCCGAGGTGTCGTCCGCCGGTCGCGACCGGGGTGAATCGAGCGTGGTCATCGTGCCGCCTTTCTGGCGCTGTGGGTCAGTCCGCTGCGAACCGATGCATCGGATATCTTCTGCTCCGTGACGTCCGCTCCGTACAGTTCGACGACTCGTTCGCCGCGGTAGACGACGATCACGCGATCGCACACCTCGGCAAGTTCGTGGTCGTCGCTCGACGTCATCAGCACCGCCGACCCGGAATCGGCTATCTCCCGGACCAAACGGTGAATCTCGCGGCGGGCCCCGATATCGATTCCGCGGGTGGGATCGTCGGCGACGAGGACCGAGGGGGTCGAACCCAACCAGCGACCGAGGATCACCTTCTGCTGCTGTCCACCGGACAGGCCCCCCATCGCGGCTCTGCGGTGTGTCGAGGGGAGTTGCAGGCGTCCGAGCATCGCACCGACATCGAACTGCATTCTGCGCGACAGCGAGACCGACCGCGCATTCTCGTCCACGGTCCGCACGCCGAACGACATCTCCCGGTCGCGCTCGCCCGAGACGAATCCGACTCCGCTGGAGACGAAATCGCGCACCTGTCCCAGTTGCAGTACTCGCCCGTCGACGGTGACCGTGCCCTCTGCCGCTGTGGTGCCTGCGAGCGCTCGCAGCAATTCTCCTTGCCCCTGACCGCTCAGTCCTGCAATACCTGTCACCGTCTTTGCCTTCAGGGTCAGCGAAATCGGCCCGGCTGCACCGGCAACGAGTACCTGCTCGGCCACCAGTACCGGATCCCCGGCCTTCTCCGCGGCTCGAACGACACGGCGACGGTCGTCCGCGACCTGCTCTTCACCGGTCATGGACGTAACGAGGTCCTCGATGCTCAGATCGGAGAGTGAGCCGTCGAGCACGACACGACCGTTTCTGAGCACTGTCGCGCTGGTGCAGAAACGCTCGATCTCCTCGAGTCGATGCGAGACGAACAGCACTGCGCTGCCGCCTGCGGCGATATCTGCAATGACCTCGCCCACGAGATCGACTCGCTCGGCGCGCAACGAGGCGGTGAGCTCGTCGAGAACCACATACTTCGGCCGGGCTGCGAGAACTCGCGCCAGTTCGACCAACGATCGTTGTTCGAGATCGAGATCGCGAACGTAGGACCCGAGAACAGCTGCCGACAGGCCGACGCGATCGAGTGCCGAGCTCATGGCGTCTCGCTCGCGTGACGGGGCGGACAGTAGTTTCAGTCGCGTGGGCATGCGGCGGACGCACAGGTTCTCGGCGACGGTGAGATCACCGGCGAGCGACACTTCCTGATAGGTAGCCGCGATGCCGAGCCGAGCGGCTGTGCTGGGCCCCGATATATCGACCTTCTCGCCGTCGATCTCGATCGTTCCGGTGTCCGCGGCGGTGACACCGGTGATCACCTTGGTGAGCGTGCTCTTGCCGGATCCGTTGCCGCCCAGAAGCGCTCGCACCTCACCCGGTTGCAGCGTGAGATCTGCGCCCTGGAGTGCCCGGACATGACCGTAGTCCTTGGTGATGTTCTGTACACGCAGTGCCATCAGAAGAACTCCTCGATGCGGTCGACGGGCATGGATGCTTCGAGCGTGTAGTTGTCCGGCTTGCCGTCCACCCGAGCCAGTGCATCATCGAGGCTGATGACTTCGGTTCCCTCCGGCGTCCACGGGCCGGGTTGCCCATCACGCGTGATGGCCAACGACGGTGCGAGCAACACGGCATTGCGCAGATCCTCGCGCTCGGGGTTCGGCGCGAGCATGTTCGATCGAATTGTTCTGCCCTGCAACAGACGAACCGCGAACTCGATCGAATCGGCACCGTTGGTGGGCGAGTACGGCACACCGATGGACACCAGATCGGGCAACGCAGCCCACGAGCGCAAGAACCCGGCGGTGTAATCGCCGGTCATCACTCTCGGTAGATCGCGACCGGATGACTGGAAGGCTCGAATGACGCCCTCCGCCATCACGTCCTGCATCAACACTCCATCTATCTGCGATTGGGTTGCCAGGACGTTCGCCATCGCGGTGCGTGCCTTCGCTGGATCCCAGAAGCCAGGAACCGATGCGATCACCTCGATACCCGGCGCGCCGGCAAGCACCTCTCGAGCTGCCTTCACGCGTTGGACGTCTGCGGTGGAACCCGGCACCCCGGTGACCATGACGATTTTTCCGCGGCCGCCCAACTGCTCGACGAGCCACTGAGTCTGCATCCGCCACCATGTGCTGTTGTCACCGATGACGTTGACTGCGTCCGGCGTCGGAGCAGGATCGTTGGATACCACGACCAGCATGCCTGCGGCCTGCAAGCGCGGAATGACGGCCTGGACCGAACCGGCCGACACCGGATCGATCAGCACGGCGTCCAGATCGGAGCTCAGGAAGTTGTTCAGTTGACTGATCTGCTGCGTGATGTCGGCTGCGCTGTTGACGACGCGCAGTTCCGACAGAATCCCGGACTGTCGGAGCTGCGCACCCTTGTCCTCGATGTTGGCGACGAACTGACCGCGCCACGAGTTTCCGATGACTCCGTTCGCGTAGCCGATGCGAAATCCGCTGGAGCCGACCGTAGTACCCGCAGCCGAGGAGCAGCTCGCCAGCACGCCCATCAGGGCAGCACCCGCGGTGCCGCGCAGAAGAGCGCGTCGAGAGAGAACCGGACCGATGTCCATCTTCGTCCTTCCAGTGATCGCCGACGATTTCCCGGCCATGGTGCCGGTGCTTGGGTCGACCGAGGGAACTGTAGGAACCTGCACGAAAATTAAGCAACGTTAAGTTGTGAGATCGACCACTTGACCCAGTTCGATGCACAGGAGATCACGTATCGCAGGCACAACGTCTGTTCGGACCGAATTCGACAGCCACTCGAGCTGGTACGACGCGGCTGACTCGCACACTTACCGGCAGATCCGAGCTCCATCGCGCTTAACGTTGCTTAATGATTCAGGTCACACTTAACCTCGGATTCCGCCACGAGAGAGGGAAGGAGGTCGAGACAGTGCAGCCGAACGAAGGAAACCACACCACCGAGGGCACCGATGGTGTCGCAGCCACCTCGACCATCCGACCTCGCGTCTCGGCCGCACAGGTGGCCCGAGCTGCTGGTGTCTCGGGCGCGACCGTGTCGTACGTCATGAACGGGCGTGGAGGGGTGTCGGACGAGACCCGCTCACACGTTCTCGACGTCGCGCAGCGCCTGGGTCACACGTCGAGCGTGCGAGCCGCTCAACTACGAGCCCAACGCACTCGCGTCATCGGATTGGTGCTGACCGACATCGCAAATCCCTTCTATGCCGAAATTGCGGCCGGGGCCATCGATGCAGCACGCGCCAAGGGCTACGAAGTCTTCGTCTCCCATACCCAAGAGGATCCGGACACTCTGCGCAGCATCACCGAAGCCATGATCGCCCGCCAGGTCGACGGAGTAGTGCTCACGGTTCTGCATCCGGACGACGGCGATGTGATCCGGTCTCTACGCAGCGCGCACATCCCCTTCGTACAGCTCTCGCGTCGCATCGACAGCATCGCCGGAGACTTCGTCGGTATCGACGACTTCACCGCTGCGACAGAGATGATGGAGCATGTCGTCGGCCACGGTTACACCGATATCGTGACCATCACCGGACCACGCACCTCGAGCGCGTCCGCCGCCCGCGAGGCCGGATTCCGCAGCGTCACCGACCGACGCGGTCTTCGCGGCTCCAGCAGCTCCGGCATCACCACCTACCTCAGTGAAGCAGGCGGAGCGCAGGCCGTGCAGAAACTGCTCGCCGGCAAAGTACTGCCCAGAGCGCTGGTATGCGGAAGCGACGTGATCGCACTGGGAGCTCTCAGTGCGCTGCGTACGAACAACATTCGCGTCCCACACGATGTCGCAGTCACCGGATTCGACGGCCTGTTTCCCGGAGCATCCTCTCTCGTCGAGCTCACCACCGTCCGCCAGCCGCGCCGAGAACTCGCCGAGCAGGCACTCGAACTTCTGGTGCGACGCATCGACGGCGTAGGCGGATCGTTTCAAGCTGTCCTGCGCGCACACGAAATGCGCATCGGAACCACCTGCGGCTGCGTCAGAACGAACGCTGCGATCACTGCACCGACGACCTCCACATCTCACCCCTGAAACCTTTCGCCCACAACATCTCTCACTGACACCACAGCACAGTCCCGAACGGTGGTAACCCCATGCCCGAGAACGCTCACATCCTTCATCGGCCCCAGGGCGGCATCGGTCCGCATCCTTCGACATCCGCCACCGAACCCAACGAAGAGGCATACCCATGAGCATCAGAATCCTGATCGTCGGTGCAGGCGCGATCGGAGGTGTGACCGCCGCACACTTGGCCCGTGCCGGCCACCACGTCACAGTCCTCGATGCCAACGCCGCACACGCGTCGGCGATGCGTGATCCCGGACTGCGGTTCGACGAACTCGGACACGAGTCCCTCGTGAAAATCGATGCGGTATCCAATGTTTCGGAGCTCACCGGAACGTTCGATTTCGCCCTGGTCTTCCTCAAGGCGCTCTACATCGACACCGCCTTGGCCCCCCTCGTCGAACGGAACCTGGTCGACACGTACGTGTCGTTCGGCAACGGGCTCGTCCAGGACACCGTCGAACGACTCGTCGGAAGCGACAGGTTCTTGATCGGGGTCGTCGAATGGGGCGCTACCAATCTCGGCGTCGGACACGTCGCGCAGACGACAGTGGCACCGTTCGTCATCGGGGAGAAGGATGGATCGACCTCGCCCCGCACCGAAACACTGGCGGCGCTCATGGCGGACGCAGCCGAGGTCCGCGTGGTCGACAACATACTCGGGCAAGTATGGGCAAAGCTGTTGCTCAACAGCACTTTTTCCGGTCTGGGAGCGGTCAGTGGGCTCACCTACGCCGAGATCGCGTCGGATCCGAACGGACGCAACGTCGCATTTCGACTGTGGGCCGAAGGATTCGACGTCTCGCACGCTCTAGGGATCGAACTCGACGAAGTCGCTGGAGTGTCACCGACAGCTCTCGTCGTTCGTGACGACGCCGATCGGCCGGCAGCCGACGCGGCGTTGGAAGACCTGATGTCGAAACTGGGGCCGACCAAGGCATCGATGCTCCAAGATCTCGAACGCGGTGCGCTGACCGAAGTCGACGTCATCAACGGTGGCGTCACCACCTCTGCCCGACACGTCTGCGCACAGGCCCCGTTGAACAACCTCATCGTCCAGATCGTGCACGCCTGCGAACGAGGGGAACGCAGACCCGATCGATCCACACTGGCCGAGCTCGCCGGCACCTACAACTCGACATCCTGACCGAATACGACCGAGGAGAACATCATGGACGACAAAGTAATCATCACCTGCGCCCTGACCGGCGGCATGACCGTGCCCGCACAGAGCCCCGCAATACCCGTGACCGTGGATCAGATTGTGCGCGAAGGAGTTCGAGCAGCCGAGGCAGGTGCCTCGATTCTGCATCTGCACGTCCGTGAGGAAGCGACCGGCAAGCCGGTCGCGGACCTGGAACTGTTCGATCGACTGCTGACCGAATTGAAGAAGGAAACCGACGCCGTACTCCAACCGACTACCGGTGGCGGACGCGGTATGACCATCGAAGAACGTGGGTCGGTCCTGAAATTTCGTCCGGAAATGGGGACGTTCAACGCCGGTAGTTTCAACTTCGGCATCTTCCCCGTCGCGGCGCGAGACCTCCCGTTCGCGGACTGGGAGCGCGACTATCTGGAAGGCACCCGGGACTACATCTTCAAGAACACCTTTGCCGACATGGAGTACATGGCAGCGCTGATGAAGGACTCGAACACTCGGCCGGAAATCGAGGTCTACGACGTCGGTCAGCTGTTCAATCTCAAACAGCTCATCAAGGACGGGCATCTCGAGGCGCCGTTCAACATCCAATTCGTCCTCGGTGTGCTGGGAGCAAACGGCGGTGAGC
The DNA here is from genome assembly GCF_002259025.1 of Rhodococcus sp. 05-2255-1e. Lineage (NCBI taxonomy): Bacteria > Bacillati > Actinomycetota > Actinomycetes > Mycobacteriales > Nocardiaceae > Rhodococcus > Rhodococcus sp. 05-2255-1e. The sequence goes on along the minus strand of NZ_NOZE01000033.1, from coordinate 33,394 downwards.
CGGACCAACTGATCCACATGCTCCGTACTGCGGAACGACTGTTCGGCCAGGATTCGTTCACCTGGTCCGCAGCCGGCGTGGGCTACCCCAACGAATTCAACCTCGCTGCACTCTCTCTCATGCTCGGCGGCAACATCCGAGTCGGAATCGAAGATAACCTACGGGTGCGGCGAACCGAGGTTGCCAAGTCCAATGCCGACCTCGTCACCAAAGCAGTAGAGCTCGCGGCCCTGTTCGACCGCTCCCCTGCAAGTCCGGCCGAGGCGCGAACCCGGCTGGGCCTCAAGGGCAACGAACACGTCGGATTCTGATCGTCCATGACTGTTCTGATATCGGAAGATTCACGCCCATCGGTCGCTTCGAGCGCATGGGTCGCTTCTTCGGCAGTGGTCGTCGGGAATGTGACCATCGGACCTCGTGCAAGTGTCTGGTACGGCTCGGTCGTCAGAGGTGACGGTGACTCCATCACGATCTCGACCGGAAGCAACATCCAGGACGGATGCGTGGTGCATTCGGACCCCGGCTATCCAGTGACGATCGGAGCGAACGTGTCCGTCGGACACCGCGCCGTGCTCCATGGCTGCACGGTGGAAGACGACGTGCTGATCGGGATGGGTGCGCTGATCCTCAACGGCGCACACATCGGCCGCGGCTCGATGATCGCTGCGGGCACGCTCGTGTTGGAAGGGAGCGTCGTACCACCCAACTCCATGGTTGCCGGACTACCGGGCACAGTGCGTCGGGACACGACCGAGGACGAGCGCCGCGGCGTCGTCGCGAACGCCGAGCGCTACGTCGCTCTGGGGGCCCGACATGGATCGATTTCCGGCACGCCGTCGTGACAGGACCGAAAATCGTTGTGGCACCGGACAAGTTCAAAGGATCTCTGACGGCCGGGCAGGCGGCCGGTGCGTTGGCTCGCGGCATTCGCACCTCGATCCCGTCGGCCGACGTCGTGGAGTTTCCCATCGCCGACGGCGGTGAAGGAACAGTCCAGATGATGCTCGCCCGAGGGTGGCAACGTGTGTCGTGTTCGGTGACGGGGCCGACCGGTCCGTCCGTCCGGGCAGACTATGCATACCTCGGCGGTTGTGCCGTCATGGAGATGGCCGCCGCAGCCGGCCTGGCACTCGTACCGGGTGGCCCCTCCCCGGAGTCCGCCATGCACGCCACGACCTTCGGAGTCGGCGAGTTGATCGCCGATGCCCTCGAACGCGGCGCGCACCGCATCGTGATCGGGGTCGGTGGCAGCGCCTGCACCGACGGCGGCATGGGCGCGGTGACGGCACTCGGAGCACGGATCGACCGCTCCGGGGCGAGATTGACCGGCGTCGACTCTCGGCTCTCCTCCATCGATCTCGTGGTGGTCTGCGATGTGGACAATCCATTGACCGGCCCCACCGGCGCAGCTGCGATCTACGGGCCGCAGAAAGGGGCCACAGCCCTTCAGGTCGACGCCCTCGAAGCGAGATTGCGGCACTGGGCCGATCACGTGAACGTGGCGACCGGCCGTGACCTGCGCACCATGCCAGGTGCAGGTGCAGCGGGCGGACTCGCATTCGGACTCGCGAGCGTTCTCGGTGCGCGACTCGTTCCCGGCATCGAATTCATGCTCGAATTCACCGGCTTCAACGACCTGCTCGCCGACGCACAGTTGGTCGTCGTCGGCGAGGGTTCGCTCGATGCACAGAGCCTGCACGGAAAGGGGCCCATCGGAGTTGCCAGGGCCGCCCGCGAACACGGGATCGCAGTCGTTGCCGCGGTGGGCAGAAGCGAGATCAGCGACGGTGCAGCCCACGCAGCAGGCGTTTCCGACGTTCATACGCTGACTTCTCTCGAACCGGACGTCGACCTAGCCATGCGCGACGCATCGCGGCTGTTGCAGATCGTGGGCACGACCATCGGCGACCGGTACGCCGAAACTCGGCCCAGGACGTGAACAGACAACGGCGGTGGCGGCCTCACCTGCACCATCGTGTCCATTGCAGACGCGTCCCGGCGACTCGACGACTCCCGCGACGAGGTTGGACATCCTGTCCACTACGGGCAGATGCTCGAATCTACGGACCGGGGTGAACGCCAGGTCGGCAGTCCCCCGTAGCGTTGAGGTCATGTCTAGATCACCACGCCAACGCAGATCCCCCGCCGCACCTCGAAAGCGATCCTCCTCAGCGCTGTCGGCAGGGCACCTTCGCGTGATCGCGACGGGCGGTCTCGGCGAGATCGGCCGGAACATGACCGTCTTCGAATTCGACGGAAAGCTGCTCATCGTCGACTGCGGCGTGCTGTTTCCCGAGGAGCATCAGCCCGGCGTCGACGTCATCCTCCCCGACTGGAGTTGCATCCGGGATCGCCTCGACGACGTCGTCGCCATCGTTCTGACGCACGGGCACGAGGACCACATCGGCGGCGTCCCGTATCTGCTGCGCGAGCGTGGCGACATTCCCGTCATCTCGTCGCGGCTGACGCTGCATTTCCTGGCTGCCAAGTTCGAGGAATTCAAGGTCTCGACGACGCTGATCGAGGTCGAGGCGGGGCAAACCCGGCAGGAAGGACCGTTCGAGCTCGAGTTCATCGCCGTCAACCACTCGATTCCCGACGGCCTGGCCATCGCCATTCGTACCGACGCCGGGCTGGTGCTGCACACCGGTGACTTCAAGATGGACCAGTTCCCGCTGGACGGTCGGATCACCGACCTCCGGAGCTTCGCACGCCTCGGCGAGGAGGGGCTCGATCTACTCCTCGTCGACTCCACCAACGCCGAAGTGCCCGGGTTCATGGTCTCCGAACGCGACCTGGTCCCGGCCATCGAGAAGGTGTTCCGCGAAACTACGGGACGCGTGATCGTGTCGAGCTTCGCCAGTCACGTGCACCGCATTCAACAGGTACTCGACGCCGCACACGCACAGGGCCGCAAGGTTGCGTTCGTCGGCCGATCGATGGTGCGCAACATGAAGATTGCGACCGACCTGAGCTACCTCGACGTTCCCGACGGCCTCGTCGTGGACCTCCCGAAGCTCAACCGGCTCCCGGCCAACAAGATCACGCTGATCTGCACCGGATCGCAGGGCGAGCCCCTCGCGGCGCTGTCGCGGATGGCGTCGGGTGAGCATCAGATCAAGGTCGGCGACGGCGACACCGTGCTGATGGCGAGCAGCCTGATCCCCGGCAACGAGAACGCGATCTACCGCGTCATCAACGGCCTCGTCGACAAGGGTGCACGCGTGGTGCACAAGGGCAATGCGAAGGTGCACGTCTCCGGTCACGCCAGCGCCGGCGAGCTCGTCTACTGCTACAACATCCTCGAACCCGCCAATGTGCTTCCCGTACACGGTGAGTCGCGGCACCTGCGCGCCAATGCCGATCTCGCCATCAGGACCGGTGTTCCTCGCGATCGCGTGATCATCGCCGAGAACGGAAGCGTCATCGACCTGTACGACGGCGTCGCGCAGATCACCGGCTCCGTCCCCATCGAACTGATCTACGTCGACGGCAGTGCCGTCGGTGGCGTGACGGAGGATTCACTGGCCGAGCGTCGCCTCCTCGCGAACGAGGGCGTGCTGACCGTCATCGCCATCGTCGATCCCGACACCGGGCTGCTGGTCGACGACGTCGACTTCATCGGACGCGGATTCGCCCATGAGGCAAACGCTTTCGACTCGTTGGCCAAGGCGATCGGCAAGACCCTCACACGCGAGAGCGACGTCAAGGTTGCCTCCCGCGAGAACATCGAGAAGCGCATCGTGCAGGAATCGGCCCGCTGGGCCAAGCAGACCCTGGGCCGCCAGCCCCTCATCGTCCCGGTGGTCGTGGACGGCTAAAGCCGGTCCGGTCAGATCTGAGCTGCCGCACCACGGGTGGACAGCACCTCGGTCAGCTCCTCTGCGTAGGCGAGCTGCCGCCGCAACGTGCGGCAGCTTTCCTCGGCCTTGGTGTGGCAATCACGAACGAAGGCCGCGGCCGACGACCTCGCGTCGTCGGTCGCGTTCTCGTCGCCGAGAACGTCGAGGGATTCCAGTAGCTGTTTCATTTCGGCCAACGTGAAGTCGAGTGGCTTCATCCGGCGAATCACGAGCAGGCGTTCGACGTCGGACTCGGTATAGAGCCGGAAGCCGCCGACGGTCCGAGCAGAGGGCGTGACCAGACCGACATCGTCGTAGTGACGAACCGTGCGAATCGACAGCTCGGTTCGCTGAGCTACCTGCCCGATCTGCATGTGTACGCCGTCGTCTGTCATGTGCCGCCTCTCTTCGCCCGACCAACCACCCTAGTCAGTGCTCAGCACCCAGGTTTCCACTGAGACGATCGTGCCGCTCGGTCGACGGCGCGTTCAGGCCCACGATCTCCACCGTCTTGCCCTTGGCGGCGTACTTGGTGGTGATGGCGTCGAGGGTCGCAACGGTCGACGCGTCCCAGATGTGCGACTCGGACATGTCGATGACGACGTTCTTCGGATCTCCGACGTAGTCGAACTGGTAGATCAGATCGTTGCTCGACGCGAAGAACAACTCGCCCTTGACGGCGTAGACGCGGGTGTCGTCGTCGGGATGTGCGACGTCGACAACCTCGGTCAGGTGTGCAACCCGCCTGGCGAACAAGACCATCGCGGTGATCACTCCGACGACGACGCCGTACGCGAGGTTGTGGGTGACCACGGTGACAGCGACGGTGGCCACCATGACGAGAGTTTCGCTCTTGGGCATGCGGCGCAACGTCTTCGGGTGAATGCTGTGCCAGTCGAAGGTGCCGACCGACACCATGATCATCACGGCGACCAATGCGGCCATCGGAATGAGCGCGACGATGTCGCCGAGACCGACCACCAGGATCAGCAGGAAGGTGCCGGCGAGGAACGTCGAGATACGGGTGCGGGCACCGGAGACCTTCACGTTGATCATGGTCTGGCCGATCATCGCGCAGCCGCCCATACCGCCGGTGAATCCGGTGACCAGATTCGCCACGCCTTGACCCCAGCCCTCACGAGTCTTGTTGGAGTGCGAGTCGGTGATGTCGTCGACGAGCTTGGCCGTCATCAGTGATTCGAGCAGACCGACCAGGGCAATGGCCAGAGCGAACGGCGCGATGATCGACAGGGTGTCGAACGTGAACGGCACGTCCGGGATCAGGAACGACGGCAGCGAGGACGGCAGCTCGCCCTCGTCGCCCACGTCCGGGACGGCCAGCGCGAAGACGAGCGTGACGGCGGTGAGGATCACGATGGCGATCAGAGGTGCCGGCACGACAGTGGTGAGCTTCGGCAGGAAGAACATGATGAGCAGTCCGACGGCGACCATCGGGTAGACCAACCACGGCACCCCGATCAGGTACGGCACCTGTGAGGTGAAGATCAGGATAGCCAGGGCGTTGACGAATCCGACCATGACACTGCGCGGGATGAATCGCATCAACTTGGCGACACCGAGGACGCTCAACACGATCTGCAGCACTCCCCCGAGGATGACCGCGGCAATGAGGTAGTCGAGGCCGTACTCGCGAGCCAAGGGGGCGACCACCAGGGCGATCGCTCCGGTGGCCGCGGAGATCATCGCCGGTCGACCCCCGACGATGGAGATGGTGACGGCCATCGTGAACGACGCGAACAGGCCGACGCGGGGATCGACACCGGCGATGATCGAGAACGAAATGGCTTCCGGGATCAACGCCAGCGCCACCACCAGCCCGGCAAGAACCTCGGTCTTAAGTCGCCTCGGTGAGCGCAACGCACCCAGCACCGAGACGTCTTCGACGGCGGTGCCGGGCACCTGGGCAGCTCGAGACACGACGACTCCGTTCGATGGTTACGAGGGACGACAACCGGGATGGGCGTCCACTCCGCGAGCAACTCTACTCTTACCGGAGGGAAGGTTACCAATCATCGAGGCGTGGATGACGTGCGCTAGATTTATACGAAAAGGCACGCCGGAACTCCCAGCGCGATGCAAGGAATGAATCGATGTTCTCGCTCAACAGGCTGTCCTGTTTCATCGCCGTCGCCGAGGAATTGCACTTCGGCCGCGCCGCCGAACGTTTGCACATGACGCAGCCGCCGCTCAGCAGGCAGATCCAACAACTCGAGAGCGAAGTCGGCGTGCAGCTGATCGACCGCACGAGCCGGTCGGTGACCCTGACGGCCGCGGGATTGGCCTTCCTACCCGAGGCCCGACGCATCCTCGACCTCGCCGAGGGCGCACTGCTGACGGTGCGACGCGTTCCCACCGGAGACTTGGGGACCGTAATCGTGGGATTCACCGGGGCATCGGCGCATGCGGTGCTCCGGCAGCTGCTCGACGCTGCGCGCGAGAAGCTGCCGGACGTGAAAATCGTTCTACGCGAGATGGTCTCGGCGGTACAGATGGAGTCTCTGGCCATCGGCGATCTGGATCTCGGGTTGGCCAGACCCCCGCTCAAGCGACCGGGCATCGCGTCCCGGCCGGTGCTGCACGAGTCGTTGATCGCGGCGATGCCCGAAGAACACCCGCTGGCCGCGAAGGACGAGCTGTCGGTAGAGGACTTCGACGAGCAGCCGATCATCATGTACTCGCCCGTCGACGCGCGGTACTTTTACGAACTGCTGATCAGCACCTTCACCATCGTCGGGGTCTCGCCGCGCTACGTGCAGTACGTGACCCAGGTACACACGATGCTGGTGCTCGTTCGCTCGGGAATCGGACTGGCCCTGGTACCCGAGTCGGCGTCGACCATGCGGCCGGAAGGCGTTGTGTTCCGACCGGTTCGGACCGTAAAGGAACGCCCCGTCGAACTCGACGCGGCATGGCGCGTGGACAACGACAACCCGGCACTGCACCGCTTCATGACCGACGTGCTGCCGACGCGTGAGTGGTCGTGATTTTTTCCTGCTGATCGAGCCGTGGTTCGACAGTGCCCGAAGCCGGTCTCGGTCGAGTGCTCGTGTGAATACGGCGCGCCTCGAAAGCCAACGAAGGCCCGCACCTGGTTGGGAGCGGGCCTTGTCGGGTTCGTGGGTGCTCAGTCTTTGGGCGGATTGGCGTCTTTGCCAGCGGCGACGTCGCGGAGCCATTGCGGGACCGGCTTGTTGTCGTACTCGCGGAGTTTGATGGACGCTCCTGCGGCTGCCGCGCGTACCTTCCGGCGCTGCTCGGGGGTCCAGGCCCGGCGCGGTTCGGTGGTGGTCATGGGCGCTCCTCGCGGTGTGTTGTAGCCCCATTGTCGCTGTTGTCGTCGGTTTCCGCTAGGTCGTTGCTGTCGAGGCCGATGTCGGCGATCGCTTTGGAGCGATGAATCAGCGCATACCCACCGGGAGTTTCCTGCCGATGAGTTTCTGGGCTGCGCTTCGCAACGTCAACCTGCTCACCGGCATCGTCCGGCGACTCGGCACCCGAACCGCCGCACACGCAACCGAACTATCGCGGCGTCCCCACCGGCGGCTTGACGGCCGTCACCGGGCAGTGCGCCTCGAGCAGTACGCGCTGAGAGATGCTGCCCATGAACAACTTTCCGACGGGCGATCGACGTCGGATGCCGATGACGACCAGCTGAGCCTGCTCGTCGAACGACAGGTCGATCAGGTTGTCGGCGTGCGAGCGGCCGGCCTCGTTGTCGTGAATTTTCGTCGTGACACCGACCGCCGACGCCTCCTCGCGAGCCGATTCGACGGTGGCAGCGAAGTCGGCGTCTGCCGCGCTGTTGTCCTCGGCTACGATGAGCAGATCCGTTCCGCGCATCTGGGCCTCGCGAAATGCGAAGGGCAGCGCGCCTTTTCCTTCGGTGGTCGGCGAGTAGCCGACGACGACGGTCACTTCGTCACCGGCGTGACGAGGGAGCCGTCGGCCAGGAATCGATCGAGGTTCTCCAGTGTCAGTGCTTCCATGGCGGCGCGAGTCTCCACCGTTGCGCTGCCCACGTGCGGCAACAGCACCACGTTGTCCATCGCGAGCAGAGAGTCGGGCACGTTCGGTTCGTGGGCGAACACGTCCAGACCCGCACCGGCGAGCTGCCCGGAGGCGAGCAGTTCGATCAGCGCCTCCTCGTCGACGACGCTTCCGCGGGCCACGTTGATCAGATAGCCCTGCGGCCCCAGCGCGTCGAGCACCGCGCGATCGACCAGATGGGCCGTTCCCGAGCCGCCCGAAGCGGCGACGATCAGTACGTCGACGCTCTCGGCGAGCGCTACAGGACTGGCCGCGTACACATACGGTGAACCGTCGATCTCGTTCCGGTTGTGGTACGAGATGGGGCATCGGAATGCGGTGAGCCGGTCCGCGATTGCAGATCCGATCCGGCCGAGCCCGATGATCCCGACTCGTTTGCCGGTGACCTGGCGGGTCAGTGGAGTGTTGCCCTCGGCCGGCCAGCGGCCGGCCCGTACGAATCGCTCCGCGGACGAGAGCCCACGCACGGTGTCGATCACCAGGCCGACAGCGAGATCCGCGACGCAGTCGGTGAGCACATCCGGGGTGTTGCTGACCCCGATGCCACGCTCGGTGGCCGCGTCGACATCGGTGGTGTCGTAGCCGACGCCGAAGTTCACGACGGCTCCGAGCTGCGGCAACCGCTCCATCAGCGCTGCGTCGACACCAGTTCGGCCGGAGGTGACGACGGCGGTGATCGACGGGCCGTGTTCGGCCAGGAACTGCTCACGCTCGTCCCCGTCGGGCAAGGTCAGCGCGTCGTAGTCGGCAACCAGAGTGTCCATCAGGGACGGCTTCAGCGGCCCGACTCGGAGCACGCGGCCCCCTCGGCGTGAATCCTGTTGCAACACAGACTTTTCCTGTTGACCGGTGGTCACCGTTGTTCTCCTCGCGATGTGGTGGAGCGTGCGCGTTTCCTGTACGGTATGCCGCTTCTCGGATACCTGTCCAACACGCAAATAACATGGACCGATACCCAAACGGCATGAACATGACCCTCAGCATGCAGGTAGACCTAACCCGTTTGGACGTTCGACCTGCTCAGAGGCGCTGAACTGCGAGCATCCGCACTGATCCAGCACGATTGTGACGTGGATAACGGGCCGAAACGTCGCTTTCGTCCGGTTGACGGTGGAGATCACCCACTCCTACCGTGTGTCTACCGTCACAGATCCGAATGCGGCTCGATGACGCGTATCCCTTTTCCCACTGGAGGCCACCATGAGCCCTGCACTCTCCGTGCAGCAGGGACGGACCCATCGCGTCGCCGCTATTGCTGTTGGCGCACTATCACTTTCATTGATCGCAAGCGGCTGCACCGTCGCGAACTCGAGCAACGGAACCGCAGCCCGCGCAGACACCCTGCGCATCGTTCTGCCTCAGGAACCGCCCACCCTCGAAGCCTGCGACGTATCCCTGACGTCGGTCGGAGTGGTCACGCGCTCGAACATCACCGAGCCGCTGATGGAGCGCAATCCGAGTACGGGTGATCTCGAACCGAAGTTGGCGGACTCGTGGGAGCAGACCTCGGACACCGAGTGGACGTTCGCCATTCACCCCGGCGTGACGTTCAGCGACGGCAGCCCCTTCGAAGCCGAGGATGCAGCGTTCTCCATCGACCGCACCGTCAACTCCGAACTGGGATGCAACGTCGAGGGATACGTCTTCGGCGACGCCGACCTGGTGGTGAAAGCCGTCGACCCGTTGACGCTGACGGTGCAGACACCCGAGCCCGATCCCATTCTGCCGCTGCGGCTCTCGTTCGTGGAAATGGTTCCGCGCACTGCGAGCTACACCGAGCGGGTACGCGAACCGATCGGCACCGGCCCGTTCGCGATCGAGCGGTGGGACTACGGCCAGAAGCTCTCCCTGGTACGCAACGAGACCTACTGGGGCCCGAAGCCCGAATACGCCAGGGCCGAATACCAATGGCGCAGTGAAGGCAGTGTCCGCGCGTCGATGGTGACCAACGGCGAGGCCGAGATCGCCACGTCGGTCGGACCGGAGGACGGTGCAGGCGACCTCGGCGTGGCCTATCCCAACAACGAGACCACGGCACTGCGCATGCAGGCCGCGCAACCGCCACTGGACGACATGCGGGTTCGGCAGGCGATCAACTACGCCATCAATCGCGACGGCATCGTCAAGGCGTTGTTCCGCGGACTCGGTTCACCTGCAGCACAGCTCATTTCCGAGGGCGTCGTGGGATACAACGAGGACCTGACTCCCTGGCCCTACGACATGGACGAGGCCAGGACGTTGATCGAGCAGGCCCGTGCCGACGGGGTTCCGGTGGACACCGAGATCCGTCTCATCGGACGCACCGGTCAGTTCCCGAAGATCAACGAAACGGTGGAGGTCATTCAGAACTCGCTGTCCAAGATCGGCATGAATGTCAAGATCGAAATGATGGACGCCGCAGGTACGGCCGAATACCAGGAACGTCCGTTCCCGAACGTCGGGCCGTATCTACTGGTGATTCAGCACGGCAACCAGGCCGGCGACTCCGCATTCACCGTCGATCAGTACTTCACCAGCGACGGATTCCAGAGTGCATACGGGACAGCGGACTTCGACAAGGAGATCGCCGCCGCCGGCGCACTCACCGGAGAAGACAGGCAGGCCGCGTACGCCCAGGTGTTCGCGGACGAACCGAAGGACATCATGCAGATGGCCTACATCGCACATATGAACGGGGTGCTCGCCAAGGCCGCCTCGGTCGACTACACGCCGGACTCGGCCACGGTCGACGAAATGCACCTGGCCGCGATGACGCGCGCCGATACCGAGAGGCCCTGACATGTTCAGATTTCTGCGCCGACGGATCTACACGAGCCTGATCCCACTGTTCGTCGTCCTGCTGGGCGTGTTCTTCCTCGCTCGTCTCACCGGCGACCCCACCAGCCTGTACCTGCCCGAGTCGGCCACCCAGGCGCAGCGAGAGGCGTTTCGCGCCACCAACGGCTTCGATCAGCCGGTACTGACGCAGCTACTGGACTACTTCAAGGGTGTCGTACAACTCGACTTCGGGCAGTCACTGCGCACCGGCGAGGACGCGTCGGCAATGGCCCTGCGCGCCTTCCCCGCAACGCTGCAGCTGGCGTTCGCAACGATGTTCCTCGCCATCCTCGGTGCGGTGATCATCGGCTGCTGGGCCGCATACCGGCCGAACTCGCTCGCCGATCGCATCTCGAGCCTGCTGTCGATGACGGCGGCGTCCATTCCCGACTTCTGGTTCGCCATCATGGGCGTCTACGTCTTCGCCATCCTGTTCGGTTGGCTGCCCACCTCCGGGGTGGACAGTGGAATGCTCTCGTGGGTGTTGCCGATCGCCACGCTGCTCATTCGACCGCTCGGCGTCCTGACTCAGGTCGTCCGTGGCGCGATGGTCTCGGCACTGTCGGCACCGTACGTTCGATTGGCGAGAAGCAAAGGGGCGGGCGACCTTCGAGTTGTCACCCACCACGCTCTGCGCAACGCCGCGGCACCGGCGCTGACCGTGGCCGGCGACCTGATGGTCGGACTCGTCAACGGCGCGGTGGTCGTCGAAGCCATCTTCGGCTGGCCGGGTATCGGAAAACTGATGATCGACGCCATCCTGCAGCGCGACTTCGCCGTTCTGCAGGCAGCCGTGTTGTTGACGGCAGTGTCCATCTTCGTCCTCAACATCGTCATCGATGCCTGCTATGCACTGCTCGACGCCCGGGTTCGCGACAAGGTGAAGGTCTAGGTAAGAACATGTCACTCGACTTCGAAGCACCGAAAACATCCGAGCCCGAGGATGTTCCACCGACGGCTCCGGTGGAAGCCCGCAAGGCGTCGGCCCCGCTGTGGAAGCTACTACTGCGGGACAGGGTCGCCACCGTCGCCGCCGCGATCCTGGTGCTGGTCTTCCTCACCGCGATCTTCGGCCCGATGCTGGTCGGTGACGCCGCCACCGACCAAGATCTCGACCGCTCGAACCTGCCTCCGTTCACCCTCGACACCGGCTGGATGAACATCCTCGGCACCGATCCACTGGGACGCAGCATGTTGGCACGGCTGATCGTCGCCAGCAGAACCACACTCTCGGTGGCCATTCCAGCAGTGATCCTCTCGGCGATCATCGGCTCGTTCATCGGAATGTGGGCCGGCTTCCATCGCGGTTGGCGCGAGACCGCGGCGATGCGCGTCGCCGACGTCATTCTCAGCTTCCCGTCGCTGCTGATGGCCGTCGTCGTGCTCTACGTCTTCTCGCCCAGCGCCGCGAACATCGTTCTGGTCCTGACGGTCACGCGTATCCCGATCTACCTGCGTACCGCCCGCGCCGAGTCCGCCGAATTGCAGAGTCGCTTGTTCGTGGATGCCGCCCGCACGTTCGGCGCGAAGAGCGGATCGGTGATCAGACGCCATGTGGCGCCGATTCTGCTGCCGACCTTGCTCACCGTTGCGACCCTGGACTTCTGCTTCGTCATTCTCGCCGAGTCGTCACTGAGCTTTCTGGGCATCGGCATTCAGCCGCCGGACGTCTCGTGGGGCCTGATGGTCTCGCAGGGCCGCACCTACTTGCAGACTGCATGGTGGCTCTCGTTCTTCCCCGGCCTGGCCATAGTGCTGACGACCGTCTCGGCCACCGTGCTCGCCGCCTGGGCGCGCATCGCCACCGACCCGGCGCAGCGCTGGCGACTCAACGTCCCCCGCTCCAAGCGGTCCCGCCTGCTCCCCGTACGAAAGGTCGTCTCATGAGCGCACCGGCAACTGCACCACAGCGACCGGACACCGGCAGCGTCGCCCTGGACGTACGCGGACTCACCGTCGACCTGCGGACGCCGTCGGGTGTCATTCGCGCCGTCGACAACGTCACCTTCAGCGCGCGCCGCGGTGAAACCCTCGCTCTGCTCGGTGAATCGGGCTGTGGCAAGTCGATGACGGCACAGGCCATCGTCGGGTTGCTCGAGCCGATCGCCGACATCACCAGTGGCTCGGTCGAGATGGGTGAGGTGGACCTGGTGACCGCCAAGACCAAGGTGCGACGCACCATCGCGGCCACCGAACTCGCCATCGTCTTCCAGGATGCGCTGACGGCACTCAATCCCGTCTACACCGTGGGAACTCAACTGGCCGAGCCGTTTCGGATCCACCGGGGCATGTCGGCCAAACAGGCCCGAGCCGAAGCCATCGCGCTGATGACCCGGGTCGGTATCCCGGAACCGGAGTCGCGAGCCGACTCCTACCCGCACCAGTTCTCCGGTGGCATGCGCCAGCGTCTGTTGATCGCGATGGCCGTGGCCCTGAGCCCGTCTGTGTTGTTGGCCGACGAACCGACCACCGCGCTCGACGTGACAGTGCAGGCGCAGATCATGGCACTGCTCAAGGAATTGCGCACCGAGCACGACATGGCCGTCGTACTCATTACCCACGATCTCGCTCTGGTGGCCGAAGAGGCCGATCGAGTGGCAATCATGTACGCGGGCAACGTCGTCGAAACCGGGTTGGTTTCGGAGGTGTTCGGATCGCCGCGCCACCCCTACACCAAGGGCTTGTTGGACTCGGTACCCGTCCACGCCGTGCGAGGTGAGGATCTGAAGTCGATCGGCGGCACCCCGCCGGATCTGCATTCCATTCCCAGCGGATGCGTCTACCAGGCCCGCTGCCCGATCGCCCGCGAGATCTGCATCAGCACTCGCCCTCCGCTCGAATCCGTCGGCACCGGCCGCCTGTCGGCCTGCCACTTCCCGAACGAGGTATCGCGCAATGTCTGAGCAACTGTTGACCGTTCGTGGCCTGAACAAGACCTTCGACGTCGGGCGCGGGAAGCTACGCGCTCTGGACTCCATCGACCTCGACCTGCGGCGCGGCGAGACCCTCGGCCTGGTGGGTGAATCCGGCTGCGGCAAGTCCACTCTCGCGCGCACGCTGATGATGCTCGAACGCCCGGACTCGGGCACCGTCGCCTTCGACGGCATCGATCCCTTCGCTCTGCGCGGCAAGGAACTCCTCGCCTGGCGCCGCCGCGTACAGATGGTGTTCCAGGATCCGTACGGTTCACTGAACTCACGCATGACGGCCGGGGACATCATCGGTGAACCCTGGCGAACCCACAAGAGCCTGTACAAGACTCGACGTGACCGCTCCGCGCGGGTGCGTGAGCTGCTGCATCTGGTGGGCTTGCGGCCGAGCGACGAGAACCGGTTCCCACAGGAGTTCTCCGGCGGGCAGCGCCAGCGCCTCGGCATCGCGCGCGCTCTGGCACTGAACCCCGACGTCATCATCTGCGACGAGCCGGTGTCGGCTCTCGATCTCTCGGTCCAGGCCCAGGTGCTCAACCTGCTCAACGATCTGCAGAAGCAACTCGGCATCTCCTATGTCTTCATCTCGCACGATCTCTCGGTCGTTCGGCACGTCGCCGACCGAGTCGCGGTGATGTACCTGGGCCGCATCGTCGAATCCGGAGCCACCGAGGCAGTGTTCGATCGGCCCGCGCACCCCTACACCGCAGCGTTGATGTCTGCTGCACCCACACTCGACGCGTCGAGCCGCGGGGACAAGATTCTGCTGAAAGGCGAGGTGCCGTCGCCACTGAATCCGCCGTCGGGGTGCCGTTTCCGTACTCGCTGCTGGAAGGCGACCGACCTGTGCACGAGCGACGCACCACCCGTCGCACACGACGCCGACGAGGCCGATCATGTTGCCGAATGCCATTATCCGCTCGTGGCAGGGAATCTCGGTCTCGTCGCCGCCGGAACATGACACTCACGCACCTGAGTGTCACCGGCTTCGTCGTCGTCGCCCTCGCGATCTTCTTCGCATCCGCGATGCAGGCGTCGATCGGCTTCGGCATGGGCATGCTGGCCGCCCCCATCGTGGCCATCGTCGACCCCGGACTCGTACCGGGAACGCTGATCATGCTCGCGGTCGTGGTCAGCGTGCTCGTACTGGTACGCGACCGGACGGCTCTCGATCTCTCGGGAGCCGGATGGGCACTCGCCGGACGACTCCCCGGCTCGGTGGTGGGCGCGCTCCTACTGGTCCTGTTGCCCGAACGCGGACTGGCGATACTGTTGGCACTCGTGGTCCTGGGCGGCGTCGCGCTGACGTCGTTCGGCTGGGTTCCGTTGCCGCACAGACGTAATCTCGTCGTCGCCGGGGCCGCGTCCGGAGTTCTGGGAACCGCCACCTCCATCGGCGGACCACCGATGGCTCTGGTGTGGCAAGGCAACTCCGGAGCCGAACTCCGCAGCACCATGAGTTGCTTCTTCCTCGTCGGCTCGATCATTTCCATCGCGGTGTTGACGGTGGCCGGAGCGGTGAACAGCCACACCGCCACGCTGTTCGCGTTCCTGGCCCCAGCGACAGTTCTGGGGTTCCTGCTCTCTCGGGTGATCAACCGAGTTCTCGATCGGCGACGCCTACGTATCACGGCAATCGCCGTCTCGGCCGTGGGCGCGATCGTGCTCGTCGTCCAGCAAGTACTGGCCCTGACGTGAGTGAAGCGTCACGTGTTGCATCGGCTCCAGTGGGTAACCGGATCCGATGACTACGAACACAACGCGCGCGTTGATCGTCGGTGCCACCGGCATTTCCGGGCAGGCGCTGTGCCGCGCAGCACTCGATGCAGGCTGGACCACCTACGGACTGAGTCGGAGCGGCAATACCCCCGTCGACTGCGTTGTGCCGGTCGCGGCGGATCTGCTCGACCCGAAGTCCCTCGAAGACGCGCTGAAGGACGTCCGCCCCGAGGTCGTGTTCTTCACCGCGTGGATGAAGAAGGACTCCGAGCAGGAGAACATCGAGGTCAACTCGGCGACCCTACGCAATGTGCTCGATGTTCTCGGCCCCCTCGATTCGGTGAAGCACGTCGCGCTGATGACCGGACTCAAGCACTACCTCGGCCCGTTCGATGCATACGGTGAGGCCGTGATGGCCGAGACGCCGTTCCACGAAACCGAGGACCGCCTCGACACCCCGAACTTCTACTACGCGCAGGAAGACGAACTGTTCGCCGGCGCAGACAAATACGGGTTCGGATGGAGTGTGCACCGCGCTCACACCGTCTCCGGTTTTGCCGTGGGCAACGCGATGAACATGATGCTGACGCTGTCCGTCTACGCGTCGATCTGTAAGGAACTGGGCGAGAAGTTCGTCTTCCCCGGCTCCGAAACCCAGTGGAACGGCTTGACCGACCTCACCGACGCCGACCTGCTCGCCGAGCAGATGGTCTGGGCCGCAACCGACGACAACGCGCGCAACGAGGCGTTCAACATCGCCAACGGTGACGTCTTTCGCTGGCGCTGGCTGTGGCCGCAGTTCGCCGAGCACTTCGGCGTCGAGCCCGAGGGCTTCGACACCGAGCCGCGTCCCCTCGAACCCCGCATGTCCGATGCGGCCGCCGCGTGGAAGCGCATCGCCGAGAAGCACGATCTGGTGGAGAGCGATGTCTCCCGCCTGGCGTCGTGGTGGCACACCGACGGTGACCTCGGCCGCGACATGGAATGCCTGACAGACATGAACAAGTCCAAGAAGGCCGGCTTCCTGGGCTTCCGCTCCACGCCCGATGCCATCGCCTCGGTGATTCAGCGTTACCGAGATGCACGCCTGATTCCTTAGCGCGGCTGCGCCGCATGTGAGTGGAAACTCGACCCCTGCTACGAGTTTCCACTCACATGCGCGTAGCGCTCTCGCACCGCCGGCGTGGGGTCTGCCTCGTATGTCTTCGAGGTGGCCTGCGCCCAGGTCGGCGGCTCACTGGTCCCGGCCAAAGTCCATGCTGCCTGGCGCGCTGCCCCGTCGGCGACGTATTCACCGGGCTCGGGTACGGCCACCGGCACCCCGAGAATTGCCGGGGCCAAGGCTCGGAGCGCCGCGGACTTGGCACCGCCGCCGATGAGCAGTACTCGCTGCACGTCCACTCCCTGTGCACGCAGGTAGTCGATACCGTCGGCCAGTCCGCACAGCAGTCCTTCGACGGCAGCGCGAGCCAGGTGGCCCGGAGTCGAATTGTTCAGTCGTAGTCCATGAATCGCACCGGACGCGTCGGGGAGATTGGGCGTCCGCTCGCCCTCGAAGTACGGCACCATCACCACACCGTCGCTCGTCGTCGACAGAGCCAACCGCGACAACTCGTCGTGATCGACGCCCAGCATTCGCGCCGTCGCATCGAGGACACGCGCCGCGTTGAGCGTGCACACCAACGGCAGCTGACGCCCGGTGGCGTCGGCGAATCCGGCGACCAGGCCCGAACCGTCGGCCGCGGCTGCGGTGGTCACCGCCGAGACGACGCCGGACGTGCCTATCGAGACCACCACATCACCGGGCTGTGCGTCGAGGGCAAGCGCCGCCGCGGCATTGTCTCCGGTACCCGGGCCGATCAGCGCCCCGGCGGCAGTGTGGCCTATCGCCTCATTCGGCGCAGCCACGCGGGGCAGCAGTGGGTTGCGGCCACGAAAGCCCAACTGCAACAGATCCGTTCGATACTCGTTCGTGGCCGCCGAGAAGTATCCGGTGCCGCTCGCATCGCCGCGATCGGTGGCCAAGGCGTCGAGCCCCGACGCGCCACCGAGCTGCCAGCCGATCCAATCGTGCGGAAGGCACACCGCCGCAGTGCGATCGGCGTTGTCGGGCTCGTTGTCGGCGAGCCACCGCAGCTTGGCGACGGTGATCGAGGCCAACGGAACCACGCCGACCGCGTCGGCCCAGGCCTGACCGCCGTCGCCACCGGTCTTCTCGCCGAGCTCCGCGATCAGATCCTCTGCCGCCTGGGCCGATCGAGTGTCGTTCCACAGCAATGCTTTACGGACCACGGATCCGTTGTCGTCGAGGCAGACCATGCCGTGTTGTTGCGCGCCGACCGACACCGCAGCGACATCGTCCAGCCCGCCGGCGGCGTCGACGGCCTCGTCGAGTGCTTCCTTCCACCGCTGCGGGTCGATCTCGGTGCCGTCGGGATGACCGGCACGGCCGTGACGCACCAACTCCCCGGTGTCGGCATCGCGAACGAAAACCTTGCACGATTGGGTGGAAGAGTCGATTCCGGCAACGAGAGCCACGATGAGCTGGTCCTTTCGTACGCAAGTGTGACCTACGACCCTACCCGCGGGGCGTGGTCGCCTCGGTCACCAGCGTGCGTGCACAGGCGATGGCCTGCGGGGTGGTGTCGAAGACGTGTCGAGCGTCGTCGTCCTTGGTGGTGAACACCCCCAGGGCTGCGAGGGGACGCAGGTGCTCCGGCTTGGCACCGGAGATCAGGACGGTGATGTGTCGGTGTTCGAGTTCGGTGATGGTGTCCTTGAGAACGATGGCGCCGGTGGCGTCGATCGTGGTGACTCGGGACATACGGAGGATCACCACCTTCACGTCCGAGACGTCGGCGAGTTCGAGCAGGAAGCTGTGCGCGGCACCGAAAAACAGCGCACCGTCGATGCGGTACGCGACGATGTGTTCCCGCAGCAGGTCTCCTTCTCCCTTCGAGACCGCATCGAGTGTGTTCAACGGGACCTGCTCGACCGTGGCCGATCGCGCAACGGCCCGGAGAGCCAGGACGGCAGCGAACCCGACGCCGACCGCCACCGCCGTCACGAGATCGAAGACCACCGTGACGAGGAAGGTCGCCGCCATCACCACGGTGTCCCCGCGGCCGGCGCGGGTGATCGCCCGGATGGACGCGGTCTCGACCATCCGCACCGTGGTTGCGAGCAGCACTCCAGCCAGGGCTGCAAGCGGGATATCGGCGACCAACCCGGCCGCGGAGTACATGATGGCGGCGAGGATCACCGCGTGGGTGAGGGCCGCGAGCCTGGTGCGGGCACCGGATCGAACGTTGACCGCAGTCCGGGCGATGGCACCTGTGGCGGGGATGCCCCCGAACAGGGGTGCGGCGATGTTCGCAAGGCCCTGTCCGAACAACTCCCGGTCGGGGTTGTGGCGAGCGCCGACGCCCATCGAGTCCGCGGCCGTGGCGGACAACAGCGATTCCAGGGCAGCCAGAGCGGCGACGGCACACGCCGGGGCCAGCAACGCCGTCACGTCACCCAGGTGGAAAAAGCCCAGGCTCGGGGCGGACAACGACGACGGAATGGTGCCGATGCGGGCGATGTCCAGATCGAACAGCTGGGTGGCCACGGTAGCGGCAGCAACCGCGACCAACGAGAACGGGATCTTCGGTGCCAGGCGGCCGCCGACGAGCATGACGATCGCGACGGCGATCGCCACAGCGGGGGTGAGAATGCTTGCATGCGCGACGAACGAACGGACAGCATCGAACGCGGACTGCCAGACCTTGTCACCTTTCGCGTCCGTGATACCCAGCGCCGACGGAACCTGTTGCAGTGCAATGACAACGGCGATGCCCGCGGTGAATCCTTCGATGACGGGCGCGGGCATGTACCGCACAGCTCGGCCGATTCCTGCTACCGCGAGCACCAACAGAATGATCCCGGCCAGCAGCCCGACCGCGAGCACTCCCGTCGGCCCGTACTCGGCGACGATCGGGACCAGCACCACCGTCATCGCACCGGTCGGACCCGATACCTGAAACCGTGAGCCACCGAATACCGCGGCCACGACTCCCGCGATGATGGCGGTGGTCAGTCCCGCCGCTGCACCCAGCCCGGTGCTGACTCCGAATCCGAGCGCGAGGGGCAGCGCCACCAGCGCCACGATGAGGCCGGCGAGAAGATCCGAACCGGGTGCGCGCAGCGCGGGCTTCCACTCGCTCCATCTGGGTAGAAGGGCGGATACCGCCCTCAGGGCGTCGTTCGTGCGGGTGCGTTTCGTCGGTTCGGACATGCGACGCTTCCTGAAAGTTCATCGTTCTTGATCCAGTTGATTGCTAAGTTTAGCAAGTAATGAATCAGATGCGGAGAGATGCTGCACACCTCCCTCGAACATCGGCTCAGGTGCGCGATCCGGACTCGCCGTCCAGCAGTTCCACCTGGTTGGCCACCACGCCGGTCAATATCTCCCGGGCCACCACGAGGAGGTCCGCCACTTTCGGAGACGTCAGCGTGTACGACACCGACAATCCCTCCCGAGTGCCCTCGATGAGACCCGCGCGACGCAGAATCGACAGCTGCTGCGACAGATTCGCCGGCTCGATGCCCACCTCGGGCAGCATCTCGGACACTGCGTGTTCGCGTTCGCTCAACAGTTCCAGCACTCGAATGCGCGCGGGATGAGCCAACGTCTTGAAGAAGTCGGCCTTCATTCTGTACAGCGGTCGACTCGAATCCGTGGCCATGACGTCCTTCCGCTTCGCCGAGCACTGCGCAGCAGGCTACTTGCGAACACTAGCAATCAGCCACCGAGAAGGACGACCTCAGTGCCCCTGCCGAAACTCCGCTACCTTCACTGGCATGCGCGGAGAACCCGAGGAATCCACCGACTTCAGGCTGACCGTGGCCACCGCGGCCCTGGATCTGTTCTCGGTCAAGGGCTACGACTCGACGACGGTCGACGACATCGCGGTGGCGGCCGGAATCTCGCGTCGGACGTTCTTCCGGCAGTTCCGCGCCAAGGAAGACGTCGTCTTCGCCGATCACGAGATCCTGCTCGAGCAGGTCGGCGCTCTGCTCGCGGCCGACACCGGCGACCCATGGCAGGCCGTCTGCGATGCCGCGCAGCTGGTGTACGAGCGATTCTCGGACTGGAAAGAGATGTCGCGGCTGCGATATCAGGTGGTGCATCGAATTCCCGCCCTGCGCGATCGCGAGATCGTCACCGTGTTCCGCTACGACCGTCTCTTCGTCGAATACCTGCAGCGGGCGCTGCCCGACCACCCTCATCTGGAGATCCTGCAGTTCTCCGCCTCGGTGACCGCCACCCACAACTACTTTCTACGACGGATGATCCGCGACGGCCTACCGACGTCCGTCACCGACCTGCGCGCAGCGTTGGCGCAGGTCCGCGCCCAATCCTCGGGAGACGTCGTGGTCGCGACATTCCCGCGGGGCACGTCCGTGAACACCGTCGCCGACGCGTTGGCCCGCCACCTTCCGGAGTGACACCCACCCAAGATGGCACTCAGTGCCGTCTTGGCGAGCCCCACCCTTGAATCGGGGCCGGTCCGGTCGTACACTGAGGTGAAGCTTGGCACTGAGTGCCCTTTCTGGGCAGTGCTGTACCCCCGACATCGCGAGGAGCGTGGCCGACATGGCCGGAAATCCCGACTTCGATCTCTACCAGTCACCCGAGGAACACGAGGAGCTGCGCGCAGCGATCCGGGCCCTGTCGGAGAAGGAGATCGCCCCGTACGCCAAGGAGGTCGACGAGGACTCGCGCTTCCCGCAGGAGGCGCTCGATGCCCTCAACGCGTCCGGCTTCAACGCCGTCCACGTTCCCGAGGAGTACGACGGTCAGGGTGCCGACTCGGTTGCCGCCTGCATCGTCATCGAAGAGGTCGCCCGCGTCTGCGGCTCATCCTCACTGATTCCCGCCGTCAACAAGCTCGGCACGATGGGCCTCATCCTCAAGGGCTCCGAGGAGCTCAAGAAGCAGGTCCTGCCCTCGCTCGCAGGCGGCGCGATGGCGTCGTACGCACTGTCCGAACGCGAAGCCGGCTCCGACGCCGCCAGCATGCGGACCCGCGCGAAGGCCGACGGGGACGACTGGATCCTCAACGGCTCCAAGTGTTGGATCACCAACGGCGGCAAGTCCGACTGGTACACCGTCATGGCCGTCACCGATCCCGACAAGGGTGCCAACGGCATCAGCTCGTTCATCGTGCACAAGGACGACGAAGGATTCGTCGTCGGCCCCAAGGAGAAGAAGCTCGGCATCAAGGGTTCGCCCACCGCCGAGCTCTACTTCGAGAACTGCAAGATCCCCGGAGACCGCATCATCGGTGAGCCCGGTACCGGGTTCAAGACCGCGCTCGAAACCCTCGACCACACCCGGCCCACCATCGGCGCACAGGCCGTCGGCCTCGCTCAGGGCGCTCTCGATGCAGCCATCGCATACACCAAGGACCGCAAGCAGTTCGGCACGTCGATCTCGAGCTTCCAGGCCGTGCAGTTCATGCTCGCCGACATGGCAATGAAGGTCGAAGCTGCCCGCCTGATGGTTTACAGCTCCGCAGCACGCGCCGAGCGCGGCGAGAAGAACCTCGGATTCATCTCTGCCGCAGCGAAGTGCTTCGCCTCCGATGTCGCGATGGAGGTCACCACCGACGCCGTCCAGCTCTTCGGCGGTGCCGGCTACACCACCGACTTCCCCGTCGAGCGCATGATGCGCGACGCCAAGATCACGCAGATCTACGAGGGCACCAACCAGATTCAGCGTGTCGTCATGTCGCGGGCGCTGCTCAAATGAGCAACATCGAACTCGTAGGCGTCGTCGGCGGCGGCACCATGGGTGCCGGTATTGCCGAAATGTGCGCCCGCTCCGGTAGCTCGGTGCTGATCCTGGAAACCAGCCAGGGCACCGCCGACGCCGCCGAAGCACGCCTGGACAAGTCGTTCACACGGGCCGTCAAGTCCGGCCGCATCGAAGCCGATGCGGCCGAGAAAGCCCGCGCCGCAATCTCGTTGACGCTCGACATCAACGATTTCGCCGATCGCGATCTCGTGATCGAGGCGGCACCGGAGATCGAATCACTGAAGCTGGATCTGTTCGGCAAGCTCGATTCCATCGTCAAGCCCGAAGGAATCCTGGCGACGAACACCTCGTCGATCCCCGTCATCAAGATGGCCAACGCGACCAAGCGACCCGGCCAGGTCGTCGGAGTGCACTTCTTCAACCCGGTGCCGGTACTGCCGTTGGTCGAAATCGTCGTCAGCCTCCTCACCAGCGAAGAGACCGTCGACGCCGTCACCGATTACGCGGCGAACACACTGGGCAAGAAGACGATTCGTGCGGGCGACCGTGCGGGATTCATCGTCAACGCATTGCTCATCCCCTACATGGTCTCGGCCATCCGTATGCTCGAATCCGGCTTCGCCAGCGCCGAGGACATCGACGACGGCATGGTCAACGGTTGCGCCCACCCCATGGGACCGTTGCGTCTGACCGACACCGTCGGCCTCGACGTCACCCTCGCGGTCGCAGAATCGTTGTACGCCGAATTCCGTGAGCCGCATTACGCTCCGCCCCCGCTGCTGCAGCGCATGGTGGACGCGGGAATGCTGGGTCGCAAGAGCGGCAAGGGTTTCTACACGTACTCCTAGCCCACGGCCTTGCTTTTCCGGCACGCCCCCCCCTTCTGGATCAATGCGGCATTCAGCTACTCCGAGTAGCTGAATGCCGCATTCATCCGTTGGTGGGGATGGTGTGAACTTGGGGGTGGCGTGGACCAGGGAGAGACCCGACTCAGTTTGTTTGCGGGCGACTCTGGGCATTCGGCGTGAAGACGGAATCGAGCAGCAGGTTCCCCACGCAATGAATACCAGGTTCGGAGACGACCCCATCGTGAGTGATCAGTACACCTTTACCAATCCCGTCACGCAGTACCGCCAGGACGGATTCCCTGAGCAGCACCAGGATCCGCCCGGTCTCGCTGCCGATCTACAACCCCTGGCCGACCACGGCGAGCAGACGTACCGCGGGTCCGGACGGCTGACCGGCCGTAAGGCCCTGATCACCGGTGCCGACTCCGGCATCGGCCGTGCGGCCGCCATCGCCATTGCCCGCGAGGGTGCCGACGTAGTTCTCAACTACCTGCCGTCGGAGGAGAAGGACGCGCAGGACGTCGCCCAGCTGGTTCGCGACGCCGGTCGCACCGCCGTCCTGGCACCGGCAGACCTCACCGACGAGAAAGCTGCCCGCGCCCTCGTGCACACCGCCGTCGACGAGCTCGGCGGCCTGGACCTGTTGGTCAACGTGGCAGGCAAGCAACAGTTCGTCGAGGATCTGGCGGATCTCACGTCGGAGCAGTTCGACCAGACCTTCAAAACCAATGTGTACGCACTGTTCTGGATCATTCAGGAAGCGGTGCCGCACATGCCTGCCGGCTCGACGATCGTGAACACCAGCTCCATCCAGGCGTACACACCCTCGCCCGGTCTGGTGGATTACGCGACGACGAAGATGGCCATCAACACCATCAGCAAGGCTCTCGCGCAGCAGTTGGCACCGAAGGGGATTCGGGTCAATGTCGTTGCGCCCGGTCCGTTCTGGACTCCGCTGCAGGCCGCGGGCGGGCAGCCGACGTCGGCACTGCCGGAATTCGGGAAGGAAACCCCACTGGGCCGGGCAGGTCAGCCGGCCGAGATCGCGGGCGCGTACGTGTACCTGTCCTCAGCGGAATCGGGATACGTCACCGGAGACACCCTCAACGTCAACGGCGGAATGCCGACGCCGTAGTCGCTGTGCGCTCTGCGTGAATGGACCATTCACACCCGTCCGGGCTCGTGAATGGTCCATTCACGCGTTCGGGAGACGTCAGTCCTTCGGGCCACCGGCTGCGTAGACGACCTGACCCGAGATGAAGCCGGCACCCTCGCTGACGAAGAACGACGCCAGGTGGGCGATGTCGTCGGGATGTCCGACGCGGTTGACCGGAATCTGCGACGCCGCAGCAGCTTTGAAGTCGTCGAACGACATTCCGACTCGCTCGGCGGTGGCTGCCGTCATCTCGGTTTCGATGAATCCGGGGGCGATGGCGTTGGCGGTGACGCCGAACTTGCCGAGCTCGATGGCGAGAGTCTTGGTGAATCCCTGCATGCCGGCCTTGGCCGCGGAGTAGTTAGCCTGACCGCGGTTGCCGAGGGCCGAGGTGCTCGACAGGTTGACGATGCGACCCCACTTGGCGTCGATCATGTGCTTCTGCACTGCACGCGTCATCAGGAACGAGCCGCGCAGGTGCACACCGAGCACGGAATCCCAGTCCTGCACCGTCATCTTGAACAGCAGGTTGTCGCGGGTGATGCCTGCGTTGTTGATCAGTACGGTCGGTGCACCGAACTCGCTCGCGATGCGGTCGACTGCAGTCTGCACCGACTCCTCGTCGGCCACGTTTGCGCCGATGGCCACGGCCTGCCCACCTGCGGCCTCGATCGCGCCGACGGTGTCGCTGCACGCGGCCTCGTCGAGGTCGACCACCGCGACGCCGAAACCGTCCTTGGCCAGTCGCTTGGCCACTGCTGCACCGATGCCCCGGGCACTACCGGTGACGATGGCCGTCTTGATCTGATCACTCACGAATATCTCCTGACACAACGCCGAATCGAATTACCTGTCATCTGTTTCTACCAACCCCGGCGGCGCAGTCAGTACGCAGCCACCGCTCCGTCGAGTGCTTTCTGCATTCCCTCTGCCACCACGCGGGTGATGTCGATCGGTTTCTGGGGCAGATCGGTGATGGGCGTATCGAAGTAGACGCTCGCCTGCTTGACTTTCGCCGAGCCGGGGCCGTAACTCAGTCCGATGCAGATCAACGTCGGTTCGACGCCGAGTTTGCGGGCCCGCATCGCGATGTGGCCGATTCCGCTGCCGACGTGTTGCACCGTCGTCGGGTCCTCGAGGTTGCAGGTGCCTTCCGGGAACACCGCGAGGTCGTCGCCGCGCTTCATTCTTTCGGCACTGATGTCCATCATGCGGTTGCCTGCCGCGCTGACTGCCCGCATCCCGTGATTCTTGCCGCGAAAGACGGGAATGCCGCCCATCATGTCGATTCGCTTGCGCTGCTTGGGGTCCTGGAACAATTCGTCCTTCGCGAGCACTCTGGTGCGCCCGATCACCGGACGCAGCGGCGACGCCCAGGCCGCCGCTGCGAGGGTGTACGGATCACTCTCGGTGAGGTGATTGACCGCGATGAGCAGACGCGTGTTGTCGTACACCAGACGCCGCAGCTCCTCCCGGGCACCGTCGGAGTACGACACCCGCGGGCGGAAGCGTCGGGCGAGGGCGGCGTACGCCAGCCTCGCGACCTGACGATTCTGCTGATGACGCAGATAGAAGTCGTACACCGTCTCGTCGTTCTCGAGAATTACCGCAGGCCGCTCCATGAGCCGAGCCTAATGGTTCGAGCTGTGCCGCCGAGGCCGAGGCCTCATTCGTACCGCCTACCCGATGATCGCCTTGTATTCGGTGAAGATCGGCGCGTACTCGGGGCCGCAGTTCGCGATCGACCAGTCTGTGAGAAGGGTGAGGTTCTCGAACACTCCATTCATCGCGTCGAAGTCGCCGGCCGCACCCTTGGCGTCGGCCACTTCCATGGCCTGCAGCCACGCCAACGGTTCCGGTGAGGCGACGGCTTGCAGCTCCGACTGGGTCACCGGGGCCTTCGCAGCGAGTTCTTCGGCAATGGATTCGGCCGTTTCGATACCACCGGCCTCTAACTCCCGCAGGTTGGTCAGACCCTGCGCCACCTGTGTGGCGTACAGCGTGCAGAAGTCCGACCCACCCGAATCCACTTCCACCGACTCCACGGATTCTGCGGCCGTCGGCTCAGCCATGGTGGACGGGCTCTCTTCAGTGGACGAACACCCCACGAGAGCGAAGAGAATTACCGCGCATCCCAAAGTCGATCGACTGTTCATCGGCGTTGCACTCCTCGTGAACCCTGCCTGGACGACCGCCAGTCTGCGCCTGTGTACTCGGTTGTGCAGCGCTGTGAGCACCGCGAACGGTTCGAGCCTGCCTCACACCCGCGAGGAACCCATTGCCCGGATCCCGACGATCAACCCGACCGCCGCGGTGGCTGCGGCTGCAGCGACACCTGCCGTCACCGTCGAACTCACGAAGTCGCCGGCGAACAGTGCACGTTCGGCGTCGACGAGATATCCGAGCGGGTTGATGTTCACCAGGAACTGCATCCACCCCGGGGCGGCCGTCAGCGGCAACATCGTGCCCGAGAGGATCAGCAGCGGGAACATCAACGTCTGCTGAATGGACCAGAACACCCAATCCTGTCCGCGCACAGCCAAAGCCAACGCGTAGGACAGCGCGCCGAGCCCGACGCCGAACACCCCGAGCAGCACGATTCCCACAGCGGCACCGATCGGATTCACGGACAACCCCAGCGGCAATGCGACCAGAACGATCAACACGGCCTGCGCAGCGAGCGGCACCATTTCCTTGAACGCCCGCCCGACGAGCAGCGCCGATCGCGGCAACGGAGTTACCAACATTCGCTCGTGAGAACCCTGCTGCAACTCGGCCAGCAGATTCGAGCCCGTCATGGAGGTGCCGAAGATGGTGATCATCGCGAGAACACCCGGCACGAACCAGTCCCAGACACTTCCGTCGCCGAGACCGGGGACATCGGTGAGCAGTGGGCCGAACAGAGCGAGCAGGATCAGCGGTTGGACGAGACTGAAGATGACGGTGAACGGATCGCGCACCATCGGCCGCAATTCCCGACCCATCACCAGAGTGCTTCCGGAGAGAACGTTCATCGGAGTTCTCCTGCCACGCTCGCGTTGTCGAGCGCTGCGGCACTTTCTCGAAGACTACGGCCGGTCAGTCCGAGGAACACGTCGTCGAGAGTCGGTCGGGTCATGTCCGCAGTATGTACGCGGATACCGTGTAACTCGCACCGCCGCAGCACTTCCGGAAGAACGACTTCGGCGCGCCCGACACGCAGGTTCAGGCGCGAACCGGATCTCGTGACATCTCTGATGCCGTCCATTCCGTCGAGAAGCGGAAGAAGCGCCGACGCGTCGGACACAGTGAGAACGATCAGATCGCCTGCCAGTTCCGATTTCAGCGACGCGGCGGTGTCGTCGGCGATGACGGTTCCGTGGTCGACGACGATGACCCGCTCGGCCATCGAATCGGCCTCGTCGAGGTAGTGGGTGGTCAGAACGATGGTCGTGCCCATCTCGCGTCGTAGCCGGAGGATGTGATCCCACAGGTTGGCCCGACTCTGCGGGTCCATTCCGGTGGTCGGCTCGTCGAGGAACAACAGCGCCGGTCGGTGCACCAGCCCCAGGGCAATATCGAGTCGGCGACGCTGTCCGCCGGAGAGCGTCGAGACGGTGCGCGAGCGCAGTTCGCCGAGCTCGAGTGCGTCGATCAATTCGTCTGCGCGAGTTCGTGATCGCTGACGAGTCATGCCGTAGCACAGGCCCTGCACGACGAGTTCGTCACGCACGCGCTGGTTGTGTCCCGCGCCATTGCCCTGCCCCACATAGCCGAGACTGCGCCGGACACTGTCCCGGTCCCTGCCCACGTCGAACCCCGCGATCCGGGCCGAACCCGACGTCGGTGCCAGCAGCGTGGTCAGCATTCGCAGCGTGGTCGACTTGCCCGCACCGTTGGGGCCGAGGAGAGCGACCAGTTCTCCCTCACCGATCGTCAGATCGATGCCGCGCACCGCCTCCACGGTCTTCTTGCCCTGCCGAAAAGTCTTGGTCAATCCCGATGTTTCGATCATCTCGTGCGCCCCTCGTCGTATCGGTGAATCCGTACGAGAGGAGACGCTAGAAACGATCGCGGTCAGCTACGGTCCGCGATGCTCGGCGCGAGCGAACTAGCCGAACACCGGGAACTTGCGCTTGCTGGCGAGCTCGTCCATGCCGGCCTGAATACTGGCGCGGACCTCGTCGTATTTCGCGTCGACGTAGGCCTCGTCGTCACAGCGCGACGGATCGTGGTCGAGCTCGACCGGAGGCATGAACCGGGTTCGGATCTTGGCGGGCAACGGAATCTGCGGCAGCGCGGCAGGCGCGATGATCCACGGCAGCGAGATGGCGATGGGAAAGACCTTCAGGCGCGCAAACCTGTCCAGTCCGAGCGCTTTTGCGAGCTTGTCGCCTCGAATGAGCACCGGCATGGCGTCGGCCCCGCCCACGGTCGCCACCGGCACGATGGGCACACCCATCCGGATCGCAAGCTTGACGAAACCGGTACGACCACCCAGTGTCGCCTCGTCACGCTTGCTCCACGGCCGCAGCGAATCGACCTCACCACCGGGCCACACGATCACATCTCGGCCCTCGGCCAACGCCGTGGACATCGAGTCCGGAGCCGCCGGTAAAACTCCCATAGACCGAAAGACTTTGCCGATCAACGGAAATGCCATCAGCGCGTCGTGCGCAGTGCCGTGCAGGATTCGCTTGTCGCCGAAATGCCGCCACCACTGCGCACCCACCGTCCACGCGTCCCACACGAACGGCGCACCCGAATGCACTCCGACGACGAGAACCGGCGACTCGGGAATCGTCTCCCACCCGTCGATCTCCATCCGGAAGTAGCGATCCATGACCCCGTTCCAGAGCTTCTGCTGACGGTCCATCGCCACGGTGTTCTGATCGTCGAGATCCCAATCGCCTGCGCGGTCGGCGACCACGGACCCGAGGCCACCCGACGCCTTCTCGCGTCGCTCCTTCATCTTCAGCCGGGCCGCTGCGGCATAGCGCTGCGCTTGCTCGCGTAGAGCGTCCTTCGAAGGCTTGTCGGAGCTGTCCCCACCCACTACGTGATCCCCATCACTCATACCCGCACGGTACTCCACCACGAACTCCAGGTCCGACGACCGTGCTCGGTATCCCCGCGCGGACATCGAGCTGTCCGTTATGGTCGAATCTCCAGCCGAGCGAACGAGGTACACAGATGGATCCGATCGAACCGGCGTACGGGACGACTCCCCTACTCCTGATCGCCGCAGCAGCCGTCGCAGTTCTGCTGTTCCTGATCATGAAGGTGAAACTGCACGCCTTCGTCTCGCTGGTTCTGGTCAGCGCCGTCACCGCCGTCGCAGCGGGGATCCCACTGGCAGACGTACCGTCGGCATTGCTCTCGGGCTTCAGTTCCACCCTCGGTTCTGTCGCTCTACTCGTCGCCCTGGGTGTGATGGTCGGCAGACTGCTCGAAATCACCGGTGGCGCTCAAGTATTGGCCGATACCCTGATCAACCGATTCGGAGCCAAGCGCGCACCGCTCGCCCTCGGTGTCGCCGCGCTGATCTTCGGCTTCCCCATCTTCTTCGACGCCGGACTCGTCGTCTTCCTACCGATCATCTTCACAGTCGCCAAGCGCTTCGGCGGGTCGGTGCTGCTGTACGCGCTGCCGACCGCAGGCGCGTTCGCCGCGATGCACGCCATCGTTCCCCCGCACCCCGGTCCCGTCGCCGCCACGGAACTCCTCGGCGGAGATATCGGTTCGGTGCTTCTCGTCGGCGTCCCCGTCGCAGTCGTCTCCTGGTTCGTCGGCTCCTACCTGGTCGGTACCCAGCTCGGCAAACGATTCGTCACCGCGCCTGCCGACCTCTTCGCCGACGGCGCAGCCAACTCCGAAGAACACGACAAAGAGATGGCCGGCCTCCGCGACCCGGCACCGAAGTTCGGTGCGGTGCTGTTCATTCTGTTGACACCGCTCGTACTGATCTCGCTCAACACCGTGGTCAACACTCTGACCACCTCGGGTGTGCTGACCGGAGACGAGACCTGGGCAGCGGCCCTGACTCTCATCGGTCAGACGCCCATCGCGCTGCTCATCACCTTGCTGTTGGCCCTGTTCATCCTCGCGCCCGGACGATTCCCCGTCGCCGACGGTGCCAAGTACATGGACCAGGCCCTCGGTCCGATCTGCTCGATCATCCTGATCACCGGTGCCGGCGGCATGTTCGGCGGAGTACTTCGGGCCAGTGGCATCGGCCAGTCTCTGACCGCCTCGTTGTCCGATCTCGGACTGCCGATCCTGTTGCAGGCCTTCCTGATCGCCACCGCGCTACGCGTGGCGCAGGGTTCGGCCACCGTCGCCTTGACCACCACCGCCGGGCTGATCTCGGTCCAGGTCGCCGAGCTCGATCTGAGCAATTTCAAGATCGCGCTGTTGGTGTTCGCACTGGCCGCCGGAGCCACCGTGCTCTCCCACGTCAACGATTCCGGCTTCTGGCTCGTCAGCCGCTTCTTCGGCATGGACGAGAAAACCACCCTCAAGACCTGGACGGTCATGGAAACGACACTGGGACTTGCCATTTTCGCCGTCGCATCACTGCTGTGGGTGGTGTTCTAGCGGGCTTCTCCTTGATCGCCCTCGAGTACACATCCCCCGGACGGAAGCTCCAGAACGAGGACGTCGTGTCCCTCTCCGGTGACAACTGCGGTGAAGACCGTCTCCGCTCCATTGATCGACACCCACCAATTCATGTTTGCCCCGCGCACACGCGGCACCTGCCGATACACCGCTCGTGCGTCCTCCACCACGGAGTAAGGGTGCAGCCTCCGAGCGGTCTCGATGACGGTACGACGGACATGGTCGAGATCGATCAGGTCGTCGTCGTCCGACAATTGCGACGGACGAAAGTCGAAGAGTGCGAAAGGTATTCGGATGACCGGGAGCGTCGCCGCATGTGCCATCGATCCGTCGGATAATTCGGGGTCACGCCACTCGAGCACACCGTCCACAAACGTGGGTACTACGTCGTCGTATATCGGAGATCCGGACTCGACGCTGCGGTACAGAGCTGCGATGTACTCGGTCAGGGAGTCGAACCACGGCGCGCCCCCGTCCGCCGCCTCGGCCGAGAACATCCGTACGCAGCCGCGCCGTCGACCCGGGCGTGTGTCGGTGTAGGTCAGTCCGAAGATGCCCTCGGCGAACGGGACATAGGCGGGGAGAAACATTTCGGCCGTCTCACCTGCGTCCTGAGCGCGGACGACGGCCGGCCAATCATCGCCCAAGTAATCGATGCGGTGCCGGTTCGCGAGATTGTTCCTGTGCTGACGGACCACCTCGTCGAGCGAGAGAAGATTCGCGTCCGGCAACACCGAACCGACCGGGACGTAATCCTCACCCTGCGGAACGTGCTGCCCGTCGTGCAGTTCGTAGAACTCGCGTAGTTCCTCGGTCCACGGCGTTGTCGCACGTTCCGCAGACTCTCGCTCGCCCGCGGTTCGCGGCGGCCGAATCGACGCAGCAGTGATGGGCGCACGTTCACGAAGCGTCGCCATGTACGCGGTCCATACCGCGGTGAGGTTCACGACTCGAACCTAATGGGTCTCGATCGGCGAGGGGGTTCGATACGGGTTTCCTTTCCGCGGAGATCACTCGATATGCTGCTGTCTCAGGCGAAATTCCCCCCAGCGGCGTATCGACGATGCGAGGCAATCGTGAGTGACCGCATTCGGTTCGACGGAGTGCTCGAGCCGTTGACGTGGGGCAAGAACACGTACACGATCATTCGTGTACCGCCTCGATTGGTCGAGGCCGCGGAGCTGTGGCCGACTCGTCGGATCGACGGTTCGATCGACGGACTGAGTCTCAATCTCGGTCTCAACAAAGCAGATTCGACTGTGCTGTCCGGGTCGTTCGTCTACGTCGGTGCAGGTCTCCAGCGTCGGTTGGGCGTCGCTGCCGGTGATCTGGTGTCGTGCGAATTCGAACCGGCCGACCCCGATCTCGTTCCGGCGCCAGAGGATCTGGCGCGTGCGATGGAAGATGCGAGCTGCACGACCGTATGGGAGCGGAAGAGAGCGAGCGACCGGCGTCGGTTGTTGATGCCGATCGACAATGCTGCGCGACCGCAGACCCGAGCAGAGCGCATCACGCGACTGGTGAGTTCGTTGACCGAAAGTGAACAGACGGAGGGCTGACACCAAGGCCGGTCGTCACTGCACCGGAACGAGGATTCTCCAGGCCCCCAGTGCGAGTGCGCCGACGGTGACGACGAGAAACAGTCCGACCCAGACGATGCCGGGCAGGAAAGTGAGCCGAGCCAGTTGATCGGCGTCGGAGTCCCGCGCCCGTCCGGCACTTCGGGATTTCTGCAGTTCGAGAACGGGGCGCGGACCGGCGATCAGCAGGAAGAACGTGATGAAGTACGCCGCAGCGACCTGCTGTTCCCCGGTACCCCACCAGGACACGACGAACAGCAGCCCACCGACGGTGACGAGAGACAGCAGTCCGTAGATATTACGAATCATCAACAGCATCAACGCAATCGAGATGATGCCGATCCACAACACCGCCGACGCTCGCTGTGTACCCAGTACCAGAGCGGCTCCGAGTCCGAGAAGCGACGGCCCGACGTAGCCCGCAAAAGTCATGGCGATGACACCGAGACCGGTGGGCTTGCCCTTGGAGATCGCGACGCCGGACGTATCCGAATGCAGCCGAAGACCCATCAACTGACGCCCGGTGATCAATGCGACGAACAGATGCGCACCCTCGTGCGCGATGGTCACCACGTTGCGTGCAATCCGCCAGGTCTGCGGCAACACGACGATGACGAGCGCCGCCAGGGCAGCCACTTGGACGATCCACACGGGTGGATCAGGACTCACCGCGGAAATGCGGTCCCAGAATTCGTTCACACCACACCCTATGTGAGCGGAACTTCGTAGCAGACTACGAAGTTCCGCTCACATGGGTCACCTCAGGACGCGCGTGCTTCGGCCTTGGCGCGTTCGCGGGCCAGCGAGCGATCTCGCATCTCCTCGAACTTGGTGGCCTGGCGCTCGAGGTCTTCGAGGAACGCGGCGAGTTCTTCGCGCTTGTTCTCACCGCGGGCGGTGAAGTCGTTGCGCTCGAACACTTGCCACTTGCGCAGCACGGGCCAGACGACGTCTTCGAGGTGCTGACGCAGGTCGTAGATGCCGTGCTTGGCCATCAACACACCGTTGCGGCGGAAGTTCGGCATGCCGGCACCG
>NZ_NOZE01000049.1:0-19937 GCF_002259025.1 Rhodococcus sp. 05-2255-1e | reverse complement strand
TGCGGATCGTGGCGCATATCGGGACCTGTTCGGCGACGGCACCACCGTCGGCTGGCTGCCGTGGATGGGCCCGCTCTCCCGCAACACCTCTCGCCAACTCGCCTGCGATTGTCTTCTCACCGCCATCGTCATGGACGAGAACGGCAACCCACTCAACCTCGCCCGCACCGCCCGCACCGTCACCGCGAAACAGAAACGAGCATTGACCGCCCGCGATCACGGGTGCGCGTTCCCCGGCTGCGGAAAACCCGCCGCCTGGACCGAAGGTCACCACATCTGGCACTGGACCGACGGTGGCCCCACCGACATGAACAACCTCGTCCTCCTGTGTGGATTCCACCACCGACTCATCCACCACAGTGATTGGGAAGTGTTCATCGGCACCGATCAGCACCCCTGGTTCGTACCCCCGGCATCCGTCGACCCGTACCGACAACCCAGACCATCCCACGCCCGAGCAGGCCCCCACATCGCATAGGCCCCTGAACGCACACCAGCCCCGCACCGAGAACACGGTGCGGGGCTGGAAGAGATTGTCCGACAGCTGCTTCAGGAATCCCGAGATGCCGTCACTTCAATGCAGCAAGGTTCGCCACCGACTGCTTCACATCGGTATCGAGTGCACGGGCGACCACCGAACCCACCGGACCGAACAGCACGCCCCCACCGAATTTCGCGTCGAGTGTCAGCTCCGAACCGCCCTCGGCCTCACGCACGTGGACGGTCAGCGAGATCCTCACTCCACCCTTGCCGCGGCCCGACATCTCGATCAGCTTCGGCTCCTCGTACTCGGTGAACTCCCAGTTGATCGTGTTCTTGAAACCCTTCACCTTCACCAGCGACTCGACCTTCGTGCCCTTGCCGACCTTGTTGGGCGGCGGACTGCACCAACCACCGTGGATGGTCATCCACTCGTCGAACCGCTCGAGCGCGGAAGCCTTGTCCCACGCGCCCTGAGGGTTCTCGGGCATCTGTACCGAGACACTGATCGTTGCCATGCATTCGAGCCTGTCACAACTTGCTCGCAGGTTCAGACGGCGAGCACTAACCTGAGACGATGGCCACGCTCGAGATCGAAGGCCGAAAGGTCTCCGTCACCAACCTCGACAAGGTGCTGTTCCCAGAAACCAGCACCACCAAAAGCGACATCATCGAGTACTACGCTGCCATCGCCCCGGCGATGCTGCCGCACGTCGCAGGACGCGCCGTGACCCGAAAGCGGTGGCCGAACGGCGTCGAACAATCCTCGTTCTTCGAGAAGAATCTCGCCGCATCCGCACCCGACTGGCTCGACCGCCGATCCATGCAGCACTCCGACCGAGTCGTCACCTACCCGTTGTTCTCCACCGCAGCGGATCTGGTGTGGCTCGGGCAGCAGGCGGCCATCGAAGCGCACGTGCCGCAATGGCGTTTCGACGGCACCGAACCCGGCCCTGCCACCCGCATGGTCTTCGACCTAGATCCCGGCGACGACGTCGACCTCGCCCGATGCGCTGAGGTGGCCTGCGAGATCCGTGACCTCATTGCAGACATCGGCATGACCGCGTACCCGGTCACCAGCGGCAGCAAGGGAATTCACCTGTACGTACCGCTGGACAAACCGCTGTCGACGTCCGGCGCATCCACCGTCGCCAAACGCGTCGCCACCCTGCTCGAAGAACGGTCACCGGATCGGGTGACCGCCACGATGGCGAAAGCGAAGCGCACGGGTCGAGTGTTCGTCGATTGGAGTCAGAACAACGGAAAGAAGACAACCGTTGCGCCGTACTCACTTCGGGGCCGATCCCTACCCACCGTCGCGGCCCCCCGAACCTGGGAGGAGCTCGAATCGCCAGGGCTGCAACAACTTCGATTCGAGGAAGTTCTGGAACGGTTCCACGACACCGGAGACCTATTGGCCGATCTCGACCCGAAACCGGCAGCGGAAGAGCACGACACCTCCGACACGGACAAGCTCGGCAAGTACCGCAGCATGCGTAGCGCGGACCGAACTCCAGAGCCTATCCCGAAAACCGCCGAGCCCCAGGGTAACGACGATACGTTCGTGATTCAGGAACACCATGCGCGACGCCTGCACTACGACTTCAGGCTCGAACACGACGGAGTCCTGGTGTCGTGGGCCGTCCCCAAGAACATCCCGGTCGAGACCGGGCAGAACCGTCTCGCCGTCCACACCGAGGACCACCCGCTGGAATATGCGACGTTCGCCGGACGAATCCCCAAGGGCGAGTACGGCGGTGGTGACGTCTCGATCTGGGACAGCGGAACCTACGAACTCGAGAAGTGGAGAGACGACGAAGTCATCGTCGTTCTGCACGGAGCCAAAGCACGCGGCAGGTTCGCCCTCATCCGCACCAAGGGCAACCAGTGGCTCATGCACCTGATGAAAGACCAACCCGGACAGGACAGTGCACACAAGAAAAGCCAGGAGAGCTCGCCGACGGATAAACCGGTACCCAAGAACATCTCACCGATGCTCGCAACCGCGGGCGACATACTCGATCTACCCGAGGACGAGTGGTCGTTCGAGGGTAAATGGGACGGCTTTCGTATCGTCGCGGAATTGACTCACGGTTCGATGACCCTGCGCACCCGAAGCGGAAACGACTACACCGAGAAGTTCGGAGCCATCGGGTCTCTCGCCGAGGACCTGGCCGATCACGACGCCGTCATCGACGGTGAAGTGGTCGTCTTCGACAGCGACGGCATCAGCAGCTTCGAGAAGCTGCAGAACGCCGCCCGCGACGACATCCGGTTCATCGCCTTCGACCTGCTCCATCTCGACGGCACGTCCCTCGTGCGCAAGAAGTACTCCGACCGGAGACGATTGTTGGAACTGCTTACCACCGGCCTCGACTCGGTTCTGGTGCCGCCGTTGTTGACGGGTTCGGCTGCCGACGCCATCGCCGAGAGCCGTGAGCGGGGGTGGGAGGGAGTCGTCGCCAAGCGCACCGATTCGATCTACCAGCCTGGCAAGCGCGCCCACACCTGGATCAAGTACAAGAACTGGCGCACGCAAGAAGTGGTGATCGGCGGTTGGCGACGCGGCCAGGGGCGTCGTTCCGGCGGATTCGGCTCACTGCTGATGGGGATCCCCGACGGCGACGGTCTTCGCTACGTCGGTCGCGTCGGCACCGGTTTCGACGATCGCGCGCTCGATTCACTCGCCGGTCTGCTGGCTCCGTTGGAAACGTCGGACAGTCCTTTCTCCACGACGCTTCCCACTGCCGACAGGCGCGGTGCCGTATGGGTGGAGCCGGTTCTCGTCGGAGAAGTGCGGTTCTACGAGGCCACCGAATCCGGCCATCTGCGTCACCCGAGCTGGCGCGGACTGCGCCCGGACAAGACGCCGGCGGACGTCGTTCCCGAGTAGCCGACGCCAACTGCCCAGCAGCGGATTTGGCCGAGTCACAGAAACCGGCAGAAAGACCGTTCTTCGGTTGCCATAGAATCGCCGGGTGCGTACCGTTGCGCTCATCGTCGCCCGGGGGGCGTAACGAGTCACAGTTCAATAGCTATATCGAGTTGCGGGCCAGCTCTACGGGGGCTTGCCGAATCGTCGAGACGCGCGCCGTTTCGATTCAGGCATGGAGGGGTTTACCAGATGCGGGTTCTCAAATTGGCAGGCGCTGTCAGCATAACGGCGGTTGCCGTTCTCTGTTCGACGCTTGTCGGCCCAGGTCAGGCCGCTGCGGCACCCTTGTTTCCGACGCCGATATCGGACGGTTTCTATGCTCCGCCCGCCGACCTCGCCGCTATGGCACCGGGGGACGTGATCTCCAGCCGGCCGATGCCGCCACCTCCCGGCTTCTTCGACGTCGACGTGTGGCAGCTGAAGTTCCGCTCCACGAATTCGGCGGGTAATCCCATCGCGGCGATCAACACCGTGCTGGTCCCCCGCAACAAAGCCCCCAACGGGCCGGTGCTGTCTTACCAACACATCATCAACGCACTCGGTCTCGAATGTGCACCGTCACAAGCGCTCTGGTCCAACGATCCCAATCTGGCGATCCGCGAGGCACCCGCGCTGAACGCCGTTCTGCAGCGTGGCTGGACGGTTGTCATCGCCGATCACCTCGGCCCCAACAGTGCCTACGGTGCAGCCAAGCTCGGCGGACAGATCGTGCTCGACAGCATCCGCGCCACCCAGCGTTTCGATCCGCTGCAGCTGCGGCAGAGCCCGGTTGCCTTGGCCGGATACTCCGGTGGCGGCATGGCGACGGCGTGGGCAGCAGCGTTGCAGAACGACTACGCACCCGAGCTGAACATCGTCGGCAGCGCCGCGGGCGGTGCTCCGATGAATCTCGAGCGCATGGCTCGCGATCTCGGTTTCGCACCCCACCCGGTGTTCGGTCTCGCCTTCGCCGCTGCGCTCGGCCTCGAGCGCGAGTATCCCACTCGCATTCCGATCAGCTCCCAGTTGAACCCGTTGGGCAAGCAGATCGAAAGCGAGATCCAGAACGGATGCACCAACGACATCATCGCCGCCGGAGCCGGTAAGAGCGCGATGGAGGTCGCGGGCACGTTGGACCTGATGAACAGCCCGGAGATGATCGCGGCCGTCAACGAGAACAGCGTCGAGATGTACCCCGGTGTGCCGAAAGCTCCGTACTTCGAGTGGCACAGTCCCACCGATGCGCTCATCCCGGTCAGCTCGATCGACAACACGATCGCCCGGTACTGCCGGGCCGGGGTCAACGTCACCGAGGTCCAGGTACCCAGCAACGATCACCTGACCGCTGCCGTACTCGGCCTGCCGCAGGCTCTGGAATGGATCGATCAGCGGTTCGCCGGAGTGCCCGCCGTTTCCAACTGCTGACCGTATTGTCCGACCCGGTGCGTGCTGGATGAGCACATGGGTCGGTTAGGCTAACCTCGCAAATACACGCGCGAGGAGTCCCCATGAAGAAGACCGTCCACGTAGTCGCCGCCGGTGCCGCAGTCATGGCACTGGCGGTCGGCTGTTCGTCCAGCGACGAATCCACTGCCTCAGGTAACTCCGAGAACAGTGCCAACTTTCCCGTCACCATCGAGCACCACTTCGGTGAGACGGTCATCGACGCCGCGCCCTCCCGCGTCGTGACCATCGGATTCAACGAGCAGGACTTCGCGCTGGCGCTCGGAGTCAAGCCCGTCGCCACCCGTGGAAATCTCAGTTACGACTACCGCCAACGCCCGTGGGCCCAGGAAGCATTGGGCGGCACCGAGATCCCCGAGGTCGGCAGCACCGACCTGAACCTCGAGCAGATTGCAGCGCAGTCACCCGATCTGATCCTCGGACCGTACTCGTTCATCGATCAAGGCCAGTACGACCAACTTTCGGCGATGGCCCCGACGATCGCAGACATCGGTGGATACGACGACGTCCCCGCGGCCACGTGGCAGCAGGAATTCGCCGTGGTCGGCGAGGCACTGGGCAAGAAGCAGGAATCCGACGAGCGAACGGCCGAGCTCGAGCAGAAGTTCGAGACCACCCAGACCGACAACCCTCAGTTCGCCGGCAAGGCACTGACACTCGCGTTCGTCATGGACGACGGCAGCTACTTCGTTCTCGGTAAGGACGACATCCGAGCACTGTTCTTCACCGACCTCGGCTTCGAGATCCCCGACGCCAGCGAAACGGTCAGCCCCGAAAACCTCAGCCGACTCGACACCGACGTCCTCGTCATCGCCGGACAGAGCCGCGAACAACTGCAGGCAAACCCGCTGATCGCCGCACTCGACGTCGTGAAGCAGGACCGCACCGTCTACATCGGCTCGTTCAGCACCGACCTACCGTCGGCTCTCGGCTACTCGAGCCCACTGTCCCTCGACTACGCAATCGACGGATTCACCCCTATGCTCGCGGCAGCCACCGACAACGACCCGGCCACCGTGGTCCCAGATCCAGTTTCATAGGTCACTCCGCAGGCTGCGCTCCCGGCCTTCCTAGGTCACTCCGCAGGCTGCGCTCCCGGCATCCAGGTCACTCCGCAGGCTGCGCTCCCGGCCTTCCTAGGTCACTCCGCTGGCACAGTGTGCGCGAACTGTGTTCGATGCAGCTCCTCGTAGCGGCCGCCCGCTGCGAGGAGCTCGTCGTGAGTTCCGCGCTCGATGACCTGTCCGTTCTCGATCACCAGGATGGCGTCCGCAGCTCGGATGGTCGAGAGCCGGTGCGCGATCACCACCGACGTCTTACCCTCGAGCGCCTCGGCCAGCGCTGCCTGCACGGCGGCCTCGGACGTCGAATCCAGTGACGCCGTGGCCTCGTCGAGAATCACCACCCGCGGCTGCGCGATCAGCAGCCGTGCGATCGTCAGGCGTTGACGCTCCCCTCCGGACAGGCGGTAGCCGCGCTCTCCGACAATTGTCTCGAGTCCGTCGGGCAGGGAACGCACGAGATCGGCGAGTCTGGCCCGCGACAGTGCGTCCCACAGTTCGTCCTCGGTGGCGTCGGGGCGCGGCAGCAGCAGATTCGAGCGAATGCTTTCGTGGAACAGATGACCGTCCTGAGTCACCATTCCCACTGTGTTGCGGACGGATTCGGCGGTCAGGTCTCGCACATCGACGTCGCCGAGCCGCACTGCGCCGCTGTCGACGTCGTACAACCGAGCGATCAGTTGCGCGATCGTGGACTTGCCCGCACCCGAGGTACCCACCAGGGCGACCATCTGACCGGGTTCGGCCCGGAACGACACACCGTGCAGAACCTCTTCGCCGCCACGGGAATCCAGAGTTGCGACCTCCTCCAGGGACGCGAGCGACACCTTGTCGGCCGACGGGTATGCGAACCGGACGTCGTCGAGTTCGACGGCCACCGGCCCCGGGGGCAGCACCGTCGCGTCGGCCTTGTCGGCGATCAAAGGTACGAGATCGAGCACCTCGAACACGCGCTCGAAACTGACCAGCGCGCTCATGACCTCGACACGGGCACTCGCCAGTGCGGTCAGGGGCGCATAGAGCCTGGTCAGCAGGAGGGACAGTGCGACAACCGAACCCGGGTCCAGACGACCACTGAGTGCGTAGAAGCCGCCGAGTCCGTAGACGACGGCGAGGGCCAGAGCCGACACCAGGGTGAGCGCCGTGACGAACACGGTCTGCACCATCGCGCTCCGTACCCCGATGTCGCGGACTCGGGCGGCTCGAACCGCGAACTCGACGGATTCCTGGTCGGGGTGCCCGAACAGTTTGACCAGTGTCGCTCCCGGGGCCGAGAAGCGCTCGGTCATCTGGGTGCTCATCGCCGAATTGTGTGCTGCCGCTTCGCGTTGCAGACGTGCGAGGCGTCGACCCATGCGGCGTGCCGGCAGCACGAACACCGGCAACAGGATCAGCGCGAGCAGAGTGATCTGCCACGAGATTCCGATCATCACCACGAGCGTCAGAGCCAGCGTCACCACGTTGCTGACGACTCCGGACAACGTGGTGCTGAATGCGCGTTGGGCACCGATGACGTCGTTGTTGAGGCGACTGACCAGAGCGCCGGTTCGGGTGCGGGTGAAGAAGGCGATCGGCATCCGCTGCACATGGTCGAACACTGCGGTGCGCAGATCCAGAATCAGACTCTCACCGATGTTGGACGAGAGCCACCGGTTGATCAGACCGAAGCCTGCGTCCACGATGGCGATCACCGCGATGGCCAGAGCCAACAGCACCACCACACGCAGCTCTCGCCCGTCGACGATCGCGTTGACCACCCGCCCGGCCAATACCGGAGTTGCCACCGCAAGCACCGCCAGCGCGACGCTGAGCACCAGGAAGCCGCCGAGGGCGCGTCGATGCGGTGCTGCGAACGACAGGATCCGACGCGCAGTCTCCTTGGAGAACGAAGACTGCGCGCCGGAGCTGTTCATCGTGCGATACATCTGGTTCCACGCGGTCATCTCCATGCTCATGACACCAACGTAGAACCTCGACCGAACTCGAGGTCAAGCAGAGCCCGAGAACGGTCGCCGTCACCTCACGCGGCCGCGGCAGCTTCCGCCGGTTCCAGCGCGAGCGCCAGGATGTCGGCCACGTCGGTCATCGGCCGAACGTCCAACGCCTCCAGGACCTCCGCAGGGACGTCGTCCAGATCGGGTTCGTTGCGTGCCGGAATGAACACCGTCTTCAGCCCGGCGCGCTGAGCCGCCAACAGCTTCTGCTTGACTCCACCGATCGGCAGCACACGCCCGTTGAGAGTCACCTCTCCGGTCATTCCCACGTCCGACCGCACCGGACGCCCGGTGGCCATCGACACCAGGGCCG
This sequence comes from Rhodococcus sp. 05-2255-1e, assembly GCF_002259025.1. Taxonomy (NCBI): domain Bacteria; kingdom Bacillati; phylum Actinomycetota; class Actinomycetes; order Mycobacteriales; family Nocardiaceae; genus Rhodococcus; species Rhodococcus sp. 05-2255-1e. The sequence goes on along the minus strand of NZ_NOZE01000049.1, from coordinate 11,711 downwards.
TCACCATCGTCACGCCCGCAGACGGACCGTCCTTGGGCACTGCCCCGGACGGAACGTGCACGTGGATATTGCGATCCAGTGATTCGGCAGTGACGCCGAATCGAGCTGCGTGCGCTCGCACGTAGGACAGCGCGATCTGCGCCGACTCCTTCATCACGTCGCCGAGCTGGCCGGTGAGCGTGAGGCCCGTGTCGCCCTCGGTGGAGGCCGCCTCGATGAACAGCACGTCGCCGCCGAGCCCGGTCACTGCCAGACCCGTTGCGACACCGGGCACTTCGGTTCGCTCGTGCGCCTCGGGGGTGAAGCGCGGACGACCGAGGTAGGTCACCAGATCCGGCTCGTCGATCTCGAGCACGTCCGTGGTGCCCGCGAGTTTCGTCGCCACCTTACGTAGGGCCTTGGCCAGCAAGCGTTCGAGTTGCCGCACCCCGGGCTCACGGGTGTAGTCGGCAGCGATCTTGCGCAGTGCGGCGTCGGTGACGGTCACCTCGTCGGATGTGACTGCCGCCCTCTCCATCTGACGCGGAAGCAGGTAGTTCCGAGCGATGACGACCTTGTCGTCCTCGGTGTATCCATCGATGGTCACCAGCTCCATACGATCGAGCAGCGGGCCGGGAATCTGATCGATCACGTTGGCGGTGGCGAGGAACACGACGTCGGACAGGTCGAGATCCAGATCGAGGTAATGGTCGCGGAACGTGTGGTTCTGCGCCGGGTCCAGCACCTCGAGCAGTGCGGCGCTGGGATCACCGCGGTAGTCCGAACCGACCTTGTCGATCTCGTCCAGCAGCACAACGGGATTCATCGATCCCGCCTCGCCGATCGCCCGCACGATGCGGCCCGGCAGTGCGCCGACGTAGGTGCGACGGTGGCCGCGGATCTCGGCCTCGTCGCGAACCCCACCGAGGGCGACCCGGACGAAGGTACGACCGAGAGCGCGGGCTACCGATTCGCCCAACGAGGTCTTACCGACGCCGGGAGGTCCGGCGAGCACCATGACGGCACCGGAGCCGCGTCCGCCGACGGACTGCATACCCCGCTCGGAGCGCCGTGCGCGAACGGCCAGATATTCGACGATGCGGTCCTTCACGTCGTCGAGGCCGTGGTGGTCGGCATCGAGAACGGCTCGCGCCGAATCTATGTCGGTGTTGTCGGTCGTGGTGTTGTTCCACGGCAGGTCCAGCACGGTGTCGAGCCACGTGCGGATCCACCCCGACTCGGGGCTCTGATCACTGGCCCGCTCCAACTTGCCCACTTCACGGAGCGCCTGTTCGCGCACCTTCTCTGGCAAGTCCGCAGCCTCGACACGGCCGCGGTAATCATCCGCACCGTCGGGTTCGTCCTCGCCCAGTTCTTTTCGGATAGCAGCGAGCTGCTGGCGCAGGAGGAACTCCTTCTGCGTCTTCTCCATGCCCTCTCGGACGTCACCGGAAATCTTGTCGTTGACCTCGACCTCGGCGAGATGAGCCTTGGTCCACTCGATCAGCGATGTCAGACGCGTTGCCACGTCAGGTGTTTCGAGCAGATCCCGCTTCTGCACGTCGGTCAAGTACGACGCGTAACCCGCGGTATCAGCGATCGCGCCGGGGTCGGTGAGCTTGTTGACCGAATCGATCACCTGCCACGCGTCGCGGCGCTGCAGCATCGCGACGACGAGTTGCTTGTATTCGGCTGCAAGCGCTTTGAGGTCGTCGTTCGGGGTTGTATCGGCGACGGGCTCGGCCTCGACCCACAGGGCCGCCCCGGGGCCACTGATCCCGTGGCCGATGTGCGCACGACGAGTTGCCTTGATGACGGCGGCCGGGCGACCGTCGGCCAACCGTCCCATCTGCACGATGGTGGCGAGAACGCCATAAGCGGCGTACCGATCTTCGAGTCGGGGAGCGACGAGCAGCGTGCCGTCGTTGCTTGCCTTCGCTGCGTCGACGGCGGCGCGTGCGGCCTCGTCGAGTTCGACGGGCACCACCATTCCGGGCAGGACGATCGGGTCGGTCAGGAACAGTACGGGGACACGAACGGTTTCGGTCACTTCTCCTCCAAAGGATTGAGCTATAGGGGCTCAACTTCGAAAGGAGTAGTGATGTTCCCCGAGCGGTCGATGTTCTCCGTGGGCAGAACACCGACCGTCCACGGCGTCTTACTTCAGGGCGCTGACCAGCTTCTCCGCGAGAGGACGCGTCGATGCGGGATTCTGGCCCGTGTAGAGGTTGCGGTCGACGACCACATGCGGCGACCAGGCGTCGGCGTTCTCGAACTTGGCACCGTTCTCACGCAGCCGGGTCTCGAGGAGCCATGGGGCCTTGTCGGCGAGCCCGGCCTGGGTCTCTTCCTCGTCGGTGAAGCCGGTGAGCTCGTACCCGTCGAAAGCCCAGGAGCCGTCGGTACGGACGGCAGGCAGGAGGGCCGCCGGTGCGTGGCACACCGCCGAGACCACCTTGTTCGCGTCGAGGAAGTCGACCACGAGGGCACCGAAGCTCGTCGAGACGGCGAGATCCTCCATGGGCCCGTGGCCGCCGGGGACGAACACGACGTCGAAGTCGGAGGCCTTCTGGTCTTCCAGCTTCGCGGGCGAGGACAGGATCGACTCGATCGAGGCCAGGTAGCTCTTCTGGTCCGCCACCTTCTGCTCGTCACCGCCGTTCGCGTCGACGGCCAGACTGCCCTCGTCGACGACCGGAGCCTTGCCACCCGGCGTCGCCACCGTGATGTCCCACCCGGCCTCTACGAATGTGCGATGGGACTCGACGAGCTCCTCGGCCCAGTACCCGGTGGGGTGCTTGCTTCCGTCGTTCAGGGTCCAATGGTCGGCAGCGGTTACCGCGAACAGCAAAGTAGTCATGGTCGAACAGCCTCTTTTCTCTATCGGGATCCGTTCGGGAATGCCACGAAACGCCGCAGTCGAAACGCCCCAGTCGAAACGCACAGTCGAAACGCGCCTCCGAAACCGGCCGTGTATGGCACTCGTCTCGTCACGTACGCGAAGCGATCACGACCACCGCGTCGAACTCGTCCGATGTGCTCACCCGCGCGTGGAATCCGCAGTCGCGCACTGCCCGCAGAGTCGAATCAGCCAGTGCTGCACTGCTTTCGATCAGCAAGTGACCGCCGGGGGCCAACCATACAGGTGCCCCCTCGGCCACGAGACGGTGGAACCGGGCACCGTCTTCGCCGCCGTCGAGCGCGATGCGTGGCTCGTGCAATCGCGCTTCTCGCGGCATCAGTTCGATGTGGGCCGTCGGGACGTACGGCGCGTTGACCACTATCGCATCGAAGGAGCCGAGCAACTCCGATGGTAAGGCGTCGTACAGATCGCCGCGGTGCACCGTGCCACCTACGGCAGCCAGGTTGCGCGTGGCGCATTCCACGGCCGCTGCGTCGAGATCGGCGGCATGTAATTCGGTGACGCCACCGACCGACAGTCCTACCGCACCGGATCCGCAGCACATGTCCAATAATCGCGACGGCTGAAGTGCTGCAGCACAATTCACCAGGAATTCGGTTCTCCGACGGGGCACGAATACCCCCGGTTCGACGGCGACGCGTCGACCACAGAACCACACCCAGCCGACGATGTGTTCGAGCGGTTCCCCTGCGACACGGCGAGCGAGCAGGGCGGCGAGATCGTCGCTGTCCGATGCAGATTCGATCAGAATGTCGGCTTCTTCTTCGGCGAACACGCAGCCGGCCCCGCGCAGACCGGACACGACCTCGTCGTACTCGGGTCTCACCATGGATGGAGCCTCCTCCAAGTGCCTGCGCCCAACTGCCCCGCGCTGAAATACTGTAGCCCGGCATGTGTCACAGGGAGTCGAATGAACTGGGAACCCGAGGTCCGACAGATGTGTCTGGCGTTGCCCGAGACCTACGAGGAGCAGGCGTGGGTCGGTACCCGATGGCGGGTACGTGGCCGCACCTTCGCCCCCGTCCTCGACATTGTCGACGGCACTCCTCCGGCATTCGCAACAGCAGCGGGGACCGACGGACCGGCTCACGTCCTCGTATTCCGTTCCCGAGGAATAGAACTCGACGCATTGTCGAAGCAGGACGGCTTCTTCGCCCCCGGCTGGGGACCCGAGATCATCGGCATGCTGCTCGACGAGTCGGTGGATCGAACGGAACTCGGCGAGTTGATCACGGAGAGCTACTGCACCCGGGCCCCGAAGAAGCTCGTCGCACTCCTCCGACGTCCGGAGTGACGATTCTCGTTTGACGCTGCGGCTGCCCGAAGGACAGAGTGAGCACATGAGCCCACCCGAGAATCTGCTGGCCGATTGCGGCAGCTGCTTCGGACTCTGTTGCGTTGCTCTGCCCTTTGCCAAGTCGTCGGATTTCGCCGTCGACAAGGCCGCCGGGGAACCGTGCCGCAACCTTCAGCAGGACTCCCGCTGCGGCATCCACTCGTCGCTTCGGGAGAAGGGCTTTTCCGGATGCACGGTGTACGACTGTTTCGGTGCGGGGCAGAAAGTGTCGCAATCGACGTTCGCAGGACGGGACTGGCGAGAAACGCCGTCGAACTCGTCGGAGATGTTCGCGGTGTTCCCGATCATGCGGGATTTGCACGAGTTGCTCTGGTACCTGGCAGATGCACGTGGCCGGATATCGACCGCATCCCTGCACAGCCGGCTTACCCGCGAATACGACGAGCTGGACGCTCTGACGTCGGGGACTCCCGAGAGCCTGCTGTCGGTCGACGTCTCCGCACTGCGCTCGCGGATCAACGAGGTGCTGCTCGATGCCAGCGATCTGGTGCGCGCCGAGGTGTCGGGCAAAAAGAAGAACTACCGAGGACGCGACATGATCGGGGCCAAGCTGGCCGGTGCGGACCTTCGCGGTGCGAGCTTGCGGGGTACGTACCTGATCGGGGCGAATCTGCGCGGTGCCGACTTGCGCTGGGCCGACCTGATCGGGGCCGATTTTCGCGGTGCCGATCTCCGCGGTGCGGATCTGCGCGAGACGATCTTTGCGACTCAGTTTCAGATCAACGCGGCGCTCGGTGACCGATCGACACATCTACCCGAGGCGTTGACCCGTCCCGGACATTGGACGTGACCGTTCAGCTCAGTGATCTGCCGGTGCGCTCGAGGGCTTCCTGAACGATCCTCAGTGCCTTCGGGCCGACTCCGTGCAGTGACGCGAGCTCGGCAGCGGGCACCCCGGCCAGGTCGTCGAGACCGGTATAACCCGCAGCTCGCAATGCCCGCATCGCGGGGTTTCCGATCCCTGTCGGAAAAACGGGTTCTGCTGTACTCACCGGCGCATTCTAAAACAGACCGGTAGCCTGTTGCCGTGCCCGAAACCAAGCAGAAACGCGTTGTCATCACCGGAGCGAATACCGGTATCGGCTACTACACAGCTTTGGAGCTGGCCAAGCGCGGCGATCACGTGACGCTCGCCTGCCGCAACCAGGACAAGGCCGACGCCGCAGCGGCGAAGATCCGCGCGGAGGCCCCGAACGGAACTGTCGACACGGCCACCCTCGACCTGGCCGACCTCGGTTCGGTCCGCAAGTACGCCGAGTCGGCTCCCGAATCGATCGACATTCTGATCAACAATGCGGGCGTCATGATGCCGGCGAAGCGAACCGAAACCAAGGATGGGTTCGAGCTTCAGATCGGCACCAACCACCTCGGTCATTTCGCGCTGACCGGGTTGCTGTTCCCCAAGCTCGCCGCCGACGCGAAGATCACGACCGTCGCCTCGGTCGCGCACCGTCAGCGCCCCAAGCTCGACTTCGACGACCTCCAGCTCGAGCGTGGCTACAACGCGCAACGCGGATACGCGAACTCCAAGCTCGCGAACATCCTGTTCGCGCTGGAACTGCAGCGTCGGATCGACAAGGCCGGATCCAAGGTCACCAGCAATGCGGCACACCCCGGCATCTCGTCGACCGAGCTCTACTCGAGCCCGGACGGGTTGGGCAGCAACAAGATCCTGGCGACCCTGGCACCCATCGGACTGAAGTTCATCTCTCAATCCGCCCGCGCCGGAGCGCTTCCCACGCTCTATGCAGTCGACGTCGCAGGCGGCGGTACCTACAGCGGTCCCACATCGCTGTTCGAGTCCCGCGGCAAGCCTGGCCCGGCGAGCATGACCAAGATGGCTCAGGATCCCGCACTCGCAGCCCAGCTGTGGGACGCCAGCGAGAAACTCACCGGAGTCGGCTACCCGTTCTGAGACGGAACCCCGGCGAGATAGACCGATATCGGAAGCCGTAGTCCCGCAGCACCTTTCGCGGTTCCACGGCCGAAAATCGCGTCTGCCATCAGTCCCTCGCACAGCGAGACCAAGCCGTCTCCGTGGGCTGGATCGTCGAACAGTTCCCTGGCCCGTTCGAGTGAGAAGAACGAACGGGCCAAGGCGGCCCTGATGTCGGCCGGGACCGCAGGATCGAGCATCAGCGCGTAGCGGGCCCGGAGCTCGACCATGCGATGGGTGATCGCAGCGTCGAGATAGCGTGCGATCACCGTCGCAACATCGGTTTCGGTTCCGACGATCTCCAGAAAGGATGCCCGCGAGAGCTCGATCAGGCGGGTAGCCACGGCGGCGAGCAGATCGGCCTTGGTGCGGAAGTAGTACGACGTGGAGCCTGCCGGAAAGTCCAGCGCCGAATCGATCGACCGGTGCGTCAACACGCGCAAGCCGTCTCGGGCGATGACACCCAGTGCGGCGTCGGCGATGGCGGTGCGGCGGTCCACAGCGGTGACCCTACACACGCACTCTACAAATGTAGAGTCGCGGGGCGTACGGTTCGTGGCATGAGGCCGACCGCATCGCGACACGTCTTCGACGCTGCCTTCACGCTCGACGACGCCCAGGCCGCAGCGGCAGACACGCTGTCGACACCCGGCGACAGAGGTGTCTACCTGTGGGGACCGGTCGGGCGTGGCAAGACCTGGCTGTTGGACAGCTACTTCGCCGCGGCCGACACCACTGCGAAGAAGCGCGTGCACTTCCACAGCTTCTTCCGCGATCTCCACGCGGCGTACTTTCGCCACGGGTTTTCCATCGACGCAGCCATCGACGATGCCCTGTCGACGGGATCGGCTCCGGCGGCACTGCTGTGCTTCGACGAATTTCACGTCCACGACATCGGAGACGCCCGCCTCATCACGCGCATGCTCGACGCACTCTTTGCCCGTGGCGTCGTCCTGGTCGTCACTTCCAACTACGCGCCCGACGAATTGCTGCCGAATCCGCTGTTCCACCCGACGTTCGTCCCGACGATCGAGAAGCTGAAGAAGTACCTCGAGGTGGTCTGCGTCGACGGCCCCGTCGACTACCGCGCCGCCGGTACCGGTGGATCACGGTTCGCCTCGGGTACGTGGACTGTGGAGCCCGTCTCGGGTGGTCGGACGTTTGCCGAGCTGTGTTGTGCTGCCCGCTCGACGGGCGATTACCTCGAGATGGTCCAGCAAGCACCGCAGCTGACGATCACCGACATTCCGGCTCTCGCGAGCGTGGACGACTTCGCGGCTCAGCGCTTCGCGAATCTGGTCGATGTTCTGTACGACCGCGATGTGCGAACCGAATTCCACAGCGTGGTGCCGCTGACCGAATTCGCCGTCGGACGTAGCGGACTCGATACCGACAGACTGATCAGTCGACTGAGCGAACTGGGCTCTCGGTCACGCGAGCATGCGTAACAGCTCTCGACGCCCACCAAATAAAGGGAGACACCCACTACTGACGGCGGTCGGGGGCGACAGCAGTAGCGGGTGTCTCATTGACCATTCGGGGCCCGTCGCCGGGTGGATGGGTAGCGGATGGGAAATTCTTCCGAAGTTTTTTCACCGACCGAGGCATAGCCTGTGACCATGCCTTTCACAGCAGCGAACCACTACGACTTCAGCGGTGACGACCTTACCGGAACCGTCGACGCCCATCGCTCCGCCGGAGTGTGGGCGGCGCAGCTCGTCCTCAGTGGAGAGACGCTGGAATCCACCGACGTCACCCGATCCGATCTGGGATTCGAGGTGCGGAGCGTCGTCGAAACCCTCTCGGACGGTAACCGGACCCACCTGCTCGTCGTTCTGCCCCGCGTCAACATCGATACGGACGACGGCCAGGACGTCACGTTCACCTCGTACGCAGTGCTGTACACCGTGCACGGCGGAACCACCGAGCAGCACGGCCCGACCGAGTCGTACGACGTGCGGTTGCTCACCGGAACCGCGTCGCTCGTGCAGTGACCGCCGCGGAAATAACCCGGACCGCACCCCGGTTGTACGGCATAGTCAATGCATACGCATGAACTTGTCGTTCGGGTAGGAGCACGCCATGCAGTTCGGAATCTTCACCGTCGGAGATGTCACCACCGACCCCACCACCGGGACGACGCCCTCCGAGCACGAGCGCATTCGATCGATGGTCACCATCGCCAAGCATGCCGAGGACGTCGGTCTGGATGTTTTCGCGACCGGCGAGCATCACAATCCGCCGTTCGTACCCTCGTCACCGACGACCATGCTCGGCTACATCGCGGCCACCACCGAGAAGTTGATCCTGTCGACGTCGACGACGCTGATCACGACGAACGACCCGGTCAAGATCGCCGAGGACTACGCGATGCTCCAGCATCTGTCCGAGGGACGCGTCGACCTCATCATGGGTCGCGGCAACACCGGCCCGGTCTACCCGTGGTTCGGACAGGACATCCGTCAGGGCATCCCATTGGCTCTGGAGAACTACCAGCTGCTGCGACGCCTGTGGACCGAGGACGTCGTCACGTGGAAGGGAAACTTCCGGACGCCACTCGACCGGTTCACGTCCACTCCTCGTCCGCTCGACGACATCGCGCCGTTCGTCTGGCACGGGTCGATCCGCAGCCCGGAGATCGCAGAAATCGCCGCCTACCACGGTGACGGCTTCTTCGCGAACAACATCTTCTGGCCGAAAGAGCACTACATCCAGCTCATCGATCTCTACCGGGAGCGCTACGAGCACTACGGCCACGGGCGCGCCGACCAGGCCATCGTCGGTCTCGGCGGTCAGGTGTTCATGCGCAAGAACAGCCAGGACGCGGTGAACGAATTCCGGCCGTACTTCGACAACGCACCCGTCTACGGCCACGGCCCCACGATGGAGGAGTTCACCGAGCAGACTCCGCTGACCGTCGGATCTCCGCAGCAGGTCATCGAGAAGACGCTCGCATTCGCAGACTACTTCGGCGACTACCAGCGTCAACTGTTCCTGATGGACCACGCCGGCCTGCCGCTGAAGACAGTGCTCGAGCAACTCGACATCCTGGGCGAGGACGTGGTGCCGGTACTGCGCAAGGAATTCGCTGCCCGACGCCCCTCAGGCGTTCCGGAGAATCCTCCGACCCACGCCTCGATGCTGGCAGACAAGGCCGCGGCGGCTGCGAAGGAACCAGCCGGTGCCGTCTGAGACGGAGTTGGCGGTGAACGCCTGGGAGTCACTGTTTCGCTCCCAGGTTTCCCTGATGCGCCGGTTCGCCGCCGACGACATCTGGGATCCGATCGGTATGCGCGAGTACGACGTGCTGTTCACCCTGAGCACCAGCCCGGACCGCAGACTCCGGCTACGTCGACTCAACGACGAGATCCTACTCAGCCAACCGTCGCTGAGCAGGATGTGCGACCGACTCGAAGCGATGGGTTACGTTGCCCGAGAGCATGATCCGTCGGACAAACGCGGGACCGTGATCTGCCTGACGGACGCGGGATCAGACCTGCAGGCCTCGATCGGACGCAAACACGCCGCCCGCATCAGACGCTACGTCGGCGATGCGTTGAACACCGACGAGCTCAGGACACTCGACAGCCTCTGCACCAAACTCAGACTCGCCCAGACCGACATCCGGGAGCACTCATGATCCAGGTCCTCACCCCACGCGAGGTTCCCCTCGGCGGCCCCCGTGCCATGAAGGTGCGTCGCACCCTGCCGCACAAGGACCGATCCCTCATCGGCGCATGGTGTTTCGCCGACCACTACGGACCCGAGCACTCGCGCATGGACGTCGCGCCGCACCCGCACACCGGCCTGCAGACGGTCAGCTGGCTGTTCTCCGGTGAGATCGAACATCGCGACAGCGTCGGATCTCATGCGATGGTGCGGCCCGGGGAGCTCAACCTGATGACGGCCGGGCAGGGGATCAGCCACTCCGAGGTGTCGACACCGGACACCGACATCCTGCACGGGATGCAGCTGTGGGTGGCGCTGCCCGCCGTATCTCGTTTCGTCGCACCGACTTTCGAGCACTACGTTCCCGATTCGATCACCCGGCCAGGACTGACCGCTCGGGTGTTTCTCGGATCGCTTCTGGGCGAGACCTCGCCGGTGTCGACGTACACGCCACTGCTCGGAGCGGAGATCGTGCTCGACGCCGGGGCGCGGGTCAGCGTCGAGATCGACGAGTCCTACGAACACGGAGTTGTCGTCGACCAAGGATCGGTGACGCTGAACGAGACCGATCTGGCCGCAGCCGAACTCGGCTACCTCGAACCCGGGCACCGGTCGATGCAGCTCCACAATCCCGCCCGCGAACCGGTTCGATTCCTCCTGTTGGGCGGTCCGCCGTTCGGTGAACAGATAGTCATGTGGTGGAACTTCGTCGGCCGCAGCCACGAGGACGTGGTGGAGTATCGGGCCGCGTACGAGGCCGAGAACGGTCAGTTCGGCACCGTGGAGGGCTACCCCGGGCCCAGGTTGCACGCACCGGAACTACCCAACGCGCGGTTGAGACCCCGCGGCTGATCCGGAACATGCGCGCGGCTCGGCCGTCAGAACAGGGTGGCGATCTCCGGTTCGGACGGGCGCGGCGCAGCGGGAACGGATTCCTTCTGTGCAACGGGTCCGCTGCGAGCCTCGGTCGGTGCAGGCACCGCGTTCGCTCCGGCGGCCGCGATGGCACGGGCGGCTTCGCCCGCCAGCGCGTCGGCTGCTTCGTTGAAGTGATTGCCGACGTGGCCGCGAACCCACCGGAATCGCACCGGCCCTTCGCGTTCGGTGATGGCTCGCTCGATGCTCTGCACCAGATCGAGGTTGCGCACGGGGGTGCCGCCCGCAGTCTTCCACCCCTTGCGCTTCCAGCCTGCCAGCCACTCCGACGCGCACTTGATGGCGTACTGAGAGTCCGATTCGATCAGCAACGGCTCCGGGCCGGGGTGGGCCAGCACTGCCTCGAGCAAGGCGCGGAGCTCGGCTACCTGGTTGGTGCCCGAGGGCTCGCCGCCGGAGTTGCTCGGACCCGTGTGATTGACCCACGCCCACCCGATTGCTCCGCCGGGGTTACGCAGACAAGAGCCGTCCGTACTCACGATGATCACGGACAGGACCCTACTTCGGGCCACCGACAAACCCCGGCTGACTCGCCCCGGCAGCCGGGAGAGACTTCTCCCAAGCTGGGCATGGCTGACACTGTGCTGCGAAACATCGAACCTCAATTCCCGCGGGCGATCCATTCTTCGAGGTGCGGGGACTCGTCCCCGATACTCGTTCCGTCTCCGTGCCCGGTGTTGACTCGGGTCTCGGCAGGCAACGCGAACAACCGATCCCGAATCGAGCCGATGATCGTCGGGAAATCCGAATACGACCGACCCGTCGCCCCGGGCCCACCCGAGAACAACGTGTCCCCCGAAAACAACTGACCCGCCTCGGGCAGATACAGACAACTCGACCCCGGCGAATGACCGGGAGTATGCAACGCCACGATCTCCGTCCCCGCGACGGTGATCCGCTGACCGTCCTCG
>NZ_NOZE01000044.1:0-23156 GCF_002259025.1 Rhodococcus sp. 05-2255-1e | reverse complement strand
AGCACCGAATGCAGATTGACGGCCACGACGTTGAGGAAGATCCAGACGATGACGATGCCGGTCTGAATCGCCAGATAGCGTCCGGTGCCCACCAACCTTGCGGTCAGCCCGATCGCGATCCCGGTCGTCAACGTCTCTGCATACAAGAACGCCGAACGCATCCTGGCCCAGCAGCAGCCCGGCTGCGGCATCAGCTGGACCGTCATCGCCGGCATCGGCCGCGTCGAATCCACCCACGCCAACAACGGCAAGGTCGACGACTCGGGCGAACTGCACGAGCCCATTCTCGGACCGGTTCTCAACGGCACCCTCGCCGGCAATCAGGTGATTCGCGACACCGACGGCGGCGCGCTCGACGGCGACACCCAGTACGACCGCGCAGTCGGCCCGATGCAGTTCCTGCCCTCTACGTGGAACCTCTACCACGCCGACGGCAACGGCGACGGAGTCTCCGACCCACAGAACCTGTACGACGCGGCCCTGGCCACCGGCATGTACCTGTGCGACGACGGCACCAACGCCCGCGACCTGGCCTCGACCACCCGGGCAATCCTGCGCTACAACAATTCGATGGCCTACGTGGCGAACGTGCTCGCATGGTCGGCCGGTTACGCCACCGGCATCGTGCCCTCCTCGGACCAGCTGCCGCGGATTCACTGAATTCAACGCAGCACTAGATCGAGCTGCCCTGCTGTTCATCGGGACTCGGTGCACCGCATAGCATGAAGCAATGGCTGTACTGACCGAATCCGACGTTCGGACCGCGCTGACGAAGGTCATCGACCCCGAGATCCGTAAACCCATCACCGACCTCGGCATGGTCAAGAGCATCGACATCGCCCCCGACGGAGCCGTCGGCGTCGGCATCTACTTGACGACCTCCGGTTGCCCGATGAAGACCGAGATCAGCGATCGCGTGAAGAACGCCGTCGCCGACGTCGCCGGAGTCGGCACCGTGACGGTCGAACTCGACGTGATGAACGACGAGCAACGCACCGCACTGCGCAAGTCCCTGCGCGGCGATTCCGCCGAGCCGGTCATTCCCTTTGCGCAACCCGGATCGCTGACGCGCGTGTACGCGGTGGCGTCGGGCAAGGGCGGCGTGGGCAAGTCCAGCGTGACGGTCAACCTTGCCGCGTCCCTTTCCGCCCGCGGCCTGTCGGTGGGTGTGCTCGACGCCGACATCTACGGCCATTCCGTTCCCCGCATGCTCGGCAACGACGCGCGACCCACGCAGGTGGAGAAGATGATCATGCCGCCGCAGGCGCACGGCGTGAAGTTCATCTCGATCGCTCAGTTCACCGAGGGCAACACCCCGGTCGTCTGGCGCGGACCCATGCTGCACCGGGCCTTGCAGCAATTCCTCGCCGACGTGTTCTGGGGCGACCTGGACGTGCTGCTCCTCGACCTTCCGCCCGGCACCGGCGACGTGGCAATCTCTGTCGCACAACTGATTCCGAACGCAGAGATCCTCGTGGTCACCACCCCGCAGCAAGCCGCTGCCGAGGTCGCCGAGCGTGCCGGAGCAATCGCACTGCAGACGCGTCAGCGCGTTGCGGGCGTCGTGGAGAACATGTCATGGCTCGAGCTGCCCGACGGTACCCGGATGGATATCTTCGGATCCGGTGGCGGACAGGACGTATCGGATCGCCTCACCAAGGCTGTGGGCGCCAAGGTGCCTCTGCTGGGCCAGATTCCGCTCGACACCGCCGTCCGTGAAGGCGGCGACGCCGGCACTCCGATCGTGTTGGGCCACCCGGATTCGCCTGCGGCACAAGCTCTCGAGGCCGTCGCCGGCAAACTTGCGGTGCGCGAGCGCGGACTGGTGGGAATGTCGCTGGGAATCGACACAACTCGGAAACTGTAAGGCAGGCGCTTATACCCGACAAACGACGCGGGGAACAGGGTTGGAGCCTTATGATTTGCCTTCAATCCTACTGTCGATAGAGAGTGGCCTTCATGAAGAAGCCGCATCGGGTCAGGCCGGTCGTCGTTCCGGTACTGATCGCACTGCTGATGACCCTGCTGGGATCCGTACTCGGTCCCGCGCTGGCGTCGGCACAACCTGCCCCGCCAGCCCAGAATTACTCGATCGCGACAGACACCACGTTCGCGCCCTTCGAATTCCAGGACGAGACAGGCAAACTCGTCGGAATCGACATGGACCTGCTCGCGGCCATCGCCGTCGACCAAGGCTTCGACTACACCGTCGAGCAGGTCGGATTCGACACCGCACTCCAGGGCGTCACCAGCGGCCAGTTCAACGGAATGATCGCCGGCATGTCGATCACCGACGAGCGCAAGGCCACCTTCGACTTCTCCGATCCGTACTTCGATTCCGGTGTCCAGATGGCAATTCTGGATTCGAACGACGAGATCAAGGGCTACGAAGACCTGCGCGGTAAGTCGGTCGCGGTCAAGAACGGCACCGAGGGTGCGACGTTCGCGACGTCGATCGCCGATCAGTACGGCTTCACCATCCGCAGCTTCGACGACTCCGCGACCATGTTCGAGGAAGTGCGTACCGGAAACTCCGCAGCGGCCTTCGAGGACTACCCGGTGCTCGCCTACGGCATCACCCAGGGCAACGGCTTCAAGACGGTCACCGAGAAAGAAGCCGGTGCCAGTTACGGATTCGCCGTCGCCAAGGGCACCAACGCCCAGTTGCTCGACCAGTTCAACACCGGCCTCGAAAACCTGCGCGCCAACGGCCAGTACGAAGAAATTCTCGACACCTACCTCAACGCCGACGCGTCCACCGCCGACACCTCGATCCCCGGCCTGATCGCCAGCAGCTGGCAGTTGCTGCTGAAGGGTCTGTGGCTCACGATCGTGCTGACCGTCATCTCCATCGCCATCGCGTTGGTACTCGGCGGAATCTTCGGCCTGTTTCGCGTCTCGACCAACATCGTGCTCCGCGGCATCGGTACCACCTACGTCGACATCTTCCGTGGCACACCACTTCTGGTGCAGGCATTCTTCATCTACTTCGGCGTACCCGCGGCACTGAACTTCCAGATGTCGGCGTTCACCGCAGGCATCATCACACTCTCGCTCAACGCCGGTGCGTACATGGCCGAGATCGTGCGCGGCGGCATCCTCGCCGTCGACAAGGGGCAGATGGAGGCGTCGCGCAGCCTCGGCATCAGCTACCTCAAGTCGATGCGAAAAGTGGTGATGCCACAGGCAATTCGCACGATGATCCCGTCGTACATCAATCAGTTCGTCATCACGCTCAAGGACACCTCGCTGCTCTCGGTCATCGGCCTCGCCGAGCTGACGCAGACCGGTCGTCTGATCATCGCTCGCAACTTCGAGTCGTTCAACATGTGGCTCATCGTCGGCGTCCTGTACTTCATCATCATCATGGCTCTCACCAAGCTGTCGAACCGGCTCGAGAAGAGGATCAACAAATGAGCACCGAACTGACCAAGGACCTGCCGGTCGACAAAGGTCCGGGAACGAAGATCTCGATCAAGGCCCTGCAGAAGGCGTTCGGCGACAACACGGTTCTCAAAGGCATCGACGCCGAGATCGCCAACGGTGAAGTGGTCTGCGTGATCGGACCGTCCGGCTCCGGCAAGAGCACGTTCCTACGCTGCCTGAACAAGCTGGAAGACATCACCGCCGGATCGGTCGTCGTCGACGGAACCGACCTGACGGCGAAGAACGTGGACCTGGACAAGGTGCGCCAGAACATCGGCATGGTGTTCCAGCACTTCAACCTCTTCCCGCACATGACAGCCCTCGAGAACGTCATGCTCGCACCCGTCGAAACCAAGAAGATGACGAAGTCGCAGGCCAAGGACGCGGCCCTGCAGCTGCTCGAACAGGTAGGACTGTCCGAGCGTGCCGACTACAAGCCCGCCAACCTATCCGGTGGACAGAAGCAGCGCGTCGCCATCGCGCGAGCACTGGCCATGAACCCGTCGATCATGCTGTTCGACGAAGCCACCAGCGCCCTGGACCCCGAAATGGTCGGCGAAGTTCTGCAGGTACTGCGCGACCTCGCCAAGGGCGGTATGACGATGGTCGTCGTCACCCACGAAATGGGCTTCGCGCGTGAGGTCGCGGATCGAGTGATCTTCATGGCCGAGGGCGTCATCGTCGAAGAGGGAACACCCGACGAGCTGTTCGGGAACCCGCAGAACCCACGCACCCAGGACTTCTTGAACAAGGTGCTCTAGCCACTGGCCCGCCCACTCCTGCCGCCGCCCCGCCGCGGATCAATGCGCCTTTGTTGCACTCAGAGCGACTGAATCCCACATTCATCCGACGGGGGGCGCAGCGGTCGGGCGGGCGCAGCCTGCAGACTGGGTGGTTCGTCGGGCCGGTTGGGGCTATGCCTACGTGGCGTCCGCGTCGATGGGCGGGGTATCGCCGGCCGCGAGTTTCGGCTCGTTCTTGCTCATCGACACTCCACCCTGAGGAGCGCCGTTCTGCGGAGTCGGTCCGCCGACGTTCTTCGGCTTGGTGTCGAAGGGCTTGCCCTTGAAGGTGTCGTCCAGCGGGTTCTTGAAGACCGAGTCGTCGCCGTCGAGCAGGTGTTTGGTGATCACGGCTCGGGGTGTCATGCCGCGGAGTTGGTTGAGGTCGGCGAGGGGCTTACGCAGGTCCTCGAAGTCGGTGCCGAGCTCGTCCTTGAGTTGTTGGCTCGCGCCGTTGGCGTAGTCCTTGACCTGGCGGAGGGACTTCGACACCCAGCTGATGGCACCGGGGAGACGATCCGGGCCGAGGATGACCAGAGCTGCTACGAGGAGAATGACGAGCTCTCCCCAACCGATGTTGCCGAACACGGGTGCCAGCCTACGTCGTCAGTCGGAAACCGGCGTGACGGACAGGTCCACCAGCCGTCCGGAGCGGACGAGTTGCACCGGCACCGCCTGGCCGATCGTGGTTTCCTGCACCGCGACGACGAGCTCGTCCGCGTCCCCCACCGAGCGGTCGCCGACCTTGGTGATGACGTCCCCTTCGACGATTCCGGCTTGCTGGGCCGGCCCACCGGCCCGGACGTTGGCGACTTCTGCGCCGGCCGAGGTTTCGTTGATCACCGAACGCGCATTGATCCCGAAATCCGGGTGCCGCATGACGCCGTCCTCGATGAGGGCCTGCGCCACCTCGGTGACTTCGTCGACGGGTATAGCGAAGCCCAGTCCCACCGATCCGCCGCTCTCGCTTCGGATGGCGGAGTTGATGCCGATGACGCGACCTTCGAAGTCGATGAGGGGGCCACCGGAGTTACCCGGGTTGATGGCTGCGTCGGTCTGTACCGCGTCGATGACGGCGTTGGTGTCGGTGCCCTCCCCCGACAGCGCGACGGGGCGGTCGAGAGCACTGACGATGCCCGAGGTGACCGTCTTGTTCAGACCGAGCGGTGACCCGACGGCGATGACGTCCTGGCCGACGCGGACGTCGTCGGAGCGCCCGAGCTGAGCCTCGGTGAGGTTGCCGACGTCGGTCTTGAGCACGGCGAGGTCGGTCTTGGTGTCGCGGCCGACGATGCGTCCGGGCACTTTGGTGCCGTCGGAGAAGGTGACTTCGAGGGTCGACTTGTCCTCGTCGGATGCGGCGAGCGAGATCACGTGGTTGTTCGTCACGATGTAGCCCTCGTCGGCGTCGATCACGACGCCCGAGCCGGTGCCTCCGGTCTCGCCGAGGGTCACCTGAATGGAGACGACCGACGGCAGGACCTCGTCGGCCACCTTGCTGATCTGGCCGCGTGGGACGTCGTCGCCACTGGACTGGGTCAGTGTCACTTTCTGGCTGGTCAGTGCGCCGGTCACTTCGGCGGTCAGGCGGCCGAACAGTCCACCGACCAAGCCGATGACGAGGGCAAGGACACCGAGTACGACGAGCGCCCGCACGGATACCGATCGCCCGAACAAGACGTCGCGCACACCGAGTTTGGTTCCAGGAGGGAGTACAGGAGGTGGTGGGGTGTCGAGGGCCGCGCCGCCCAGCGACACTCGGGACGCGGGATCACGCCACGGATCGGCCGGGACCTGGGGGCCGGCGTCGGACTCGTCGACGGCGTCGGGGTCGCGCTGTAATGACTCGGTGGCGTCGTCGGGACGTCCGAAGGCCTCGGCCAGGACGGGGTCCGGCGGCCGGACCGACAGCCGGGAAGGCAGTTGTTCGTCGGGGCGACGTGGGGAGAACGAACCGCCGACGTCATCGGGACGTCCGAACACCGAGGCCGACACCGGATCGACGGTGGGCCGATGGACCGGACGCGGCGGCAACCGTGGACCTTCGTCTGCTGTGCCTGTGGTCTCGGTGCTGGTCGAATTCGATGTCACGCGTCCGGTTACCCCTCGCATACGTCGGTGTGAGAGTTCAGTATCACTCGAGCGGTCGGGGCAGCTCGATGCAGGTGAGGACTCGTCGGGCAGAAAACGCGGCGGTCAGCGTCGACGACGGCGCACGGCCTCGACGGACGCCATGAACGAACGCTTGGATCGAGCGGGCCCGTCTTCGCCTGCACAGGACGGAATTTGGCTCAGCAAACCGAGGAGCGAATGTGGCATCGACATCTCGCCTGCTCCGCGGAGCGCTCGACGCGCCTGCTGCTGCGCCTCGACCTCGGCCGAGCATTCCGGGCATTCGGAGAGGTGATGAGCGGCGCGGAGGTGAGCGGGCATTCGTAGCTCACCATCGACGTAGGCTGCGACGGCTTCACTGGCCAGATGTTCGGTGGAGCTGAATTGCCGAGGCTTGCGTGCCTGCGTCATCCAACCCTCCTCGTAGCTAGTGGACACTTGCGTGACCCGAGTCGACCTTCCCGTGCACTCGAAGGTACTCCCGTAGCGCGTGACGGCCACGGTGAATGCGACTACGAACCGTTCCGAGCTTGACGCCCAGTGTCGCACCGATCTCTTCGTACGACAGTCCTTCGATATCGCACAACACGATTGCGGCGCGAAACTCGGGTGCCAGCGAATCGAGCGCAGACTGCAGATCCGGGTCGAGGCGAGCGTCGTGGTAGATCTGCTCGGGGTTGGGCCGGTCCGACGGAACGCGGTCGTAGTCCTCGGGCAGTGCTTCCATGCGGATACGGCTGCGGCGACGAACCATGTCGAGGAACAGGTTGGTCGTGATGCGGTGCAGCCAGCCCTCGAACGTTCCCGGCTGGTAGTTCGACAGGGAGCGGAACACGCGGATGAAGGTGTCCTGAGTCAGGTCCTCGGCGTCCTGGGCATTGCCGGAGAGGCGGTACGCGAGTCGGTAGACGCGGTCGCCGTGTTCGCGAACGAGCTCGTCCCAGGACGGCATGGTGGAGTTCTCGCCGGTCGCATCGAACACTGCGGTGCCGCTGAGGTCGTCGGGGGTGGGCACGGACTCGGGTAGACGAGCGATGTCGCGATCGCCGTTGATCTTGTAAATAGTTGGATCCTCCTGCTCAGGACTGCGTACGTCCTTCTGATGCAACCGACGACTACCCTCGGATGTTCCAGCTCACACTTCGCAATCGAGACGGACCTGCGATTCCTCCATAGCCTGACCGACCCGCGTGTGGGTCCGGTATGAATCACCTGAGGCCCACCTGAGAATGTGTGCGTGAGATCGAGCCCCGGGCACGATAACCTCGGGACGTGCCGACCAACGCCGAGAAGATGCTCGCTTATGCCGAAGACTCCGCTCAGGAGGACGAGGTTCTGATCGCAGCCAGAGAGCGAGCCGTCGACCTCGGTGCCGCTCCGGTGCCGCCGTCCGTCGGTGCCATCCTGAGCATCTTCACTCAGATGCTCGGCGCGAAGACGGTCGTCGAAATCGGAACGGGCGCGGGAATCAGCGGTCTGTGGTTGCTCGACGGGATGCGAGCGGACGGTGTGCTGACCACCATCGACACCGAGCCCGAACACCAGCGGGCAGCGCGAGAAGCATTCCGGGCAGGAGGAATTGCGCCGTCCCGCACCCGGCTGATCAACGGCTGGGCGTTGGACGTACTCCCCCGCTTGGCCGATGACACCTACGATCTGGTCTTCATCGACGCCAGCCCTGCGGACCATCCGCACTTCGTCGCCGAGAGCGTGCGGTTGCTACGCCCCGGCGGAGTTCTGGTGCTGCACAACGCATTGCTGGGTGGCCGGGTTGCCGACCCGACTCAGCGCGACGCGACTGCGGTGGCCGTTCGATCGGCCGCGCGAGCCATCGCCGAGGACGAGCGCCTGACGACGGTGCTGCTTCCTCTGGGCGACGGGTTGATCTGCGCGTCGCGGGCGTGACCATGTGAGTGGAAATTCGTAGCACGCTACGAATTTCCACTCACATGCCGCAGGCTCTGCTCTAGATCCAGACGCCCTTGCCGACGGAGACGACTCCCCCGGCACTGACGTTGAAGCGTTCCCGGTCGCGTTCGAGATCGACTCCGACGATTTCGCCGTCACCGACGACGACGTTCTTGTCCAGGATCGCGTGCCGAACGACGGCACCCTTGCCGATCCGGACTCCGGGCATCAGGACGCTGCCTTCGACGGTCGCGCCGCTGTCGATCATGACGTTCGAGCTCAGTACCGAGTTACGGACGGTGGCGGCGCTGAGAATGCAGCCGGCACCGACGACGGATTCCTGAGCGAGGCCGCCCTGGACGAACTTGGCGGGCGGCAGATTCTCGGCCGATCCGCGGATGGGCCAGCGGCGGTTGTAGAGATTGAAGATGGGATGCACCGACACGAGGTCCATGTGGGCGTCGTAGAAGGCGTCGATGGTGCCGACGTCTCGCCAGTAGCCGCGATCGCGTTCGGTGGCACCGGGAACGACGTTGTCGTTGAAGTCGTAGACCGAGGCCACGCCTGCTTCGACGAGCGCCGGGATGATGTCGCCGCCCATGTCGTGGTCGGAGTCGGAATTCTCGGAGTCCGCCTTGATGGCATCGACGAGCACCTTGGTGGTGAACACGTAGTTGCCCATCGACGCATACGTGACGTCCGGGTCGTCGGGCGTACCGGGCGGCTGCGCCGGCTTCTCCAGGAACTGGGTGATCTTGCCGTTCTCGTCCGAGTCGATGCAGCCGAACGCGAATGCCTCGCTACGCGGAACCCGGATACCTGCGACGGTGACGCCCGCGCCGGAGTCGATGTGCTGCTGCACCATCTGCTCCGGATCCATTCGGTACACGTGGTCGGCACCGAAGACCACGATGTACTCGGGGTCCTCGTCGTACACCAGGTTCAGCGACTGGAAGATGGCGTCGGCGCTGCCGGTGTACCACCGGGGGCCGAGACGCTGCTGTGCCGGGACCGGAGTGATGTACTCCCCGGCGAAACCGGACAGTCGCCACGTCTGCGAGATGTGGCGGTCCAGGGAATGGGACTTGTACTGAGTCAGCACGCAGAGCCGGAGGTAACCGGCATTCACGAGATTGCTCAACACGAAGTCGATGAGTCGGTAGGCGCCCCCGAAGGGAACGGCTGGCTTGGCTCGGTCCGCGGTCATCGGGTAAAGGCGCTTACCCTCTCCGCCGGCAAGCACAATCCCTAGTACGTGCGGTTGTGTCCTCACCCACCCAACCTATCCGCACCGAGAGAACCTTGCTACCAGTACACGCACAACTGCCGGGGAATGTAGGTTCGTTCACGTGCGAGTAGCGATGATGACCAAGGAATACCCGCCGGAGATCTACGGTGGCGCAGGAGTTCATGTCACGGAGTTGACCGCGCAGCTGAAGTCGCTGTGCGAGGTGGACATCCACTGCATGGGAGCTCCGCGCGACACCGCACAGGTGCACGATCCCGATCCGGCACTCGCCGGAGCCAACGCAGCACTGACGACGTTGTCGGCGGAACTGCGGATGGCCAACGCGGCAGCGGGAGCGGACGTGGTGCATTCGCACACCTGGTACACCGGGCTCGCCGGCCACCTCGCGGCCGAGCTGTACGGAGTTCCGCACATTCTCACCGCGCACTCGCTCGAGCCGCGGCGACCGTGGAAGGCCGAGCAGTTGGGCGGCGGTTACCGCATTTCGTCGTGGTCGGAGAAGAACGCGGTGGAATACGCCGACGCCGTCATCGCCGTCAGCGAGGGTATGGCCAAGGACGTGCTCGACGCCTATCCGCGCCTCGACCCGAGTCGAGTCCACGTGGTGCGCAACGGGATCGACACCGAGCGGTGGTACGCAGATCACGGCACGTCGACTCTCGACGAGATCGGGGTGGATCCCAGCAAGCCGATCGTCGCGTTCGTCGGTCGCATCACCCGGCAGAAGGGCGTGGGTCACCTCATCGCCGCGGCACACCATTTCGATCCGTCGATTCAGCTCGTCCTGTGCGCGGGCGCGCCCGACACTCCGGAGATCGCCGCAGAAACCGAACGCGCAGTGGCGTTGCTGGCCGAGCAACGCAGCGGGGTCTTCTGGGTCAAGGACATGCTCCCCACCGACAAGATTCGCCAGATCCTCTCCGCCGCAGCAGTATTCGTCTGCCCATCGGTGTACGAGCCACTCGGCATCGTCAACCTGGAGGCAATGGCCTGCGAAACCGCGGTCGTGGCGTCGGACGTCGGCGGCATCCCTGAGGTCGTCGACGACGGCCGGACCGGACGGCTGGTGCACTACAACTCGTACGAGCCCGACGTCTTCGAGCGAACCCTCGCCGACACCGTCAACGAGGTCGCTCTCGACCCCGCACTGGCGACAGCGATGGGCAAGGCCGGCCGCGAGCGGGCCGTTGCCGAATTCTCGTGGGCCTCGATCGCGAAACAGACCCTCGCCGTCTACAACGACGCGCTGGCGCGTCGGGGCTGAGAGATCTTTCGGTAGGTCGACACCGTCACCGACGCGGTGACCGGGACGGTGTCGGGCAAATCCTTCAACGCCACGGACCGCGCGTCGGAGTCACCGTGCCGAATCGACGGCCCCATACCGATGAGTTCCTCGATGTCGTTGTGCGAGAGCATCATCGAGTACTCGAGCGGGGTCTCGGCCACCGACTCGAACAGACCCGACAGCGACTCACCGAGCCGACGGGTCTTGTCCTCTTCGACGCCGATCAGCCCCAGCGGCCCGCGCAGTTCTCGCTGATGCCGCGACGTCGGCGTGACGACCACCAACGTGCCGTCGTCGCCGAGAACTCGATGCAGTTCACCGGCATTGCGCGGCGAGAACACACACGTCACCGCAGACACGGCACCCGCCCGAATCGGTAGCCCGCTCCAGATGTCCGCGACGACGCACCCGAGCCGCGAATGCGACCGCGCGGCTCGTCGCGCCGCGAACTTGGACACGTCCACCCCGACCCCCAGCGCGGCCGGACGCGCGTCCAGGACACCTGCGAGGTAATACCCGGTGCCGACCCCGACATCGAGGACCACGTCCGACTCGGGCGGAACAGCCGCCGACACCGCCGCCGCGATGGGCTCGAAATGACCGCCACCGAGGAACTTCTCACGGGCTGTGACCATCTCGGCCGAATCACCGGCGAACTTGCCGCCGTCGCCGGTCAACAGGCTGACGTACCCCTGCCGGGCCACGTCGAACGAATGACCACGATCGCACCACAGACTCCGATCGGTCTCACCGAGACCCAGGCCCGACTCGACCTCACGGACGCGGCACTGTGGGCAGACCAGCAGATCGACGACGTCGGTCAGCATCGAGCACCTCTTTCGTATCGAGACAGATTCTCCGCCACTCCCCCGGAAACGACCTGCCGATCACAACACCGCTGAACACAACACTGCTGATGACAACACAAAGCCCCGCTGGCCGGTGCGGCGAGCGGGGCTGAGCGATGATCGATCGACGTGGCGATCAGCCGGTGACGCCCTTCAGTTCGTCACCGAGTGCCGCGGCCTCGTCGGGGGTCAATTCGACGACCAAACGGCCGCCCCCCTCGAGCGGGACACGCATGACGATTCCTCGTCCCTCTTTGGTTGCTTCGAGGGGACCGTCCCCGGTCCGGGGCTTCATCGCCGCCATCCTCTGCTCCCTCCAGATCTGCGCCCACCTGCTCGGCGCCTCGGCCTAAAAGATAAATTCGTCGCGGGGCGACGGAGTGTCCTGTGCCATTCTTCCCTATCGCCGTCGATGGGGGGAACCTGAGTCGGTATTCGTGACCTGCACCCAACACCTCGACAGGTGATCGTCGACCATTCCGGTGGCCTGCATCAATGCGTAGGCGGTAGTCGGACCGACGAACCGTAGCCCGCGGCGTTTGAGCTCTTTGGCCAATGCCGTCGATTCGGGTGTCGACGCGGGCACGTCGGTGAACTCCGTGAGCCGCTGTGACCTGGGCTCCGGCGCGAAGGACCACAGCAGAGTGTCGAGATCGGTGTCGTCGAGGTCGACGATCGCGCGCGCGTTGCTCACCGCAGCCTCGATCTTGAGTCGGTTCCGCACGATCGACGCGTCGTTCATCAACCGCTCCACATCGGCGTCGTCGAAGCGGGCCACTGCGTCGGGATCGAACCCGGCGAAAGCAGTGCGGAAGCTTTCCCGCTTGCGCAGGATCGTGATCCACGCCAGGCCCGACTGAAACGCTTCCAGACACAGGCGCTCGTAGAGCTCATTGCGGCCGTGCAGCGGCTGCCCCCACTCCGTGTCGTGATAGGTGCGATACAGCTCGTCGTCGGTAGCACCCCACGGGCAGCGCAGCTTGCCGTCCGGCCCCGCGACTGCGCTCACCGTTCGTCCGACTCGACCGTGCCTGTGACGCCCGAACTATCCGTGAGGCCGGCACTGTCGGTGAGGCCAGAACTATCCGTGAAGCCCGCACTGCCGGGCTGCCCCGACAGCGGGGATCGAGAACCCGACTCCTGCGCCGCGGACAGCCGTGACCGCAACATGTCTATCTCGCCGCCCAGGCGCTCGAGAGCCCAGTCGACTTCGCTGGGCTTGTAACCCCGCAACGTCTGCTGAAACTTCAACGCGCGCACATCGGCACCGGTGACCCCTTCGGCCGGCAGCACTGTTGCGGTGGTTCCCTCGGGCAACGGCCCCAGCTCTTCACCGCGACCGAACACCGCTGCGGCGATGAAGAACAACGCCGCAGCGACGACTGCAATGACGATGATGTAGATCAACAGCGTCAACATGCCACGATCTTGTCACGGCTGTCCGACACGTCGGCTGGACGCACCTGGTGGTCGGTCAGATCAGCGAGTTCATCGCCGGTCGATCGGCCAACGACACTTCGGTCGAGAACGGCTCGAACGAATCCCCTGCCACGCGGAACTGCATCAGGCCGGCACCGGAATCGACCATGCCGCACCGGTTGAGCATCGTTCCGACGATCTGCCGACTCATCGCCCCAAGTTCGACCAGCGGCCGATTGCGATGCTTTCGCACTCCCAGGTTCACCTGTCCGATGGCCTGCAGACCGAGCCGGTCGTACGTGTCGAGAAGCAGGCCGATCTCCACCCCGTAACCGGGCGCGAAGGGCACCGCCGACAACAACTCACGAGTGCCCGCGTACTCCCCGCCCAGCGGCTGAATCACGCCGGTCAACTCCGGGCGCAGCGCCGCGAGCAAGGGTCGAGCCACCAACTCGGTGACGCGTCCACCGCCGTTGGCGTCCTCGGTGCCACTGACGCGAAGTGGACGTCGGTAGTAACCCTTGACGAGATGAATGCCGTCGCCCATCAGCAGTGGTCCCAGCAGTTTCGGCACGAACGCGGGGTCGGGATTGATCAGATCGGAATCGACGAAGGCGATGAGATCACCCGTCGACGCCGCGACCGATCGCCACAGCACCTCGCCCTTGCCCGGTACCGGATCGAGCCCCGGTACTGCCTCCTCTCGACTGATGACACGGGCACCGGCCGCTCTCGCGCGCACTGCCGTCTCGTCGGTCGAGCCCGAGTCGAGCACGATCAGTTCGTCGACGAGGCCACCGAGCAACGGGTGGATGGTGTCGATGACGGCAGCCACCGTCTGTTCCTCGTTCAGCGCCGGAAGCACCACGGACACCGTGCGGCCCGCCTTGGCGGCCTCGAGCTCGGCGATGGTCCATTCGGGGGTGTCCCAGCTGTTGGTCTCGGACCACATTCGGGTCACGTCCGTTCGATCGGCCAGTGTCATGCCAGCCCCCTGACCGTCCGCGCCGGGGTTCGTCGTCCCTGGATCGCTGCCACCATGTCGACGACTCTTCTGGTCGACGCAACCTCGTGCACCCGGAACATCCGGGCTCCGCCTGCTGCGGCCAATGCTGTCGCTGCCAATGTTCCCTCCAACCGGTCGGCGAGCTCTACCCCTAGAGTCTCGCCTACGAAGTCCTTGTTGCTCAGCGCCATGAGCACAGGCCACCCGGTGTTTACAAGAACGTCCACGCGACGCAACAACTCGAGCCCGTGATAGGTGTTTTTCCCGAAATCGTGGGTCGGATCGATCAGAATCGAATCCTTCTTCACCCCCTCCGCGACCGCGTTATCGGCAGCTGCGGTGACTTCCGCGACCACATCGGCCACGACGTCGGTGTACCGAACCCGATGCGGGCGGGTCCGCGGAACGGCACCGCCGGTGTGCGAGCAGACGATCCCGACTCCCTCGGCAGCGGCGACGCGCACCAACTCGGGATCGGCTCCGGCCCAGGTGTCGTTGATCAGATCGGCTCCCACCCTGCAGGCCAAACGAGCAACCTCGCTACGCCAGGTGTCGACACTGATCAACAGATCCGGATACGCATCCCGGATCGCTTCGACGAACGGCACGACGCGGCGGATCTCCTCCGCCGCGTCGACGAGATCACCGGGGCCTGCTTTGACGCCGCCGATATCGACCATGTCGGCACCCTCGGCGACCGCCCTGTGCACGGACGCCATTGCTGCATCGTCGGAGAAATTCGCGCCCCCGTCGTAGAACGAGTCCGGGGTGCGATTGACGATCGCCATGACCAGAGCTCGATCGTCGGCGACCGGCTTACCGCACAGAGTGCTCATTCATCCATAGTGGCATTTCGGCGGAGGTGCCCGAGCGCGATGGTGTCGGCACCCACATTCGCCCAGTGCCGGGCACCACGTCCGTCGGCGTCGAGCTCGATGACGTGGAACTGTTCGAGCGCAACGGACAGCCCCGAGGATGGCACGCCGAACAGAGGCGAGCCCGTGTGGGTTCCCTCCATCTCGACCCGCGCGGCGATTCGGTCTCCTTCCCCGAAGAGATCACCGATCGTCACGCGCAGGTCGGGCATCGCAGAACGGAACATCGCGATCGCGCCTTTGAGGTGTGCCGCCATATCCGGTTCGTCCTGTCCGAAAGCGTGCCGGTCGACAGCGCTCGGCGCGAGTGCTGCATCCACCGTCGAGAGATCACCCCGCCCGAATCCGTCCTCGAAGACCCGTCCCACTCGATCTTTCGCCTGTTGGATATCCATGACGCCCCGATTCGTTCAAGTGGCACTCGGATCAATATGCATATACTCGACCCGATGACCGAAAACGTCAAGAGGACCTACAACTCCGCCGTGCGGCAACAGCAGGCCGAAGGCACCCGACTCCGCATCATCGAGGCCGCGCGCGGACTCTTCCTCGCCCACGGATACGGCACAACCTCGGTCCCGTCGATCGCCGCCGCGGCAGGTGTCTCGGCGGACACCGTCTTCCACGTCTTCAAGAACAAGCGCACGCTGCTCAGAGAAATGGTGGATCTGGACATCGGCGGAGACACCGACCCGACGCCGATCATGCAGCGCTCATCAGCATCGGCCGTGCGCGACGAACTCGATCAACGCACGCAGCTCCGCATGTTCGCGTCAGGAATCGCCGAACAGGTCGCGCGAATCAGAGCGGTCGACGACATCTTGCTCAGCGCGGCTGCCGTCGACGAGGACATCGCAGCACTACGACGCGATATCCAGGACCGACAACGCAGATCGGCGATGATGCAGATCGCCGAGTGGATCGGGGCACGTGGAGATCTGGCCGTTGACCTCGAAACGGCAGGAACCACCATCTGGGCCCTGACCAGCCCCGAAATGCACCGAATGTTGTGCGAGCGGTCGGGTTGGACGACCGACCGCTACGCACGATGGCTCGAGGCCACCCTCGCCTCGAGCTTGCTGGTTACCCCTTAGGGGCCTTGCCGGCGGCAACCTCGTCGACGTAACCGTCGTAGAACTTCTCGTAGCCACCGGACTTGCCGCGCAGCACGTGGAGTTCGCTGTCACCGTCTTCCTGGAACCCCAGCTTGCGTAGAGCGACCTTCTGGCTCTTGAACGTCGAGGTCTGCTCGAGGCTGTCGACGATGCGAACGAACAGCGGCACCGCATACGTCGGAAGCTTGTCGTAGAGGTGCTCGGCGAACGACTTGCCGTCGAAGGACTCACCGTCGCGCAGTGTCACCGCAGCCATACCGGCCTTGCCGTCGGCACCCTCGATGTCGACGCCGTAGACGACGGCACCGTCCACTGCCGGGTGGCTACCGAGTGCACCCTCGACCTGGGTCGTGGCGACGTTCTCGCCCTTCCAGCGGAAAGTGTCTCCCAGCCGGTCGACGAATGCGACGTGCATCCAGCCCTGCTTGCGAACGAGGTCGCCGGTGTCGAACCACGCGTCACCGTCCTTGAACCCGTCGCGCACCATCTTCTTCTCGGTGGCCTTGTCGTCGGAATACCCGTCGAACGGTGCCCGGTCGGTGATCTTGGACAGCAGCAGGCCCACTTCACCGTTGCCGACCTTGCGGAGCTTGCCGTCGTGGCCGCGCTTGGCCTTGCCCGACTCTTCGTCGTACTGCACCACGGCATACGGCAACGGGCAGATTCCGGCAGTCTTCTTCATGTTCAGTGCGTTGATGAAGGCGATGTTGCATTCGCTGGCACCGTAGAACTCCGCGACGCGGGAGATACCGAATCGCTCGGTGAACTCCTCCCAGATCTCCGGTCGCAGTCCGTTGCCGACGATCAGCTTGACCGAGTTGTCCCGGTCGGAATCCTTCTTCGGCTGCGTGAGCAGGTACCGGCAGAGCTCGCCGATGTAGGTGAACGCCGTGGCCTTGTTGACGCGAATGTCTTCCCAGAAGTTGCTCACCGAGAACTGCTTACCGATGGCCATCGTCGCGCCGCCGGCGAGCACCGAGGACAGCGTCACCGTCAGCGCGTTGTTGTGATAAAGCGGAAGGCAGCAGTAGATGACGTCGTCGCCGCGCAGTCGCACGCCCATGTTGCCCAGGCCCGACATCGACTTGAGCCAACGGAAGTGGCTCATCAGGCTGGCCTTGGGCATGCCCGTCGTTCCCGAGGTGAAGATGTAGAACGCCTTCTCCTTGGCCTGGATCTCCGCGGTGACCGACGGGTTGGCCGTCGACGCCTTCGCGGCCAGCTCGCCGAGCTCCTTCAGCGGCAACACCGACCCGACCTTGGGCTCGCCGTCCAGAGAATCCAGCGCTTCCTGCGCGTTTTCGTCGAGGACCAGCACCTTCGCTTCGAGAATTCCGAGGCTGTGCTCGAGCACGTCGCCGCGCTGGTTGTAGTTGAGCATGCCTGCGGTGGCACCGAGCTTCACGGCAGCCAGCGCCGCGAACAGCGCCTCGGGGCGGTTCTTGCTCAGCACACCGACGACGTCGCCGCGTACGACACCCCGGTCGGTGAACACTGCGGCGTACTGATTGACCAGCGCGTTCGCGTCCTTGTAGGAGATCGACTCACCCTCGAAACGGACGAACGGTCGAGTGCTGTTCTTGGCTGCCGCGTCCTGGAAAATCAGTCCGATGGAGACCTTGTGGTCGGGCTTACGGGTGAAGCCCGCCAGCCCCTTGAGCAGGCTCGGCACCTCCGTCACCATTTTCGGCAACGCGACCGCGAGGTCGGTCACTCCGATTTTCTGACGGGCATCGACAGCCATGAGCTCCCCTTTGAGACGATGTGAGATAACTAACCCTACTAGAGAGTAACAACTTCCAGCACTTCGTCAGGCGGGCTCGGTTGGTGAACTTTCACAACGCGCCGCACACGTCCAGGGCCTCGTCGACAGAAGTGGTGCGCACGAGCGCGTCGAGGGCTCGTTGCTGCACGAACCCGGTGGAGCTCAGACCGTCGATCCACTGCATCAGGCCGTCGAAGTGCCCGAACGGATCGAGCATCACCATCGGCTTGCTGTGCATGCCCAGATAGCCGGCCGTCCACGTCTCGAAGAGTTCCTCGAGCGTTCCGATGCCGCCGGGCAACGTGATGAACGCGTCGGCTCGGTCCTCCATGATCTTCTTCCGCTCACGCATCGTGTCGGTGACGATCAACTCGTCGGCATCGACGTCGGCGACCTCGCGGTG
This sequence comes from Rhodococcus sp. 05-2255-1e, assembly GCF_002259025.1. Taxonomy (NCBI): domain Bacteria; kingdom Bacillati; phylum Actinomycetota; class Actinomycetes; order Mycobacteriales; family Nocardiaceae; genus Rhodococcus; species Rhodococcus sp. 05-2255-1e. Next base: position 4,963 of record NZ_NOZE01000044.1, on the reverse strand, counting down.
CACGAGCGCTTTCGGGATGACACCGACGGTGTTGCCTCCGGCTGCGCGTGTCGCCGCGGCCACCGCGCCCATCATCGAGACGTTGCCGCCGCCCGACACCAGCTGCCAACCACGTCGACCGATCTCGGTACCGACCTCACGCGCCAGATCGATGAACGACGCGTCGACCGGTCCCGATGCGCAGTAGACACACACGCTGATCCCCGAAACGCCGACCGGCTGCACGCTCACTGCTGGGCCTCCCGGACGATGCGGACGGCCTCGTCGACGCTGTCGGTGCAATGGATGAGGTCGAGGTCCTTCTCGGACACCTTGCCTTCTTTCACGAGAGTGGTCTTGATCCAGTCGAGCAATCCCGACCAGAAGTCCTTGCCCAGCAACACGATCGGGAATCGTGTGACCTTCGCGGTCTGCACAAGTGTGAGCGCCTCGAAGAGTTCGTCGAGAGTACCGAAGCCTCCGGGCAGGCACACGAACGCTTGGGAGTACTTGACGAACATGGTCTTGCGCACGAAGAAGTATCGAAAATTGACACCGAGATCGACCCAGTCGTTGAGGCCCTGCTCGAACGGCAGCTCGATGCCCAGTCCGATGGAGTACCCGTCGGCCTCGCTCGCGCCGCGGTTCGCGCCCTCCATCACACCGGGACCGCCGCCGGTGATCACGGCGAAGCCTTCACGCGCCAGGGCAGCTCCGAGTTCACGCGCCCGCTCGTATTCGGGATGGTCGACGGGTGTGCGCGCCGAACCGAACACCGTCACCGCTCGCGGCACCTCGGCCAGAGCACCGAAGCCTTCGACGAATTCGCTCTGAATGCGCAGCACGCGCCAGGTGTCCGAATGGATCCAATTGCCGGATCCGCGTTCGTCGAGCAATCGTTGGTCCGACGTGGACGTCTCGGTGTTTCGACCGCGGCGAAGTACGACGGATCCCTTGTGTTTGGCGGGCTTTTCGCTGCCGATCTGTTCGTAACTACCTGGGTCGTCGACGCTGTTCATGGCGTTCAGGCTATCCGGCGGAGAGGTAGCTCCGTAGAACCTGTGTGACGTGGGTGATCTGTTCGACCGGGACGCGCTCGTCGCGCTTGTGGGCGAGGTTGGGATCGCCCGGTCCGTAGTTGACTGCGGGTATGCCGAGGGCGGAGAACCGGGAGACGTCGGTCCAGCCGTACTTGGCCCGGAACTGTCCTCCCGCTGCCTCGATGAGGGCAGCGGCAGCAGGCTGGTTCAGACCGGGCAGCGCACCCGGTGACGAGTCGGTCACCTCGAACCCGAGATCGAGTCCGTCGACCACCTCACGGACATGCTCGACGGCCTCGTCGACACTGCGGTCCGGTGCGAAACGGAAATTGACGTCGAGCTCGGCGGCATCGGGGACAACATTGCCCGCCACCCCGCCTGCGATCCGAACTGCTTGCAGCCCTTCGCGATATACACATCCATCGATATCGACGCTGCGAGCGTGGTAGGCCGCCAGCCGATTGAGCACCGCACCGAACTTGTGAATGGCGTTGTCGCCCAGCCAGGATCGGGCACTGTGCGCTCGGGTTCCCGACGCCGTCAGCCGAACACGCAGTGTCCCTTGGCAACCGGCTTCGATGAACCCGCCGGACGGTTCGCCCAGAATCGCGACATCGGCGTTCAGCCATTCGGGTAGCTCACGTTCGATGCGACCGAGACCGTTGCGTGAGGCAGCAATCTCCTCGCAGTCGTAGAACACCAGAGTCAGGTCGTGTGCCGGGTTGTCGATCGTCGCGGCGAGGTGAAGAAACACCGCATCGCCCGACTTCATGTCGACGGTCCCGCAGCCGTGCAGGATGTCCCCCTCGGCGCTCTCGTGCTCGCGCCTCGACGGGACGTTGTCGGCTATCGGCACGGTGTCGAGATGACCGGCAAGCATCACCCGTGAACCCAGCCCGCGGTTGGTTCTGGCCAGGACGGCGTTGCCGCTCCGAATTATCTCGAAGCCCGTGGTCTGCTCGCGAAGTGCCTGCTCCACCTCGTCGGCGATACGCGCCTCGTCCTCACTGACACTGGGGATGTCCACCAGCGCTGCGGTGAGGTCTATCGGGTCGGCATGCAAATCGAGCGTCACGGCGACAACCCTAGGCTTTGGGCCCCGGAATCTCGCGGACCACGCCGTCGAAGCCTGCGCCGAACAATCTTCCGCTCGAAAACCCCTGCTCGGAGCGACCGTAGGAGACGACACTGGTCAACCGAGTGCCGGTACCGATCACGCAGGTGACCCCCGGAGCATCGATGCGGACGACGGAACCGCCTGCATTGAGCGGTACCACCGGACGGCCGGCGGCGTCGAGAGTGAGACCGTCCGGGGCAGCCAACGAATCGAGCCCCTTCAGATCGAGCAGGTCTTCCGGTGCCGACGGATTCGCAATCGGGATTCGACTGACGCCCGCGTTCACGAACGTCCGAGAGACGTAGAGATATTTCCCAGCGGCATCGAGCACCGCGCCGTTGGCGCTCGGCAAGCGCGCCCAGCTCGGGTCGACAGAACCGTCGGGGCTGATGCGACCGATGAGCGAACCGAAGTCGTTGGTGGCGTAGACGGTTCTGTCGGCCGCGACCGCGAGTCCGTTGGCAGCACTGAGTCCCTTCGCAAAGGGAGTGACGGCAAGGGTGTCGATGTCGAGTCGAACGATGCCGGCGGCCTTGACGACGTCTCCGACGAATACACGGGGATCGGCACCGTAACCGACCAGGAGCGTCCCGTCGGGCATCCACGCCAGAGCTCCGCCGCCGCCGCTGGGAACCTTCGCAATGGGGTACGCGGGCTGTCCAGGTGCGTCGATGCGGTACACCCGGCCCGAGACGATATCGGTGACATACGCGCGGCCCGACCCATCGACGGCAAGCCCCTCCAGCGCAGCCCCCGGAATTTTCGCGACCTCTGCCGACTTCCCGCCGACTCCAGCGCAGTCCGGTGCGGCAGCTGCGGTGCCGGAACCGGCAACTACGCCGGTCACCGCCAGGAGTGATGCAGCGACCACCGAGATTATCGAACGCATAGCTATTGACCTGCTCGAACTCACGGAATCCCCCGCCTACGGCGACCCCCTGTCAGCCGATGGGCATTTCTACCACGCCTCGGCGACAACCAAGCCGAAAGCGACTCCGAGAATGATGGTCGAAGCGAAGGTTGCCACCAACCCGGTGAACGACATCCCGTCGGCCATCATCGACACTGCTCCTCTTCCGTGCGAAATCCTGCGGGTGGTCATTGTCGTCACTCTGTCAGCCCACCGGCCCCGGGCCGGTCTCCGCGAATCCCGATGTGGTCACGCTCGTCAGTCGAACGGATAACGAACCGCCGTCGTGACCGAACCGGCGACTACCGCCGGTCGGTATGCCCGGAAATCACCTGGGAACCTGCGGCGCCCAGTCACCGAACCACGCACGACGCACCACCGCGTATTCTTCGAGCCGTGAGTGCACAGGGAGCAACAGCAGTAGGTATTGCCAACATCACGACGTCGGGCGTAGTTCTCGACACCTGGTTTCCGAGCCCGGAGTTCGGGTCGGGACTCGAGGCCGGCACGACTCGACTCGAAGGATCCGACATCCCCGCGGAGCTGGCCGCGCTGGTCGGTGCGGACGAGGCGCGCGGCGTCGAGGTCGTCGCAGTGCGCACCAACATCGCATCTCTGGACGATGCTCCGATCGACGCCCACGACGCGTACCTACGACTGCATCTGCTGTCGCATCGCCTGGTCGAGCCGCACGGTCAGAATCTCGACGGGCTGTTCGGACTGCTCTCCAACGTCGTCTGGACCAACTTCGGACCCGCAGCGGTCGAGGGCTTCGAGACTGTGCGTGCGAAGCTGCGTGCCCGCGGCCAGGTGACGGTGTACGGCGTGGACAAGTTCCCGCGTCTGGTCGATTACGTCGTTCCCACCGGCGTCCGCATCGCCGACGCCGACCGTGTGCGTCTCGGTGCTCATCTGGCCAGTGGAACGACGGTTATGCACGAGGGCTTCGTCAACTTCAATGCAGGCACGCTCGGTAACTCGATGGTCGAGGGACGCATCTCGGCGGGCGTCGTGGTGGGTGACGGTTCCGACGTGGGCGGCGGTGCGTCGATCATGGGCACGCTGTCCGGTGGCGGCAAGAACGTCATCTCCGTCGGCAAGAGCTGCCTGCTCGGTGCCAACTCCGGACTCGGCATTTCACTCGGTGACGACTGCGTCGTCGAGGCGGGGCTGTACATCACCGCCGGAACGAAGGTCAGTGGACCGGATGGAACTGTGGTGAAGGCGGCGACGCTGAGCGGCAAGTCCAACCTCCTGTTCCGTCGTAACTCGCTCTCGGGTGCGGTCGAGGTTGTGCCGTGGAAGGGCACCGGCGTCGAGCTGAACGCTGCGCTGCACGCCAACGACTGAGAGCCTGATCGACTCCAATCGATTGGTCGGACAATCTCTTCCAGCCCCGCACCGTGTTTTCGGTGCGGGGCTGGTCTCGATTTCGATAGCTATGCGATGTGGGGGCCGGCTCGGGCGTGGGATTGTCGGGGTTGTCGGTAGGGGTCGACGGATGCCGGCGGCACGAACCACGGGTGCTGATCGGTGCCGATGAACACTTCCCAATCACTGTGGTGGATGAGTCGGTGGTGGAATCCACACAGGAGGACGAGGTTGTCCATGTCGGTGGGGCCACCATCGGTCCAGTGCCAGATGTGGTGGCCTTCGGTCCAGGCGGCGGGTTTTCCGCAGCCGGGGAACGCGCAGCCGTGATCGCGGGCAGTCAATGCTCGTTTCTGTTTCGCGGTGACGGTACGGGCGGTGCGGGCGAGGTTGAGTGGGTTGCCGTTCTCGTCCATGACGATGGCGGTGAGAAGGCAATCGCAGGCCAGTTGGCGAGAGGTGTTGCGGGAGAGCGGGCCCATCCACGGCAGCCAGCCGACGGTGGTGCCGTCGCCGAACAGGTCCCGATATGCGCCACGATCCGCA
>NZ_NOZE01000031.1:0-32826 GCF_002259025.1 Rhodococcus sp. 05-2255-1e | reverse complement strand
TCGCTCTCTGCGATGCGTGTCGTAGCCGCCGTGCAGGAAACCTTCGACTGTGAAATCAGCGTCCGTGCACTCATGGAAGCCCCCACCGTAGCGGGCCTGAGCAAACAACTCTTCAACTGGTCCAGTTCCGACGAGATACCTCAGGTCGTGAAGTTGTGCCGAGGGCCAGGGCGTCCACTTTTCTGCATACACCCTGGTGGGGGCGTCAGCTGGGCGTACCGCGCCTTGGGAAGCATCGTGCAGCGCCCAATATTCGCTATTCAGCAAACCGTCGACGGCGAACGTCCGCGTACGGTCCGCGAAATGGCCGGCGAGTATGCCGACCTCGTCCAGTCAGTCCAGCCCGATGGGCCCTACGACCTGCTGGGATGGTCCTTCGGTGGTGTCGTCGCCCACCAGATGGCTACCGTGCTGGAACGGAGAGGGGCGCACGTACGTCGGCTAATACTGTTGGACGCAGCTCTAGTAGAACCCGGTACGACACGCTCGCCAGACGCGGATTTCAATGAGACCGACGTCCTGCGGCATTTCGTGTCCAAGAACGTCGACCTGCCCGATCTGAAAGAATTGACCTCTTACGAGCAGGCCACGGAATGGCTGGAAACTCATTCGTCACTCGGCGCAGCTATTCCGCCAGCTTGGATGATCAGCCACGTCGTTCGCAATCTCCGATTCAATTCTGACCTCTGGCACGGCCACACACCGGACCTATTCGGGGGCGGCGCTGTGGTGTTCCAGGGAAGCGATCACGAACGCGATCCAGGTTATTCAAGAGACTGGACACGTTTTATCGCTCGTCCAGTCACGGAGATCGCAGTGGAGTGCGAACACAACGACATGTTGAGTCCCGATGCGTTGGACGCCTACGGCGACCGGCTGCGTGCAGAACTGGAAGGCGACGATTATGAGTAAACCAGGCGAGTTTCCTTATGAGGCAGGTATTCATCCCAAGGGCTATGTGTCTAGGCCATGGACGATCAGGCAATTGGCTGGGCTTGGCGACGGCGTAGACACCAATAGGCGGTTCCATTATCTCCTCGACCAAGGCGAGACAGGTCTTTCGTTGGCTTTCGACCTGCCCACCCAGCTCGGACTCGACCCGGACGATCCAACGGCTGCCGGTGAGGTCGGTCGCGCCGGGGTCTCGGTGTCCACCGTCGACGACTTGGCCGCAGTGTTCGACGGAATACCGCTGGATCAGGTGTCAGTCTCTTTCACCATCAATGCGACCGCACCGATGATCTTGGCCCTATGGATCGTGGTTGCCGAAGAATCAGGCGTCAACCCTGCGCTATTACGTGGCACTTTGCAGAACGAAATGCTGAAAGAGCACGCGGCTCGCAAGGCGTTCGTGTTCGACTTGGACGACAGCTTCCGCTTCTCGTTAGACGTTATCGAGTACTGCATACGCAACTTGCCCAAGGTCAATCCGGTATCGATCTCGGGTGGACACGCCCGTGAAGCCGGTGCGAGCCGAGCAATGGAAGTGGCGCTCGGCATCGCTGATGCGGAGACGTACTTGCAAGGGATGCTGGAGCGGGGGTTTACCGTCGACGAGGTCGCACCCCGGCTCAGCTTCATCTTTGGGACCCATATGGAGGTTCTTGCCGAGGCGGCCAAGTTCCGTGTCCTACGCAGGATGTATGCCCGCCGCATGGTGGACCTCTTCGGCGCTGCTGACGCGAAGTCGAGCCGCATGCGTGTTCAGGTCAATACTTTCGGCTCCGCTCTCGCCGCCTCCGAACCGCTCAACAACATCGCGCGTACGACCATTCAGGCCGTAGCGGCCGTCCTCGGCGGGGTGCAGTCTCTGCATGTGTGCGGCTTCGACGAGGCCGAACAAACGCCTGGGCAGCTATCGGCACGCATTGCGCTGAGGATTCAGCAGATCATCTTGAAGGAAACCGATCTAGCCAGATACGTCGACCCCCTCGGCGGGTCCGAGGCAATAGCTCGCATCGCCGATGAAATCGAAGCAGAGGCTACGGGGTGGCTAGATGACATCGCTGCCCATGGTGGCTTGTTGGACTGTCTGCGCAGTGGCTGGCTGGAATCGCGCATTGACGACATGGCCTACGCCACCCGCGGCCCCGTCGTCGGCGTCGTCGAAGCCGAGAGTTCCGAAGAAGAGGAGTGGCTCACTGAAAGGCAACTGCGTTCGGGTGTCGTACCGGGCCGCCGCCGTCCCTTCGAGCGCGGGGTTTGTAGCGCAGAACTACGTGCTGTGACCGATGACGTGGCCGCGGGCCGCAATGTCATGAATTCGATGATCGCAGCAGCACGGGCTCGGGCCAGCATCGGCCAAATGCAACGGGCGGTGGCAGAAGGGCTCGAATCGAAATGACCGCATCTAACCGGAGCAGCAGCAGTCCGGGTCAATCCCGTACCCAAACACACTCAAGGGTGCAGCCAACTGACCACTCGGATGGGGAGCAGAGAAATATGAGCAAACAACGGATGGCTACCACTATTACGAGTTTCTGGGAACGGGCTCTCGGCGAAGAAAATCTCACGCTCGATGACAATTTCTTCGATTTGGGCGGTGATTCGCTCACGGCCGCGAAAATCCTTGCCCTTATCCAGCGGGAGTATGGGCTGCAAGCGGAATTGCATCTAATTTTTAACAACCCCACCATCGAAGAATTCGTGGAGGCCGTTGATGAAGAACTAGCAGGGGTAGCGCCGCGGGGAGAAGATGCATGACCGCCCCAAAATTCAAGTCACTGTGGGGAGGTCCGGCGACACCCGATTGTCACTTAACTGGATTTGTTCGCCGTGTCACCCACGATCCGGGGCGTACGGCTGTAGTCGACGCCGATCGTTCGTACACCTACGGAGAACTGGCAGCTTGGGCGCAAACGGTGTCGTCCAACTTGACGCTGGCCGGCGTGAACGTAGGAGACCGGGTTGCGGTATCGCTTCCGCGAGGCGCGGGTGCAGTCGCTGCATTACTCGGGGTGCTGCTGCATGGAGCGACGTACGTCCCGTTGGACCCCGAGTACCCCGTGGAACGGATTCAGTTCATGGTGGATGACTGCGCACCTCGCGCCCTAATCGCCACCACGCGATCACGTGTGAACCACCACGCCCCGCTGGTCGACATCGGGCTGCCCCCCGGAGTAACCCAACCGATCGACCTGCGCGCCGTCGCGTGCGATGCCGCACTTCCGGTCTACATCATCTACACATCCGGATCGACCGGCTGGCCGAAGGGCGTAGCGCTGAACCATCTCTGCATCGACACAATGGTCGATTGGCAAACATCCCACTCACCCCACCCCGAACTACGCACCGCACAGTTCGCCCCGCTAAATTTCGACGTCTCGTTCCAGGAGATATTGGGCACGCTGTGCGGCGGCGGCACGCTTGCGATCATGCCGGAGAAGCTACGCCGTGAACCAGCCCAATTGCTTCGATGGCTCTCCGATCAACGAATCGAGCGGCTGTTCGTCCCATTCGTTGCGTTGCAGATGCTGGCAGTGACGGCCCAGCGGGACATGCTGGCGCAACTGTGCTTGGTCGAGGTAAATACCGCCGGTGAGCAAGTAGTGTGCTCGGAAGATATTCGCGCAATGTTCGCATGTATGCCCGGCTGCCGGCTGGTCAACCACTACGGACAAAGCGAATCCGCCATGGTGACCTCGCACATCCTGGGGCCCGATCCGTATGCCTGGCCCAATCTGCCACCAATCGGCGAACCCCTGCCGGGATGCGAACTACTCATCGCGCCGGAAGTTCCAGAAACTCCGAACATCGGAGAGCTTCTCGTATCCGGAAATCCATTGTCGGATGGATATCTGGGGCGTCCCGAGCTGACAGTGGAGCGCTACGTCAGCATCCTTCCCTCACCAGCCGGTAACACCCGAGCCTTCCGTACCGGTGACCTGGTGGAGCTGACAGACAGCGGCTTGCGCTTCCTATCCCGAATGGACAGCCAGATCAAAGTGCGGGGAATCCGCGTTGATCTCCTAGAAATCGATGCGCAGTTGCTAACAGCTCCCGACTTCGCTGCAGCGGCGACGGTCATGGTGGTGACTAAGTCCGGCCATGCCAGCCTGCGCGCCGCAGTAGTCCTTCGTGAGGGCTGCACCGGCCCAGTCGAGGCCAACGCTCTTAAGCGACTACGCAAGGTACTGCCCGAGGTTTCGGTCCCTGTTTCGGTGACGGAACTGCCCGAACTGCCCAGGACCCCCAGCGGGAAGGTTAGTCGTGAGAGAGTCGCTGAGCTCATCGCAGATGACTGCCGGCGGCGTCGCCGACACAGTCAGGGCGGTGACGAATGACCACAATCCTGCACGATAGGCCCGCCGATGCGGGCCAATACGCACTCTGGGCCGAAGCCACGATTGATCCCTCGATTAGTGGCGGCGGATATTTCGTGGCGACCTTTCGCGGTGTACTTGACGAGCATCACCTCGAGGCCGCTGCGCGCGCCGTGCTTGAACGACACGAGCCGCTGCGGTCGGTGCTGCGGCTTGTGCGGGGACAGTTGCGCCAGTGCGTCCTGCCGGCACTTGAGGCATGTTCTTTCGAGCGCGCCACTATCCCATGCGAAGACGGCTCCGAGTCGGCGGCGGTCCGAGAATGGTGCAAGCAGCGCGAACAGGACAAGCGCTGGGACCTAGCCACCGAGGCACCAATTCGTTTCCAACTTCTAACCCATGCTCCCAACCGCTGCTCGATGGTCTTCGAGGCTCATCACGCCGGCTTTGACGGGCGCAGCAAGTTTATTGTCGCCCGCGATTTCTCGAACTATCTGGGGAAACTGAGAATCGGCCATCAAGTGAATCCGACGCCGCTGGCCGCGCCCAGTACGCCCGTTGCCACGGAGGCAGTCACCGCGGAGGCCATCGAATTTTGGCGTACTGCTATCGACAAACGGATGCCCTTGACACTTCCCGAGGGCGGCCGTCTGGGGCAGCGGTCCATTGCTGCCTCGCCGACAATCGAACTGGAGCCCTCAGCGGTTGCCGCCCTTCGCGCGATCGCTCAAAACCTGCAGGTGAGCACATTCACGATGCTTTTCGCAGCGCTCACTCGACAAATGACGGCTTACGACAACATTGATCCGGTGTTGTCTGTGGCTTCGGACGTCAGTGACGAACACACCGGACATTTCGCCGGCTTGCAAACCAACGTGGTCCCCGTATCCATCGAAACCTCCCGCCAGATGGCGACGGAAAAATCCGTTGCCTCGGCCCGCCGGGCGCTCACACACTTGGCTCGCTATCGCCGCGTCCCGTTCGTGGACCTGGTGTCCGGTGTGCCCGGCAGACCCCTCGCTCGGCTCAGTACTGAGCTCGGCCTGTCATTTCCCCGTCCGCCAGCCCAACTTGACCTGGAAATCCCCGGCCTACGTTCGGAGTGGGAGTTTTTCACGCCAAACACAAACGCTGCTTTGGCCAGAACGCTGCAGATCCGTGCGCACTGGCCGCAGTGCCGGGTGCGGCTCGACTATCGCCAGGATCTGATGGGTGCAGCGGAAGCAGAAATATTTCTTGCCGATTTTCGCACTGCTGTCACAGATCTCGCTTCAGACCGAGAAACATCCTTGGTCAGCTCTACGAGCAAAGTCCGGCCCCGAGCAGCCGGCGCGGGGACCCCGTACATCTGTGCTGGCGTCCGCGCGGGGACACTATGTAACGACGACGCTCCCCACCCTCCGCGCTTGATGCCATCGGACGGTGTGAGATTCACCGTGCGTGGCCGGTCGGAACAGTTACTGCCCTGTTGTATAGCGGGCACGATCTGGGTTCATCTCGCCGACGGCCGCGAGGTTTGCACCGACGACTGTGGGTACGTCGCGGCAGACGGCGAGATGCGACACCTAGGACCTCGGGAGGGTCGGTGGATCCGCACCCGAAGCCTCATTGATGCCTCCGCAGTCGCCCGCGTCGCCCGAACCCACACTTGGGTACGAGAGGCGGAAGTGCAGCTGGTGAGGGGCCGTACCGACACCGCGGTGCTCAGTGTGTCTGGACCAACTCGCAATGTCCCGAGCGCACGAGAAATCCGAGCACATCTGCGGACTTTTCTGCACGCCAGTGATCTGCCTGGACGTATCAAAATCACCTGTACCGACACCCTACCGACGAACAAGGATGACAATGAACGAACTCTCTGAAGCTGTAATCGCGGGTGCCTCTCCGGACGTACTTGAGAGCCTTCCCGTCCCACCTGAATACAACGCCGCCTACCTAGATGTAGAAGACATCCAGATTTTCGCCGGCGTCGAGGACAAAGACGTTCGAAAGTCGATTCACCTCGGCAGTGTGCCCATGCCGGAACTTGCTCCTGATGAGGTGTTGGTCGCTGTTATGGCAGCGGCGATGAACTACAACACAATCTGGTCCGCTACCTTCGAGCCGATCCCCACTTTCAACTTCCTGCGGCACTACGCAAAACAGGGCGGCTGGGCCTCTCGTCACGACCAGCCGTACCACGTACTGGGGTCGGACGCAGCCGGGGTGATCGTGCGCGTCGGGGCCGGTGTGCGCAAGTGGAAGGTCGGGGACCATGTCGCCGTAGGGACGGCTCATGTCGATGACCAGGAACCGCTCACCCATCACGACGGCATGCTCGGCCACGAGCAGCGAGCATGGGGGTTTGAGACAAACTTCGGAGGCCTCGCTGACTATGCGGTCGTCCGCGCGAGTCAATTACTACCCAAGGCAGCGCACCTCACCTGGGAAGAGGCTGCCAGCAACCCATTGTGCGCGGGAACGGCCTACCGGATGCTCGTCAGCGAGCGCGGTGCCAACATGCGTCAAGGCGATGTAGTCCTCATTTGGGGCGCGGCGGGTGGCCTCGGTGGCTACGCCGTGCAATTCGTCCGCAACGGCGGCGGCATACCAATCGGCATAGTCAGCTCGGACGCAAAAGCCGAGGTCGCCCGCAAGCTTGGCTGTGAGCTGGTCATCGATCGGCGCGAGATCGGTGAGATTTCCGCTGACCCGGACGCCACCGTCGCGGCAGGAAAACTGCTGGGCAAGATCATCAGGCGAGAGATCGGAGAGGATCCGAACATCGTCTTCGAGCACGTTGGCCGCGAGACCTTCGGCCTCTCGGTATTCGTGGCCCGCCGCGGCGGCACAATCGTCACCTGTGGATCGAGCACGGGTTACCAACACACGTTCGACAACCGCTACTTGTGGATGCGCCTGAAAAGAATAGTAGGCAGCCACGGGGCGAATTTGTACGAGCAGTGGCAGACGAACCGCCTCATCCAGCGCGGCCAAGTGCAACCTATGTTGTCTGAAGTGCACCCGTTTCAAGAGACACCAGAAGCCGCACGCAGGATTCAACTAAACGAGCACCTCGGCAAAGTTGGCATACTTTGCCTAGCACCCTCGAGTGGGCTCGGTGTCACCGACGTCGACCTGCGTTCCCGGATCGGCGAGGCGCGGATCACACCGCTGGTGACGGCATGACAGCTCCGAACCCGAGCTTCGACGCAGGAAAGGCCGAAGGCCGCGTGCATCGTGTCCGAGTGGTGGTTGCCAAACCTGGGCTGGATGGCCACGATCGCGGTGCCAAAGTGGTGGCGCGCGCACTTCGTGATGCCGGCATGGAAGTTATCTACACCGGATTGCGTCAGACACCCGAGCAAATCGTCCGCACCACTTTGGAAGAGGGTGCCGACGCTGTCGGTCTGTCACTGCTATCGGGCGCTCACATGGAACTGGTACCCCGCGTAATCGAGCTGTTGGCCGAGAATAACGCGATGGAGATACCCATCTTCTGTGGCGGCGTCATTCCACCTGGAGACGCACGCAAGCTCGCTGAAATGGGAGTGCTCCGGGTCTTTACCTCTCGGGATTCCCTTCAGGAGATCACCCGTTGGGCACAAACGAACCTACATCCGCTCAAGGAGACGGAGTGACGAGGCACCAGAACTGTCAGACCTTGGAGTCTGCACGGCAAGGCAATATCAGGGCGCTGGCGCAACTAATGACTCGCGCGGAGAACTACGCCATCACTGAGGTTGACGTCATCTCTCCGGCTGCACCGGACCACCCCCGAACCGCCTGTACGGTGATTGGCTTGACAGGTCCTCCTGGTGTCGGAAAGTCGACGTTGATTTCATGTCTTATCGCCGAGTACCGCAAGCGGGGTCAGCGCGTGGCAGTGCTCTGCTTTGATCCGTCATCGCCGATAACCGGCGGTGCGCTCCTCGGTGACCGCATCCGTATGCAGGAGCACTCAGATGATCCCGGAGTTTTCATTCGGTCAGTGTCCAGTCGTGGCCATCTCGGAGGACTTTCGGCCACGGCCAGGACAATGATCGCGATCCTGTCTGAGATCGAATTTGACAGGATCTTGATCGAGACGGTCGGAACCGGGCAGTCAGAGGTGGAAATCGCATCAATCGCGGACGACACCATCGTTGTTCTAGCGCCTGGAGCAGGTGACGGCATCCAAATGGCCAAGGCTGGTGTTCTGGAAATCGCCGACCTCTACGTCGTAAACAAGGCAGATCAGAACGGAGTCCACGCAGTACTTCGCGAACTCCAGGCCGTGATCGAGCTTGGTCAACGCGACGTCCCCATTGTGACGACTACCGCCAGCCGTCAAGAAGGGGCCGCCGAGGTAGTTAGAGCCCTTGAGGCCAAGCGAAAATCTCCTATGACGTAGAGCTGGAGCAGATCGTTCCTCCAGTCATTACCTCTGCCGCGCTTTGCAAAGCAGCGAAGCTTTGGGCCACCGTTAGGTGATCGAAGTCTGCGACATCGACGGGGACACCTGCATGGCACGAAATCACCTGCGCAGCGGCTTGAACTGGGCCCGAGTCAAGGGTTGGGCTGAATTTGACGACCTAGGCAACCAAGCAAAGTAGGGACTGTTGGCAGAGTTCAGATTGACTGATCTTGTAAATATCAGTCAGACAAGCGGATTCGGTCATGTCAGCATGTTGCATAGCGAGCAGTTATGCGGTGGACTGTAGGCATGCTGACTCGAATTGACCATATCGGGATTGTTTGTTTCGACCTCGACAAAACCGTCGAATTCTACAGTGCCACCTATGGATTCGAGGTTACTCACCTGGAATCGAACGAGGAGGAGGGTATCCGTGAAGCGATGTTGAAGATCAACGAGACCCCGGACGGTTACGCCTCGTACCTCCAGCTGCTGGGCTCGACCCGGGACGACTCAGTAGTAGGCAAGTGGCTGGCCAAGAACGGAGAAGGCGTCCACCACATCGCATTCGGCACGAACGACGTGAGTGGCGAAACAGAAGCCATACGGAGTAAGGGCGTCCGGGCACTCTACGACGAGCCGAGACAAGGTTCAATGGGGTCCCGAATCAACTTCCTGCACCCAAAGGATTGCCACGGGGTCTTGACTGAACTCGTCACCGCCGCAACACCAGACTCCGAATGACAACTGCCAGTTAATGTTGCGATGGTCCATATCGTCAGAGTGTTGATGCGGATTTGTGCCATGGAGTGGTAGACGAGGGGGCGGGATGGGAAAATTGGCGCGGCGTTCGGATAGAAGAGGGCAGAAGCCTCGGAATGCGAAGGGCACTCGGGTTCGCCGTGATGGATTCGACGGTGAGTTCGTTCCAGGGCAACAATTTTCGGTCGACATGCGTATCCGCCGGCAGGCCGCCGAGGTCCTGGAAGCAAAGGTCACCGCGGCGCGGTGGCCCCTTGTGCTCGAGGCCATCGAGGCCGCAGCCTGGCCGGTGGAGACCTACCTGGGAAAATTCCTTAAGGGCGGCTACGACGTCATCCGGTTTCGGTCCGACCCGACCGACGTGGGCGAGATGCTCCACAGGTTGTCCCGGATGACGAAGCTGCCGGTCGAAGTTGTCGCGCGGGAGCCCCACAAGCACTTGCCCTTCTGGCTCGATGACGAACCGGAATCGCACGATGTCGGCCTGCAGCCCTTCCGTTGGTTCCAGATGCTCTACTACAGCCACTTCCTTCTGCGCGCGTCGACGGCGGACCGGTATGCCTACTATGCGACGCCGGAGATGACTGCGTTGATCGAGGCCGGCCAGAGTGCCGATCGAGACCATGATGTTGCTGTGACCGTGGCAGATCTTCCCTCGAGCAGAGGAGTTCTCTATCTCGCTCCAGCGGATGGAGTGCCCGACCACGGGCGGGTCCTGGTGTGGAACGAGACAGGTCGCGACAGTGGAAGTGGAACCGATGTTCTCCTGATGGCCATGCTTACCGTTCCTGCTTTGCGGTGGTGGTTGGCGCGGGCCGACGGGGCAATTCCTACTGACGGAAACCGGTTGTACCGCGTCGTCAACGACTACCTACCGGTGTTTCCTTTCGCCGAGGTCCAGCTCAGCCCAGCCGAATCCGATGCTGCGCCCAGTGCACCGAACCGATCAGGAGGCGCGGGTTTCACGGACGTCGGTCCCGACGAACCTGCGCATTCCGTGACCGCCATGAATGACCTGGATTACGTTGCGCGAACGTTCTTCTCGATGGTGAACATGCTGCGAGGCAACAAGTTCGTGGAGTCCACCCGCCAGCAGTCGGCGCGCATGCGAGACAACGACGGCGTAGTCAAGCGGATGCGTGAGGTGACGTATTTGTCGTACCGGCAGCCGCGGCCTGCATCCAGTGCTTCATCGTCGGAAGGATCTGGCAAGCTCTCGCACCGCCACGTCGTTCGGGGGCATTGGCGTCGGCATTGGTATCCATCGCAGAAGCGTCATCTACCCATGTGGATCGATGAGCATTTGCAGGGGCCCGCGGATGCCCCGATTGTCGTCAAGAGCAAGGTGACTGTGGTGCGCCCGCCTGCGGAGAATGAGAGTGTTGAATGACCAACGACCGTAGTTTCGATCCGGACGCCGATCACGGCCAGGCGGGCTGGGTGACTCTGCCCAGTGGACAGCGTGCTTACCGCTACCACGGCTCGGACGACCTGATCTACGACGCAGCAACCGCCCCCGAGGCCGACGCGTCGAACTAGACGTAGATCGGAACCCCGCGGCGCAGGCTCGAGAAGACCGATGCACCGTCATGCCGGAAAGAACGACGCAGCTCGTCCAGTCATTCACATGAATGACTGTTGCCTGGGAACCACAAAGCAGCGCTGTGCGTCCAACACAGCATGGACGACGACGAGTGCGCAGCCATCCGTGACGAGGGGCGCGACCCCAGCGACCCGGCCGTCGTAAGCGCCCTCGACCAGGTGAAACGAACGCTTCACCTATACCGGCATCTCGCCTGGACCTTCACGGCAGACGACCTCGACACTCACACCCTCCACCGCTGAACGCGCCCACCTGCACGTTCGACAATCGAACATGCGTTCGATACGGTGTGGTGGTTCCTACCGGCGCGCGAAAGGTCGATCCACATGGCCACCGTCGACGCAATCGGGGACCTCACCGGCTTGGGCAAGGCCGAACAGCTCGCCGCGCTCCGACGCAGCATGGCCGCGATCCCCGGACGACGTGTCCACGCACCCATCGAGCCCGTCGACGCATCCCTGTTCGCCCCATCTCAGCCAACGGCCCCGCCCGCCGACGAACAGACCCTCAGCGGCCCTGTGCGTTCACAGACCCTGCGCACCATCCCCGTGCCCACGCCACTGTCGGAACTCCTCCCACGCGGTGCGCTGGCCCGCGGAACGGCCATCTCGATTACCGGTGCCGGATCGATCCTCGTCGGTCTCGTCGCTACAGCCAGCGCGGCCGGCCACCACGTCGCATTGATCGGGCAGTCGAAGTTCGGACTCCTCGCCGTCCACGAGCAGGGCGGCGACCTGTCGAAAATCCACCTGATCGACCCAGGCCAAGCAGACCCCCTCGACGCTGCGAGCATCTGTATCGAGGGCCTCGATCTGGTCGTGACGACCGTGCACGGACGCGATGTTCCGCCAACCCGGGCGCGTGCCCTGTTGGCCCGAAACCGTACGCACGCAGGAATTCTCGCGATCACGAACGGACGCATGCCCGGTCTCGACCTGGCAATCTCCTCGCGGCCTGTCGCGTACGGCGGAATCGAGCAGGGCAGGGGCCGTATCCGGTCGATCACCCTCGAGACCACCGTGCACGGGCGCGGTATCGCCGAGCGCACCGGCCGCTACACCCTCACCGCGCCCACGTTCGGCGAACAGGGCCTGCGGTGGACCCCGACCAGCGTCGACGCGGCCGTCCTGCACCGGCCACACGGTCTGGCGGTCGCGCAGTGAGCCCCGAGATGTACGAGAACTGGCCCGTCACTTTCGATCCGCCCACACGCCTCGTTGTCGATCCCCCTCAGAGAGTCTTGGTCAGCGTCGCGCTCACCGTGGCTGGCTCGTCTGGAGGATCCTTCCGTGACGGGGTGCCGCTCAAAGTCCGGTCCGAAGTTCTCTAGCCAGTGAAGTGTTGTTGCAATCAGTTGATTGATTTCTGGTCGCCGCTGTCCCCTGAGGATTACTACTTTACGAATCTTAAAGTAGCGGTTAGGCTCGTGGGAGATCAGCTAGGGAGGCAAAAATGTCCGAGCAATTCGACTCAGCGCGAGCGCTGTTCGAGTCCGAGCAGGCTTCACGCCGAATCGGCAGCCATCACCGCAGTGCCTCATCCCGTGGGCGTTCACTTACGCTCTCGTCGGTGGCAGTGGTGGTCGCGGCGGCTGGTTATGCAGTAATGGGGTTCGTCGAGCCTGGCTGGGTCTGGTTGCCCGCCGCTGTAGCGATTCTGGCGATATGCGCGATTCTGTTGATAGGCAAGTCGATTGGTGTCCCATTGCCACCGGGACGGGACTCCTCCGGGTCGACCACCGTCGGAACGGTGTTGATCGGCGTCGCCACGATCGCTCTTTGTATAGCGCCCCATGGCTTGATACTGGCGGTCGCATCCGGTGCGTTGGTACTGGCCGGCGCAGGTATCGTCGCCGTCGTCCCGGTGTTGGTGTCGGTGCGCGGAGTGCGAACGTCGTGACGGTCGATCATCCACGGCACCAACTCGATCGAGCACTGACCCAGCCGATTCGACTGTCGATTCTGGCGGCTGCGTCGAGGGAAGGTGTGGCTGCGGTGGAGTTCAAGATCCTCGCATCGGCACTTCAGATCAGTGATTCTCTACTTTCTCAACATGTGTCAGCTCTCGAAGCGGCCGGGTACGTTGCGGTAGAGAAGGGTCGAACCGCTCGGTACTCGCGCACATGGATACGGGCCACCGACCGCGGACGTACCGCGCTCGGTGAACACATGCAAGCCCTGCAGGACATCATCAAGTTCGTACCGGAAGGTGAGCAACCCACATGACTTCTCCCGTCGACACCATTACTGCAACTGTCTCTGTGAAGCCAGCGTGGGTGAATACGTGGTTTCACGCGTTGTTCACCAAACCTGGCCTCGAAGTCGATGGGCGCGGCCACGAATTGAACTGGGGCACCAACGACGTCGAGATCCCGTCTACCGCCAACCGAATCGGCGTCTACTTTCACTACCGAGGTCGGCCCGCGCAGCGCCTCGCATTGAGCGAAAAGCTACTCGACCATCGAATCGGTAGTCGCATCACTGCACGCCTGGGAGTGCGAAACTCTGCACAGTTCAACATCATCGAGCCGTAGAAATCCCAATAGCGAGGTTTCACGTCAGTCGTCCCATTCGGATCGTTTGTCTCGTTAATTAGTCCTTCGTAAAGGTTTACACCCGCCTGTCTCGTCGTTAGTATCAGCTTGTTCGGTTTGTTTTGTTCGCCGACGGACTGTCCATCGGCGAACCGGCCAGGCGACCCGCATGTGCCGTTGCTGCGTAGGCATGGTGGGGAAATCGGTGCGCGATAGCAGTTGCGTGGAGCTGCGTAGTCGGCACGGTCTGGGGTGGTCCACGCGGTCATCGGCGTGGCAAATCGAGCGCTCGAGTCGGCGAACCCGTCGATCGAAGCCGCCTCGGCGTCGCCCGCCGGTATAGGGGTCTCGTCGAAACACACCCTTCGAGGATGAATTGTGTTCCCACGTAAAGTTAAAGTCGCCGCCGCTATTGCCGCCCCGCTGGTGGTCCTGAGTCTCGGGGCAGTAGGGACTGCTCAGGCCTTGACCGTTCACGACGCGCCGGTGCAGGCCGCATCGGCGACCGGTCCGAAGCAGGATAAATACACCGACCAGGACGTGGTGGGGCTACTCGCGCTCGCCAGCGGCCGTGCGGCGCAGGACCATCCGGACGTCGCCGCCAAATTCAAGGTCGAAGGAGCACCTACCGCCACTGACGAACAGATCGGCCAACTCACCGATGCCCTGGTCTCTGTCGATCCGAACTTCCACTCCTCGGTGACCCACGCCGTTCAGGCGAACGATCCCTACCAGGCTCAGAAGGGTATCGACACCATCTCGGCTGATCTGAAGACGTTGGCCGCGCAAAGTGGCGCGAGTGAGTCCGGCGGAGATGTCCATACCGACGGATTTTTCTACCACGACTCCAACATCGCTGTAGAGATCAATGTGGCCGGCGTCCTCAACGCAGTCGGGTACGCCAACGTCGCAGCTGCGACCGAAGTAGGGGTCGTGCTCTACGTCGTCCCCGATGCGATCTCCTACGGCTTCGACCTGAATCGAAAGGGCGACTTCGAGCGAACCGAGACTGCTGCGTTGGTGACCTCAGCGCTCTGAGACCCGTCAACGCTTTCGCCCCTGGGTGCGTTGCCTCGATCCCGCTTCGATCCGTGCACCGCACCCAGGGGTGGTCGACCCATCCGATCAGCCACGTCCGAGCATGAGAGCCCGCCATGACAGACGTTCGACCCGAGCTGCACCAGATCGACGAGGCAACAGCGAGCACAATCGAGGCCGGTCGCGGCGAGTACTCGACTTCTATTGGGGCGCAACGTCGGCCACCGAAGGTGCTGATTGTTCTGCTCTTCGTGGTCGCCGCGGCAGTAGTAGTCGGCGGTTTCGCCTTCGCCATAGTCTTCACACTGCCCAGCAACGTCTTGTTCACACGCGACGGCGATCACCCCGTCCGGACGGCGTTCAACGCATTGGATCCACAGGACTGGGCATTCTTCACCCGCGATCCGGAAGGAACCCAGGTCGGTGCCTACACCGTCGACAGTGCCGATGCTGTCTACAGCCTGATGAAGACCCCACAGGGAGCGGTGACCAACCTCTACGGGCTATCGCGCACCCAACGGGCGCAAGGCCCCGAACTCGGGTTCCTCAACGCCGCCGTCCGAACCTGGTTGCCCTGCGACGACCCAACGGCCACATGCATTGTCACCGCTGCCGAGTCTGTTCCGGACGAGGTGACGAGCAACTCACCGATACCGACCGTCTGTGGAGACGTCGTCCTGACCGAAGAGCACACCACACCCTGGAGCTTCCGACGTCTCACGGACGAATATCGGAAAGTCACCGCAACCGCGCACCTGAATGTGCAGTGCTCATGATGACCACCGCTCGGCTCGAGACCGCAGGCACCATCAACGACACAGTGGAGTACGTCTACCGAAAAGTCTCCGAGCACGATCCTCGCAACAGGTGGTTCGGGACCGGCCGCACCGTCCTGGCGCTAGCTCAGCTGTCGATCCTGCTCTTCACCACCCCAGCTGCGTTGATGGTGCCGGTGATCGGACAGAACGATGCTCCGCATTGCGCCGGAGTGCAGAGCGCATCTCTGTACTGCCTCGGACACGACGCCATCCCACTGGAGTGGCGACACTGGGGCATGGCCGCAATCCTGCTGCTGGTGGCCACAGGGTGGCGTCCCCGAGTGACCGCACTCCCACATGCCTGGGTCGCCTACTCGATCGCCGGCAGCATCGCACTGCCCGACGGTGGCGAATCGGTCGTGCGCATCGTCTGCATCCTGATCGTCCCCCTTGCCCTCCTCGACGACAGAGGCTGGCATTGGCAACACCCCACCACCGAACCCAACCGGTGGATTCAACCCCTCTCGTACGCATGCCTGCTCGCGCTGCGACTGCAGCTGGCCTTCATCTACTTCGACAGTGCGATCAGCAAGTTCGGTGTCTCGGACTGGGTCAACGGGACCGCCGAGTACTATTTCCTGCGCGACAACGCATTCGGAGCAAGCTACCCACTCGAACCGATGCTGATCTGGACCTCGAACATACCGGCATTGGTGATCTCGATGACCTGGGGAGCACTGGTCATCGAACTGCTGATCGGAATCCTGTTTCTAGGCACGAGACGATGGCGCAAAGTGGGCCTGACACTCGACATCGTGCTACACGTCGGGATCATCGCGACCATGGGACTGTGGAGCTTCTCCACGATCATGATCGGATCCGCGATCATCGCCGCGATGCCCACCCGCCGGCGCACCACATTCTCGACGGACGGCACACGATCAACCCTCGACGTGAGCGAGCTCGATCGCGACCGAAGCCGCCGCCCCGATGTCACAGACCCCATCACCGCTACAGCGGGCCCTCCCGAAGCCATCGGGTCGGACGAGCGATGACGACCCAATCCACTCACCACGCCAGCCGCGACACGCGCCATCAGTGGCTGTTGATCGACACCCTCGGACCGCACGAACACACCGTGGTGGGAGTGGGCGACACCTCACGCCGGGCAACTCCACTACAGAAGTTTCTCCGCGGTTCCCACCGCACCGCGGCACTCGATGCGGTCCGCTCGGCATCCGATACGGGACGACGTCACGACGTCACGGCCGGCCGCAAGAGGGTGACCGCCGAGCCGATCCTCGATCACCGCGGTCGTACACGAGCTGTGTGGCTGCTCATTTCACCTGTCGAGGAGGCATCTGCAGCTCCGCCGTCCGCTCACGCCTTCGAATGGAATCTCACGCGAGGAACCGCAATCACGATGGCAGCGCCCCACCACGGCCGACAGCGTACTGTTGCCGACGCCATCGAGCCACATGATCTCGGCGTCGACGCCGCCCCAGCTCTGGGACACCTCGTGGCCGCACACGCCGACACAGCAGTGCAACTGACCACAGTGAAGGCCACTGCAGACCATGCGCAGCGCCGAGTGAACGTGACCGGTCGCATTCGCCTCGACCGCGCGACAGGAGACCGTGTGTTCCACGGCCTCTCGCACGACCTCGGACCCTCCCCGCTGCCACCCCAGAGCGCCGCTACTCACTTGTCGGACCTCATCGTTCACTCGCTCTTACGTCCCCAAGAACACCTTGCGATCGTCGATCCCGCCACGCTGATGTTGCTGGTTTGGCACACCGCACCGCCGCCCGGACTGGCGTGGAGAAGCATCGCCACTAAAGCGCGGCCCGTCATACACCCCGAAGACCTGCCGTGCGCACGACTTCTGGCGACAGCCGTACAACAACCTGCGGCCACTGCTCGAACGCCAGAGACAATTCGGTTGCTCCACGAAACCGGCCACTACGAGAAGTACGAAATCAGAGCTGCCCCATTGCCTCTGGGTGCGAAAGCGCGCGCAGCATTGGTCACCGTACGCAGAGTGGGTGAGGTCGGAGCCGGTAGCTCCGCAGATGTCGTGTTATACGACAACACCTTTCCGACCGCGGCATACTGTTCGCCGTGACCTTGAACGACGTCGATGAGGTTCTCTCAGGCCGTCGGCCACGGCGGTATCGAGCAGGGAGGGGCCGTATCTGGTCGATTACCATCGAAACCACCGTTCACGGACGCGGCATCACACAGCGCACCCACGTTTCGGCGAGCAGATTACTGCGCTGCAGGCCCGCCGGCGCGGACATGTCTGTCGCCCACCGGCCGCACAGGCGAGCGGTCGTGCATTTGACCAGCGAACTGTGAGAGAACTGGCCCGTGACCTTCGAGCCACTTAGCTCTATTCGACCCGCTTCAGCAACAGCGACGGACAGGCGAGAGATCGGAAGGTCTCGCGATGGACGTCAAGGCCCCTGGGCTTCTTCACGCATGGGCGAAAACTGGACGGGGACAGTGGATTTGCTGCCTAAGTTTCAAAATTCCGATCGGCAACGGCAAGGGGTACCTTCAGCTCGATCACCAATGGTGCCCCGCCGACGCCGCCCAGCCCGTCGAGTAGCTACCGGAGCGGGGTGTTCGGGCTGGCCGATCAGTCTTGTTCTGTAATCGGTGTTTTCCGATGGGCAAGTGCGTTACTCATCAACGCATCCATCCATTCCCGTGTCATGTCCAAGCCTGAGTGGTTTTCCAGCAGTTCAGCTGCGGTAGCCGCCACCTTCTGTGAGAAGAGAGCCAGAATGCTGATTGACTCGTGCGCCACCAGAGTCGTCACCACATTCAGTGCGTCACCACGCGCTCGCTGCAAGGCGTACGGCTCGTCCGCGTCGAGCTGCAAGTCCTTCAGGAGCTCTCTAGCGCCTTCCCAATTAGGCTTTTTGTGGGCGTGCGCGTACGCGCCCAACACTCGATTCCAAGCCGACAGTCGACCCCACCCGGCGGCCTCTATCCACCGCTGAGGCTTGTTGTGCACGGATTCTTCAAGGCGCTCCGCTTTCGCCGGTTTCGTCCGGTGGACCCTGGATCGAGCGATTTGCTCTAGCGTGCATCGAAGCGAAGCCATCGCCCGGTCGTCGTCTTCCAACCACAACCAGTATGCGGACCGCAACGTCGACGACACCAGAGCCAGGGGAGTCGATGCTGCTGGTATCAGAGGACCGTTGCGTGTCCACAGAGCAGCAAGAGCCGCCAACTCGGCAACCACGATGTAGTTCGTCCCGCGCGAGGCCACCGAGTCAATGTTGAAATCGTCGCCTAGTTCGTCTCGCTCGGCGGCGAGGGCTCGTAGCGCAAACGATGCACTCGCCTGGCGATGAGCGCCGAAGGCTAACGTCGCAAGCTCGTCGTCCCGATACAAGCGACCTGCGGGCCGATGATTCCAGGCCAGCGACTCGTACGTGGATCGTTGATCGTCTAGGTAGCGAACAAACACCGGCAAGAGGCCTTCATCGGGCGACAATGGCATGACGGTAGGCAATCTCGGCAGTACGAACGATGACGAATACGGGAGGGCATCGTCTGGTGGTTCTTCACCCGCGACGTCAGCCGAAGGCCGTACGGCAAGGTTGATACTTGCTATCAACGTCACGGCGTCCTCGGGATCGCCCTGCCGATACAGGCCAGCAGCCGTCATGTATTGAATCTGGGTAAGGCTCAAGCTCAACGCATCCGCTATGCAGTCCACCGCGCCGTATACGACACTTGGTACATCGAATCTGCTCAGGAGCGCGGCCGACTCCCACCACATGGCTTCCTCGAAGAGTCGCGCATGCATTATTTCGCTGAGAACGCCGTAGACGACGGCTGGGCATACTTCACGTCCGTTCGCCAGGACGACGTGCTTATGAGGCGCGGTTGGCTCCTCTGTGCTTGCGGAGCTGTCGTCGCCCTCGATATCTTGCGCAGTAGTCGGGTCTGCGTCGCCCTCGATGTTGGATGATTCCGGCGGTGCGCCAGGATTTGGCATGCGCTCGGCGTATGCGGTCCACGCACGCGCAATGAAGTCCTCCACTTTTTCAGACGGATGTTGCTCGACTCCGACGACAGGTGCCATGACCGCAGTCCATCGTTCGAGTTGTTGTCGGGCGATCGTGGCAGCGGCCACCACTTGTCCTGCGAGAAGCAGTCGGGTGGCCGCGACGCAGCTGTCCACTCCCCAGCCGAGGTCGTGAGGCCATTTGCCATAATAGGCTGACGGTGCGCGATCCAAAGTAAGGTTCAGCTTGCGATGCGCGATATCCAGTATTGCTATCGGTGCCAGAAAAAGGATTGCTTCGAATCGGAATCCATCCGGCAGCTTCTCCGTGTTCTTCATCCTGACGTTGTGGCGCGCAATCAGAGTCTCGGCCAATCGATCGGGTCCAGATCCGCACATGCGCTCGTAATCGCGCACGTTGGTGCCGACTCGCCGTCCACGGTCATCTTTGCGCTTCGCTTTGCGTTCTGCGCTGCTCAGATGGTCCATATCGCCAGGCGACGGAATGCTTGCTCTGTCCATTCGTGCAGCCTACGAGGTCGAGCAATGCTAGGTCGCCGAATGCAGTCAGCCAGCTGTAGAGTGGTCCCAGCATGCACGACGCCTCCGGGGTGATTGAGGCGAGGTCTTGAATCGTTTTGGCCGGTGATCCGGGAAGTGCTATCGCAGGTATCGAAGCGGTCAATTCCGTAAGGTCTGCCGGGCAGCGGCGCGGCAGAATTGATGCGACAATAGGACTACTTAAAGTATCTGCCTTCTACTCTTCGCAGAGTTCGTTATCATCGTTTGGAGGAATGGGTTGCTCAAGCGAAAAGGTGAATTACCTGCTATAATTGGTGGATGCCGGAAAAGCATCGGTAAATCTATTGAATGGAGGACCTATTTGAATCGTGATAGATAAATTATACACCTTAGCGGCGATCATTGTTGCCGTGACAGAAGTAATTAAGGCAACAACGGGATTGGTTGTAGCAGCGTCTACATTGATCCCTTCGATATTAATGTTGATTTGCATTATTTCGGCGCTTTAATCGATGGAAAGACCCGTCACTCGACCTAAGGTGGCGGGTTTTCTGTATCTGTAATGTCAGTTGTCATGGTCGTGTTTTCGTTTCGGTCGGTCAGTGGTTAAGAATGCTGGTCGTGGCGACTTCGGCCAAGACGTCAATCAGGTGCTGACAGACAGAATAGGCCTATAAAATTCTAAATCCCACGCACGTTACAGCGTTCCGAGCAGTTCCATCCAGGGACAAAGCCGAGAGGTCAACCGGCCGGTGAACTAGCGAGTTCCTGAACGGGTAGTCGAACTGGAGTAGTTTGCGATCCGTTGGGTCAGCTGTTCTGCGACCGCCTCGGTGGAGGCGGGGTTCTGTCCGGTGATGAGGGTGTCGGTGATTTCGATGTGCTGCTGCCACGGGTGTCCTGCGGTGTACGTGCCGCCCCGGCGCCGGATTTCCTGCTCGACGGTGAAGGGGAGCGTGCCGAGCAGTCCTACATCGGCTTCCTCTTGGTCCGAGAAACTCGTCATCGTCAGGGCTGCATACGGCCACGTTGCTCCGGATGCGGTGTCGGCAAGCAACGCCGCAGTTCCATGGCAGACCGTCGCGATCGGGGTCCCCTCCCGTCGGAGCGCGCGGAGAAACTCTCCAACGTGAGAGTTCTTGTGCAGGTCCACCACTGGCCCGTAGCCGCCGGGCACAAAGATCCCGTCGACGGTAGAGGGGTCAACCGTTTCGAGCGCGGCCGGCGCGCGCAAATTCTCGCTCAGACCGGATAGGTACGTTCTGTACCCGTCAGGGTCTGGGCTGTGAGGGGCGTGCATGCTGTCGGGTTCGACGTGCGCAGCGCCGCCGCCGGGTGTCGCGATGATCGTCCGTATGTTTGCGGCCGTGAAGATTCGATGGGCTGTGATGAACTCTTCGGCCCAGAAGCCGCATGGTCGAGTGGAGCCGTCATTGAGCGTCAGGATGTGGGCTTCGGACAGCAGGATCGTGATGGTCGACGTTGGTGTCACCGTTGTGCGTCTTTCTCTTCGCGGTAGAGACCGAGGGCGGTCATCGCGGGCGCGTCGTTGAACTCGAACAGCACGGCTGGAATGTCGGTGTCGTTGACGTAGCTGACAGTCGACCACGATGGAACGGCGATGCTGTCTCCTTCGCTGCACCGGAACGGCTTTCCGTCGACGTGGATGGTGGACAACCCTTGTGCCCCGATCAAGACGGCGGAAGCGGTGCGCCGCATCGGTTGTGTTCGGATCCCTGCAGGTAGGAGTGTGAATGCAGCATCGATGACCGGTGTGACAGGGTCGTGGGTTCCTTCTGCGTGCAGGGTGTGTCGGTATGCGTGGTGCGGGTCGGCCTCGTGGGTCCGCTGTTGCTCACCGAGGGCGCGAAGTACGTTGTCCCACTTGTAGAGCAGCGGCTCGCTCAGGTTTCGGTGGTGTCTGTCCTGCGCGAAAATGTGGGGCTCGAGGTGGGTGTTGTCGGTGTGGAGCTCGAACTGTGTCGCGGCGAGGGCGGCGACGAGGGGGTCGTTGGTGCAGTCCTGCCAGATGGCGGGGGAGTCGGTGGGGCTGTCGTTGCCGTGCTCATGCCATTCGCCGGCGGGGGTGATCACCACGTCGCGAGGCTCGAGATACATCTTGGTTCCACCGACGGCCGTCCATGCCCCGTCACCCTCGTGCATGTAGCGCAGGGCCGTCGGCGCGTGCCGATGCGGGGTCATACCTTCACCGCGGTTGATGATCTGCAGCCCCGAATAGAGATATCCGACGGCGGCCTCGCGGGCATGGCCCGGATTGGCGAGGGTCAGTACCCGTAGAGCTGCTCGGTCGCCCTTGACCATGTCGGCTGCCGCGATCGCGAGCGGTCGAAGCTCGGCATAACTCCAGTGCACGGCATGGGAGTCGGGGGCCGGGGCCCACGGCAAGTTCTCGTTGGCCGCGGACCACCGCCCGATGGCGGATATTGCTGCCGCCTTCTCGTGCAGCATGGCCTCGGTGGAAATGGTGGTGGTCACGACGCGGATACCTCCTGTTGGGTGACGGTCACTGAAGCGAGTGGACGGGGTGTGCCGACGACGGCGTCGGCTGCCTCGGTGAGCTCGGCAACCAGTTGGTCGATGTGGTCGGCAGTGGTGTGGATGTTGCCGATGGACACTCGGATGACGTAGTGGCCGTTGAGCTCGGAGTGGGAGAGCAGCGTCCGGTGGGTGCTGTTGACGGTCTCGAGGATCTTCCGCGTCGCCTGTCCGTCGGCAGAGGAGATCCGGAGGCAGAGCAAGGGGAGCGGCGAATCGTTCGCGAGATGCCACCGCGGGTCTGCGGCAAGGGCGTCTCGCAGCCTCGTCGCCAGGGTGAGACTGTGTTCGAGTCGAGTTCGGATGCCTCGTATTCCGAAGGCGCGCAGGGTCCACCACAGTTTCAGAGCTCGGAATTGTCGCCCAAGGTTGAGGGTGTAATTCATGTAGTCGATACCGCCGGTGGTGTCGGTACGCAGGTATTCGGGAACCAGTGTGAAGGCGGCTTCGAGTGCTCCGGGGTGACGGCAGAACAGTGCCCCGCACTCCATAGGGGTGAAGAGCACTTTGTGTGGGTTGGCGACGAGAGAATCGGCGGCCGCGAGTGACGGAAGGACCTGCGCGATGGCCGGGGCTATGCGCCAGAAGCCTCCGTACGCGGCGTCGACGTGCAGCCACACTCGGTGGTCGCGGCACACGGCCGCAATCGCCTCGACCGGGTCGAGAGCACCTGAAGTGGTCGTACCGACGGTGGCGACAACAGCGATCGGTGTGTAACCGTCCGCGACGTCCGATCCAATGCGAGTCGACAGAGCAGCAGGATCGAGTTGGCCGCTAGCGTCGGTGGGTAGGCGTACGACATTGTCGAGCCCGATGCCGAGAGCGATCGCAGCTTTGTCGACCGACGAGTGGGCCTGGTCGGAGGTGTAGATCCGGCCGGGTTTCTGGCCGGATGTTCCGTGATGTCGAACCTCGGGCTGTGCCCGGTGGCGGGCGGCGGCCAACGCGTAGAACGTGCCCAGTGATGCACCGTCGACGAGCAGTGCGTCTGCGGCGGGGTAGTCGAGCAGTTCGGCGAGCCATCTGGTGACGGTGTCTTCGACGGCGGCAGCCGAGGGCGCGCTCTTCCACAACATGACGTTGACGTTCAATGCCGCAGCGGTCATCTCGGCGAGGATGGCCGGTCCGGAGGAACTGTTGCTGAAGTAGGCGTGGAATCGTGGATGGTTCCAGTGCGTCAAATGCGGAACGACGTTGTTCCAGGTGTCGTCGAGTATGTCGGCGAAATCTGTTGCCTCGGATGGCAGCTCGCTGTCGATCGCGTCGGCGACATCGGCCGCATCGGCCGGCGTCGTGACGGGCACGTCGTCGAGCGCGGCGAAGTGTCGACATATTCGATCGAGGGTGTCGGTGCCGAAGGCTTTGAGCTGCTCGGGAGTCCAGTCGCCAGTCGGCTTTGTTGGGTCGGGGGTCATTCGACGTCGACCGGCAGCTCGTGGGCGAAGACGACCTCGCGGGGGCGTTCGCAGTACCGGCGGTAGAAATCTTCGAGTAGTGGCGTCTCCGATTCGATGAGGTGCGTGGCGTGCTCGGCGCTTTCCCAGGGGTAGGTCATCGTTACGCGTTGGGGGTCCGATGCGTGCTGGAAGAAGCGCGCGTGGCCCGCCCACCCCGGGTGGTGGTGTGCGTTGTCGTCGAGGAGTTCGTCCATTTCTTGCAGGACCGAGAGGGCGTTCTCGGCCGCTTCGGCGGTCAGGTGCCAGGTTTCGATGACGGTGATCATGAGAGGGCGAAGCCTTTCTGTTTCAGTTGCTCTGACCGGTGCTGTCGAAGTGCTCTTGCAGCAGTGAATCGCCGCCGGGGACGAATCGTTGGCAGATGAGTTGGTGGGCGCGCCGGTTCTCGGCCTGGCTCTTCCAGAGCCGTCGTGCGGAATCTGCTGCGACGCCGGGAAGTTCAGCCGTCTTGAGTGTTGTACGGACGATCTTGGCGCGGGTGAGCATCACGTCGTGATCCCGGTTGAACACGGCGGAGAACCCGGGTTCGAGCCAGGGCGGTTCCATGGATGGCCGGACGAAGTCACGGTAGATCTCCGGTGAGAAATCGGACGCGTACCGCATGCTCTCGGTCGCCCCGGCGTAGAGAGTCCCTAGTTCGGTGAGTTGGTGGGCGAGAGCGGGCCACTGCTTGTTTGCAAGGCACTCCAGCACTGCCGCGAGCCGGCTGTTCATGGATATGACGAACAGGTGGAACAGGTGGTGGCCCTTCTTCCAGCGTGTGATCGCTTGTCGTGCAGCGTCGTTGGGAGCCTGCGGGGTGCGATCGTCCGTGCTGTGGTCTGCCGGCGCTGCCAGCGGGGAAGGATCTCGTCCCTGTGCGGCCACAGCTGCTGCGGCGGAGGCGTCGCCGACGACTACGGCCAGGGCGTCGAGTAGGCGGAGTCGTGAGTCGTTGTCCAGAGTGGACTGCGGCAGATCTGTGGTGATGGCGGTGACGACGGTCAGTGCGCTGACCGCCCACGCGTGCGGGTCGGCGCTGCGGGAGATCCTGAAGTAGGTGTCGTATTCGGCGCTGCGGGCGACGGGGATGGTGCTATCGGTGGGTAGGACGACTCGATCGATGCTCGTCGGAGATGGGGTCATGAAGGCCTCTTCCGTGGCTTGAAGTGGAGTCAGGGTGGTGGGGGTGTCGGGTTGCGGTCCAGACGGCTCCGACGACGACGGCGGCTCCGGCCAGTTGAATCCAGGTGGGTCGCTCGCTGAGGACAACGAATCCGAACGCGATAGCCAGCACAGGCTGCAGCAGGAGTAAGGCCGCGACGGTATTAGCCGCCAGCGATCGGGATCCCGAACTGATGAACAGCCAGGCGGCAACCTGTCCGAGCAAAGCGAGCGCGATCATCCATCCCCACGCGGCCGCGGAGATGTCGAGATCGAGGTCTCCGAGGCCTGCCGAGACAATGCCGGCAGTGACCGTTGCCGATGCGGTGGCCACACAGATCGGGGTGACCAGATGGCTGGGGCTTCGCTGGGTGGAGCGGCGGTTCAGGAACAGGTAGGCCGCGTACGCGGCACCGGCGGAGATTCCCAGGATGGACCCGCGGAGCGCGTTGTCGGCTCCTGTTCCGCCGATGAGTCCGCCGGCGAGTGCAACGCCGAGCAGCATGCAAGGCACCGCCATGAGGAATCGTCGGGGGATTGCGGTTCGATCGACGACGAGCGCGATCAGCGGCAGCACGACGACCTGGACATTGATAAGGACGGTGGCGATCGAGGCACCGACGTCGAGGATGCTCGCGGTCCACATCACGTAGTCCGCTCCGAGGAAGACTCCGGCACCAATGGCCATGGGATACAACCTCGTCGGCATTGCGCCGCGTCGGTGAAGTTCCCACAGCGCCATCGGAACGAGAGCCGCCAGCGCGATAAGACATCGTAGAAATGCCGCCGTCCCCGAGGTGACATCGGCGAGTTTGACGAAGGTGGCGGACAGCGACAGCGACGCGGCACCGGCGATGACCAGCGCCGCATTCCCGCCCACCCCCCGATCGGCGGCGTCAGCTCTCGGTATCGCGGTTCTGGTCACCTGGTCAAGGCAACCAGTTACAAACCGATAAGTCTACTAGCCAGTTCTACCGCTAAAACAGTAGTATCACTTATATGTTGTCGTGGGATCGGATGAAAGTTTTCGCCGCAGTAGCCGAACAAGGTTCTGTCACTCGAGCTGCAGAATCTTTACACCTCACCGGACCTGGAGTGTCGCAACACATCCGCAAGTTGGAGAAGGAAGCCGGCACCACCCTGGTCGAGAGAGAGGGAAGGTCGATACGGCTGACCCCCGCCGGTCGCGCACTGGCGACACGTGCGGCCGCCATGTCCGCTCTCGCCGAAGCCGCAGAAGACGACCTTGCCTCGATCGATACCGACGTTGCCGGAGCGCTGAGAGTAGGCGCGGTCGCAAGTGCATTACGTCGGCTGGTGGTCCCAGCTCTGGCAGACCTCGCTCGCACGTATCCACTGCTGCGCCCCGAGGTCGTCGACGGAGAAGGAATCGATTTGCTCGACCGCCTCCAGCACCGCACCCT
Organism: Rhodococcus sp. 05-2255-1e; assembly: GCF_002259025.1. Classification (NCBI taxonomy): domain Bacteria; kingdom Bacillati; phylum Actinomycetota; class Actinomycetes; order Mycobacteriales; family Nocardiaceae; genus Rhodococcus; species Rhodococcus sp. 05-2255-1e. The sequence goes on along the minus strand of NZ_NOZE01000031.1, from coordinate 6,369 downwards.
CGATCTCGTCGTCTTCGAGTCCTGGGACCATCGGCCGGCGACGGTCCCCGCAGGTATCGACGTCCACACCCTCCACACCGAGGATGTACACCTCGCGGTACCGATCGAGGATAGCCGTGAGATGGCAACCCTCTCCGGCGAAACGGAATCGATCTGGACGGTATGCCCATCAGGGTCGGATGCGCACTCCGCGCTCGTGCACGCATTGCGCGAAGCTGGAGTCGAACCGACGATCCGCTACGAGGTGTCCGACTATTCGACCCAACTGGCCCTCGTCGAAGCAGGTCTGGCCGTCGCGCTGGTTCCGGACACCGCGCGAGTCCGAACGGCCGGGGTGCGGTATCTGCCGACCGAGCCGGCCGTGACGCGTTCGTTGCGTGCGGCGAGCTCGACCCGAATCCCGGCTGTCGGCGCGCTCCTGAATGCGATGAACGTGATTCTCGCAGGCTGATTCCGCGGCCGACCTGCACCCGTAACGCTCGGTTCTCAGGACTGCTCAAAAGGTAACGGGCAGGCATATGACATCTGCGAAACAGGTTGTATGGCAGTGATTGTCAGGGCGCAGGTATGCGCTAGATCCGGGTTCACGGCCACCGGAAGCGCGGGAGATCGCGAATGCTGAACGTCGGCAGGGCGACGGTGGTGGCCGAACACTGTCCGACACGCCCGTGGGATCAAGCTTCGTAGAATTCCCCTATTCGGGGAATTCTACGTTCCGTTCAAGACCTCCGCCATCGGTGCCACAATCGTTACGGTGCGGCGATGAACAGCATCACGCCCCATGAAATGACCCCACTCAGCCCGATTGCATCGGCAGGTTTGCTCGGACGAGCGGCGACGACGTGCTGAACTTCTGCTCCCTGGTAGTGGCAGTCACTGCCGTTATAGCGATCCGTTCCTTCACGGAGTTCCGATCCAGGCGGGTCACGATAGCCGTCTTCCTCGCGGTGTTTCTGCTCTTCAGGTTCGGTGTTCCTCGTCTTACGCCGTTCATCGGATGGCTGCTCGGTTTGTCCACCGAGTAACGGTGCGGGCCAAACGTGCAGAGCTGGCCCGCTGGCCGGGAGAGAAAGGAGAGTGATGTCGAGCGGTATCGTGCATCGAACGATCGATTAAAGGGTGGGTGCGAGTTGTGAGCTGCAGCGAACAGGGTTCGTTCGAGGACATCGTGCCGGGGCTTTTCAAGACCTCGAACGGCATCGCCGACGACGCCGTGAACGGGTGTCCGGGGTACAAATCGCCCCAGGTCCAGCAAGTGACTGGGGTAACGTACCGCCAGCTCGACTACTGGGCCCGTACAGGGCTTGTGTCACCGTCGATCCGCGCTGCATCCGGTTCGGGATCGCAAAGGATGTATGCCTTCTCCGATATCGTGGTGGTCAAAGTGATTCGTCGCCTGCTCGAGGCCGGAGTGTCTTTGCAAAATGTACGCATTGCGATCGAGTGCCTGCGTGCGCGTGACGCCCAGGGTCTGGCATCTGTGACCCTGCTCTGCGACGGTATTTCGGTGTACGAGTGCACATCTGACGACGAGATTGTGGACTTGTTACGCGGTGGGCAGGGCGTGTTCGGCATCGCGCTCGGGCATACAGTCGCGGACGTGGCTGCCGATATCCGTGCGCTCCCTGCAGTCGCTGCGGGAAGCGGCAAGGTCGCCGGGATCGACGAACTGCGATCGCGACGCGACCGCAGGACCGCTTGAAATCGACTACGGAATGAGTAGACACCCTCGGACCAACCATATGGTCCATGCAATGAATTTCGCTGCTTCCGACACGTGGGACCTGATGGAGACGGGAATTGCAGGCGGCATCGGACCTGGAGAAGAGACGCTCACCGATCTCAATTTGATTCGGTTGCAGACTCACATTCCGTCGTTGCGAGTGACGAAGTTCGACAAGGCTGTCGAAGCGGGAAACGGCGCAGATTGGGAGTGGTGGATCGGTTCTTCGGCCGAGGAGCGGTGGATCAAGCTCCGAATTCAAGCGAAACGCGCAAGTCACGATGCCGACATGTACGAGCAGCTCGGACACACAGTGAAGGGAGTCAAGCAATACGACAACCTGATCTTCAAGAGCCTGACCGAAGATGCAATTCCGCTGTACGTCTTTTTCAACGGGTGGCCCGAGGACAGGTTTCTCGTGGGAGGCCACTATCACGATGCGATCGCACAAAACCTCAGAGCGGTGCACGGTGGGCACGTTCCGTACCCGTTGTGGGGCTCGTTGGACTGGGGGTGTGCAATAGCCGCGGCGCAGAAAGTCAAAGCGATCCACGGCGATCCATCGGTATCGGACTTCCCGGCGGCTCTCATCCCCAGGAGACGCCGCAAAAACAAGCGCTACATCCCCCGCTATCTCGTGCACTCGACCCCCTGGGCATACCTCCTGCACTCCGGATCTGGAGGCGCGACACCCACAATTCGACAGGTGGCCGAAAATCTTCACCATATGGAGGGAAACAGATCGCCGCTCACCGACGACGCCTTCGAGGAAATGACCCATCCTCTGCCGTCAAGAGCAGCCGAGCAGGCCGCCTACAACGGCGGGTTCTCGATCCGGAAATCTCTCACCACAGTCGATGAAGCGCGCCATGCTGAACGTCTCGTCACCGCGAGGGAATTCGCTCGCGAGATCGGCAGAGACGATCTCGTGGGTCGGATGCTGAACCTGACAGATGAGACCGAGCGGACAGGACCGGGATATCGACTGTTGTTGGAGCTCAACCCTGAAAGCTCATTTTTCATGAGCCAGGGATAGCGGCGGTCGCCGGATGTGAGATCTCCTGGTTCGACACGAAAAAGTAGTCGGAGGCCACCGTGTGGTGTGCCTCCGACTCACCCTGTGCAATCTCAGTACCAGGAATGCTACACGCGCACAGTCGATATGGCGATCTACACGAACTCGCGTATTCGAGGGAGCACTGCGGCGATCTCCTCGAACAGGCTCGGCCAACCTCGACGCAGACGAGTGACCCTGCCCGATTCGAGAAAATTTCCGTCGAGAATGTGTGAAACCCGCAGATTCGCTGCAGGTGCGCCCAGCGCGGCCAGTTTGGCGTAGACAGGGTTGCTCGGAAGCTCGTGCTGATGGGAATAGGCCAGCACATCGTCCGCGGACCAGTCCCACACCGGACCATAGGCCACAGTTCCATCGTTGCGGCGAACCGTCCCCCCGTGGTGTCGACGCTGCTCCGCTTTGTTGCTGCAGCAGCTCGCGCCTTGGCAGCGCTCGTTGATCTCACGTGCGAGAGCGGAGTAGTACATCGACCACCTGCCGGTTCCTTTCCTGGATTCGTCTGCCCGCACGCCCCAGACCTCCCCGTCACCGAATTTGGTGTGCGCAGCCCGGGCAGGCTGCGCAATCAAGGTCTCGAAGCCTCGCGCGGGTACATGAGCCGACGGGCTACCGCCGTGGTCCCATTCCCCGGTCCGGGCCATCACAGTCAACAGCGTTGGTTCAGCGCGAATGATGTGCAGGTCCAGTCCCAGCTTCGTCGCAATCTGCTCGACGTAGGCGTAGGTCTCGGGGTATTCGAGACCGGAATCGAAAAAAGCTACCGGGACATCTGGGTCCGCCTGACGGGCGAGATCAACAGCAACGACGGAATCCTTTCCACCGCTGAATGCGACGTACCCATCGAATTCGTCGAGGTGTTCGGCCACGCGATCGACGATCGTCGAAATGTCATGTCGCGAGGATCGAAGGGACCGCAGGCGAGTGAGATCGAGGCCGTCGAAATCGTTGCTACGCACCGCCACAACGATAGTCGGGACACGGACACTTCAGACTGGACGAAGCAGAAGCTGCTACCCCGAACAGGCGGAATTACCGGTTACACAATGGGCGTCCGTGTGGTCGCTCGGCAGCAGTTTTCGGGTTGTTCGAGGTGTCCGGTGCCGGTGTTATGTTCGCCCGGATATCGTCCGTTGAATGAGCAAGAGGAAGAGGTGGCGACCGATGAGTCCCACAGAGTCCGACCCAGGCAGCGCGTTGCCCCGGTGGGTAGTTGATCCGTCGGCGGCGAACAATGCGACCGATCAGTCGAACGATTCCGAGCCAGAAGGGGGGTCGGAAGATCGCCACGATGGGCAGGACAGTGACCTCCTCCAGGACTCAGGTGCAGGTCAGCCAGAACCCGCCCGTGAACAGCCTGTAGCCAGCGAATTCGTGCCAATCGACGCACCCAGAATCGCAGCCGACAACGCTGATGAAAACGTGTCAAAAAACGTACCCCAAGCCCGGTCCAAAGTCGCATCCGAAATCGTGCCGAGAGACCGGCCCAGCGCCGCACCCAGCAGCTCCCCCTCGGCGAGCCAGCCCAATTCTGGTGCTCATCGACCCACCTCGGAGCCGGCCCCACGGCCGCCGCGCGTCAACGATGGTCAGGTACCAATACCGGACCGGCCCTCGGCCTGGCCAGGGCAGGGCGGCTCCGCACCCGCTGTTGAGCAATGGCACACCAACAAGTCGGCCGGCAGTTCAGCACCGACATCTCACCCGGAGCCAACAAGCGCCCCCGACTCTCCGGCAGTGACAGCTCATCGCCCCTTCACCTCGCAGCCCGTTCAGTTGGTAGAACCAGTGCCCACAGCAATTCCGACAGCAAGGCCGACAGCAGCTGTTGCCCCTCCGCGGTCGATCGACGAACTGGAGCTGATCCGCCGTGCGCAACTGCCACCTAGCAAAGGTTGGCGACGATGGCTCTACCGACTCTCCTTCGGTTCAGCCAATCCCGGCCAGTCGCCGGCTGAACTCGAGTACGAGCAGCTCCTGCGCCGCGTACGGCAACCGGTTCGAGGGAACTACAAGATCGCAGTCCTCTCCATGAAGGGCGGGGTCGGAAAAACAACCACGACAACAGGGCTTGGATCGACCTTCGCAGCACTGCGGGGCGACCGCGTCATTGCCTATGACGCCAACCCAGATTTCGGGACGCTCGCGTACCGCATTCACCGAGACAGTGACCGCACAGTGCGAGACTTGCTCGCGGACAAAGAAGTACACAGCTACTCCGACGTACGGAGCTACACCTCGCAAGCGCGAAGCAGGCTCGAAGTTCTTGCAAGCGAGCGTGATCCGTCCGTTTCCGAAGCATTCAACGAGCACGACTACACCGCCGCACTGCGCATCCTCGAACAGTTCTACAACATCATCTTGACCGATTGCGGCACCGGTCTCATGAACTCGGCCATGGCAGGCGTCCTCAAAGAAGCCGACGCACTGGTCCTGGTCTCCTCCGCAGCCAAGGACGGAGCACGCAGCGCTGGGGCGACCCTCGAATGGCTGTCGCGACACGGCTTCGACGACCTGGTCAAACGCACCGTCGTCGTCATCAACGAATCACGGAAGGGCTCGACCGCCCTCGATGTCGAGCAACTCAAGTCCTACTTCGCAGAACGCACTCGCGCCGTCCAGGTCGTCCCGTACGACGACCACCTTGCCGAAGGCGACACCATCGATCTCGAGTTACTGGGCAAGCCTGCACAACGCGCGTTCGTTGAGCTGGCTGCTCTGCTCGCCGACGACTTTCCTGCCAACGTCGGCCGGCACGCACCAGCGCCCGGCCCGAGTCCTTGGTGAGTTGGACTGTGCCGGTGAAAGTTGGCCTGTCCGTAGTGTCCGGGCGCGCCGTTAGAGTACAGATATGGCCGAACTATCAAGGGGCAGAGCAGCGCTCGACGTTGTGACGACCGCCTACGAGGCCGCGACAGGATTTGCGGTTTCGTGGCCACCAACCGGAGTTTCAGGTGACTCCGCGTGCGCGCGGTGCGGTGGCGCGACAGAAGGTTCCGGACGGCGAGTGCGTGAGACTGTGTCGAGAACGTTCACCGGGTTCGACGGGTGGGTAGACGTTGCGGCTCCTACGATGTGTCGCGTCTGCGTTTGGGTGTACACGACAACGGCACTTCGCTCGGACCTCCTGCTGGTCACCAGCGATCCACGGCGTGCCACGAAATTGTCGAAGACCCGCTTACGTCGCGTTCTGGGACAAGCGATCTCTCCGACGTCCGCCGTCGTCGTTCCGTTACGTCCTGGGCGCAAGCACATTCTTCCTCATGCCCGGTGGGGTCGGGTCGCCGTCGACGACATCGCGCTTCCATGGACAGAGCACGACGCGGAACGCCTGAGCGCAGTCGTGCGATTGCGACGGCGAGGGTTCTCCCTGGCCGCCCTTGCGCGCGCAGCGCCGGCATTCAGCACGCTCAAGAACATTCCGCATCGAACGTGGACGTCTGTGTTCGCGGATTGGGACAGCCTCGATCCGTGGCGAGTGCTTCTATCAACTTCGCAACACGTAACTGCGAAAACGTTCGCGAGACAGGCGCGCGTTGGCGAGCACATCCGAGGTCCCACATCGCCCCCCGCT
>NZ_NOZE01000004.1:0-34350 GCF_002259025.1 Rhodococcus sp. 05-2255-1e | reverse complement strand
CGCCAACAGGATCGTCGCAAGCATCGACGCCGACACCGTCGTCAGATAGACCACGTGGCCGGCCGTGGACAGCCCGTCGAAGCGGGCCTGGAACGGCAAGGTCAACAAGAACCCGGTCAGAAGTTGTACACCGGTCTGTACGACACGGAGTTCCTGTAGCAACGACGACCAATTGCGATCCAACTGCTGAGTGGGAGTTTCGTTGCGCGCTTTGCCGTTCCACGCACGGTGGTCCTCGTCCTCGTCCTCGTCACCCGTCGTCATCGACCAAGACTAGTGCGATCTCGACGGGTAGGCGGTGGAAATCGGACCGGTTCACGCAGTGTGTACATCCGCGGTCGACGTGCCGGTCGCACACTCTGGACACCCGGCACCGGACTCGGACGAGCCCGATGCTCCGGTTACGGACTTCCTCAGCGACGAACCGACGGACTCGAGGGCCGAATCGATATCGGTGAAAATCGGAATCGCAGCATCGAGTCCGACCAGATGCATCGGCCGCCCCGTGGTCGGCCCGGATGCGACCACCACCAACGAGGTTGAGCAGCATGCCTTTCGGCGAGCTGCGATGAGCACGCTCATGCCGACGGAGGCCAGGAAGGACACCCCCGACAGATCGACGATCACGGCTGCAGGCGCTGCCGTGACCGCTTGTTCGATGTGGTGGGCGAGATCGGACGCGGTCGCGAGATCCACTTCTCCGTTGACCCGCAGAACAATTGCGTTGTCATGGTGTTCGCTGGCGATGCCGAGCCCGAGCAACTCGTTGTGTTTCATGGGGGGTCACCGTCCTTACCCTGTGCAGTGGCATGTTCGTCGAACAGCGCACTGCGGCGTAACCGAGACCGGCAAGGATTGCAAAATTGAGGCGAACTCGGTGCGAGCGGCACTGTCGACTGCGGGCAGGGGCTACACCACGCTGTCCGAATCATACCCAGTGTTCGTTTCTTCGTGCAGGCCGGTTCGAGAGTTCGAATGTTCGGCAACCGACTCGATCATCGCCGACGCAATCTCGCTGACCTTGATGTTTCTGTTCTGCGACTGCTCGGACAGCAGGGCGAACGCGTCGTCGGCGGAGATTCCGCGCATCGCCATGATGATTCCTTTCGCCTGGTCGATGTCAGCTCTCGTTTTCATCGCTGTCCGCAGGCCGGTGATTTCTCGTTCGGCCGACCGGGCGCGCTCGGCGATCGCGATGACGGTCTCGATCGAGGTGGCGAGCAGGGCCACCGAGACCTCGTCGAGTGGGTCGAAGCCGTCGGCACTCGTCCCGTAGATGTTCAGCGACCCGTGGCGGTGCTCGTCGGGCGTCAGCGGGGCCGACAAATAGCTGTGGACGCCCAGATCGGCCACTGCGGCAGCGAAGCGAGGCCAGCGAGCTACTGCCTCGTGCGCCTGTGCGCGAACCATACGTCCGCTGCGGATGGCGTGCAGGCATGGGCCTTGACCAGCGCGATACTGGTCGGAATCGATGTCGTGCACAGCGGGGTCGGTGGACGCCACGGTTCGCGGTCGTCCGGTGTCGTCGAGCATGGTGATGCCGACGAGACCCGCGTCGGGAACCACGGCTGCGACCTCGGAGCACACGGCTTGAAGAACGGCATCGACGTCGGCACCGGTCAGTATCTTCCCCTTGATTCGGCGCAACGCTTGGATGTATTGCCCGATCCGGGCGAACGCCGAACCCGAGGCGTCCGGTGCGTCGTGAAGACGGTCGTCTTCGATGGAAAAGTCACTCATCTGGTGGGCTCGTTTCGGTCGGGCCCCCGCATGGACAGCAGGCAGCCACTCGTCAACTCCCGGCCCCGACTCGACCGAACGGGGTCATAATATACAGAGCCTCACGGGTGTATTCGCACCTGTCCCGAGCGCACGCCAACGGCCCCGCCGAACGCAGGGGTGGTCGCATCCAGGCCCGAGTCGAGGTATCCTACACAGTGATTGGGTGGAGACCATGCCCGCAGAATCGACTGCGGTACGAACCACGATCTTCCCCTGCCACAGTCTTCGATCTGTGGAGGTCAATGCCCATGATTCCCGAATCCTCGTCGTTTTCGATGTCCGTCGACCGCGGAGACGACGGCCCCATCGTCGTCTCGGTGCAGGGCGCACTCGAGATCCCCGGCAATACCCGCCTGTTGGCAGACTGCCTGGCGGGGTCCGTGCTCGCCGACCGACCGGTGGTGGTCGACCTGGTCGGTGTCACCGAGATCGGTGATGCCGCAACCAAGTACATCGTCGACGCAGCCCATCGGCTGTTGTGCCGTGGGTATCGCCTCACCGTCGTCCTGGCCACCTCCGCTGCCGACCGTAATGTGCGACGGCTCAGCGAACGTGTGCACGTCGAGCGTGCCGGCTCGCTCGGTCGGGTCGTCGGCGCGGCGACGACGCCTTCGCGACCTCGAGTCGCTGCAGTGGACGCGCTGCAGGGGACTTACCTGTAGGTCGATAGCACCGCGGCCCTCGTGCGGACGGTGCTGCGGAAAGCCCTGTGTACCGGGATGTTCCGCCGGTGTCCGTCGTCGAGGCGTGGAGAAGTCGCGGTCCCGACCTGTGTATCGAGTTCTAAACCCTTGCAGTGCAAAGTGTTTGCTGGGAATTTCGGCGGGTAGCCGGATCGAGTCACCTGCTCGAACTTCGACCCGAACTGGAGTCCCTATGTTCCGACACACCGACTACCTACAATTCGATGCCAAGCCCGAGAAGCCGGATCCTGTGTACGCACACAAGCTTCAGGAGCTCATCGGTGGTGCATTCGGCGAGATGACCGTGACCATGCAGTATCTGTTCCAAGGCTGGAACTGTCGCATGGAGGGCAAGTACAAGGACCTGATCATGGACATCGCGACCGAAGAAATGGGTCACGTGGAGATGCTGGCCACCATGGTCGCTCGTCTGCTCGAAGGTGCACCGGCCACCGAGTCGACCAAAGCCGCTGCTACCGATCCCGTGGTAGCAGCAGTGATGGGCGGCATGGACCCGCAGCAGGCGATCGTGTCCGGCGGCGGTGCGCTCCCGGCGGATTCCAACGGCTACCCGTGGAACGGTCGGTACATCATCGCCAGTGGCAACCTGCTCGCAGATTTTCGTGCGAACGTTGCCGCCGAGGCGCAAGGGCGGCTGCAGACCGCGCGTCTGTACAACATGACCGACGACCCGGGCGTCAAGGCCATGCTGCAGTTCAATCTCGCTCGCGATACGCACCATCAGAACCTGTGGCTCGCTGCCATCGAAGAGTTGCAAGCCGACGGACTCGAGGACGTCGTAGCACCGAGTGCACTTCTCGACGAGGAGGCATCCGAGCACGCAACCGATCTGTGGCACCTCTCGGACGGTGAGTTCTCCTCGACCGGTGGCTGGGCGAATCGGCTTGCGCCCGACGGCAAACGGCAGATGGGGTTCCTCGCCGATCCGCAGCCTCTGGGCGGGAAGGCATCCGCGCCTGCACCCGATCCGAAGTTGTACGCGACGTACGACGGGGCCAAGGGAGATCCCGCGTCGGCCGCACTGGGTACCGAGAAGGGCGTCATGGGGAAGATCAAGGACGCCCTGGATCCCGACGAGAAGTAGGCCCGAACTCCCTGTGCCGCACAGCAGTTGCGACGCGAATATCGCGTCGCAACTGCTGCGGTCAGCTGACTACGTCCCGCAGAACGTTCGGAACCCCGCGCTGAAGTCGACGGGCGCGGGTCCGGCGTACTGCGACAGCTCGTCCCGACCGTCGAACGGATTCGTCACGACCGACAACAAGCGGTCGAAGGGCGCGAGGTCACCCTCGGTCGCTGCTGCCAGCGCCGCGTCGACCATGTGGTTGCGAGGAATGTACACGGGGTTCACTCGGTCCATGGCGTCCGCGACGGACCGGAGGTCGTGGCCCCGCTCGAGCACCGCTGCGCGCCATCGTTCGAGCCACGGTGCAGCTGCCTCGTGCGGTACGAGTGACGCAAAATTTGCGTCGTTGCCCCGCAGATTCTCCGCCAACGCGCGGAAGGTCAGGGTCCAGTCGGCACGGTGATCCCGCAGAAGCACGTGCAGGTCGTCGAGGAGACTGTCGTCCGGGGCGATCCCATCGAGGCCGAGCTTGGCGGCCATCAGGTTCTCGTAGTGCTGTCGGTAGCGATCACCGTAGGAGTCCAACACCGCCGTCAGCGCGCTGATGGCGCGGTCCGGAACCGAATCGACCAGCGGCAGTAGTGTTTCGCCGAATCGTGCCAGGTTCCAACCCAGGACGGCGGGTTGATTGCCGTACGCGTAGCGGCCGCCGTGATCGATCGAGCTGAAGACCGTTGCAGGATCGTAGGCGTCGATGAACGCGCACGGCCCGTAGTCGATCGTCTCACCGGAGATCGTCGTGTTGTCGGTGTTCATGACGCCGTGCATGAAGCCGACGGACATCCACTGCGCCACCAACTGTGCTTGCCTGTCGACGACGGCCTCGAAGAATGCGAGGTATCGACTCTCCGCGCCCTCTGCAGGGAGGTCGGCGAGCTCGGGATAATGACGTGCGATGGCATAGTCGGCGAGGTTCTGCGCGAGACCCTCGCGACGGGCCGCGAACTCGAAGGTACCTACGCGCAGGTGGCTCGAGGCAACCCGAGCCAGCACTGCGCCGGGCTGCGGACCTGCCTCTCGAACCACCTGCTCACCCGTCGTGACGACGGCCAACGAGCGGGTGGTCGGGATGTGCAGAGCGTGCATGGCCTCACTGATCAGGTACTCGCGCAGCATCGCACTCACCACCGCGCGCCCGTCTCCGCCGCGGGAGAACGGCGTGGCGCCGGAGCCCTTGAGATGCAGATCGACTCGTCGGCCGTGTTCGTCGTGCAGCTCGCCCAGCAGTAGTGCTCGACCGTCGCCCAGCAACGGCACGAATCCGCCGAACTGATGACCGGCGTACGCCATCGCCGAGGGGGTCGAATCGGCCGGTGCGAGAGCCCCGGACAACACGCCTGCGCCCTGCTCGGAGCGCAGCACCGACGGGTCGAGCCCCAGTGACCTGGCGAGGTTCTCGTTGAGGATCAGCACCCGCGGATCCGGTGCAGGTGCGCCCTGCCACGGCACCGTGAAGCCGGGAACGTCGTCCACCAACGTCGACTCCAGTCCCCATGACGATGGGACCGATGAAGGCGGGTTGTCGGACGCAGCTACCGGTCCCGTCGCGAATTCACTCATACTCCAGGGGTACCACGAGATCGGGTAATCACACCGACCGTGCTCCGCGCATTACGAGCGCGCGGATATGTCGGGCGGGGACAGTGCGCGTTCGATACTCAGGGCGGCGGCCCGCAGCAACGGGGCGAGCATGTACGGGGCTGCGGTATCGGCGTCGACGACGACCGAGACGGCCGCGCGGATCGTGCGAGTGCGGTCGAAGATCGGTGCGGCGACCGATACGGCGTCCGAGGTGATCTGTCTGTCGCTGACGGCGACTCCGGTTCTCCGAATATCGGCCAGCGTGCGCCGCAGGATGTCCGGATCGCAGATGGTGTGCTCGGTGAATCTGGTCAACGGTGCCGAGCACACCTCCTCCTGCACGTGGGCGGGCGCGTGGGCCAGCAGCGCCAGACCGACTCCGGTGGGCGGCAACGCGAAACGGCCGCCGACGCGCGTGCGCAGGGCGACCGAGTCGCGGCTGCGAATTCTCTCGACGAACACGACCTCGTGACCGTCGCGTACTCCCAGCTGCACGTTCTCCTGAGTGACGTGGGCGAGATCTTCCATGACCGGTAACGCGCTTTCCCTGAGGATCAGGCCCCGGGGTGCGAGTGACGCGATCTCCCACAGTCGCAGACCGATGTGGAATCTGCCCGTCCGGTCGTCGCGCTCGATCGCTCCCCACCCGACGAGATCGAGCGCGAGCCGGTGCGTGGTGGAGAGCGGGAACCCCGATCGTCGAGCGAGCTCGCTCAACGTCAAGGTCGGATGCTCTGGCGTGAACGCCTCCAGCAGTGTCAGCGCGCGTACGGCCACCGGACCGGTGCGAGCGGGGCCCTCGGCCGTCATGGAGTGCTTTCTTCGATTCGTCGGGCTTCGATTCGTAAGGAATGTCGTACAACGAGCTCTACAGCTCGAGAACGAGCCGGGGGCCCGTCGACCGGGACACACAGATCATCATGGTGTCGTTGGCACCGCGTTCCTCCTCGGTCAACAGTGTGTCGCGATGGTCGACGGTGCCGGCGAGAACGGCTGTTTCGCAGGTTCCGCACGTTCCCTCCCTACACGACGAGAGCACCTGCACTCCCGAGTTCGTCACGGCGTCGAGCACCGATTCGTCCGGATGCACGGTGACGGTTCGTCGGCTCAGCGAAAGTTCGACTTCGAATGACGCACCCGATGTCGGCCGATCGAGTGTGTCGGCACGGAACCGTTCGAGGTGCACGCTTCCTTCGGGCCAGTGCCCCGCCCGTTCGGTCACGGCGTCCAGCAGGGGCCCCGGTCCGCAGCAGTAGACGGCCGTGCCGACGCGCGCAGTCCCGAGCAGATCGTCGAGATCGAGCAGTCCTTTTTCGTCCTGCGGGACCAAAGTCGTGTTGCCGGGGTAGCGGGAAACGAGCTCGTCGACGAACGCCATACTGTCGCGGGACCGGCCGCCGTACGCCAGCGACCACCCGGCCCCACGCCGCTCGGCCTCGGCCACCATCGTGATGATGGGTGTGATTCCGATACCGCCGGCGATGAACAGATAGTTCTCGGATTCGGTCAACTCGAAGTGATTGCGCGGTCCACGGACACGAACGGTGTCGCCGACGGCAAGGGTGTCGTGGACATGGAGCGAACCACCGCGGGATGCCGGTTCTCGTAGGACTCCGATGCGCCAGGTGTCGCGGTCGGCCGGGCTTCCGCACAGCGAGTACTGGCGGGTGATGTCGGAAGTCAACTCCAGATCGATATGAGCTCCCGGCGTCCAGCTCGGCAGGTCTGTGCCGTCCGGCTTGCGCAACTGCAGCAGGGCAACGCCATCCGCGCCGCTGCACTTGTTCGAGACGATCAGATCCAGGTCGCACTCGGGGAGGTTTCGCGTCACTCGGCTCTCCCCACGTGACTCACGAGTTCGCCTCGCACCGAGGGCAACTCGGGATGGACGGGGTCGACGGTCGAGAAGTGCCCGATGGGGTGCGCGAGCAACCACTCCCACAGCAGTGCCGGATCCTCCTCGAGCCGGGACGAGCCACAATGGCAGACGCCGCGCAGCCGGTCGGTACCCGGAACCCACACCACGCGCAGCACGTTGGGACCCTGCAGCATTCGATTCGGTTCCGGTGTCACGACACCACCTCGGCACCTGCTCGCGAGCCCTCGAGGAGCTTGCTCAGAAGCCGACGCGCACCGAGGCCGCCAGCATCGATGTTGATCGACAGTTCCTGGTAGCCGGCCTTTTCGGTGTCCAATGCTTGCTGAAGAATGTTCAGCGCCACCACGTCCTGCATGACCACTGTGCGATTGTTCTCGGCCAGAAACTGGGACACTTCGTTGTCGTCGATCGCGAAATCGCGAGCAACAGCCCAGAAGTCGTGTGTCGAGGTCTCGGTTTCCGGAGTGATCGCGTACACGATCTCGCTGTGGAACGCGTGGGTGTCGGAGCCGTCGTCCGCGGGCAGCGGTGATCCGAGCGGAGCGATGCGGCTGTGCAGTAGGTACAGGCACGGGGGCGTGTATTCGATGTCCTGCCAACGCGAGATGCGCGTGTCGATGCCGGTGGACGTCGAGTAGAACGGTGGGCATTCGGCGTCGTCCATGTGCCGCGAGACGTAGATGACGTTGCGATCATCGTCGATCTCGGTGGTGATCGGTGTGTCGGCGACTTCGGGAGTGCCGATGTAACCGCCGTGCAGGTAGGTCTCGTGCGAAAGGTCCATGAGGTTGTCGACGAGCAACCGATAGTTGCACGAGATCGGCTCCATTCCGCTCACCACGGTGTAGTCCGGGGAGTCCATCCACGGGGCGCGGGGAATACGAGTGATGTCGCCGTCGATCGGATCGTCCGGGTCGGCAATCCACACCCAGACGAACGAATCCTGCTCGTGCACCTGATAGGTGGTGAGCCTGGCCGTCCTCGGCACCCGCTTCTGTCCGGGAACGGAGACGCAGCCGCCGTCACTGCCGTACGTGAATCCGTGGTACCCGCAGACCACGGTGTCGCCATCGAGGTGGCTGGGGGCCGCGGAGAGTGGGTACCGCCGGTGCACACAACGATCGCTCATTGCGGTCACAGCCCCGGACTCGGTGCGCCACAACAGAATGGGCTCGCTGCAAATGGTGCGCGAGAACAGCTCCCGGCCCACTTCTCTGCTGTACGCGGCGACATACCACTGGTTACGGACAATTGTCGTCATCGATTCTCCTGAACACGTAGAAGTCGTTCGGTCGCTTGACGTCTCGTCAGCGCTCGTCACATCGAGTGTGTGGCACGCGACCCCGCCGGTGCGAGCGGACTTCCGGATGCCGGAAGCCCGGTCGGAATCCCGGTCAGAAGAGGAGGACCGGTTTGATCGACGCACCGCTGATCATGTCCGCCACCGCGGAGTTGATGTCGTCGAATCGGTAGTGAGTGATCAAGCGCTGCAGGGGTAATCGACCCGACACGACAAGATCCACCAGCACCGGAATCAGGGTCTGCGTTTCGCTGTCGCCGAGGGTCAGCCCCACGATGCGTCGGCCCGGCAGCATGGCGTTGACGTCGACCGGGACCTCGGTGCCGAAGGGCGGAGCGCCGACGACGACGGCGGTTCCACGAGGGGCCAGGGCATCGATCGCGGTACGCAGCACCCCTACGCTCCCGGTGGTTTCGATGGCTCCGTCGACGCCGGAGCCCTCGGTCAGTTCTGCCAACGCAGCCGCGGTGTCCTCGCGGGTGGCGTCGACGACGTGGGTCGCTCCCAACTCGGTGGCCAGTTCCAGACGTTCGGCAACCCGATCGACCGCGATGATCTTGGCCGCGGGAGTGAGAGCGGCAGCCATGATGGCCGAAAGCCCCACTGCACCTGCGCCGGTCACCACGACGGTATCTCCCGGGCGTGGACGCAGCACATTCCACACGGCACCGACTCCGGTCTGCACCCCGCAGCCCAGCGGTGCCAGGATCTCCAGCGGTGCGGAGGAATCGACCCGAACCAGGCTCCGCTCGTCCACGATCGCGTGATTCGCGAACGACGACTGGCCGAAGAAATGGCCACCGAGCGCAGTGCCGTTGCGCGTGATCGGGCTGGAGCCGTCGGCGCGAGCCCCACCGATGAGGTTGAGCGGCAACCACGTTGCGCAATAGGCGGGATGACCGGATCGGCAGTTTCCGCAGGTACCGCACGAGGTGAACGACAGCAGAACGTGGTCACCTTCCTGCACGCCGGTGACTCCGGGACCGATGGCTTCGACGACCCCCGCACCCTCGTGGCCGAGGACGCCGGGAAGCGGAAACGGCAGCCCGCCCGCGGCGACGCCCAGATCGGTGTGGCACAAGCCGGCTGCGACGATGCGCACGCGCACTTCTCCGCTGCGGGGTTCGCCCAGTTCGACCGGGGACAATGTGAACGCGGCTCCGCCCGATTCGACTACTGCCGCTGTGGTTGTGGTCATGGCACTGCCCTTCGATTCAGTCGAGCGAGATGACGACGGATTTGACCTTGGTGTACGAGTCGAGGCCCTCGGGGCCGTACTCACGGCCGAAGCCGGAGTTCTTGACTCCGCCGAAGGGAACGGCCGGGTCGAGCATCGCCCAGTCGTTGACCCACACGATGCCGGCGTGCAGTCGTGCTGCAACACGATGTGCGCGAGCCACATTCGTCGTCTGCAGGCCGGCAGCGAGGCCGTACTCGGTGCTGTTGGCCAGGCGGACCGCGTCGTCCTCGGTGTCGAACGGTTGTACCGTCAGAACGGGCCCGAAAATCTCTTCTCGAACGACCCGCGACGTGGCGGGCAGGTCGGCGATGACGGTGGGGGAGTAGAACGAGCCACCGGCGAGGGGCGTACCGGACAGGTCGGGACGGTGCCCGCCGGTGACGATACGGCCGCCGTCGCGGCGGGCGATGTCCACGTACTCCTCGACCTTGTGCACGTGCCGCTCTCCGGCCATCGGCCCGACCACCGTGGCCGGATCGAACGGGTCGCCGACGGGAACACCGGGAACCGCCTGGGCCAGAATGTCCAACACCGTCTCGTATCGGGAGCGCTGGACGAGCAGGCGCGGGCCGCCCATGCAGAACTGCCCGGAGTTGAAGACGAACCCTTTGATGATCGCTCCGATCGCCTTGTCGATGTCGGCGTCCTCGAACACGATGTGCGCGGCGTTGCCACCCAGTTCCATCGTCACCGGTACCAGATTGCGGCCTGCGACCCCGGCAGCGTGCCTGCCCACAGCCGTGGACCCGGTGAATGCGATCTTGTCGACTCCCGGATGCTGCAGAAGTGCCTCTCCCGCAACGGAACCTGTTCCGGTGACAACGTTGATCACGCCTGGCGGTACGCCCGCCTCGGTCAATATTTCAGCCATCAGCAATGCGCTGAGCGGGGTGTCCTCGCTGGGTTTGTGGACCATGGTGTTACCCGCGGCGAGTGCAGGCGCGATCTTCGAACTCGACAAAATCAGCGGAAAGTTGAACGGGGTGATCGCGGCGACCACACCGAGCGGTTCTCTGCGCGTGTACG
The DNA here is from genome assembly GCF_002259025.1 of Rhodococcus sp. 05-2255-1e. Taxonomy (NCBI): domain Bacteria; kingdom Bacillati; phylum Actinomycetota; class Actinomycetes; order Mycobacteriales; family Nocardiaceae; genus Rhodococcus; species Rhodococcus sp. 05-2255-1e. The sequence continues at coordinate 23,712 of NZ_NOZE01000004.1, read as the reverse complement.
CGTGCGCAGACAGCGGAGTGTCGCGATGCGATCCACCGAGCGTCTGAGCCAGTGCGGAGCAGTACGAGTACTGCTCCGCGGAGGTCAGTACGTCCACCGGGCGGCACAACGACACCGGCTTACCCACATCGGCGCTCTCGACGGCAACGATCTCGTCGGCGCGTTCGCGGATGAGCTGACCGGCTCGGTGCAGAATGCGTGCCCGTTCGCGTCCGGGCAGCGACGACCAGCGGCCGTCGTCGAAGGCGGTGCGAGCTGCGGACACTGCTGCGTCGACGTCTACAGCGGACGCCTCGGACACGGAGGTGAGCACCGCTCCCGTCGACGGATCGAGTACGTCGGATCGGCCACCTGCGGCAGCGTCACGCCAGTGACCGTCGACGAAGAGCCGTCCGGGAGTGACGTCGGGTCGGGTGAGAGTGACGCTGTCGTCGGTGATCGTCATGAACGCCTCGCTTCGATGGCCGGCTGTGACCTGATTAACAGGGTTCCTTATATACAACCGCGCGCATGCGCGGAAAGCAATAGGCGATCCAGGTGCCGGTCGGCGGCATTCGGTAATTAGGCTGCAGGCACACGCGAGTTCGGAAAGCGAGGTGGTGAACGTGGCATCGAGGCCATCGTCGGCAGGCGAGCAGCCGACGCTGCTCTACGCCATCAAGCAGGTCGAGCTGGCGGTGCGGGCCCAGATGGATGCGCTGTTGCGGCCGATGAACATCACTGCCGTGCAGTACACCGCGCTGACGGTGCTACGTCGACGCGACGGGCTGTCGTCCGCGGAGCTGGCACGTAATTCCTTCGTGACGGCTCAGACGATGGGTGAGATGATCGCCGCACTCGAGAAGCGTGGGTTGGTCACTCGCCGAACGGATCCGGCCAACAAACGGCGGATGTTGACGAGCTTGACCGAGGAAGCGCGACGCTTGCTGGCAGAGTACGACGCGCAGATCGGTGACCTGGAGGACCGCATGGTCGCCGATCTGTCGCCGCGTCAACGAGACGAATTCCGCGGCTTTCTCCGTAGTTGTCGCCTGGCTCTCGGACACACCGGGGCGCACTGAGCTTCGCGGAGCGGAGGGTGCGTCAGCGATTGCCCAGGCGGTGTTTGAGGCCCGTCAGCAGTGCCGACAGTCCCAGCTCGAAGGCGACGTCGGTGGGGTTCGGCTGTTCCTCGGGATCGCCCACCGCAGCAGTGAGGGCCGGGTGCATCTGCGGGTCGGGTGTGTAGAGGTTACCGCCGCCGCCCATGTCGAGGGCCGAGCCGAGAATGAAGTTGTCGAACGCGACGATGATCGGCAGTACCTCGGGCCAATCGAAGCCCGCATCGTGCAGACCGTCGGCGATTCGCTCGTACTCGGACAGCGATTCACGGTCGCGGACGCGTGAGGTCGCGAACAAGCGAATGGACCCGGGGTGGCGGGCGAACGCCGCTCGATACGACCACGCCAACCTCTTCAATGCCTCGTCCCACGGGCTCGTTCCGAAGCCCGTGTTGTCGATCTTGCGACCGATTCGAGCCCGCATTCGATCGATCACTTCGTCTCTTCCGGACACGTGGTGGTACAGCGAGGATGGATGCACGGCGAGTTTGGAGGCGAGCTGTGCGACTGTGAAATCGCCTGTGGCGTCGGTGATCTGAAGTGCGGCGTCGACGATGCGATCGACATCGAGTAGTGCTGTCTTCGGCCTTGCCACGTGTACTCCATTTCGCCGGGGTCTTTCCAAACTGACTTCTGTGGTCTACGTTACGTCAAAACCAAACATCGTTGGATTAATCACACGGAGCCGGCCATGACCATCCCCCAACATTCCGGGCAGCCGAATGCCCTCGATAGTTCCAGCCTCAACTCACGCGACATCGTCTTCTTCGTCGTCGCGGCAGCGGCACCGCTCACCGTCATGGTGGCCGTTGCTCCGATCGCGTTGCTGATCGGTGGGATCGGCGCTCCCGCCGGATACCTGTGCGCCGGTCTGATCAGCACGGTGTTCGCCATCGGCTTCACCAAGATGGCGCGGCACGTGCACAACAACGGCGCGTTCTACTCCTACATCCGGATGGGTCTGGGCAAAGTTGCCGGTCTCGGTAGCGCTCTGGTGGCCGTGGCGGGGTACACCCTCCTGCAGATCAGCACCTACGGGTTGTTCGGAGCGGTCACCAAGGCGACGATGAACGACTTCGTCGGAGTCGACCTACCCTGGTGGCTGTGGGCGTTGGTCGCTGCGGCGATCGTGTCCGTGCTGGGATATCGATCGATTCGGGTGGGGGCCAAGGTCCTCGGCGTGCTGCTCGTTCTCGAAGTGCTGGTGCTGCTCGTATTGGCGATCGCAGTGATCGCCAAGGGCGGTGCGAGTGGTCTGAACCTGCAGCCGTTCTATCCCGAGAACGTCTTCACCGGATCGATGGGGGCGGTACTGGCCGTGTCGTTCGCCGCGTTCGTGGGCTTCGAGGCAACCGCCCTGTTCCGCAACGAGGCGGTACGACCGGACCGGACGGTCCCCCGCGCAACCTATGCCGCGGTCATCTTCCTCGCGGTCTTCTACTGCTTCATCGTCTGGGTTGCGGTCATGGCGTTCGGTGCCGAGAACGCGGTCGCCGCGGCTGCATCGGATCCTGCCGGTTTCTTCTTCACCGCCATGCAGACCTACGTCGGTAGTGCGGCAACGGATGTGATGCGCGTGCTGATCGTCTCGAGCGGACTCGCGGCTCTGCTGGCCTTCCACAACGCGATCACCCGGTACGGCTATGCGCTCGGTCGTGAAGGAATCTTCCCGGTGCGGCTCAGCCACGTGCACAGCAAGCACTTGTCTCCGCACATCGCCAGCATCGCGCAGACGGCGACGGCCGTAGTGGCCATCGCGTGTTTCGCCGCGGCCGACGTCGATCCGGTCCTGCAGTTGGCTGCGTGGACGGCGAGTACGGGGACCGTGGGAATCCTTGCGCTGCAATGGCTCACCTCTCTCTCGGTTGCCGTGTTCTTCCTGCGCGGTAGAGAAGTGGCACGGGATCGGGGCGCGGCACTCGCTGGAATCGCCGCGTTCGTCCTGATCGGAATCGCTCTGTACCTCGTCGTCGACAAGATCGAAATCGCCACCCTGACGACCGACCCGGTGGTGAACACCGTCGCCTCCATCGGATCCGTCGTGGTGTTCGCGTTGGGTTCGGCAGTGGCCCTGTGGATCCGGGCACGCCGCCCCCAGGTGTACGCACGGCTGGGGACGACCGACATCGATTCCGAGATACTGCCCGATACCCAGGCCGGACCGTCGACCGCACTACCTACCGATGATGCACGAGGAGTGCGACATGACTGATGCCACACTGATTCTGATGAACGCCACGGTGCTCACCCAGGTCGATGGTGCCGAGCCGCAGCAGGCCGTCGCCGTTCGAGACGACCGAGTGATCGCACTCGGGAGCACCGACAACGTCCTGGGGTGCAGTGGTCCCGGAACGAAGATCATCGACCTGGCCGGGAGCACTCTGACACCCGGATGGGTCGACGCCCACACACACGTGGTGCAAGGCGCGTTGATGTCACTCGGCGTGGATTTCAGTCGGTGCGAGAATCTGGACGACGTGCGTCGGGTACTGCACGACGCGCACCCGACGGACGGTTGGATTCGCGGCTGGGGCTTGAACCACAACGTATTCGGCGGCCGAGCTCCGAGCTTCGATGCCATCTCCGACTCGGTCACGACCCCTGTTCTCATTCGGTTCTACGACGCGCATTCGTCGCTGGCCAATCGGGCTGCACTCGATATTGCCGGCGTGACCGGCCGAGAGACCTTCGACCACGGCGGTGCCCGAGTGGCGGTGGACAGTGGCGGGAAGACCACCGGTCACCTGATCGAGGAGCCGGCCATCCATCTGGTGGAGGCGGTCATGCCTGCCCAGAACGTCGTCGCGGCGAAGTCTTTGTTACGCAGCGTGACCGAGGAGATGGCGTCGGTCGGGCTGACCGGGGTGCACGTCATGGACGACCTCCCCGGGACCGTCGAGATGATCCGGGCGCTCGACGAGGACGACGCCGGACTCCGGTTCTGGGTGTACGGCTGGGTCCAGCCGGATCATCCTGCCGATCGGGTCGCAGAACTCGCTGCGCTGGTGCACGGTACCGCCGGGGAGCGGTGGCGTTACGCGGGCGCAAAACTGTTCATGGACGGAACCGTCGAAGGTGGGACGGCGTGGTTGTGTCACCCGGACCTGTACGGCGACGGTACCCGGCCGTCGTGGACCGACCCGGAACGGTATGCGGCCGTGGTGCGCGAGCTCGACCGCCGTGCAGTGTCGACCACTACTCATGCGATCGGTGATGCCGCTGTGCACCACTGCGTACGGACGCTGGCGGCCCTCGGGAAGGGGGTTCGGCATCGCCTCGAACACCTCGAGACCGTCTGTCCCGAGGATCTGACAACGATCGCGGACGCCGGTATCGCCGCATCGATGCAGCCGACCCATTGCACCAGGTACACCCGAGCAGACGAGGCCGACGACTGGTCTCGGCGCATGGGTCGCGATCGTATCGACCGTGGTTGGCCGGTGGCGGAGCTTCTCGATCTCGGTGTGACCGTTGCGCTCGGATCCGATTGGCCGGTAGCACATTTCGATCCCCGAGTCGTGATGGCCGATGCCCGGCTACGCCGCCCCGCAGGCCTGCCGGCCGACCCTCCTCGTCAACCCCGGCAGGCGATTTCGGCTCGACAAGCCCTCGACGGGTACACCACCCACGCCGCGGCGGCGGCCGGTCTGACCGACGGAACCGGAACCATCGTCGTCGGTGGTCCCGCAGATTTCACCGCAGTCGGCGGCGACCTGATGGGCCCGGCGGATCGAATTCCCGAACTACCGATCATCGCGACGGTCGTCGGTGGCAGGGTTGTCTACGAACGGTGATCGGCCTACGTGTGCACGATCTACTGTGCAAGATCTACTGTGCGCGGACGATGGACTGCAGCGACTGCCGCAGCTCTCGGACACCGCGGTCGCCGAGGGCTGAGAGCGTGGCGGATTGGGTCGCCGCGAGCGCGCGCTGTGCGTCCACGCACAGCGCGCGGCCGGCGTCGGTCGCGTAGATGCGCTTGTTTCGTCGATCGCCGGGGTCGACCCGTCGGGTGATCAGTTCGCGGACCTCCAGATCGTCCACCAACGCCACGATCTGACTGGGGTCCAAGCCCAGTTGCTCGGCGAGCTGCCGCTGGCCGAGTCCGTCCGAATGTTCGCAGGCCAGGGCCAGTACGGAGTACGAACGTACGCGCAGCTCGAAGGGTGCCAGTGCCGTTTTGGCGGCGGCCGTCAGCGACGTTCCTGCGCGCGTCAGCAGGAATCCGATGTCGTCGGACAGGGGTGCGATGTCGGTCATGAGGCTCCTCGTATCGGCGGTAACTCTAGCAAACGTAAATCATTGACTTTCTCAATTATTGATGGTTTTCTCAGTCTGGTAACCACGAAGAGGAGAGAGCTATGAATCTCGACAACAAGGTCGCTGTCGTCACCGGTAGCGGCCAGGGGCTCGGACTTGCGTATGCCCAGGACCTCGCGCGCCACGGTGCAGCAGTCGTGATCAACGACGTGAACCAGGCGACAGCCGACGCGGCTGTCTCCTCGATCGTCGACGCGGGTGGACGGGCAGTGGCTGTCGTGGCTCCGGTGGGCAGCACCGAGACCGCACAGAAGTTGGTGGCAGGCGCGGTCGAGGCGTTCGGCCGCCTCGACGTCATGGTCACCAACGCGGGGATCCTGCGCGACAAGGTGTTGTGGAAGATGACCGACGACGACTTCGATGCCGTCGTGAACGTTCATCTCCGCGGCACGTTCACCTGCGCACGCGAAGCAGCCGTTCACTTCCGCGCTCAGGGTGAGGGCGGCCGGATCGTGTGCATCGGCTCTCCCGCCGGTCAGCGCGGAAATTTCGGACAGACCAACTACTCCGGTTCCAAGGCCGGAATCGTCGGCATGGTGCGTACCTGGGCCATGGAACTCCAGCGTGCAGGTGTCACCGTGAACGCGGTGTGCCCGGTGGCGGCCACGGCGATGACCGAGACCATCCCGTTCCTGCAGCCGTACATCGAGGCCATGCATAACGGGGATCCGTTGCCGCCCTTCGCCCGTCGTGAACTCGGGTTCGGGACCCCCGCGGACGCCGCAGGAATCGTCTCTTTCCTGTCAAGCGACGCGAGTGCAGACGTGACCGGTCAGGCATTCGCCGTCGGCGGTGACCGCCTGGCACTGTGGACGCACCCGGACATGATCGCCACGAGTTATCACGACGGTGGCTGGTCGGCCGAGGACATCGCCGCTGTGTGGCCGTCGACGTTCGCGGACAGCCTCGAATCGGTCGGAGAGAACCTCCCCGTCGAGCCGGCGCGATGAGCTCGAAATACGAGTGCGCCATCGACTTCGACTCGATACTCGCACTCGATGTGCACACCCATGTGGAGATCGACGGGTGCGGACACCGCGCACTGGACGACGAATTGATGACCGCGTCGGAGAAGTACTTCAAGTCGGGCGAGGACCGTACTCCAGGGATCGACACCATCGCCGAGTACTACCGGGCCCGCAACATGGCCGCAGTGGTGTTCACCGTCGATGCCGGTGCAGCGTCGGGACATTCACCGAACTCGGTGGAGGAGATCGCCGAGGGGGCGGCACGCCACAACGACGTGTTGATCCCCTTCGGCTCGGTCGACCCGTGGCAGGGTAAGGCCGCCGTGCGGCGGGTGCACCGGCTCGTCGAGGAGTTCGGGGTGCGCGGCTTCAAGTTCCATCCGAGCATGCAGGGCTTCGAGCCGAACGACCGCCGCTTCTATCCGATCTACGAGGCCATCACCGAAGCCGGAGTACCCGCGCTCTTTCACACCGGCCAAACCGGTATCGGTGCCGGACTTCCCGGCGGGCACGGCATCAAGTTGCGCTATTCCGATCCGATGCTGCTCGACGACGTCGCCGCGGACTTCCCCCAACTGACGATGATCATGGCGCACCCCGCGGTGCCGTGGGCGGACGCGCAGATCTCGATCGCCACGCACAAATCGAACGTGTACATCGACCTGTCGGGTTGGGCACCGAAATACTTTCCGCCCCAACTGGTGCGGGCGGCGAATTCCATGCTGAAGCGAAAGGTGTTGTTCGGCTCGGACTTTCCGGTTCTGACGCCGGATCGTTGGATGAAGGACTTCGCCGAGCTCGACATCAAGGACGAGATCCGTCCACTCGTGTTCAAGACCAATGCACTGGCCGCACTCGGCCTGTCCGCCAAGGAGACATCATGACCACCCGCGTCGCCACTCTCGCCGAGTTGAAGAACCTCGAAGGCACCGAACTGGGAACCAGCTCGTGGATCGAGGTGCCGCAACAGCGCATCGACACCTTCGCCGACGCCACCGACGACCATCAGTGGATTCACGTCGATCCCGAACGGGCGAAGGCCGAAAGCCCCTTCGGCGGTCCGATCGCGCACGGCTATCTGACTCTGTCGCTCATCATTCCGATGTGGGACGAGCTACTGGTCGTCGACAGCGTCACCACGAAGATCAACTACGGATTGAACAAGGTTCGCTTCACCAACCCGGTCCCCGCCGGCGGCCGAGTGCGCCTGGCCGCCACGCTGAAGGGGTACGAGGAGCTGCCCAAGGGCGGAGCTCAGCTGACCGTCGCCGCGACGATCGAACTCGAAGGCAGCGAGCGCCCCGCGGTCGTCGTCGAGGCCGTCTACCGCATGTTCGACTGAGATCACGGACCCGAGAGGAACAGATTTCAGATGCGTAATCAAGGCGTCGGTTCGTGGATCCGTCGACGTACCAGGCAGTGCCCGCGAGCAACGGCACTCGAGTTCCGCGGCCAGGTCTCGACCTACGAGCAATTGGACGAGCGCACCACCCGGCTCGCGCACGGTCTACGTGAGCTGGGGGTGGGCCCCGGGGACCGGGTCGGGCTGTTGTCCACCAATCATCCCGCCTACCTCGAAGTACTGTTCGCCTGTGGCGTGCTCGGAGCGATCTTCGTGCCACTCAACGCACGGTTGACCGCACCGGAAGTTGCTTTCGCAGTGCAGGACTCGGGGCTGTCGTTGTTGGTGCATTCCGAGGCCTTGCACGACGTCGCGACCTCGGCGGTCGGTGACGGCCCCACGCGTCGCCTCACGCTCGGCGAGGAGTACGAATCGCTGATCGCGGCGGCCCGCTCGACGCGCATCGACGAAGCGGTGGAGGGTGCGGATCTGTGCTTCGTCATGTACACCTCCGGTACGACCGGTAAACCCAAAGGCGTCGTGATGACTCACGACAACGTGCTGTTCGCCGTTCTCAACGCAGTCCTCGATCTGGACCTGTGCAGCGACGAGGTGGCCCTGGTCTGCGCTCCGCTGTTTCACACCGCCGCGCTCGACATGGTTGCGTTACCCGTCCTGTTCAAGGGCGGCTCGGTCGTCATCGAGGAAGGGTTCGATGCCGGACGCGTGCTCCATCTGGTCGAATCGCGCTCGGTCACGTACACGTTCGGAGTGCCGACGATCTTGGACTCGCTCGTCTCGCATCCCGCGTGGGACGACACGGATCTGACGTCGCTACGCCGGGTGGTGGTGGCCGCGGCGCCGGTGCCGCCGCGCACGCTCCGTACGTATTCCGAACGCGGGATCAAGATGTGTCAGGGCTACGGGCTCACCGAAAGTGGTCCTGGCGCAACGATGCTCGCTGCCGTCGATGCCGAACGAAAAATGGGCACCGCGGGTGTTCCCCATACGTTCTCCGACGTCAGGATCGTCGACGCGATGTCGCAGCCGGTGGAACCGGGGGAGCGCGGTGAAATCCAGATCCAGGGTCCCCACGTGATGAAGGAATACTGGGGTCGTCCCGACGCGACCGCCGACGTGTTCGACGACGGCTGGCTTCGTACCGGCGACGTCGGAATTGCCGACGCGGAGGGATTCGTCACGATCGTCGATCGGCTCAAGGACATGATCATCTCGGGCGGAGAGAACATCTATCCGGCCGAGGTCGAAGCGGCACTTCTCGAACTGCCCGGCATCGACAGTTGCGCAGTGTTCGGTGTACCGGACGAAAAATGGGGCGAATCCGCCGTTGCCGCAATCACTGTCGTCGAGGGAGCAGACGTCGACCTCGATGCCATCGCGGACGCGCTCGGCGGCCGGCTCGCGCGGTACAAGATCCCCAAGCGATACATCCTCGTCGACGAGATCCCACGCAATCCGACGGGCAAGATCCGCAAGAACGAGTTGCGGGAGCAGTATTCGATACCTGCTCCCGCGTCCACTCAGTCCGTCTGAGCCTGTGGCTGGTTCTGTGTGATGCAGTGAATTCCGCCCCCGCGGGCGAAGAGTGGCCGAGCGTCGACGGTGACGACGGTGCGGCCCGGGTATGCCGCCGACAGAATGGCAGCAGCCTCTTCGTCCGCGGGATCGCTGTAGCTGCAGGCGATCACACCGTCGTTGACGACGTAGTGGTTGATGTAACTGTAATCGACGAAGCCCTCCTCGTCGCGGAGAATCTCCGGTGCCGGGACTTTCACGATGGTCCACTTCTCACCGCGTGCGTCCGTGCTGTTCTCGAAGATCTCGAACACGGCCTTGCTGATGTCGTGATCGGGGTGTTCGGGATTGCGTTGGTCGTGCACCAGAACGACGCCGGGCGAGGGGATGGCAGCGACGATGTCGACGTGGCCTCGGGTTCCGAACTCGTCCGCGTCACGGGTGAGTCCACGAGGAAGCCAGATCACCGTGGTGGCGCCGATCGTGCGGGCAAGTTCGGCCTCGACATCGGCCTTCGACAGCGTGGGATTGCGACCGGGATCGAGTTGTACCGTCTCGGTGACGAGAACCGTTCCCAGTCCGTCCACCTGAATACCACCGCCCTCGTTGACGATCGGTGAATCGATCATCTCGGCACCGGACTTCTCGACGACGAGCGCGCCGATCTTCGAGTCCTTGTCCCAGCGCGCCCAGTCCTGCGCGCCCCAGCCGTTGAACACCCAGTCGACGCCGCCGACACGGCCGTCCTCGGACAGCACGAACGTGGGCCCGATGTCGCGCATCCAGGCGTCGTTCAACGGTGCCTCGAGGATGTCGATGGGGAAAGCGCTCTCGGAGGTCAGATACGTGCGTGCGACGGCGCTTTCGGCGGGGTCGACGACGACGGTGACCGGCTCGAATCGAGCGACCGCCTGCGCGACCTCGGCCCACGTGGTGCGAGCCTCGTGGTGCTCCTCGGGCGTGTCACCGAGCGAGTACCCCTCGCACGGATAGGCCATCCAGGTCCGTTCGTGCCGAACACCTTCGGCCGGCATCGTCCACGTCATCACTGCCTCCCGAGGTTCGAGGCCGCAGCCGCGGGCGAGTTGTGTTCTGTGACAGTGCGCATGTGTGTCCTCGGTGCTAGGTGTGGGTCTGCGGTCTGCGGTCTGCGGTGTGCGATCGAATATCGAGTGTCAGGAATCGATTCTCGAGACGATGTCCGCGGCGGTGCGGTGACCCATGCGGATTGCGCCGTCGACGTGTTGGTAGCCCTCCGCGGCGATGTCGGAGCAGGAGAAGTGAATCGGGCCGACGGGAGTGCGGCTGTCCTTGCCGTAGCGGTGCAGACCCCCCAGATCGAAGCTGGCCGCGTACGCACCACGGGTCCATTCTTCCGAACCCCAGTCCGACTCGTAGTAGACGACCGGTTCGAGTGCCTTGGGTCCCAAGTAGTGCGCGATGGACTCGAGTATTCTCGCGCGGCGATCCTGCTCGTCGAGTTCGAACATCGCGTCGGCCTTGGCATCGGACACGAAGCCGACCAGTGTTCCGCGGCTGTCCTGATGGTTGGTGTTGTCGTACACCTCCTGCACGATCTCTGAGGCACCGAAGCCGGTCCCCGACAGCCCGTCCTCGCGCCAGAACGGGGTGTCGTAAACGGCATGGACCTTGATCACCAGTCCGAGGGACTGATGCTGGTGCATCTGATGCTGGCGACGCGGGAGCGGCGGGTCGTAGGAGATGCGCGAATACAGGTTCGGTGGAACGGCGAGAACGACCCGCTTGGCGTGTACCTCGATGTCACCGTCGGCGAATACCGTTGCGCCGTCGGAGTTCCACCGCACCGTTCGCACCGGCGCGTCGAGGATGACGTCGTCGCCGAGGGCGGCCGCCATGCGGATCGACACCTGCTGCATGCCACCGACGACGCGCTTGTCGAGGATGAAGTTCTCGTCCACCAAGTGCGAGAACGATCCCGCCGATGCGGCCATCAAGACTGCTTGCAGAGCCGAGAACGCGTGCGCAGGTTTGGTGAGCATGCCACCGGCGATGAACATGCCGATGTTTCCTCGTGCCTCGGCATCGTCGGACTCACGAATCAGCCACTGCTCGAACGAGATCGTGTCCAGTTCACGCGCCAGCGGGTGCGCCCACGGCTCCTCGGGGCCGACCTGGGCGGCCAAGTCGTCGAGCAGAGCGACGAGTCGGTCCATCTCTTTCTCGGTGGTCTCGTCGACGGGGAACGAGTCACCCGAGTAACGGGTCCGCTCGCCCGCGGCGGAGATGTAGACGGACTCGCCCTCGCGGTATCGGTCGAACGTCTCGAGGCCGAGCTCACCGATCAGCGCGATCAGAGATTCCTGATCGGGTGACACCCACTGACCGCCGATTTCGAGGCTTGCACCGTCGATGGTGTTCGTCCAGGTACGTCCTCCGACGCGGTCGCGCGCTTCCAGCACGGCGACGGACAATCCTGCTTTGCGGAGCTCGGTTGCTGCGGCCAGGCCGGAAGGGCCGGCCCCGACGATAGCGACGTCACGGTCGAGGGTGGGCACTGTCGAGCTCCTTTGTTCGCGGTCGATCGGCCCGAGCCGATAGCACCTCGATTCTGTCCGGAATCCACCCGATCCGCACACGACGAAGTGGCCAATCGAGCGCATTCACGCGCACCGTTTCGGACAACAGGCTGGTGCGCTCGGCGCTGGAAGTCAGTGCGCGAGCGGTGTGATCGCCTCGAGCACGTCGGCAAGGTGATCGTGCATCGCCTTCCGGGCGCGAACCGGATCACGTTCTGCAATAGCGTGATAGATGCTGCGGTGTGCATCGACGGAGCGTTGCATCCGCTGCTCGGTCTGAAAACTTGCCTGCCTCGACGGTGCCATCCACTCGTTGGTCTCGGTCACGAGCCTGGTGAGCATGGAGTTGTGGGCAAGGCCGGCGATCGCGAGATGGAACTGCACGTCGCAGAGTTGCATGACCTGCAGAGACGGCGGCCGATTTCCGAGCTCTCGCTCGGACGTTTCGAGTGGAGTGCGTAAGGCATGCAACTCGGACGTGCGGTGGCGGACGGCGGCACGCTCGGCAATGGGTGGTTCGACGACCGTGCGTAGATCCATCACCTCGCGAACGGTGCGTTGGTCACTGCTCATGCTTCCGAAGATGCTTCCTTCGGCCAGAGCGCGCATCTCCAGTGGTGCGACGATGCGGCCGGCTCGGGGTTTACGCGTCAGATAGCCCCGCAATTCGAGGTCCTGAAGTGCATGGCGGATCGAGATTCGCGACGCTCCGAGCATCGTCACCAGGGCGCGTTCGCTGGGTAATTTCGATCCCGCCTCGACGCGACCGCTGTCGATCAGCTGCGCGATCCGGGCGCTGAGCAGCTCGGGGACCGACGCCGCTTCGACGTCTATCTCGGACCACGCTGTCATGGAAAGCCCCGTCCCCGCAGGTTACGAACTGGTCCTACCAAAATACCAGATTCACTCTGTTTCCCCAGTAAAGATCCGTTGACGTGTAAATATCCCACTCTTCACCTTGACGGTCTGGTCCTACCAGTTTTAGATCAACACATCGTGACAACGGTCACTCATTCTCCTGAACCACTGATTCCCATGGACCCTAGAGGTGGACCAGCATGACAACGGACGGAACACTCCACAAGCCGAACGCAGGAGAGCGGGGAGCGATCGGCTCGACGTTCCGTGATCAGCCGCGTGGGCTCGTGACGCTGGCCGGCACGGAGTTGTGGGAGCGATTCAGCTTCTACGGCCTACAGGTGATCCTCGCGTACTACCTGTACTACTCACTCGCCGAGGGTGGACTGGGACTCGATGTCGGCGTGGCGGTCGGTATCGCCGGATCCTACGGCGGCGCAGTCTATATCGCCCAGATGGGCGGAGCCTGGGTTGCCGACCGACTCGTCGCCCCGCGCACGGTGGTGCTCTACTCCGCTGTCGCCATCATCACCGGCCACGTCGTACTGGCGCTGATCACGACGACAGCCGGTATGGGCGCAGGATTGCTGCTGATCGTCATCGGAACCGGCGGACTCAAAGTCAACGTCACCGCGATGGTCGGACTGCTGTACGCGAACGACGACCCCAAACGCGACTCGGGCTACTCGCTCTACTACATGGGAATCGGACTCGGCGCATTCCTCGGCCCGCTGCTCACCGGTGCCCTGCAGAGCTCGGCCGGTTTCCACATCGCCTTCGGCGCAGCGGCAGTGGGCATGCTGATCGGCCTGGCCCAGTACGCGGTCGGGTACAAGCATCTGCCCGAGGCCACCCGAACGGTAGCCAATCCGCTTCCACGCTCGCGTCGGGGCGCGGCCGCAGCTCTCGCGGGATCGGTCACCCTGGTCATCGTTGCCGCGGCCGTCAGCGGCCTCCTGAATCTCGACAATCTGGGAACCGTGCTGACCGCGATCATCGTGATCGCCAGCATCGCCTACTTCGCAATGCTGTTGTCCTCGAGGAAAGTCGACGCTACCGAGCATCGACGAGTGCTCGCCTACATTCCGGTGTTCCTCAGTAGCTTGCTGTTCTGGACGTTGCTGTTCCAGTTGTTCACCACCCTGGCGGTGTACATGGACACCCGCGTCGATCTGACGGTCGGCTCGTTGACGATCCCTGCGGCAACCGTGATCACGTTGGAAGGTCTCTTCGCCACTGTCATCGCTCCGATCTATGCCGTCGTCTGGACGCGGATGGGCAGTCGGCAGCCCAGTCCCGGAACGAAAATCGTCGTGGGAATCGGCCTGCTGGCGGTGGCGATGGCCATGTTTGCGGCAATGGCGGGCACATCAGGGGCGACGAATTCCGTTGTGCTGGTTCTCGTCGCGATGTTGCTGTTCGGTGCCGGCGAGATAGCCGTCGTGCCGTCGGTCCTGTCAGCCACTGCGCAGCTCGCACCCGCATCGCACAAGGCCGGGATGACGTCGCTGTACTTCCTCACGATGGCAGGAGGCTCGACGCTGGCCGGCTTGTTCGCTCAGAAGTACTCTGCAACAAACGAACTGACGTTCTTCGGTGCGACGGCCGCGGCGTCGATCGTCGCCGCGGCGGTGCTGTACGGTGCCTATCGCACGCTCATCGCACGAGCGCTCTGACGTGACACTTCCATGACGTGACACTGCTCCACCGCAACACTTTCGGACGAACCCAGAACATGCCCCGACCGATCCTGCTGTCGGATCGGCCGCACTCGAGGAGATATTCATGCCCGAACAGTCGCAACCGGCACCCGGCGTGGCAATCGCCGCGCCGCACACCGCGGCCGTCGACGCTGCCCGCACGATCGTCGGAGCCGGTGGCAACGCCGTCGATGCAGCGGTCGCTGCGGCTGCGGCGCTCACCGTGGTCTACCCGCACATGTGCAGTGTGGGCGGTGACGTCATCGCGTTGCTGCGAACGAGCGACGGCAGCACCACCTGTATCAACGCATCGGGAGCATACGGTTCGGCCGCATCCGTGGATCAGCTGTTCGAGACGATCCAGACGATGCCGATCAACGGTCCGCTGACGGTGTCCGTTCCGGGTGCAGTGTCCGGGTGGGCGGCTCTGCTCGACGCCGGTGGCTCGCTGCCGTTACGCAACGTACTGGCACCAGCAATTTCGCTTGCCACAGAGGGGTTTCCGGCCAGCCCAGGACTCGTCGAGATGATCGAGCTCGACCGTGACGCACTGATCACCGATCCAGGCTTGCGCGCGAAGTTCTTCGTCGATGGTCAGCCGATCCCCGTTGGGCACCTCGTCGTGCAGCCCGAGTTGGCCCGAACCCTGACGGACCTGGCGACCGATGGCCTCGATTCGTTCTATCGCGGTCACACCGCCGACCGATTCGCCGCCGGACTGAAGAAACTCGACGTGCCGGTATCGAGAGAGGATCTCGAACGTCATCGTCCGAGCGTCGAAGAACCTCTGGTGCGCGAATTCGACGGATTCTCGGTGGCCACGGCACCACCGAACTCGCAGGGCTACACGCTGATTCGATCTCTCGGTGCCGCCTTGTCCGGGAGTGCGTCTGCAGGGGATGTCGACGCCGGGGTATTGGCCGAGATCTTCTACGACTCCGACGAGCATCGCGATACCTACCTCGCCGACCCACGCTGTGCCACTGTGGATATCCACGATCAGCTGACCCCGGCCGGCTTCGCGGCAATTCACGACGCGGCAGCAGCCCGGGTGGCAGGAGCCGAACGCCAGACCTCGACCGCGTCTCCGCGTCCGGGCGGTGACACCGTCGGAATCGCCGTCGTAGCGAAGGACGGCACCGCAGTGTCGTTGATACAGTCCGTCTTTCATTCCTTCGGAGCGCAGATCCTCGAGCCCGACACCGGGCTCGTGCTGCACAACCGTGCTGCGTTCTTCACGCTCGATGCCGCGTCGCCCAATCGCGTCGAGTCCGGAAAGCGGCCCGCGCACACGCTCGTTCCGGTGATCGTGGACTGGGCGGACGGAGCGGTGTCCGCCCACTCGACCATGGGAGGCAAAGCGCAGTCGCAGATTCACACCCAGTTGATCCTGCGGGCGCTGCGTGGATTCGATCCGCAGCAGATCGTCTCCGCGCCCCGATTCATCGTCGGCGGATTGGAAGCCGGCACACCCAACGGTTCGGTACTGGTCGAGCCGACATTGGAGGACTCCGCCGTCGAACAGATCTCGCAGACGGTGTTCACCGTCAAGCATGGCACCGAATTGGACAGTAACGCTGGTCATTCCATGGTGGCCAGGGTTTCAGCCGACGGAACGCTCGACGCCGGCGCGGACCCGCGTAGTGACGGCGGCGTGTGGGTGACCGCATGAGTGTCGACGAGTCGGTATCGGCCGAAGAACATTCCGAAAGCCCCAGCGTGGGGCAACGCATCGACAAGGCCGTGAACGGTCATCTCCGATTGTGGTCGATGATGGTGCTGACGATGGTGACCGGCATGCTCGACGCCGTCGGCTACCTCGGGCTCGACCGCATCTTCACCGGAAACATGACCGGCAACATCGTCATCCTCGGTATGGGGGTGGCAGGTGAGGACGGACTCCCGATCGTCGGCCCGCTGGTAGCGCTGTTCGCCTTCGTGCTCGGTGCCGCGCTGGCCGGGGTGACGCTTCGCTCGGCTGCGCCGGGATGGAACATTCGGGTCACCGCGATCTTCGCAGTGGGAACACTGGCACTTCTCGCAGCAGGCGTCACGCTGCTGGTGGTCGACGTGCAGGGCAACTCGCCGCTCGGTATCGCGATCGCCAGTGTCATCGCAGTCGACATGGGGGCTCAGGCGCTCGCTGCGCGCTTCCTCGCGGTCAAGGACATGACGACCGTCGTCGTCACGTCGACCATCACCTCGCTCGCCGGCGAGTCGTTCGTCGGCCAGGGCCCCGGTCGGCTGTTCAACCGGCGGCTCTGGGCGATCCTGGTGCTGTTCGTCGGTGCCGTCATCGGAGCGCTGCTACTTCGCGTGGACATTGCGATACCAGTGCTGCTTGGTGCGGCTCTGACCGCAGCGGTCGCGACGCTCGGTCATCGGTCCTGGGACGCAGCCACGGGCTGAGCCGCACCGGCGTCGTCGGTGCGAGACCGTTCTGCGCTGTGCTGGCGCCGGAGCATCTCTCGGTGGCCGTACGTCGCGTTGAGGATGTCGCTGCGATCGGACACCGACGAGCCCACTGCTCCGGCGACCGTGCCCAACGACGCCGCCAACCAGGCCAGTGACAGGTAGTCCGCCGTGTTTGCTTCTCGCCCGATCTGAGCGGTGAGAAACTCGGGCGAGATCACCACGGCAGCAGAGAGCAACACGACCGCGAACAGAACGGCATACATACACAGCACGCCGGCCACGACGGTGCCGAGAGTGGCAGAGTTGTATATCCAGCGATCGGTGGTCGAGGAGCGGAACCGTCGGTGCTCCCAGAGGCCGTGCGGAAAGATCAGCCACACCGTGATGGCCACGATGGCGGCGACGCCGATCAGTGTGAGCCGGGCAGGTGTCATCGAGGCCGCCATCTGCCAGATGCTCGCGTAGAACACACCGAACGCCGACGCGGCGCTCGCGGCCGCGAGCACGCTCGACAGTGCGGGGACGAGACGCCACGGCCGATTGCAGCGAATCATGCCCATGATCATGCGTGTTCGGCCGAACATGCCGGGAGTGAGCAGGATTCGCTCGCCGCCACCGTCGGGGTCGGGGCCCGGAGCCCACTTGGACATCGACCGTCGCAGGTGTGGCCGCGAGGCAGTATCGCTGCGGAGGAGATCGTGCACGATGGCGATCGCGACCGCCACGGCGCGACGCCGAACACCGATGGTGCCGAACGACGGTACGTACAACGCACCGGTCGAACCGTCACGCAATTCGGCGACGACCGGGCTGGCTCCGACGCGTCGCGGAACCTCGGAGATGCAGAGCACCAAGTCGAATGTGTTGGTGGCCTGAATGGCCTCCAGCCACTGACCCAACGGCGCAGAACCTGCCTCGGTGGGAGGCAGCGTGACTGCGGGCCGGGCCGTGTCCAGTCGGGCATCGGTTCCGTCGATCGTGATGGTGGGCGGAAGTTCCTGTTCGATGGCGGCCGCTATCGTCGACGCGAATCCCTCGTCGGCCACCAACCCGATCGTGATCGTTCGTTGTCCTTCGCTTTCGGCCCCCGAGCCGTTGTCTGTCTTGTCGAAAACCATCTTGTCGCGGTACCCCGGACCAGGCGCCCTCACACACCGAGCCGGACGTCAGCACACGGGTTCGGGTTCACCCGTCGAGATCTGGAAGCGGCTGTGCAGTGCGTCCAGTTGGCGGTGCAATTCGTACAGCGCCTGCTTCTGAGCGCGGGCCTCGTCGGTGTGCCACTTCGCGCTGCGGGGGTCGCCCACCCGGAAGGCCTTGTGGGCGTAGTTCTCGGAGACCTCGATTCGGCTCGATGTCGACGCAATTTCGGCCGCGAGCATGTGGGCGAACACACGGGCCTGAGCCACATCCGAACTGTCCGGCACGGCAATCCTCTCTGAACGTGGCGTGATACTCGCGATCACCATAACGGACCTGAAAAAGACCGCTGGATCGGTTTTCGCGCACAAACCATGCGACATAGGCGAGATGCCAGTGCCTCTGCCGAAACGGGTAGCAGTCTGCTGTTCGTGCCCGCGACCCCGGACGGATCCGCAGCCCTGCGCGGGTCTGCCGTCGGCGCTCTGACGGCAACGATCACCGCCACCGCGCACGCATTCGGCGGAGGTATGTTCCCCTCCGACGCCGCGATCGTCCTGTTGGCACTGGTGTGCGCGGGACTCGGTTACGCCGCAGGCGCAGTGCCGATCGTCATCGCGCCTCGCCTGCAGCTGATGGCGACGCTGGCCGCTGCGCAGACGATCGGACACGTGCTGCTGACGATAGTCGACGGCGATCACCACGGTTCGGTGCTGACGCAGCAGATGCTTGCGGCCCACGCGATCGCGATCGTCGTCGGCGCGGTGATCGTGCACGGGGCCGAGCGTGGGATCTCGCACGCAGCCACCGTTGTTCGTCGAATACTCCCGATACTGGCAATTCTCGTCGTCGACGACTCGCAGAGTGCCACCCCGCTTCCGCTGTATCGCACACCCGGCGTCCACCGGCTCCTCGATCTCTCGGGCTCCGGGAACCGCGGACCGCCTGCCGCGTCGTACTGACCGCAGCCTCCCACCTACCGCTCCTGCACCGCGGGGGCGAGCAGAGCTGCGGCAATTTCTTCACGCGCACAGCACGATTCGCTCGACCTCGAGTCGACCCGTGCCCACGGCGCGCGCCCACCCCTGCCTTCACGAAACGAGCTGTCATGTCCACACCGGAAAAGGAACGCGTCGCCGATCCTTCCCCGCCCACCCGTCCGTCCGGCCCGCGCAGCTGGCGTCCGCTGATTCTTCGTCTGCACTTCTACGCGGGCATACTCATCGCACCGTTCATCCTGATCGCCACCGTCAGCGGCGGCCTCTACGCCGTCGCCCCGACCATCGAACAACTCGTCTACCGCGACTATCTGCACGTCGACTCCACCGGACCGGCTGTCCCGGTCGCCCAACAGATCCGAGCCGCTCAGGCCGAGAGGCCGGATCTGACCGTGTCGGCCGTGCGACCCGCCGCCGAAGTCGGCGACACCACCCGAGTGCTGTTCACCGACCCGACCCTCGGCGAATCGCGACGACTGGCCGTCTTCGTCGATCCCGCCACGGCGTCACCGGTGGGTGAACTTGCCGTCTACGGCTCCTCGAGCGCCTTGCCGGTCAGAACGTGGATCTCGGAATTGCACCGACACCTGCACCTCGGTGAACCGGGCCGGATCTACAGCGAACTGGCCGCATCCTGGTTGTGGGTGATCGCGCTCGGCGGCCTGTACCTGTGGATCGATCGCTACCGACGCAACCGAGACCGGGCGACACTGCTCACCTTCGATCGTGAATCGAAGGGCCGCAACCGATCCTTGAACTGGCATGGCGTAGCCGGTGTCTGGATCGCTGTAGGTCTGATCTTCCTCTCCGCCACCGGACTCACGTGGTCCACCTACGCGGGCGCGAACGTCACCGACCTCCGCGCGGCGCTGAGCTGGACGACCCCTGCCGTCGCCACGACCATCGGTTCCTCCGACACGGCGACCATGGGGGATCACTCGGGGGATCACTCGGGCCACGGTGGGCATTCGATGGACATGTCGGCCGATGCGTCGGCGACAGACAGCAATGTCGGCCGCATCGATTCGGTAATCGATACTGCCGCAGCGAACGGCATCGACGGAGCGGTGGAGGCGTCGATCCCGGCGTCGGACGACGTGGCGTTCGTCGTCGCCGAAACCCGTCAGCCCTGGGTGATGTCGAACAACTCGATCTCGATCGACGGCAGCACCGGCGCGGTGATCGACACCCAATACTTCGCCGATTGGCCGGTGGCAGCCAAGCTGGCGGCCTGGGGAATTCAGTTGCACATGGGGACCCTGTTCGGCGTGGCCAATCAGATTGCCCTGGTTGGGCTTTCGCTCGCCTTGGCATCGGTCATCGTGCGCGGCTACATGATGTGGTGGAAGCGTCGCCCCACGAAGAGCGCTGGACTCACCGCAGGCCGGCCGCCTCTGCGTGGGGGACTGCGCCGCATCTCGCCGATCTCTGCGGTGCTCCTCGCCACGGCTGCCGTGGCCGTCGGCTGGTTCCTGCCCTTGTTGGGGCTCAGCCTGGTCGCCTTCCTGGCGGTCGACTTCATGGTCGGATACGTCAGGCGGCCCGCGCACTGACGCGAGGAGGACGACGCGCTCTCGCCGGTCGGTCCGATTGTTTCTGCCGCCCTCGGGATACTCGGAGACCATGCCCGAAGGTGACACCGTCCATGCGCTCGCCGCGCGATTGCGGCGAGCGCTGGACGGCGTCACGCTACGGGCAGGGCGACTGAACGTGCCCGCACACGCCGTCGAGAATCTCGCCGGGCGAACCGTCGTCGCGCACCGGACGCACGGCAAGCATCTGTTCACCGATTTCGACGACGACACCACGCTGCACACCCACCTCCGCATGACGGGATCGTGGACGGTGGTGCGAGCCGGCCGCTCGATACCGCGGCGGGTGCAGCCCGACGTCCGGGTGCGGCTGGCCGCGGTGGACGGGCCGACCGCATACGGAATCCTGTTGCCGGTCGTCGACTACGGGTACACGGCCTCGATGAATGCGCTGGTCGCGCATCTGGGACCGGACCCATTGCATGCCGAGTTCGACACCGATCGTGCGGCATCGAACATCCTCGCGCAGGGTTCTCGGCCGATCGTCTCGACCCTCCTGGATCAGCGGGTCATCGCGGGGCCCGGAAATCTATGGGCGAACGAGCTGTGTTTTCTGCGTGGACTGTGGCCCTGGGCTCCGTCGGCAGGCGTCGACGCGGAGAAATTGGTGACTCTGCTCGAGCGGGCGATGCGGCATTCGGCGAGCACCCCCGGGGCCATGCAGGTCACCACCGGCGACACTCGTCGCGGCCGGACCCACTGGGTTGCCGGTCGGGCCGGTAAACCGTGTCTGCGGTGCGCGACCGTCATTCGTGTCGAGGCCGACGTGCCGAACGACCCCGATCGACGTCGAACATGGTGGTGTCCGCACTGCCAGCCGGAGCCAGGGCTGTGACCGCGGAAGGGTCAGAACGTCGAGTTCGTCGGGTGGTCGGCGTCGACGAGATCGCGAGCGACGGTGTGCAGGGGAAGGTTCTGTTGCTGCGACAGTTTCGCCAGTAGGTCGAATGCCTGTACTGCGTCGAGGTCGTAGCGTTCCATGATCATGCCTTTTGCCTGGCCGATGATGTCCCGGCTGGCCAAGCCGGTCCGGAATTGCTCGGTGTCGCGGGCACTGAGCATTGCGATGGCAGCATGCGCAGACAAGGCCTCGCCGATCGCTACCGCATCGGCGTCGAACGCTCCGGTGACGTCGCTGTACAACACCAGGGCCCCGAGGTCATCGGCGTTGCTGTAGAGCTGAAAGGCCGAGAGCGACTTGAAACCGGCCTCGATGGCCATCGCAGCGAACTGCGGCCATCGCGGTTCGGTTGCCAGATCGTAGGACACGACGACGTCGAGGTGTCGGACCTCGGTGGGAATCGGACCTTCGTCGAGTTCGTACTGCAACCGACACAGCTTCTCGGCGATCGGGTCCGTCGATGCGACGACTGTGCGCTCACCCTTGTTCACCGTGGTGATGCATCCGGTGGTTGCGCCCGGAATGAGCCGAATCGCCATTCGGAGAATCTCACTCAACGTCTGCGGCATCGACCGATGAGTGTCGCGCAGCGATCGAGCGAACTGCGCGAGCGACAGTGCTTCGGACGTTCGAGACGTGTCTTGCTCGGCCGGTGAATCAGTCATTCACACGATCCTCTCGCGCGGTGGACCGTCGACGTCGTCGCGTCGGCGAGATCCTCGATCGTGCGCCTGCTTCTGGACGCCCTGTCCCGACCTCGAGGCCGGATCAATGGATTTTATACGGTTCGCGATGCGGTGGTCCGGTGAGTATCGCGGCGCATCGTCGCGGGGTGCACGAAGGGCCGCCGATCATTCGATCGACGACCCTTCCGGGGCTGCTGGTTACTTGAAGGTGTCCTTGATGTTCTCGCCGACCTTCTTGACGCCGGCCGAACCCTGATCCTTCTTGCCCTCGGCCTCGAGGTCCTTGTTGTCGGTTGCGTCGCCGACAACTTCCTTCGCCTTGCCGATGGCGTCCTCTGCTGCGTTCTTGGCCTTGTCGATGAAGCTCATGGCGAGTTCCTTTCTCGGTTCGGGTTGTTCTCGAAGGGTTGGTCGGAGCTCGACCGACGAAGCGCACGTCCAGATCGTGAGAGCTGGGTCACACCGAAAGCCGGAGCGTCGACGTTTCCGCAGGCTCGTCGCTGGCTACATTCGACCGATGATGGTCGCGAAGGTGGACAACTTCCAGCGCAGGCACCCCTCGGCAGGTTTCCCGCTGGCGGTGCTCTACAAATTCATGGACGACCGGGGCGGCTACCTCGCGGCATTGATCGCCTACTACTCGTTCCTGTCGCTGTTTCCCCTTCTGCTGCTGTTCACCACGCTGCTGGGAATCGTGCTGGCCGGAGACCCGGAGCTGCAGACCCGCATCATCGACTCGGCGATGAGTCAGATCCCGGTCATCGGTGACCAGCTCGGTCAACCGGACCGCCTCAGTGGCGGAACCACGGCCATCGTCATCGGCGTCGTCGGGTCGCTGTACGGCGGACTCGGAGTGTCGCTGGCCGTGCAGTACGCGATGAACACCGCGTGGTCGGTGCCGCGCAACGAGCAACCGGACCCCATCAAGGGTCGGCTGCGCGGATTGTTGCTGCTCAGCACTGTCGGCACCGCGATCATCGGACTGACGGTGCTGAACGGCGTCGCATCCTCGGGCGTGTTCGGGTTCGCCGGTGGTGCGCTCGCACTCGTCGGAGCGGTGGTGGTCAACGCCGCCGTCTTCACCGCGGCCTTCCGAATCGGCACCGCGCGGGACCTGAGCGTGCGAGACGTGCTCCCCGGTGCGGCGATCGCGGCCGTCGTCTGGCAGGCGCTGCAGTCGTTCGGCGGCATCTACATCCGCTACGTCGTGGGCAACGCGAGTGCAAGCAACGGCATCTTCGCCATCGTCCTCGGTCTGCTGGGTTTCCTGTACGTCGCGTCGGTGCTGATCGTGCTGTGCATCGAGATCAATGCCGTGCGCGTCGACCACCTGCATCCCCGGGCTCTGCTGACGCCGTTCACCGACAACGTCGAACTCACCGAGGGCGACAAGAACTCCTACACCGGTCAAGCAGAAGCGCAGCGTAACAAGGGATTCCAAGACATCACGGTCACGTACGACGAGCCGAATTCGGTGGTGGACGAGGACTCGTCGAGCACGCGAGGCGACTGATTCGGCACCGCAAACGCGCGCGCGTTTGCCATCCGCGCGCGAAATAGTGCCCGATCGCCCCGCTATTCCGCGCGCATCCAACGAA
>NZ_NOZE01000034.1:0-41572 GCF_002259025.1 Rhodococcus sp. 05-2255-1e | reverse complement strand
TTGTCTGAAAGGAATGTGTTGTCCTCGAAGCGGCCGCTGAGCGTGGCGGGCCAGGTTTTGGTCCTGCAACTGGTCGTCATGGCCGTCGTCGTTCTCGCCCCCGGCTTGCTCTGTACCTCCAATTGGGATCAATGTGGCTTTCAGTCACTCAGATTGCAAGAAAGGCGCATTGATCCGAAGGGGGTGGGGTGGTCCATTGACGCGAACGGGGTGGGAGCGGTCGTAGACTCGACAGCGATGAATGCCTCGAGTGTGACCCTGGACGACATCGTTGCCGCGCATCGGCTGCTGCGTGATCGCAATCCGCTGGTGCAGTGTCTGACCAATACGGTGTCAGTGCAATTTGTCGCAAATGCCCTGCTCGCGGCAGGTGCGGCTCCGGCGATGGTCGACAATCCGGAGGAAGCGGCCGGCTTCGCCGAGATCGCCGACGCGGTGCTGGTCAATCTCGGAACTCCGACGGCCGCGCAGGTGGAAAGTTCTCGTCTGGCGTCCGCTGCCGCACGAGCAGCGGAGAAGCCGTGGGTACTCGATCCGGTGGGCGCGGGCGGGCTGCCGTGGCGAACCCAGGTCGCGGTGGAAATACTTGCCAACCGACCCAGTGTGATTCGCGCGAATGCTTCCGAGGTGATGGGCCTCGCGGGCGCCGAGGGTGGATCGAGAGGCGTGGATTCGTCTGCGCACGTGGCGGATTCCGTCGACGCGGCGCGTTCTCTCCTCGACCGCGCCGAGGTCGTAGCGGCCTCGGGGGAGGTCGACCACATCTTCGCGCAAGGCTCGACGGTGAAGATCGGCGGCGGAAGCGCACTGCTGCAACGAGTTACGGCCACCGGATGCGCATTGGGTGCGCTGACGGCTGCGTACTGTTCCGTTTCTCCGTCTGCGTTGATCGGTGCCGTCGCCGCGCACGCGCACGTGGCGGTCGCGTCGGAGATTGCGGCTCGCTCGACGTCGCGTCCGGGTACCTTCGCCGCTGTATTCTTGGACGGACTCGACGCGGTGGACGAGTCGGCACTGCGGGAATTGGTTCGGCTCGACTGACGAGTGCAACTGGCGCTCCACTCTGTGGCGGCTTCCGCTGAAATACCGCGTACCGGGCGGGGAGTGGAGCAACAATCGCCTGCGCCGTGAATGTAACGACCCCTTGATCGAAATGTGATGTAACGGAACGCGTTTGCGAGTGGACATACCTGACGTCGGGCAAATCGAACCAGGTGGTCTTCATGAAACGACTTCTGCTCCTCGCAGTCGGTGCAACAGCTCTCGTCGCGTGCGGCGGATCGGAGCAAGGAACGCCGTCGGCAGCACCGTCCTCGGCCGTTCCGACGACCACAGCGACGAGCTTGGCACCGCTGACACCCGCCCCGGCCACCGTGACCGAGGGAGCGCAGCCGCAGCGAACGCCACCGGAGGAGGCCAGCGACCTGGTCCCCATGGGTCCGTCGGAAGCCGAGCCACTGTGCCTGGATCTGACGTGGGGGCCGGTACCGCAGGCGGTGGACTCGCTGCCGCTCGTGTTCGCAGATTCACCGTGGGTCGCCACCGACATGGGCGATCCCTGTGCGTCGTTCACCTGGGTCGAAGCCCTCCCGTACGGCGCGACGGTCAGCTCGCCGACGCATCTGCTCTTCTTCCACGACGCCGAGTACCTCGGCACCGCGACGCTGGAGCCGTACGGGTTCACGTCGGTGGCGGCACAGTCCGCCGACACGATCACAGTGAACTACCGCTGGCCACTCGCCGGTGACGCCAATGCGAACCCGACCGGCGGACCGGCGACGATCGACTACCAGTGGGACGGAACGCAAGTGACCATGATCGGCACCCTCCCGCCCGAGGTCACCGGCTAGATCGAGATGGACGATTCCTCGGGGAGTTCGCGGATTTCGGCGTCGGACATGTCCTTGAAGCGGCCGTAGTAGATGCCCCTCGCCTGTTCCGCGACCACGGCCTGATGGATGGGGAAGGCCATTCTCGGTGCCACCGCACGCAGGAACTCGACCGTCTCGGACAGCTTCGACCACGGTGCGGCCGCGGGCAGTGCCAGTACCTCGACCTGGTGCTCGGGAACGAACAACGAGTCACCGGGATGGAACAGTTGCCCCGGGTTCTCGGGAGTGCCGAGAAGGTAACCGGTGTTGTCGATCTCCGGCAGTTCCGGATGGATGACGGCGTGCGTGCCGCCGACTCCGGTGACGGTGATGCCGCCCACGGAGAAGTCCTTGCCCGCCGGGGCCGCGATCCATTTCCCTCCGAGCTGGCCTGCCGTCATGGGATCGGCATGCAGCTCGGCGCGGGGATTGGCGTCGAGAAGCGCGGGAAGTCGCTGCAGATCAACATGATCCGGGTGCTGGTGAGTGACCAGGATGGCGTCGAGTCCGGTGATGCCCTCGAATCCGTGAGAGAACGTGCCGGGATCGAACAGCACCGTTGTGCCGTTGAGTTCGACCAGAACGCAGGAATGTCCGAAGTGTGTCAGCCGCATGCACTCCACAGTAAGCGCGGTTTCGCTCCGCTGGCCAGGGCTGCGTAGACTCCCACCTGCCGGTAACTGTCTTGCTGTACGTATTTCAAGGAGCGCTTTCGTGGCCCGAGTCGTAGTCGATGTCATGCCCAAGGCCGAGATTCTCGATCCGCAGGGTCAGGCCATCGCAGGTGCGCTGGGCCGGCTGGGAATCTCCGGTGTGTCCGATGTGCGTCAGGGCAAGCGCTTCGAGCTGGAGATCGACGATTCCGTCGACGATGCCGAACTCGAGAGAATTGCCGAATCGCTGCTCGCCAACACGGTGATCGAGGACTGGAAAGTGACCCGCATCTCATGAGCGCCCGCGTAGGAGTCATCACGTTCCCCGGAACTCTCGACGACGTCGACGCATCCCGCGCCGTGACTCTCGCCGGCGGCGAGGCCGTCAGCCTGTGGCACGCCGACGCCGATCTGAAGAACGTCGACGCCATCGTCGTCCCCGGCGGATTCTCGTACGGCGACTATCTGCGGGCCGGTGCGATCGCCCGCTTCGCTCCCGTGATGGAGTCCGTCGTCAAGGCGGCAGAGGGCGGGATACCGATCCTGGGTATCTGCAACGGTTTTCAGGTGTTGTGCGAGGTCGGACTGCTTCCCGGTGCGTTGACGCGCAACGAGGGCCTGCATTTCGTGTGCCGCGACCAGTGGTTGAAGGTCGAGAATGCCGGCACGGCATGGTCGTCGCGATACGAGCAGGATGCCGAGATCTTGATTCCGGTCAAGAACGCCGAGGGCCGATTCCAGGCATCGCAGAGCGTGCTCGACGAGCTCGAAGGTGAAGGCCGCGTCGTGTTCCGCTACAGCGGGAGCAACCCCAACGGGTCGCAGCGCGGTATCGCCGGAATCTCGTCGGCGAACGGTCGGATCGTCGGCCTGATGCCCCACCCCGAGCACGCCACCGAGCCGTTGACCGGCCCGAGCGACGACGGGCTCGGCATCTTCTACTCGGCACTGGACGCGATCGTCAACGCCTGATCTTCGTGTCGGTGGGTGGGTCTAATCTTCCGCCATGACACTGACCCTGGGCATGATCACGTTCGATTCCACCGACCCGGGCCCGCTCGCTCGCTGGTGGGCCTCACAGGTCGACGGATCGGTCGTCGAGGAGAACGACGGCTGGTTCTACGTCGTCGCACTCGCTTCGGCCCCGTATCGACTGGCCTTCCAGAAGGTCGACGACCCGACGCCGGGTAAGAATCGCGTCCACCTCGACATGACCGCCGAGAACCTCGACGACGAGGTCTCTCGGCTGGTCGAGTCGGGTGCGACCGAGATCCAGCAGCACACCATGGGTGACTTTCGCTGGGTGACGCTGAGCGATCCCGACGACAACGTGTTCTGCGTATCCGGGGCGCACTGAGCAGCGGATGCCCGCCCAATCGTGGGTGACCCTCGTCGTCGGCGTTCTGGCCGTCGTCGGGGTCGCTCTCATCACCAGCGCCGAACGCAAGGTGCTGCTGGCCGTGCGGGCCGGTCTGCACGTCGCGCACTGGCGCAACCACGCGAAACCGAGGACACTGACGGCGAGAGCGAGCAGGAGGACCCGCGATGACCACCACCGACGAACGCAACATCAAAGCACCACGGCCAACGGTCGCCGCTGCCGCTGCCCGCGCGTACATCACCATGGCCGAACTTGATCATCAACCCGTACCCGACTGGATTCGCGACGCTGCAGCGGGACGATCGACCACTCCGCCGCCCGAATAGCGGGTCTGTCGGCACGTGATCGCAGTCAGGCCGCGCGTGCGCGTAGTTCGGTCAACGCTGAGGTGAAGATACCCGTAGGCCCGTGCGTCACATCGCAGTACTCGCCGTCTCGCCAGAAGAACACCGAGCGCGACAGTGGGCTCGGTGTATCTCGAGAGAACACGTCGGCCAGCTCGGCGAGTGCGGTGGCTGCGGCGACTGCGTCGTCGGCGGCGCGGGGCCGGTGAAAGGCGAATTCGTACGCGTTGGGGACGGCGAAGAGTACGCCGTACAGGCATTCGCCCAGATGCGACGAAATCAACGTGGTCATATCGGCGATCTTCGACGCAAGATAGATCGAATCGCCGTCGAGCACCTCGATGCAGACCCCCTCGCGTTCGAGCAACTGCGCTCCC
Organism: Rhodococcus sp. 05-2255-1e; assembly: GCF_002259025.1. NCBI lineage: Bacteria > Bacillati > Actinomycetota > Actinomycetes > Mycobacteriales > Nocardiaceae > Rhodococcus > Rhodococcus sp. 05-2255-1e. The sequence continues at coordinate 36,946 of NZ_NOZE01000034.1, read as the reverse complement.
TCGAACTCGATCGCCGCAGTGTTCTTCCGACCCGCAGCCCACGCCGCGTCGATGTCGCGACCCTCGAAGTGACTGTCGGACAACGTCAGAGCTCGATTCGGAGACGACAGATTCAACACCCGCCTCGGCGCATCGGGTGCCGCGAGCAGGGGAACCGAATAACTGTACGAACCCACCGATTCCAATACGCACGGCGCGACGACGCGTTCACGGAGCTTCGAGTGGAACTCGTCGTCGGACAGGCCTGCGATGAACGCCGGAGCGGACTCGCGCATCGCCTCGATCATGACCTGGACATGGCCGCCGATGATGCCGTCCCACGCCGACCGGGGCGCACCCGAGCAGCGGGCGAACACGTTGTCGAGCGGGAAGCGTGCACCCGACTCCGCACCGAGCGTGGTCGCGTCCTCACGGTGCACCACCATCCCGCGGGTACGAAATGCTTCGATCGTTTTCATTCGAACGATGGCGAGTGTGGTTGCGTGAGCGACGTGTTGGTTCGGTCTCGGCTCGATCTTCATGTTTCTCCCCCGGTCGGTGTGTGCTCTCGGGGTGTTCGACGCGGCGGCTGACACAATGGTTCCCATGTCGTCCTCTGCCTCTGCTGCCGGTCTCTGCAACTTCGTCGACGTCTCGCCGTCCCCGTTCCATGTGTGTCGGACGGTGTCGGTGCAGCTCGAGGACGCCGGATTCGTGCGTCTGGACGAGACCGATGCCTGGCCGACCGAACCAGGCCGCTACTACTTGATCCGCGGCGGTTCTCTCGTCGCGTGGAGCACCGAGCACATCAATTCGGGTCGTTCCGCAGGCTCCACTCCTGATGGCCCCTTCCGTATCGTCGGCGGGCACACCGACAGCCCCAATCTCCGCGTGAAGCAGCATCCCGATCTCGAATCGGCGGGTTGGCAGATGGTCGGCCTGGAGCCGTACGGCGGTGCCTGGCTGAACTCCTGGCTCGATCGCGACCTGGGTATCTCCGGCCGGCTCAGCGTGCGCGACGGCAACACCGCTCGCGAGGTGCTCGTCAAGGTGGACGAGCCGATCCTCCGTGTTCCGCAGCTGGCGATCCACCTGTCCGAGGACCGCAAAGGCGTCACGCTCGATCCGCAGCGGCACGTCAATGCCATTTGGGGCGTGGGTAACTCGCCACGATCGTTCATCTCCTACGTCGCCGACCGCGAAGGCGTCGATCCCGGTTCGGTGCTGGGCTGGGAACTGATGACACACGACCTGGCGCCCAGCGCGGTGGTGGGCGTCGAATCCGAGTTGGTCAGTGCGCCGCGTCTGGACAACCAGGGCACGTGTTACGCCGGAACGCAGGCTTTGCTTGCGGCAGTGGAGAATCCGACCGACGTCACTCCGGTGCTGGCACTGTTCGACCACGAGGAAGTCGGCAGTATGTCCGACCGCGGCGCGTTCTCGGACCTGCTCAACACCGTGCTCGAACGCATCGTGCTCGGGCGCGGCGGCGGTCGTGAGGAATTTTTGCGCACGATGGCCGGATCCATCTGTGCCTCGGGCGATATGGCGCACGCGACGCATCCGAACTACCCGGATCGTCACGAGCCTGCACATCGCATCGAACTCGGCGGCGGACCGGTACTCAAGGTCAACCAAAACCTGCGCTACGCAACCGATTCCGCCGGTGCCGGTGCATTCGCACTGGCCTGCGAGCAAGCCGACGTACCGTTGCAGCGCTACGTCCATCGCGCGGATCTACCGTGTGGATCGACCATCGGGCCCATCACCGCGTCACGCACCGGGTTGTCGACAGTGGACGTCGGCGCAGCGCAACTCGCCATGCACTCGTCCCGAGAGTTGATGGGAGCCGGCGACGTGAAGGCATACGCCGACGCGCTGGCGGCTTTCCTCGCCCCTGCCTGAGCCCGATCGGCGGCGCAAACGCGAGCGCGATTGTCAGGTGCGCGCGGATTCGTGCCCGATTCCGGGGCTGTTTCGCTCGCGTTCGGCAAACGCGCGCGCGTTTGCGAAATCCGGGGGGGGTGAACCAGCGACCCGGAAGCGAACCCGAGACCAGCGACCCGAGGACCTAGAGCGGATCGAGTTGCAGGCAGGCGTCGGCAGCGAGCCAGAACAATTGTTCGCGCACCGTGGTTGCCTTGGTCCAGCCGCGGTGATCCCAGTCGGCGGCCAGGGAGTCTCCCGCGTACAGCAGTTGCGCGAATCGGACTCCACGGAATCGGGCGACGGCGCAGAAGGCCGACGCCTCCATGTCGACCGTGCGGCAGCCTTCCTCGACGCGGCGCGAGACTCGGCCGCGGGTTTCGCGGTAGAGCGCGTCGGTGGTCCAGGAGCGGCCGGTGACGAAGTCGATGCCGGCGTCGGTCAGTACCGACTGGAGTACGGCGACACCTACGGGATCGGCGTCGACCACCCGTCCGGGCGGCAGGTAGTGGAACGAGGTGCCCTCGTCGCGCAGGGCGCTGTCGACCACCATGACGTGTCCCATGCCCAGGTCGTCGGACAGCGCCCCGGCACCGCCGACAGCAACGAACTGTGTGCAGCCCATGGCGATGGCTTCTTCGAGGAACAGTGCGGCCAGTGGCGCGCCGACGCCGGGATGGAAGACGGCAAGTTTCTGTCCGCCTCGTTCGATCTCGTAGACGGGGTGTTCGCCGTGCTCGGAGCGCATGATCGACACCACTCGGGCGTCGCCTTTCGCGCAGATGCTGTCGATCACTTCGGCGAAGAAACAGACGACGGCTTTCGGCGGTACGTCGACTCCCTTGGCCACCATCGACGGGTCGATGACGCCCGTTTCGTCCAGATCGTCCTCGGTCAGTGCAATGTCCATCAGGTGATGTTCGCACGAGGCCGATACGTCCGATGCCGTACATGTCGGCGGCACCTTATAGACTCTCCCTGGCATTTCGCTCCATCGAAGGGACCTATTCCTCGTGTCCGCTAGCTCTGTACCCACAGACACTGTCTCGAACGCCGTCGCCACCCCCGACGTTGCGCAGCCGTACAAGGAACTCGGACTCAAGGACGACGAATACGTCCGCATCAAGGAAATCCTCGGCCGCCGGCCCACGGACGCCGAATTGGCGATGTACTCCGTCATGTGGAGCGAGCACTGCTCGTACAAGTCCTCGAAGGTGCACCTGAAGTACTTCGGCGAGACCACCACCGACGAGATGCGCAAGCCGATGCTCGCCGGTATCGGCGAGAACGCGGGCGTCGTCGACGTCGGCGACGGCTGGGCCGTCACGTTCAAGGTCGAGAGTCACAATCACCCGTCGTACGTCGAGCCCTACCAGGGTGCGGCGACGGGCGTCGGCGGCATCGTCCGCGACATCATGGCCATGGGCGCTCGCCCGATCGCCGTCATGGACCAGCTGCGATTCGGTGCTGCCGATGCACCCGATACGCGCCGTGTCCTGAGCGGCATCGTCGCAGGCGTCGGTGGGTACGGAAACTCCCTCGGCCTACCGAACATCGGCGGCGAGACGGTGTTCGACGCCTCCTACGCCGGTAACCCTCTGCTCAACGCTCTGTGTGCCGGCGTCATGCGGGTCGAGGACATGCACCTGGCGTTCGCGTCGGGCCTGGGTAACAAGATCATTCTGTTCGGTGCACGAACGGGTCTCGACGGCATCGGTGGCGTGTCCGTGCTCGCGTCGGAGACCTTCGACGGTGACGAGACCGGTGGGGGCCGCAAGAAGCTTCCCGCGGTTCAGGTGGGCGATCCGTTCACCGAGAAGGTGCTCATCGAAGCCTGCCTCGAGTTGTACTCGAACAAGCTCGTCGTCGGCATCCAGGACCTCGGTGGTGCCGGGTTGTCCTGCGCCACATCGGAACTCGCGTCCGCCGGCAGTGGTGGCATGCACATCGAGCTCGACAAGGTGCCGATGCGCGCCACCGGCATGACTCCGGCCGAGGTGCTCTCGAGCGAATCCCAGGAGCGCATGTGCGCCGTGGTGACCCCCGAGAACGTCGACGCATTCATGGCCGTCTGCAAGAAGTGGGACGTCCTGGCCACGGTCATCGGTGAGGTCACCGACGGCGAGCACCTCCAGATCACCTGGCACGGCGATACCGTCGTCGATGTACCGCCGAAAACCGTTGCGCACGAAGGCCCGGTGTACAACCGTCCGGTGCAGCGCCCGGACACCCAGGACGCGTTGATCGCGAACAGCACGGCGTCGCTGAAGCGTCCGGAAACCGCGGACGAGCTGAAGGCCACTCTGCTGAAGATGATCGGCTCGCCGCAGCTGTGCAGCCGCCGATTCATCACCGAGCAGTACGACCGCTACGTCCGCGGCAACACCGTGCTGGCCGAGAACGCCGATGCAGGCGTCATTCGCATCGACGAGAAGACCGGTCGCGGAATCGCTTTGGCCACCGACGCGTCGGGCCGCTACACCGCACTCGACCCGTACCAGGGCGCGCAGCTGGCTCTGGCCGAGGCGTTCCGCAACGTCGCGGTCACCGGTGCCACTCCCAAGGCCGTCACCAACTGCCTGAACTTCGGTTCTCCGGAGGACCCGGGTGTCATGTGGCAGTTCCAGCAGGCCGTACGCGGTTTGGCGGACGGGTGCGTCACCCTCGGGATCCCGGTCACCGGCGGCAACGTCAGCTTCTACAACCAGACCGGTGCCGAGCCGATCCTGCCGACCCCCGTGGTCGGAGTACTGGGCGTCATCGACGACGTCCATCGCCGCATCCCGACGGGACTCGGCCTCGAGCCCGGCGAGACACTCATCCTGCTGGGGGAGACCCACGACGAGTTCGACGGGTCCATCTGGGCGCAGGTCGAGCACGATCACCTCGGCGGCGTTCCGCCGAAGGTCGATCTCGCTCGGGAGCAGTTGTTGGCGGACATCCTGCTCGCATCCTCCCGCGACGGCCTGGTCTCGGCTGCACATGACCTGTCCGAGGGTGGTCTCGCTCAGGCCGTCGTCGAGGCAGCCTTGGCCGGCGAAACCGGTTGCCGCATCATCGTTCCCGAAGGCGCAGACCCGTTCGTGACCTTGTTCTCCGAATCCTCCGGCCGGGTGCTGGTCGCCGTGCCGCGCACCGAGGAGACCCGGTTTACCGGGATGTGCACCGCACGCGGACTTCCGTGGGCGCGAGTGGGCGTCGTCGACGAGGGCTCGGATTCGATCGAGGTCCAAGGGCAGTTCTCCGTGCCGATGACGGAACTGCGGGAGACGTTCGAGAGCACTCTTCCCAGACTCTTCGGCTGACCGAGGTGGGGGGACAGGTATCGGAGCGTCGAAGGGGGACCGAGCCCACACTCGAGCAGGATCAGCATCATCGGTATCACTTTCCGACGGTGGAGTTCTCGGCTCCGTCGCCGGAGAAGCATCCGTTCGTCATGTGGTCGTGGGGCCTGCTGCGTCTGGACTTCACCGGAATCGCGTTCAGCGCGTTGTTCTTCTGCTGGTCACTGACGCCGTCGCTGCTGCCTCGTGGATGGCTGTTCCAAGGCATCATCGGCGGCATCAACTCGGCTATCGGGTACGCCTTCGGGGTGGCCGTGGGATGGGCGGTGACGCGATGGTGGCTGTCCTCGCGTTCGTGGTGGCCATTGCCGCGCAAGGTCGAACTTGCAGTCAAGGTCGTCGTACTCGTCCTCGCCGTCGCTGCGTCGATGATCATGCTGGCGGTCTCGGCGCAGTGGCAGCGTGAACTCGCCGCGCTCATGGACGCGGAGGGGACCACCACGACGGGGTACCTCCGCACCGGAGCGTTGAGCATTGCCATTGCCGCACTGCTCATCTCGATCTCGCGGGTGCTACGCGACGTCGTCCGATTGCTCGCCCGTCAGATCAATCGCATCGTCAAGATGCCACGCGAGGTGGCCAACGCACTCGGCGTGATCGTCCTGGTGGTTCTGGTCGTCGCCCTGGTTCAGGGTGTGCTGCTGCGTGCGGTCTCCGAGGTGACCAACTCGGTGTTCAGTCTGCAGAACAACGAAACGCGAGAGGGCACAGAACAACCCGTCGCCGACGAGAGGTCGGGTAGCCCGAACTCGTTGGCACCGTGGGACACACTCGGATTCGAGGGCCGCAACTTCGTCTCCAGCGGCCTGCGAGCCGACGAGATGGAACGGGCTACCGGACGTCCGAGCCTCGAACCCATTCGGGCCTACGCCGGACTGGAAACCGCTGAGACTCAGGACGAACGACTCGACATTGTCGTCGCCGAACTCGAACGCACCGGCGCGTTCCAGCGCAAAGCGCTCATCGTCGTGCCGACCACCGGCACCGGATGGGTCAACCCCACCGCCGTCGAGGCCGAGGAGCTGATGTTCGACGGCGATGTCGCCACCGTCGCCTCCCAGTACTCGTATCTGCCGAGTTGGATCTCGTTCATCGCCGAGGGCGACAAAGCCGCCCAGGCAGGCAAGGCGCTGATCGACAAAGTGCACGACCGGTGGCTGCAGGAGCCGGAGGCCACCCGTCCCAAGTTCTACGTCTACGGCGAAAGTCTGGGGACGAAGTCCGGTGAAGGTGCGTTCGACGGGTTGGCGGACATCCGCGCCACCACCGACGGCGTCCTGTGGGTGGGTCCGCCGAACGACAACCGCATCTGGAGTCAGTTCGTCAGCAGGCGTGATCCGGGCAGCCCCGAGGTTCGGCCGGTGTACTCCGAGGGCCTGACGGTTCGCTTCGCCGACAATTCGTCGGGCATCCCGCCGGAGGATCAGCCCTGGTACGCCCCGCGCATCCTGTACGTCCAGCATGCGTCGGATCCGGTGGTCTGGTGGTCACCCGACCTGCTGTTCGAGCGTCCGGACTGGCTGTCCGAGCCGCCGGGGCCGGACCGACTGCCGAGCATGCGTTGGTTCCCGGTGGTGACCTTCTGGCAGGTGGCAGCCGACCTGACCAACGCAGCAGGCGTCCCCGACGGCCACGGTCACAACTACGGAACCCTCGTGCTCGACGGCTGGGTGGCCGTCGCCGCCCCCGAAGGGTGGACCGACCGCGACACCGAACGAGTGCGCGGCGTCATGGAGCAGTTCGCCGGACGTGACGGTCCCGAGAAGTGAGAACCGCACTGGCAACCGGAGTGGAGCCTGCGGAACGACCCATTCTGACCGGACCCGTGACAACGGCGTGGAGCACTTACGTGCTGCCTGCGGCCGGGCTCGGAGCCCGCGGGCGGGCAGTGGCCAACGCGTCGTTCGCCGTCGCTGTGGCTGCGGTGTCGGGATCGAATGCAGAACGGCTGGGCCTGCGTAACGCCGCATCCGGGCTGAAATGGGGTGCCGCTGCGGCAGCGATACCCGTCCTGGGGTCTGCGGTGGTGGCCGCCGTACCCGCACTGCGTCGGCGCGTCCGACCGTCCGAGGACGATCTCGCCGAATGGGTGCTGTTTCGAATTCCGGTGGGGACGGTGCTGACCGAGGAGTTGCTCTTCCGCGGTGTGCTCGATGCGGCATCGCCTGCCCTGTCGCCGGTCTTCTTCGGTCTGTGGCACATTCGTCCCGCCCGCGCCGCCGGGGATTCGGTGGCCGGGACCGTTGCCGCGACGACCGTCGCCGGGGTGGTGTTCTCGTGGCTGCGGGCACGCAGCGGCAGTGTGCTCGCCCCTGCTGCGCTGCACTACGCACTCAACGCGAGCGGTGCCGTGTTGGCGCATCTCGCGGCTACCGAACGTGAGAGGAGCTGACCGGAGATGCCACCGCACAAGGAGGTCGGTCCCGCCGAGGTGCGCGAGGCCGTTCTGGCCGTCGCGGGCTGGATCAGAGGCGAGGCCGAGAAGCCGCCGCGGGCACAGATCGCCGCCGCCGTGCGCACCACCGCCAGAACTCTCGGTCAGAACGCGCCGGGGTCGTCGGTGGAGGTGCGGGTGCCGCCGTTCGTCGCGGTGCAGTGCATCGTCGGGCCCCGGCACACCAGAGGAACCCCGCCGAACGTCGTCGAAACCGATGCTCTGACATGGCTTCAGGTGGCTACCGGGACCCGGGATTTTGCCGAGGCGCTCGGCGACGGCTCGATCGACGCGTCCGGCAGCCGGGCCGTCGAGGTGGGTCGTTGGTTGCCGTTGCTGACCATCACCTGACCGCCGGATTTCAGCGGCCGTTCGGCCGTCGGGAATCTCCTGGACACACGATGCGTTGTGTCAGCCCGTGTGCCCGTAGACTGGGCACGGCCCCCCGCCCCGGACCCCCTAGGGAGCAATGCCCGTGACCAACGCCGATTTGTCGGTCGACAGTCCGAATCTTCTGGTAGGCAAACCCATCGACGAGCCGGAGAACGAGCCGCGCGAAGAGTGTGGAGTGTTCGGTGTGTGGGCACCGGGCGAGGATGTGGCCAAGCTCTCGTACTACGGCCTCTACGCACTGCAGCACCGTGGGCAGGAAGCCGCAGGCATCGCGGTGTCCGACGGCTCCCAGGTGCTCGTGTTCAAGGATCTCGGCCTGGTCAGTCAGGTGTTCGACGAGCAGACGCTCGGCGCGATGCCCGGGCACGTCGCCATCGGTCACTGCCGGTACTCCACCAGTGGGTCGGTGACGTGGGAGAACGCGCAACCGATCTTCCGTACCACCACCGCCGGTACAGGTATCGCGCTCGGGCACAACGGCAATCTGGTGAACTTCGCAGAGCTCGCCACCAAGGCTCGCGATGCGGGCCTGATCAGCGATCGGTTGCAGGGCAACGGGACGTCGGATTCCGATGTCGTGACGGCACTGCTGGCGCACAAGGCCGCCGACTGCACCATCGAGCAGGCGGCCATGGAATTGCTGCCGCTGCTCAAAGGCGCGTTCTGCCTGACCTTCATGGACGAGCACACCCTCTACGCCGCGCGTGATCCGCACGGCGTACGGCCGCTGTGCCTCGGTCGCCTCGATCGCGGCTGGGTCGTCGCCAGCGAGACCGCAGCACTCGACATCGTCGGTGCGGCGTTCGTCCGCGACATCGAGCCCGGCGAACTGTTGGCGATCGACGCCGACGGCGTTCGGTCCTCGCGTTTCGCTGCCCCCGAGCCCAAGGGCTGCGTGTTCGAGTACGTCTATCTCGCACGGCCCGACAGCGTCATCGGCGGTCGCTCGGTGCACTCGACTCGGGTGGAAATCGGACGTCGCCTCGCCAAGGAGCATCCGGCCGAGGGTGATCTGGTCATTCCGGTGCCCGAGAGCGGAACTCCGGCAGCCGTGGGCTTCGCCCAGGGCTCCGGAATCCCGTACGGCCAGGGGCTCATGAAGAACGCGTACGTGGGCCGCACGTTCATTCAACCGTCGCAGACCATTCGGCAGCTCGGTATCCGGCTCAAGCTCAACCCTCTCAAAGAGGTCATTCGCGGCAAAAGGCTCGTGGTGGTGGATGATTCGATCGTTCGCGGCAACACGCAGCGGGCGCTGATCAGGATGCTGCGCGAGGCCGGTGCCCTCGAGATCCACGTCCGTATCGCGTCCCCGCCGGTGCGGTGGCCCTGCTTCTACGGCATCGACTTCGCTTCTCCCGCAGAGCTGATCGCCAACGGCGTCGATTCCGAGGACGGAATCCTCGAAGGCGTCCGGCAGGCCATCGGTGCCGACTCGCTGGGCTACATCTCCATCGACGGCATGATCGCGGCGTCGGAGCAGCCCGAATCGCGCTTGTGTGCAGCATGTTTCACTGGGAAGTACCCCATCGATCTGCCCGCGGACAATGCACTCGGCAAGCACGTGCTCGAGGGTCTGCTGGCGTCGGCCGCTGGGCAACCGGTGGACAACGACGCGAATGTGAGCGCTCTCAGCCGTCCTTGACCTGGTCTTTTCCGTTAGGGAACAGCAGGGTTTTCTCAATGCCACATATTGGAAACAGTCCATCGGTACTGTCCCGAGTTACATAGGACACACCGATTGGATAGAGGCTCAGATGACCCTGTCGCCCGACGACGGACGCATGCAGCGCTACAGCGCCGCATCACGAACGGCTGTGCGTAAGCACGGCAAGAAGACCGCCGCAGTGGCCGCACTGTCGGTACTCGCACTGACCGCCGCAGCGTGCGGCTCGGGACGCACCGACGCCGGTGGATCCGGCGACGGCGGCGGCGGCGAGACCATCACGGTCGGCACCACGGACCAGGTCACCTCGCTCGACCCGGCCGGCTCGTACGACAACGGATCGTTCATGGTGATGAACCAGACGTATCCCTTCTTGATGAACTTCGCTCCCGGTAGCTCCGAGCTCGAGCCCGATGCGGCCGAGAGCTGCGACTTCGCGGAGCCGACCGTCTACAAGTGCACGCTCAAGGACGACCTGAAGTTCGCGAACGGCAATCCGCTGACGAGCGAGAGCGTCAAATTCTCGTTCGACCGCATCGTCGCGATCAACGATCCGAACGGTCCGGCGTCGCTGCTGACCAATCTCGACAGCATCGCGACACCGGACGAGAAGACCGTCGAGTTCACCCTCAAAGCGGCCAACGATCAGACGTTCCCGCAGATCCTCGCGACACCCGCGGGCCCGATCGTCGACCAGACGGTGTTCCCGGCCGACAAGGTGCTCGACGACGACGCAGTGGTTGCGGGCAAGCCGTTCGCCGGCCCGTACTCCATCTCCAGCTATGGCAAGAACTCACTCGTCAGCTTCGTGGCCAACGGGGACTACAACGGCATTCTCGGCACCCCGAAGACGTCGTCGGTCAACGTGAAGTACTACACCAGCTCCGACAACCTCAAGCTCGATGTGCAGAACAAGGCCATCGATGTGGCATGGCGCTCCCTCACCCCGACCGACGTCGAATCGCTGGGAGCCGTCGACGGCCTCACGGTGCACGAGGGCCCCGGCGGCGAGTCCCGCTACATGGTCTTCAACATGAACACGATGCCCGGCAACACCCCCGAGCAGAAGTTGGCCGTACGCAAGGCAATTGCTGCCTCGGTCGATCGCCAGGCGCTCTCCGACGGCGTCTACAAGGGCACCTACACCCCGCTGTACTCCGTGGTGCCGACCGGTCTGGAAGGTTCCAACAAGGCCTTCTCCGACGTCTACGGTGAGACACCGAACAAAGACGAGGCTGCCGGATTCCTTTCCGCTGCAGGCGTCGCCACTCCGATCCAACTCAACCTGCAGTACAACCCGGATCACTACGGCTCGAGCTCGAGCGAGGAGTACGCCGCGATCAAGAGTCAGCTCGACGCGACGGGCTTGTTCAATGTGAACCTGCAGTCCACCGAGTGGAGCACGTACACCAAGGAACGTGTCGCCGACGCGTACCCGGTGTACCAGCTCGGCTGGTTCCCGGACTACCCCGATGCAGACAACTACCTGACGCCGTTCTTCGGACCGGACAACTTCCTCCAGTCGCATTTCGAGAACCCGGAGATCACGTCACTGCTCGACCTCGAGCGCACGACGGCCGACGAGAACGCACGGATGCAGATCATCGGACAGATTCAGACCGAGCTCGCGACCAACTACCTGCCGACCCTTCCGCTGTTGGAGGGCAAGCAGATCGCCGTCGCCACCGATGAGATCAGCGGTGTGGACGAGACCCTCGACGCCTCGTTCAAGTTCCGCTTCGTCACTCTCGCCAAGAGCTGACCGGTGCCCGCTACCGCACAGACGCCGGTAGGGGAGAAGAAAGCGCAGCAGGCGAGCGCGCCGTCACGGTACGGCGCGCTCGCCCGCTATCTCGGGATCAGGTTTCTGTTGATCATCCCGACTGCCTGGATTCTCGTCACCGTCGTCTTCTTTCTCATGCGTGTGATCGGTGACCCGATCACCGCCGCCCTCGGCGGTCGACTACCCGCCGAACAGATCGCCCAGCGCAAGGCCGAGGCCGGATACGACCGGCCGATCCTGACGCAGTACTGGGAGTACCTGACCGGATTGTTGCGCGGCGACTTCGGCCGCTCCGCCACCGACAATCGCGCGATCAGTGACGTCCTGCTCGTCAACGGTGCTGCCACACTGGAATTGGCGTTCTGGGCGCTGCTCGTCGCGTTCGCGGTCGGCATCCCGCTCGGGTTCTACGCCGCCACCCATCGCGACCGGTTCGGTGACGCGTCGCTGCGAATCTTCGCGATCCTGGCGTACGCGGCCCCGGTGTTCTTCGTCGGCATGCTGCTCAAGCTCCTGTTCGCCGTCAAGCTCGGCTGGCTGCCGGTCGCCGGGCGGGCCAGTACCAATGTTGAACTGGCACTGCAGAACGTCTCCCCGAAGACGAACATTCTGATCATCGACTCGTTCCTGTACGGCGACACGGGTTACACCGTCGACGTGCTCGAACACGCGGTTCTGCCCGCTCTTGCGCTCGGACTGCTGACGGCCGGTGTGTTCCTGCGATTGGTGCGAGTCAACCTGATTCAGACGTTGCAGGCGCCGTTCGTCGACGCCGCCCGCGCGCGCGGGTTGAGCGAGGGCACGGTGACGAGGCGACATGCGTTCCGTAACGCCATGATTCCCATCGTCACCGTCATCGGACTGCAGATCGCCGTCCTCCTCGGAGGTGCCGTACTCACCGAGACGACCTTCGAGTGGCAAGGACTGGGCTACGAACTCGCCCGTTATCTGCAGGCCCGCGATTTCGTTGCAGTGCAAGGCATCGTGACGTTCCTGGCCGTGGTGGTCGCCGTCGTCAGCTTCGTCACCGACGCGATCGTCGCCCTCATCGACCCGAGAGTGAGGTTCTGATGAGCACCGAAGTCGTGCTGTCCGACGTTCCTCCCACCCGTCCGCACCGCAGAGGGTTCCCCGGCGTCGCGTTCGTGAAGTCCACCTCGGGATTGCAGCGGGTCACGCTCATCGTCGGGTTGGCGCTGATGGTGGGGTTCGTGATCGCGGCGCTGTTCGCGCCGATTCTCGCGCCGTACGGTTTCTCGCAGACCAGTGACGCCGGTGCGGATTTCGCCCGCCAAGCCGCGCCGTCCGCGGATCACTGGTTCGGTACCTCGGTTCGCGGTGAGGACGTGTTCTCGCGGGTGATCTACGGTGCCAGAACCGCATTGATGGTCATCGCTTCGTCGCTGGTGCTGTCCCTGATCATCGGCGTTCCCCTCGGTCTGGCCTCGGGCTACATCGGCCGCTGGTTCGACCGGGTGCTCGTGCTGTTCATGGACGCGATGTACGCATTCCCGTCTCTGCTTCTCGCGGTGGTCATCTCGATCGTCGTGGCCGGCGGTCAGTCGTCGAGTTTCGGCGGTATCGCCTCCGCGGCCATTGCCATCACGGCGATCTTCGTGCCTCAGTACTTCCGGGTGGTCCGCAACGCGACGGTGGCCGTCAAGACCGAACCGTACGTCGACGCCGCGCGGGTGACCGGAGCCGGTACACCGCGAATTCTGTTCCGGCACATACTCGCCAACGTGGTGCAGACACTGCCGGTCATCATCACGCTCAACGGAGCCGAGGCCATCCTCACCCTCGCCGGGCTCGGCTTCCTCGGGTTCGGGATCGAGCCGACCTCCGCCTCGGAGTGGGGATACGACATCAACAAGGCGCTGCCCGACATCTCCAACGGCATCTGGTGGACGTCGGTCTTCCCTGGCCTGGGCATCGTGCTGGTGGTGCTCGGTCTGACCATGGTGGGTGAAAGTGCAAGCGAGACACTCAATCCGCTGCTGCGCACCCGCAAGAAGTTCAAGAAGGCGGTGAAGGTATGACATCGAGCGTTGTGACTCCACGCGAGTCCGCACTGTCGGTGCAGTCGTTGTCCGTCACATTTCTGACCGATGCCGGCGAGGTCGATGCCGTCACCGAGGTCTCGTTCGAGGTCTATCCCGGTGAAGTTCTCGCTGTGGTGGGGGAGTCGGGGTCGGGTAAGTCCGTCAGCGTCCGATCCGCCATCGGTCTGCTGCCCGACACCGCACGCGTCGAAGGACACGTGGTGCTCGGCGGCCAGGACGTCACCACGCTGAGCAACAAGGCGTGGGCGCAGTTGCGCGGCAACAAGATTTCGATGGTGTTCCAGGAACCGGGCAGCGCTCTCGATCCGCTGTTCACCATCGGGTATCAGATCGTCGAAGCACTCCGGGCCCACACTCCTGACGACGGTAGACGGATGTCGGCAAAGGATGCCAAGGCCCGGGCCGTCGAGTTGCTGACGATGGTGGGTCTGCCCAATCCCGAGCAGCGCTTCTCGTACTACCCACACGAGCTCTCCGGTGGCCAGAAGCAACGCGTCATGATCGCGATCGCCATCTCGTGTGAGGCGAAAGTCATCATCGCCGACGAGCCGACCACCGCCCTCGACGTCACTGTGCAGGCCGAGATCCTCGAACTGCTCCGCGATCTCAAGGATCGGTTGGGCTGCGCCATCGTGCTGATCACCCACAGCATGGGCGTCGTGTCCGATCTGGCGGACCGCGTCGTCGTCATGCAGAACGGCCGAGTCGTCGAGGAAGCGCCGGTGGCACAGCTGTTCGACGCCCCCGAAGACGAGTACACCAAAAAGCTGCTGGCCGCGGTGCCGACCCTTGCTGCAGTGGAGTCGGACAAGACCGTCGACACGTCGGGCGAGCCGGTACTCGAGGTCTCGCAGCTGGTGGTGCAGTTCTCCGGTGGGGTCGGCTCCTCGGCATTCCGAGCGGTCGACGACGTCTCGCTGACCATCCACCGCGGCGAAACCCTCGGTCTGGTGGGCGAATCGGGCTCGGGTAAGTCGACGATCGGCAGGTGCGTTGCAGCGCTTCAGAAGCCGACCAGCGGCAGCGTGACGGTGATGGGACAGAACATTGCCGGCGTGAGCGAGCGCAAGCTCAAGCCCTTGCGCAAGCGATTCGGCTTCGTCTTCCAGGACCCGTCGGCGTCGCTGAATCCGCGGCTCACCGTCGGACAGTGCATTGCCGAGCCGATGATCGTGCACAAGTACGGCTCCAAGGATGCGATCGCGGCCAGGACCACCGAGCTGCTCGACGCCGTGCAACTACCGTCCGGCACCGACAAGCGTTACCCGCACGAGCTGTCCGGTGGGCAACGGCAACGCGTCAGCCTGGCGCGGGCACTGGTGCTGGGACCGGATCTGGTGGTCGCAGACGAGCCGACCAGTGCACTGGACGTCTCGGTCCAGGCGGCCGTGCTCGACCTGTTCGAGGCGCTGCAGCAGGAGTTCGGTTTCGCCTGCCTGTTCATCAGCCACGATCTGGCGGTGGTCGATCGCGTCGCACATCGAGTGGTGGTGCTGCGGGGCGGCCAGGTCGTCGAGCAGGGCACGCCGTGGAAGATTCTGCGCTCGCCGGAGGAGGAGTACACGAAGAAGCTGTTGGCCGCCATCCCGGGCAAGCGGCTGCACACGTGAATTCTTCCCGCCAGCGGGCACTCCGGTACCGTTAGGGCGCTATCTGCGCCGCTACGGGCGCTGACATGAACGAGTACACAGGCTGGAGCCGAATGACCGAGGAATCCCAACCCACGAGCGCAACTCACTCGGGCGGTGCCTCCTACGCGGCGGCCGGGGTCGATATCGCCGCAGGAGACCGAGCAGTGCAACTGTTCGCGCCACTCGCCAAGAAGGCCAGCAGGCCCGAGGTCATGGGCGGTCTCGGTGGTTTCGCCGGTCTGTTCGCGCTCAAGGGCGACTACCGCGAGCCGGTCCTGGCTGCCTCGACCGACGGAGTCGGCACCAAGGTCGCCGTCGCCCAGGCCCTCGGCAAGCACGACACCCTGGGTCTCGACCTCGTGGCCATGGTCGTCGACGATCTGGTCGTGTGCGGAGCCGAGCCGCTGTTCCTGCAGGACTACATCGCCGTCGGTCGTGTCGTTCCCGAGCAGGTCGCGGAACTGGTCAAGGGCATCGCCGAAGGCTGCATCATCGCCGGTTGTGCGTTGCTCGGCGGCGAGACGGCCGAACACCCGGGGCTGATGGCCGACGGTGACTACGACCTTTCTGCCACCGGCATCGGCGTCGTGGAGGCGGACTCGATCCTCGGACCCGAGCGCGTGCGTCCCGGCGACGTCGTCATCGGCATGGGATCGTCCGGTCTGCATTCCAACGGCTACTCGCTCGCTCGCAAGGTGCTGCTCGAGATCAACCACATGGATCTCGGCGGACACGTCGAGGAGTTCGGCCGCACACTCGGCGAGGAACTGCTCGAGCCGACGAAGATCTACGCCAAGGACTGCCTCGCACTCGCGGCCGAGACCGACGTGCGTACGTTCTGCCACGTGACGGGCGGCGGACTCGCCAACAACCTCTCGCGCGTCATGCCCGAGGGTCTCGTGGCCGAACTCGATCGGACCACGTGGAGCCCGGCCCCGATCTTCTCCCTCATCGCGCAGCGCGGACGCGTCGAGCGGGCCGAGATGGAGCAGACGTTCAACATGGGTGTCGGCATGGTCGCGATCGTCGCCCCCGAGGACGTCGATCGTGCTCTGGCGGTACTGACTGCACGGCACATCGACTGCTGGACTCTCGGCACGGTCAAGAAGGCTGCGGGCAAGGACGTCGCCGACGAGCGCGCGCTGCTGCTGGGTAACCACCCGAGGTTCTGACCGACCGGTCACACGACGAACAAGTGAGGGGGAGCCGCGGTGCGGCTCCCCCTCAGTCGTTCAGTGCACAGTTTCTAGCGTCGCCAGTCCTCGTACTCGTCTTCCTCGACTCGGGAATGCACATCCGAGTCAGAGTGGATGCCGCCACGATGGGAGTTGGACGAACCACCGGAGAGCTCTCTTTGCAGACTCTCCAAGTCCGTTGTCGGCGAGCTGTACTTGAGCTCACGAGCGACCTTTGTCTGCTTTGCCTTAGCCCTGCCTCGGCCCATGGCGGTGCCCCCTCGCGGACTTGCGGGGCGGCCTGGGGAAATTTGGCGGCCCCGTTAGAGTTGGTATTTCTTCCTGGCACACACTCTAGCGCGCGAATCGCCGCGATGCGCATACGGCACCACGTGTCGATGCCGGGCCCGGCGGCGCGACACGCCCGGGGCAGGGGTCCGCGCTGCCTGTACCTGCGCATATCCGTGCTCAGGCGAACTATCTTCGCGCTACGACACGAAAACAGTAGTGCTGTGTGTCATGGCCTCCGCGACGATTTCAGCGCCGCCGCCGCGTCGCGGTACACCTTCGGTGCCAATCCGGGCTCGTCCAGAAGAGTCTGCATCGCCGCGGCGTCCCGCCCCTCGAAGAGCATCCGCACCGTCACCGCGTGCCGAGGAACCGATTCGACCGTCACCGAATCACCGGCGGCGAAGACCCCGGGCTCGAGCACTCGGAAGTAAGCACCCACATCTCCCTGGGCCGTGAATCGGCGAACCCACCCCGGCTCGCCCATCCACCGCGCGAACGTGCCGCAGGGCTTGCGTGCGATGGTTGCCTCCAGCGTCACCGTGCCGATGCGCCACCGCGTGCCGATCACCGCGTCGGTCACCGGGACGCCGCTGGTCCGCAGATTCTCGCCGAACCGTCCTGGCTCGACGGGCGCACCCAGCTGATCGGCCCAGTACCGGGCCTCTGCCTCGTCGTAGGCGTACACGGCTTGATCCAGACCACCGTGGAACTTGGTATCGGAACAGTGGTCCCCGCCGATGCCGAGCTCGTGCACATCCACCGGGCCGAGCACGGGGCGCTTGTCGATGCCGCTGTCGACGACGCCGCGCCGCCCGAACGGAACGTCGGCATGCACCACGCAGACCGCCGAGACGGTCCCGGTCACCGGCCGCGAAGGCGATCGACGGCCGCGCGGCCGGCCTGAACGTCGTCGTACGAGGGGATGGAATCGGGGTCGATCGACGCTGCGCACGGACCCGCCTCCAGGGCGGTGTCCACCGGAATCGTTCTCTTGACCAGCGCGAGGGCAACGGGCCCGAGCTCGAAGTGGTCGACAACGGTCCCCAGACGCCCCACCGCGCGGCCACCGGCGGTGACAGGGTCGCCGGTCACGGGCCGTCCGTCGGCGGAACCGTCGAGATGCAGGAGTACCAGGTGACGCGGCGGTCGACCGAGGTTGTGCACCCGCGAGACGGTCTCCTGCCCGCGATAGCAGCCCTTCTCCAGATGAACCGCGCCGAACTCGGCTGCACTGCCGATCCATCGGACCTCGTGCGGAATGGTCTTCTCGTCGGTGTCCACGCCCACCCGCGGTCGCACCGATTCCACCCGCAACGCCTCGTACGCCCACGTTCCGGCCGGGGCAGCACCGGCGTCACGGAGGCGAAGGAACCAGTCGCTCAGGCCTGCTCGGGGGACGACGACGTCGTACGAGTTCGGACCCGGCCAGGGCATCCGCCGGACGAAGCCGCCGCCGTCCACTGCCGACGCGCCGTAGATCTCGCTCGGAACCGGGAGGCCCGCCTTGTCGAGGATCGACGCCGCGTCGGATCCGAGGACGGAGAGAACGACGAGTTCGTCGGCCTCTCTGGGTTCGGCCTTGGCCCAGAAGACCATCTTCTTCAGGAACGACAGCAGATCCGGTCCCTGTGCACGTTCGGTGTCGATGTAGGTGACCCCGCCCAGATCGGTCTGAACGAAGTGATGCTCGATGCGGCCGTTGACGTCCAGGCTCAGGTTTTCGGCCGAGCTGCCGTCGGGCAGATCCGACACGAGTTGGCTCGAGATCGTGTTCAGCCAACTCGAGCGCTCGTCGCCGCTGATGGCAAGCACGAATCGGTGGGATCGATCGATGACGGCGGCTGCGCTGACGGCACTGCGTTGTTCGCCGAACGGATTGCCGTAGTGCCAGGCGACGCCGGCATCGACGCTGTCGTCGGGAGAGGGCACTGCGCCGGGGAGAGTGAGAAGAGGACTCGGGGTGATCGTCACAGGATCGGACACCACTCCATAGTAGGAGCACCCGGCCACAGCCTTTAGGGTGGCGGCATGTCGGAGTCGGTAGTGGTGACGTTGGACGGCCGAGTGCACGACGCGGATCGGCCGTTGCTGTTCGCCGACGATCTGGCTGCCGTGCGTGGTGACGGCGCGTTCGAGACGCTGCTGGTGCGTCACGGCTCGGCCTGCGGCGTCGAGCTGCACCTGGCGCGTCTGGCCGTGTCGGCGGCGGCCCTGGATCTTCCCGTCCCCGATTCGGATGCCTGGCGCGCAGTGATCGAGCAGTCGGTCGGCCTGTGGACGGAGAAATCCACGGACGAGGGCGTTCTGCGGTTGGTGCTGAGCCGTGGTCGTGAGGGCGGCGGCGATCCGACGGCGTTCGTGACGCTGGGGCCACTGCCGGGTCGAGTGCGCAACGCCCGGGAGAACGGGGTGTCGGTGATGACGCTCGATCGGGGCTACTCGGTCGACTTCTCCGCCGGTGCGCCGTGGCAGCTGGCAGGCGCGAAGACGTTGTCGTACGCGACCAACATGGCCGCGCTGCGCCACGCTGCCCGCCAGGGCGTGGACGACGTGATCTACCTCAGCAGCGAGGGCAGAGTGCTGGAGGGACCCCGTTCGACGGTGGTGGTGGCGCGCGGTAAGACTCTCGTCACACCGTCGGTCGAGCAGGGCATCCTGGCGGGCACCACAGTTGCCGCCCTGTTCTCGGTGGCCGAGGCGGCCGGCTGGACGTGCGAGCACGGACATCTGTATCCAGCGGATCTCATTGCAGCGGACGGTGTTTGGCTCGTTTCGAGCGTCACGCTGGCGGCGCGGGTGACATCGATGAACGGCGTCGTTCTGGGGCGGCCCAGCCGCGCGGACGAGGTGCCCGAGATGGTCGATCTCGCGGTGGAGACCGTCCGGATGCTCTGAGGGCCCAATGGCCCTGTCGAAAGACTCTTCCCTACTACTACTCGTAGTAGTACATTCGAATCAGTCGCGGGCCAATGCCCTGACCTGCGGTGTTGCCCGTCACAGCTCGGGTGGAAGAGTTCGGAGTATCGATGGACGCGTTGGATGTCTCGCGGTGGCAGTTCGGTATCACCACCGTTTATCACTTCATTCTCGTACCCCTCACCATCGGCCTCGCGCCGATGGTGGCGGCCATGCAGACCATGTGGGTGATCACCGGCAAGGATTCCTGGTATCGACTGACCAAGTTCTTCGGCAAGCTGTTCCTCATCAACTTCGCACTCGGCGTCGCAACGGGAATCGTGCAGGAGTTCCAGTTCGGAATGAACTGGAGCGAATACTCACGATTCGTCGGTGACGTGTTCGGTGCGCCCCTCGCACTCGAAGGGCTGGTCGCGTTCTTCCTCGAGTCCACGTTCCTCGGTCTGTGGATCTTCGGATGGAGCAGACTACCCAAACTCGTTCACCTGGCGACCATTTGGCTCGTCGCCATCGGCGTCAACGCCTCGGCCTTCTTCATCATCGCAGCCAACTCCTGGATGCAGCATCCCGTCGGCGCGATCTACAACGAGGAAACCGGCCGCGCCGAGCTGACCGACATCTGGGCGCTGCTCACCAACAACACTGCGCTGGCAGCATTTCCACACGCGGTCGCAGGCGCATTCCTCACCGCCGCAACCTTCGTCGCCGGCATCTCCGGATGGTGGATGGTCCGCGAGGCGCGCAAGAAGAAGACCGAGAACGAGCGCGGCACACTCCCGGCCGATGGGGTCACTCCGCAGGCTGCGCTCCCGGCCACCGACTCGCGCTCGATGTTCCGATCGGCAGCGCGCATGTCCTTCATCGTCATGATCGTTGCGGGTGGGGCGCTTGCCATCACCGGAGACATTCAGGGCAAGCTCATGTTCGAGCAGCAGCCGATGAAGATGGCCTCCGCAGAATCGTTGTGCGACACCGAAACCGGAGCCAGCTTCTCGCTCCTGACCGTGGGTACCCACAACAACTGCGAATCCGTGGTGCACCTCATCGCGATCCCCGGCCTCACGTCGTTCCTGGCGGAGAACGACTTCGGTGCCACCGTGCAGGGCGTCAACCAACTACAGGATCAGTACGAGCAGCAGTTCGGACCGGGCAACTACAAGCCCAACCTGTTCGTCACCTACTGGGCGTTCCGGATGATGATCGGCCTGGCCGCAGGCTCTGCGTTGCTCGCTGTCGCCGGACTGTGGGTTACCCGAGGTGGCCGGATTCCCGACCAGAAATGGTTCTCGTGGCTGTCGCTGCTGGCCATTCCGACGCCGTTCCTGGCCAACAGTGCCGGCTGGATCTTCACCGAAATGGGGCGTCAGCCATGGGTTGTCGCGCCCAACCTCTCGGGAGTCGATCAGATCCGGCTCACCGTCGACCAAGGCGTCTCCGACCATCCCGTCGGCCTCGTCGTCGCCTCGCTGGTGACGTTCACACTGCTGTACGCCGCTCTCGGAGGTGTCTGGTTCTATCTGCTTCGGCGCTACGTCATCGAAGGACCTCTCGACCACGACGCGCACCCGCACGTCGACCCACCGGAATCGGAAGACGATGAGCCCAAGCAGCTCTCGTTCGCGTACTAGGGGATAGCAATGTCACTGCCCGAATTCTGGTTTTTCATAATCGCTTTCTTCTTCGTCGGCTACTTCGTGCTCGAAGGCTTCGACTTCGGCGTCGGCATGCTCATGCCCATTCTGGGTAGGCACCCCGACCCCGTGACGGGAGAGAAGCGTCGTCGCGCAGTTCTCAACACCATCGGCCCGGTCTGGGACGGCAACGAAGTCTGGCTCATCACTGCAGGCGGTGCCCTGTTCGCGGCGTTTCCCGAGTGGTACGCCACGTTGTTCTCGGGCTTCTACCTGCCGTTGCTGTTGATCCTGGTGGCGCTCATCCTGCGCATCTGCGCCATCGAATGGCGCGGCAAGATCGACGACCCGGTGTGGCGTCGTCGCTGCGACATCGGCATCGGCATCGGCTCGTGGGTTCCGGCGGTGCTGTGGGGCGTCGCGTTCGCCAACATCGTCCGCGGAGTCGCGATCGACGAGAACAAGAAGGTCACCGCAGGGTTCTTCGACCTCCTCAACCCGTACGCACTGCTCGGCGGAGTAACGATGGCCGTGGTGTTCGCACTGCACGGTGCCGTGTTCATCGCGCTCAAGACCTCCGGCGACGTCCACGAGGACTCGGTGAAAATGGCAGCGTGGCTGTCGGTTCCGGCAGTGCTCGTCGGTGGTGCCTTCGCGCTGTGGACCCAACTCGCGTACGGGAAAACCTGGACGTGGGTACTGGTCGCGGTGGCAGCAGTGGCCCTGCTGCTCGTCGTCGCGCTGACGGCGAAAGAACGTGAAGGCTGGGCCTTCGTCTTCACCTGCATTGCCATCGTCGCCGTCGTCGTGCTGCTGTTCGCGTCCCTGTTCCCCAACGTGATGCCGTCCAGCACCGATGCCGCCTTCGATCTCACCATCGCCAACGCGTCGTCCAGCCCGTACACGTTGACGGTGATGACGTGGGCTGCGGCCTTCGCTGCGCCCGTCGTCCTCGGCTACCAGGCGTGGACGTACTGGGTTTTCCGGCAACGTATTTCGAGCGCCCAAATCCCCGACTCGATCGGGCTGTCGGTGAAGTCGTGACCGCACCCACCACTTCGCGGACACGGCCGAAGGGCCCGGTCGATCCGCGACTGTGGAAGTACTCGCGCTCCGCCCGTGGGTACGTGCTCGTGACGGTCGCGCTGTCGACCGTGGTCACCCTGTGCATCATCGTGAGTGCACTGGCGATCGGACGCGTGCTGGCCGGCGTCATCACCGACCCGTCGGCCAGATCGTTGTCCGCATGGACGACGGAACTGGTCGTCCTGGCCGGTGCAACAGTGGTTCGGGTGCTCGCGACCGGAGCCCAGTCTCGTTACGCACACCGGTCGGCGTCGCGGGTCGTCGCCGAGCTGGAGATCGAAGTACTCACGACGGCAACGCGTTTCGAGCCTCGCGAGCTCGACGCCGAGCGCGAAGAACTGGCCGTCGTCGTGACCCGCGCCATCGGCGGACTACGGGCGTACCTGACCGGCTATCTGCCGGCGCTGGTGCTGGCCGTCATCGTCACCCCGTTGGTCCTGATCGTCATCCTCACACAGGATCTGACGTCGGCCGCCATCATCGCCGTGACCCTGCCGCTCATCCCCGTCTTCATGATCCTGATCGGCTTGCTGACCAAGGGGCGGGCGGCCGCCACGCTCACCACGATGACCAGGTTGTCTGCGCAACTGCTCGATCTGTTGGCAGGCTTGCCGACTCTGCGCGCGCTCGGGCGCGAGCACGGACCGGCCGCTCGTGTTCGTGCATTGGGCGACGCCCATCGTCGAACGACCATGCGCGCACTGAAGATTGCGTTCCTGTCGTCGATGGTGCTCGAGTTGCTCGCGACGCTGTGTGTAGCGCTGGTTGCCGTCGGCATCGGGCTGCGTCTGGTGTTCGGCGAGATGACACTCGAAGCCGGCATCATCGCACTCGTCCTCGCGCCCGAGGTGTACTTTCCACTGCGTGCCGTCGGCACCCAGTTTCATGCGGCCGAGGATGGCGTCGAGGCAGCCGATCGTGCATTCCGGGTGTTGGACCGGCGAGCGGCGCGGCCGACCGGTGGCCGCACCGTCGACGCAACAGCGGTCGACATCGAGCTGGACGGGCTCGGCGTTGCAAGTCGGGACGGAGCGGCACCAGCGGAGCTGAGTGCGCTGTGCCGTGCGGGCACCGTCACGGTCCTGACCGGACCGAACGGCGCAGGTAAAACGACTGCGCTGCACGCGATCCTGGGCCTGACTCCGCCGTCGACCGGCGCGGTGAGCGTCGGGGGAGTGCCGATCGCCGAACTCGATCTCGAACAGTGGTGGGCGCAGGTGGCCTGGCTCCCGCAGCGGCCGGTGTTGGTGCCGGGCACGCTCTACGACAACGTGACCCTGCACGGAATCCCCGACTCGGCTGCACTGGAACTCGCCTGCCGCGCAGCCGGATTCGACGAGGTGCTTCGAGAACACCCCGAGGGCTGGGACACTCGCGTCGGGCAGGGTGGGGTGGGGCTCTCGCTCGGCGAGCTACAGCGCCTCGCACTGACACGTACCTTCGTGTCCGATGCTCCGGTGATGCTGTTGGACGAGCCGACGGCACACCTGGATCCGGTGAGTGAAGCGACTGTGCTGCAGGCGGTTCGAGATGCCGCCGACCGCGGCGTCACTGTGGTGATGGTCGGTCATCGGCGTTCGGTGCTGCATGCCGCCGACCGCATCGTCGAGGTGCGCAGCGACTCGGCCACGAAGCGGGAGTTCGAGCATGTCTGATCTGCGACGAGCACTGGCGCTGTTCGAGCTGTCTCCGCGCAGAGTCGTACTGGCCGTGTTGGCCGGAGTGGCGACACTGGGCAGTGCACTCGCCCTGGCGGCACTGTCGGCGTGGTTGATCACCCGGGCGTGGCAGATGCCACCGGTGCTGGACCTGTCGGTTGCCGTGGTAGCCGTTCGGGCACTGGGTATCTCGCGCGGGGTGTTTCGGTATCTCGAACGCTTGACCACCCATGATGTGGCGCTGCGCGGAACGACGGCGGCCCGCACGAGGATCTACGAGAGACTGGCGAACGGGAACGGCGCGGTCGCTCTGCGACGGGGTGACGTTCTGGCGCGCACAGGTGCGGACGTGGACGTTCTCGGCGACGTCGTCATCCGGGCCGTCGTTCCCATCTGTGTGAGCGTGCTGATGATGCTCGCTGCCGTGGGCCTGCTCGCCGGAATCGCACCTGCCGCCGCATCGATTCTGGCGGTGGCATTGCTGATCGCCGGCGTGGGTGCACCGATACTCGCGGCCCGGTCGGCGAGGATCGCCGAGGAAGCCGGTGCCGAAGCCGACGTGCGCTTCGCCGAGACAGCGGTCCGCGCACTCGACCATGCGGCGGAACTGCGAGTCGCCCGTCGTCTGGACGCGACACTCGCCGAAGCCGAGGTCGCAGCACACGACTCGGTGGTTGCGCGAGATCGCGCGGCGCGTCCGTCGGCACTCGCCGATGCCGCACAGCCCTTGGCGATCGGAGCGTCGGTGATCGGGTCGTTGCTGATCGGCATCGGGCTGTACGGCCCGGACGGAGGCACGGCGGGCGGCATGACGCCGATGGCGCTCGCGATCATCGTGTTGGTTCCACTGGCCGCATTCGAGGCGACCGCAGCGCTGCCCGCAGCAGCAATCGCACTGATGCGCGGCCGAATCGCGGCCACCCGAATCATGACCATGCTCGACGCGGCTCCCCACGTGAGTGGCAGCCTGAACGGGTCGTTCCGCGGGCTCCACTCCTGCCCGACCCCTGCTACGAACTTCCGCGCACATGCGCGGAGCGCAATCATCGGGCCCAGCGGATCGGGAAAGACGACGATGCTTCGGGCGCTCGCCGTCGAATTCGGCTCGGATGCAGCGCTGTTCGCCGAAGACGCGCACCTGTTCGACACCTCGATTCTGGAGAACCTGCGAGTGGTGCGGGGCGACGTGGACGAAGACCAGGCAACGCAGGCATTGCGACGAGTGGGTCTCGGACCGTGGCTCGACGCGTTGCCCCAGGGCGTTCACACGACACTGATCGGTGGGGCGCAGGCGGTCTCGGGTGGCGAGCGTCGTCGACTCCTTCTCGCACGCGCACTGCTGAGCACCGCGCCCGTCGTGCTGTTGGACGAGCCGACCGAACATCTCGACAGAATCTCCGGCGAACGGATTCTGCGCGAGCTGCTCACCACCGACGACGGGCTGTTCGGTGCCGAGCGAACGGTGGTCGTCGTCACTCACCAATTGCCCGAGAACACCGACGCCGACCAGGTGATCGACCTCGGAGACAGGACTGCGAAAAAACCCTTTGCCGACTCCCGATCGCGGGCGTACGTTGGGAGTACACGAGAGAGGAGGTGGTCTGAAGTTGATGAACTCTAGGACGCGTGAGGTGGCTGTCAGCTAGCCGCAATCGCTGACGGATTCACTGCGAAGACCGCGCGAGCGGCAGGCGAATCCCAGGCAGCTACCCGGCCCCCGAGCCCCCGACCTGTCCGGTCGGGACCTGACAACAGGTATGGCTCGGGGGCCGTTCGCATGCGAACGGCCCCCGAGATCCGAAAAAGATTCTGCGTCAGCCGATGTAGCGGGTGAGGCGGGCCGACAGACGCGGTGCGAGCGGGCCGTCGGCGACGACACGTTCCTCGACGTACGCCAGATCCCCGCCCTCGACGATTCCGTACAGGCGGCGAGCTCCGCCCACCAGCGCGCCCGAGGTGCTGCGGATGACGACGTCGGTGGCAAGTTCCCAGGACGACTGGGTCAGGGCGTGACCGTAATACAGTTCGACGACGCCGGTGCTGTGCGTCAGCAGCAGCTCGACGACTTCTTCGTCCTTGGACCCCTTGACTCCGTTGCCGCCGCTGATGCGCCAGAACCCGGTCTCCCGAAGGTCGGGGTGCGCGTAATTACCGTCGGAATCGAGTCTCCATGAGCGCGATTCCCAGCTGAGGTAGCTGCCGCCGTCATGGGAGACGACGATCTGCTGACCGAAGGGATAGTCGGTGTCCGTTTCGGGATCGTGCCCCTCGCCCTGACCGCGCCACACGCCGACGAGTGGCAGCAGCGCCAGCATCGACGGGTGCAGATCGGGGCCGAGCCGCAGGTTTGCGGTGTCGTCCGGATGGGGGATGTCGGGCAGCACCGGGATGTTGCGCGCCGACGCCTCGGCGAACTTCTGCTCGGCAGCCGAAATGGCTTGGTCACCGCTGGTGATAGGGGTGCCCAGTCCGTCGTCGATGCTGTCGGGGTTGCCCGCGCCCGGTTCCGTCACGACTCGTCGTTGACCAGTCGGTAGACGACATAGAGCGAGAACGCGATGATGGCTACTGCCGCAAGCGCCAGCAATACCTCGAAGAAGATGACCACGGAACCGAGTTTAACCCGCGGCGAGACCGGTCGATGACAACGGTCCGTTTCCGCGCTGTGGCATTGGTGACACACCACCATGTTTGCGGCCCGCAGTGCCCTGGATCACTCGTAGTGATGGCGAAATCGACTCGAGCAGGTACCTTCTTCCCGGGGGCGTCGGGCTCTCGACTTCGAGAGCGCCGACGAATTCACTTTGTGTGTCGAAAAGGCTGTTGTCTTGTAAGGCTGGGGAGGTCTCTGCAGAAATGCTGCGTCGTAAGCGTGTTCTGACATCGTCGTTCGGTTCCGTATTGGTTCGATCGGCGGTTGTCACCTTGGCGTTGGCCCTTGCAGCTCCCGCTGCTGCGCTGGCCGCGCCCGACTCGGGATCGTCCGATTCGGGTTCGGCAGAGTCGGGTTCGGCCGACTTCGGTTCGTCTCAGGGTCCGAACATCGATCCGAACAACTACGCGCAGGACTGCCCGGACGTACTGCTGTTGGCGGTGTCCGGAGCCACCGACTCGGACTCCGATCGCAATCCGCTCAACGAAGAAGCGCAGACGATCGCGTCGAACTGGGTCGGCAACGTCACCGTTCCGGTCGGTGAGGCGAACGCGGACAGCCCCGGCACCGTCGGCTGGCTCTACGTCCCGTATTCCTCCACTTACGGCTTCGACGTACTCGACAACGTGCCGACCTACCAGGAGTCGATCGCCGACGGCATCGCGTCGACCAATCGGTTGATGGACGAGTACAAGACCAAGTGCGGTGAGAAGACCAAGTTCGCGCTCCTGGGATACAGCGTCGGCGGCGAAATTCTCGATCGCGTGACGATGGAACTCGGCCACCGTGATCCCAATGCTCTCGTCACGTCCGACGACGTCGTCGGTGTCGTCATGGTGGGGTCGCCCTACCGCCCGGCCGGTGTGCCGAACTTCGGTGACGAGGTGGGCCAGTCGCTCGGCGGCTTCATGGACCAGGCGCCGCGGGACTACGGGTCGATGACGGACAAGGTCACCTGGTCGTGTCGTCCCTACGATCTCGCCTGCGACTCGCCGGACAAGATCGAACTGCTGCAGCTGGCGCTCGGTGTACTCGGTCAGATGCGGTTGACGCTGCTCAACCCGGTGCAGACCGTCTCTGACTTCGGTCGGACGGTCGCCTCCATTGCCACCCGCGCGATCATCGATATCGCCACGAACAAGTCGTGGCTCGAGTCGGACGAGACGCTCCTGCAGGTTCTCGTCAAAGTCTCCGACCGGCAGTATCAGGTGGACGACGCGAAGGCTGCAGCAGCGCTGTCGCCCGATCAACTACTTGCCGATCTCAACTGGGCCCTCGGTCCGGGTGCCGAAACGGTGAAGGCGAAGTTGCGTGCCGAGGGCGAGGGCCTGGTGGAGAACAACAAGGGCATCGTCGACGTCGTGCTCGGCCCCTACTTGGCGATCGGCTTTCTGCAGCACCTGTCCTACTGGTACAACGACCCCAACGACGGGGTCGAGTGGGAAAGCGAAAAGATGGTCGCCTGGGTGACCGATCTCGCCCGCACCGAACGCGAGAAGAAGAACGCGCCTCCCGCGGTCGACCCGGCCACCCCCGGAACCCAGGCACCCCAGACCCAGGCACCCCAGACCCAGGCACCCGAGACGCCCGCGCCCGCCCAGGAATCCCGGGTGCTGCCGGAGCCGCGGACGCAGACTCGTGTCAGCGACCTCGGTGCCTTCCTCGAATCCCAGGGCATTCCGGTACCTCCCGGCATGTTCCCGCCGCAGTACTCCACGGTCCCCGAGCCGGCGCGAGCGGTCGGCTAGAACGACGAAAAGAACCCCCCACCTGGTTGCCAGGTGCGGGGTTCTTCTGCGTGATCGGTTCGGTGACTCAGACTCCGACGGTGACGTCGGCCGAGTGCACGCCCGCGCCCTCGGGCGTGATGACGGTGTCGCCGTTGCCCGATGCGGACAACGCCCGCAGCGTCCACTGTCCGGGGGCAGCGAAGAAGCGGAAATCGCCGGTTCCCGACGCGACGACCTCGGCGGTGAATTCGCCGGTGCCGTCGAGGAGACGGACGAATGCGCCCGCTACCGGCTCACCGTCGCCGGCGAGGACACGGCCGGTGATGACCGTTTCCTTCTCGACGTCGACGCCTGCGGGGATGGTCTGACCCTGCACGGGTGCTCCACACATATCAGTGAACCTCCAATTCGATGGGTGCTCCGACGAGGGAGCCGTATTCGACCCAGCTGCCGTCGTAGTTCTTGACGTCTTCCTTGCCGAGGAGCTCCTTGAGCACGAACCAGGTGTGGCTCGAGCGCTCACCGATGCGGCAGTAGGCGATGGTGGCCTTGCTGTCGTCGTAGCCCTTGGTCTTGTACAGCTCTTCGAGTGCCTCGTCGGACTTGAACGTGCCGTCCTCGTTGGCGGTGGTGCTCCACGGGATGTTGATCGCGGACGGGACGTGGCCACGCTGCTGAGCCTGCTCCTGCGGGAGGTGTGCCGGCGCGAGGATCTTGCCGGAGAACTCGTCGGGGGAGCGCACGTCGATCAGGTTCTTGTTGCCGATGGCGTCGATGACCTCGTCGCGGAACGCGCGGATCGACAGATCCGGGGCCTCGGCGCGGTAGTGGGTGTTCTCCCGGCTGACGACGTCCTTCGACAGCGGGCGGCCGTCGAGTTCCCACTTCTTGCGGCCGCCGTCGATCAGCTTGACGTCCTTGTGGCCGTACAGCTTGAAGTACCAATAGGCGTAGGCGGCGAACCAGTTGTTGTTTCCGCCGTAGAGCACGACGGTGTCGTCGTTGCTGATGCCCTTGGCCGAGAGCAAGCCGGAGAACTGCTCCTGATCGAGGAAGTCGCGGCGAACCGGGTCCTGCAGGTCCTTGCGCCAGTCGAGCTTGACCGCACCTTCGATGTGTCCGCCGTCGTAGGCGCTGGCGTCTTCGTCGACCTCGACGAAGACGATCTTCGGTGCGTTCAGGTTCTGCTCGGCCCAGTCGGCAGAGACCAGGACGTCGGAGCGAGCCATGGTGTTCCTTTCGGTCTTTCTTGTCGGATCAGGGGGTAGTTGTCACGCTGCGGTGCGCGAGTTGCCGCGCAATCGAGCTGCGAGGGGGTAGATCATGCAGCCCAGGCACACTGCGAACGCTGCGTTGAGAAACGCCGCGAAGAGCGCGAAGCCTGTCGCTACGGTGCCGACGACGGGAGCGCCGAGAGCGAATCCGAGGACTCCGACGGCGGCGAACACGAAGCCCACCAGTTGGGCGAACTTCAACGGGGCCACCGGCTCACGTTCTGTGGTCGGTGAGCGCCGCGGCGCGACGAATGTCGCGTAGATCGTGCCGTACGGACTGTGCTTGGGTCCGCGGACGGCTCCGATTCCGAACACGATCGCCTGGAGCCCCAGCAGGATTGCCGCTGCGGGAACCGAGACCGTGCTCGCGAGGAGGACGACGACCAGAACTGCGGTGGTGATCCACGCGGCGAAGCGCGGACCACGGACGTCGACCTGGTCGATCGTGGTGGTGTGGGTGTCGGATGTCGACATCGAGAGGTACTCCTGTGCGAGGCCGGGGCACGGCTTGTCGCCGGTGCTCGGATGTGGATTTCGATCATCGGGCCGGCATCACGCATGGGCGTGGCGGCAGACGGAAATCAGCAGCAGCGACAGCAACAACCGCCCAGTCGGCACAGATCAACCGTGCGTCGACTGGTGAGCATGAGCTCGCGGCGGGAGAACACGAAGTGCATCCTACCCGTTACCAGGGGCGCGTCGTACCGCCCACCTGAGTAGCTCTTGCCCTACAGCGCGTCGAGAGCCTCGCGCAGGGCTGCGGCCGACGGCACGCCGGCAATTCTCGAACGCCGACGCAGTTCTCCGTCGAGGACGAAGGTCGTCGGCAGCGAGAGCACTCCGAGTTCACGGGCGAGAACAGGCTGAGCATCGATGTCGAGTTCGACTTCGCGTGCGTCGGTGCGGTCGGCGAGAACCTGATGCACCACACGACGCACGGCAGCGCACGGACCACACCAGTCCGCCGAGAAGTGCAAAATCGTCGGAGTTCCCGAGGTGACGCCCGCATCGACGAGCAGCGGGAGAAGGTCGTCGGAATCGGTGGACGCGATGGTGCGTACGGCACCGGAACGACGACGCAGAATCAGTCCGACAGCAACGGCAAGGACCGCCACGACAACCAGAACTGTGATCCCTGTCACGGCTTTTCGATCTCGTTGAGGTCGATGTTCACGTTCTCTCCCGACCCTTCGACGACGATCTGTGAACCCTCCGCGTAGACGTCCGTCGGCAGCAGTCCGAACGGCAGGCTCTGGCGTTCGATGGTCTTGGTGAACAGGCCGAGAACTGTGGGCTTGGCGAAATCGGGAATCGTGAAGTCGGCCTGCCCCTCCGGTCCGAAGTAGAAGTCCGATGCCACGATGGCGACACTGTCACCTTCGAGCAGAAGGTCGGCCTGCACGCTGACGGTGGTCTGCAGCGGTCCCACCGGAACCGTTCCCGTCAGTACGACGCCACCGGCGGTGGTCTTGCCCGACCCGCCGGAGCCGCCCGTGCCGTCGGACTTGTCGGCCGGAGGTGCCGAAACCTGCAGGTCGACGATGCCGAGGAACCGTCCGAGATCGGTTGCCTCGATGCGGACGCGGCCGTCGAGCTCGTCCACCGGGATGTCGCGGACGTTGTTGTCGATCAGGTCGGACAGGGCGATGTGGACGCCGCGCAGATTGGCTTCGATGGTCGTCGAGCCGACGTATTCGGTCGGGACGTCCTGGGCTCGGATCTCGATGTTTTGATAGCGGCCGTCGGCGGCCTGGGTGAGGAACGGAAAACCGTGCACGATCACTTGGGGGTCCGAGGTGAGTTCGCCGCCGTCGCGGATGGCGCGCGAGACGCGATATTCGGAGTAGGCCGCGGCCCCGAAATCGACGACGAGCGCGAGGGCCAACAGGCTGACGAGTCCGATGAGAAGTGTGCGCACCGGTCCATTGTGACCGAAGCATCGCGTACTGCCCGCTTCGACCGGTTGTACGGACAAGCTAGTCTGTGTCCTTGACGATCACTCGATTCCAGCGTCGGCTGGACCGGCCAGCGGTAAGAACGGAGACGCAGTGGAGCTCCTGTTACTGACCTCCGATCCCAATCCGGAGGGCGTACTCCCGTCTCTCGCGTTGCTGGCTCACCACATCCGGCCGGTACCGACCGAGGTGTCTTCTCTTCTCGAAGCCGGTTCCGCCGACATCGCGCTGGTGGATGCACGTACCGATCTGGCTGCTGCTCGCGGTCTGTGTCGGCTGCTAGGTAGTACCGGCTCGGCCATCCCCGTGGTCGCGGTCCTGACCGAAGGCGGCCTGGTCGCAGTCAATTCCGACTGGGGGCTCGACGACATCCTGCTGCCCGGCACGGGTCCCGCGGAACTGGACGCTCGGCTACGTCTGTTGGTCGGCCGAAGCGGCGGGGTTGCGAGTCCCGAGACGTCGGGCAAGATCACGCTCGGTGAGTTGGTCATCGACGAGGGCACGTACACCGCGCGGTTGCGCGGTCGCCCACTCGATCTGACCTACAAGGAATTCGAGCTGCTGAAGTACCTGGCTCAACATGCGGGCCGCGTCTTCACCCGCGCCCAGTTGCTCCAGGAAGTGTGGGGCTACGACTTCTTCGGTGGCACTCGCACCGTCGACGTCCATGTTCGACGCCTCCGCGCCAAGCTCGGCACCGAGTACGAGTCGCTGATCGGAACGGTGCGGAACGTGGGCTACAAGGCCGTGCGTCCGTCGCGTAACTCCAAGGGCGGTACGGCTCCGGACGCCATGGCCGGCGATTCCGACGATGCGGATTTCGAGTTCGAGCAAGAGAGTACGCTCTCGTAGATGAATTCGGATACTGCGTTCGACGTCCACCCCCTCGACGGCGACGCACCGTCCTCGCGCGTCAGCGACGAGATTCACCGGATCCTTTCGCGTGCAACCGAAGTCGACGGGACTGCGCCGCTCTCGGAACAGGCCGTCAAGGCCGTCGACGCGGGTCAGGGCGTCGTTCGATTCGTTGCTACCGACGCAGATCGAGTCGTCGGGTACGTCGGCGTCGCCGACGGTATGGCCGAGGCAGTGGTCGATCCGGAGTATCGCGGTCGCGGCATAGGTCGGCGATTGGTCAGCAGCGCACTCGATCTCGGCTCCGACACGCGGATCTGGGCGCACGGAAATCTGCCCGCAGCACAGTCCGTGGCGCGTGCGCTCGGGCTGACGGTGGCCCGGGAACTGCTGCAGATGCGGCGGGCTGCAGCAGAGCCCGAACTGCCCGATGTGGTTGTACCACAAGGTATTTCGCTGCGAACCTATCGTGGGCACCAGGACGATGCCGAATTGTTGAGGGTGAACAACGCGGCGTTCTCCTGGCATCCCGAGCAGGGCGGCTGGACCGACCGCGACATCGCGTCGCGGCGAGACGAGCCGTGGTTCGATCCGGCGGGTCTCTTCCTGGCCTTCGAGGAAGGCAGCGACCACCTGCTCGGATTCCACTGGACGAAAGTTCACGCCGCTGAGGATCGGGTCGTTCCGCAGGCTCCACTCCCTGGGGGCAACGACCCGGCCATCGGTGAGGTGTACGTGGTCGGTATCGATCCGCAGTCGCAGGGTCGCGGTCTCGGACGGGTACTGACCCTGGCCGGGCTGCATTATCTGCGCGGTCGCGAACTGGACCAGATCATGCTGTACGTCGAGGCCGACAACACCGCGGCGGTGCACACGTACACCAAGCTCGGGTTCGCGAATTACCACGTCGACGCCGCGTACGCGCGGACCGCGTAATCGGACATTTCCAGCACGGTGTTCATCTTCCGTTCACCCACGCGGGGGTAAACGTCTACCACCTGCCTTTACCTTTCTCTCTGGGCGGCAACCTACGCTGCCTGGTGCGAGGGTTCTTCTGAGCCGGCACCTTCACAGTCGCAGCGCGAACCTCGAGTTCGCGCCGCGATCACGGCCCAAGATTCCTCGGAGGAAACAGGTGAACCTCAAGCGCAACGGTGCTCTCATGAGTGCAGTGGCAGTCAGTGCCATGTTGCTGGCCGCATGCGGTAGCGACGCGAACGTCGCCACCACGGACGGTGCATCGCAGTCCTCGGCTTCGTGCGAAGGCAAGTCCCCGTTGACCGGTGAAGGCTCGTCCGCACAGCAGAACGCCATGTCCAACTTCACCTCGATCTACTCCGGCGTCTGCGCAGGCAAGGCCGTCGAGTACACCACCAGTGGTTCGGGCAACGGCCGCACGCAGTTCGTCGCGGGCCTCGTCGACTTCGCCGGCTCCGACTCGTCCATCAAGGACGACCAGGCCGCACAGGCCGCCGTGCGCTGCGCCAACAACCCGGCGTGGAACCTGCCGCTGGTCTTCGGCCCGGTCGCAGTGGCCTACAACGTCGACGGTGTCGACAACCTGGTGCTGAACCCCGACGTCATCGCGCAGATCTTCACCGGCAAGATCACCACCTGGAACGACCCGGCCATCGCCGCACTCAACGAGGGCGCAACGCTCCCGTCGACCGCGATCACCCCGGTCTACCGCTCCGACTCGTCGGGCACCAGCGACAACTTCCAGCGCTTCCTCGCGGCATCCGCTCCCGAGGCATGGACGCTGAACCACAGCTCCGATTGGGCCGGCGGCGTCGGCGAAGGTGCCAACGGATCCTCGGGCGTCGCCCAGGCCGTCGCCGCCACCCCCGGTGCCATCACCTACGTAGAGAAGGGCTTCGCCGACCAGGAGTCGCTGGGCAAGGCCGCTGTCGACTTCGGTAACGGACCGGTCGAGCTGAGCAGCGAGACCGCAGGCAAGGCAATCGACGCCGCGAAGTTCAAGGGCGAGGGCAACGACCTCGTCATCGACATCGACGGCCTCTACGCCAGCGACGCAGCGGACACCTACCCGCTGGTCCTCGCGACCTACGAGATCGTCTGCTCGAAGGGCTACGACGCCGACACCACGGCAGCAGTCAAGTCCTTCCTGCTCAGTGCAGCCAACGAGGGCCAGCAGGGCCTCGAAGAAGCCGGTTACGTGCCGCTGCCCGACGCATTCAAGGAACGCCTGGTCACCGCCATCGAAGCGATCGCCTGATCCTCGATAAACCCGGTTTCGCCTTCGGCTCGCGGTGACGCGGGCCGAAGGCGGACCACCCTGCATCGACACGAGACAGTGAGCGGTATGAGCGACACCCACTCGATCACCGGCATCCCCTCAGCGGCTACCGTGCCTACCACAGGTGCCGCCCACGAACCGGAAGAACCACAATTGTCAGACTCGAAAACATCGGGGACGGTCACCCGTCCCGGTGACAGGATCTTCTCCGGCTTGGCCAAGGGCTCGGGCATCTTCATCATCGCCCTGATCGCTGCGGTCGGCATCTTCCTGCTCTGGCGAGCGATTCCCTCACTGTCCAACAACACGGTCAACTTCCTGACCTACAACGGCGCGTGGGACACCTCGAACACCTCGGCAATGGTGTTCGGTGTACTCGACCTGTTTCTGGTCACCGTCACCGTGTCGTTGTTCGCTCTGATCCTGGCGATGCCCGTCGCGCTCGGTATCGCGATCTATCTGACCAACTACGCACCCAAGCGTGTTGCCGGACCGCTCGGCTACGTCATCGACCTCCTCGCCGCCGTCCCGTCGATCGTCTTCGGCCTCTGGGGCCTGTACGTCCTGGCCCCGGCGATCAGCCCGTTCGCCGAATGGCTGAACTCGTCGCTGAGCTGGTTCCCGCTGTTCAGCACCGGCTCGGTATCGATCGCAGGCGGCGGCACCATCTTCACCGGCGGCATCGTGCTCGCCGTGATGATCCTGCCGATCATTGCCGCCGTCACCCGTGAGGTGTTCGTCCAGACGCCCAAGGGCCAGGTCGAGGCGGCTCTCGCGCTCGGAGCCACTCGCTGGGAAGTTGTTCGCACCACGGTCATTCCGTTCGGCAAGTCCGGCTTCGTCAGCGGTTCGATGCTCGGCCTCGGACGCGCACTCGGTGAGACCATCGCGCTCTACATCATCATCCGCAGCACCCAGGCGACCTTCGGCGGAACGTTGTTCGACGGCGGTTCCACCTTCGCGACCAAGATCGCGCTGGCAGCAGGCGAGTTCAACAACCCGCTGCAGGCCGGTGCCTACATCGCCGCCGGTCTGGTGCTGTTCGTCCTGACCTTCGTCGTCAACGCCGGTGCCCGCGCCGCCATCGCCGGAAAGAAGGACTGACCCATGACCGCAACCATGGACAAGCCCGTCAAGGAGCCCACGTTCCAGGGCGTCAGCGCCCGGCGCAAGGCGTCGAACCTCGCGGCGACGATTCTCGTCAGCCTGTCGGTGCTCGTCGCCCTCGTACCACTGATCTGGGTGCTCTACACGGTGATCTCACGTGGACTGTCCGCTGTGGTCGCACCGGCCTGGTGGCAGAACTCGCAGGCCGGAATCACCCAGTTCATCGCCGGCGGTGGTGCGTACCACGCGATCGTGGGAACCCTCCTGCAAGGACTGTTCTGCGCCGTCATCTCCATCCCGATCGGCATCTTCGTCGCCATCTACCTCGTCGAGTACGGCGCAGGGACCAAACTGGCCAAGGTCACGACGTTCATGGTCGACATCCTCACCGGTGTTCCGTCGATCGTCGCGGCCCTGTTCATCTACGCGCTGTGGATCGCCACCTTCGGGTTCCAGCGCTCCGGTGTCGCCGTTGCCTTCGCCCTCGTGCTGCTGATGATTCCGGTCATCGTGCGGTCGGCCGAGGAGATGCTGCGCATCGTTCCGCAGGACCTGCGCGAGGCGTCCTACGCACTGGGCGTGCCGAAGTGGAAGACCATCGCCAAGATCGTCATCCCCACCGCGCTCTCCGGCATCGTCACCGGCATCATGC
This sequence comes from Rhodococcus sp. 05-2255-1e, assembly GCF_002259025.1. Lineage (NCBI taxonomy): Bacteria > Bacillati > Actinomycetota > Actinomycetes > Mycobacteriales > Nocardiaceae > Rhodococcus > Rhodococcus sp. 05-2255-1e. The sequence continues at coordinate 487 of NZ_NOZE01000034.1, read as the reverse complement.
TGGCGCTGGCCCGAGTCATGGGTGAGACGGCTCCGGTGCTGATCCTGGTCGGCTCGGCCACCGCTATCAACTTCAACATTTTCGAGGGGCCGCAGACGTCACTGCCGCTCATGATGGTCGACCTGCAGAAAGCAGGAACCGGCGTGCTCACCGCGGAGCGCATGTGGGGAGCAGCCCTGACGCTGATCCTGATCGTCGCAATACTCAACATCGGCGCGAAGTTGGTCTCGAAGTTCTTCTCGCCCAAGAACTTCTGACCCACCCGACTCCAGAGAATCCTAAGGAATCAGAACATGGCAAAGCGTCTCGATCTCAAGGACGTCAACATCTACTACGGCAAGTTCCATGCCGTCTCCGACGTCACTCTGGCAGTCCCGCCGCGCAGCGTCACCGAACCTTCGACGCGAGCGCCGGGCGTGACCTCGTGCATACGGTTGAGCGAACGCAGGACGGTCGACTTACCGCAGCCGGACGGTCCGATGAACGC